>JBIIAG010000038.1:0-12758 GCA_044240055.1 Crocinitomicaceae bacterium | reverse complement strand
GGTGGTAAACCAATGTACGGTTGGTCCATGGATGACATTGCAACGAAAGTTGGTTCAAAAGACCAATTGAAAGAAGCGTTAGCGATGATTAATGTGGTGCCAAATCCTTATTTAGCATTTTCTGAATACGAACGGAACAAACTTGATAATCGGGTTAAAATTACTAATTTACCAGAGCGATGCACCATAAAAATCTATACTACAAGTGGTAAATTGGTGAAAACCATTAAAAAGGATAATCCGTTAACCTATCAAGATTGGACACTGACTAATCATGCAGACATACCTGTTTCAGGTGGTGTTTACCTGATTCACATTGATGTTCCAAATGTGGGAGAGCGCGTATTAAAAGCATTTATTGCCATGCGCATGGTTGATCTACAAAACATTTAACGAGTCATTAACAGTCTTCCCTTTTTTTACGGGTGCTTTTCGCTTAACTTTGTAAAAAACGACACATGAAAGCACTTATTTCCATCCTATTTATTTCTTTAAATACCTTGTTATTTTCGCAAGAATTCAGTCTGCCAACTTTGCCATATAGTTATGCAAGTTACGAGCCTTATGTTGATGCGCAGACGATGGAAATACATCATAGCAAACACCATCAAGCGTACGTAACGAATTTGAACAAAGCACTCGCTGGAACGAAGTTGGCTTCTTTAAGCATGAACCAATTATTAATGGATGCTAGTTTTCGTCCGGATGCGATTCGAAACAATGCTGGCGGGCACTACAATCACAGTTTATTTTGGGAGATTTTAGCGCCAAAAGACAAGCAAACAAGTGTCATTCAAGGAACTTTTGAATCGGCAATTAAAGCGCAATACGGAGGCATGGATTCTCTTAAAAAAGCTTTGACGCAAGCTGCAAGCACACGATTTGGTTCAGGTTGGGCATGGTTAATCGTGACACCTGATAAAAAATTAATGGTGACGAGCACAGGAAATCAAGATAATCCTATCATGGATATTGCAAAAGACCGTGGTATTCCCATTTTAGGAATTGATGTTTGGGAGCATGCGTATTACTTAAAATACCAAAACAAAAGAGGTGATTATTTAAGTGGAATCTTCAACCTAATTGATTGGGGAATTGTTTCCGATAAATACACAAAAGCACTTAATGACCCATTTTTAAGTGAAATTGAAAAAGACAATTGGATGGCAATAAAAGACTTCCACAAAGTAATGGGACAAACGTTTCACCCATCCGAGGAAGGGAACCTGATTCCATTGCGCACCCGTTCAGGCGAACTGTTAGCTAAAGCAATTTTGCTGTCAAATTCAAAGCCTCCAGTTTCAAAGGATAAGCCAGAAGTGAAACAATCACTGAACAATTTAACCGAGCAATGCGAGAAAATTCATGAGTTGGTAACAAAAAACGCCAAAGATGATGTGCTGATAAAAGAAATAACCAAAGCACACGACCTTTTCCATCAGGTACAGGAACTTTGCCACGATTAACATACTTATTCTGTTTATTAACGATTTCATTATTTGATTTACTGAACCTTTCAAAGGCAATTCCGTATCTTTGGCAAAAAGTTGAACGTGCGTTTCGAACTAACCAAGGATTTCATACAATTGCTGCGAACGAAAATCGCAGAACAAGATCTATCTTGGATTCACGAAAACGTCCTTGAACTTCACCATGCAGAGGTAGCGGAGATTATCGATAAGCTTACCAATGATGAAGCTAGGTACCTATACTTTTTAGTTGATGAAGAAACGCAAGCCGACATCCTCATGGAGTTGGACGAAGAAATTCGAGATCGATTCTTAGCCTCTTTATCATCAAAAGAAATTGCAGACCAACTCGAAAACCTCGATTCTGACGATGCCGCTGACATCCTTGGTGAGTTAACCGAAGAAAAAATACGTGAAGTCATTTCTCAAATGGAGGATGATGAAGCAGCCGAAGACATCGTTGACCTTTTAAATTACGATGACGATACTGCCGGCGGACTCATGCAAAAAGAGTTCTTTCAAGCGCATGTATCTTGGCCTGTTAACCGAGCAATCATTGAACTTCGGAAACAAGCTGAAGACGTTGAAAAAGTCTATAATATTTTTGTTGTTGATGAGCAAGATCGCTTATTGGGAGTTTTATCTTTAAAGCGTTTATTGTTCGCTAATGCGTCTACAAAAATTGCCGACATATATCAATCAAAAAAAATCATTTCTGTCAAAGCGAGTGACTCAGCTGAGGTCGTGGCGATGGTGATGGAGAAATATGACTTGGTTTCTGTTCCAGTTGTAGATTATCAAAATAAATTAGTTGGACGCATTACGCTAGATGACGTTGTCGATTACATCAAAGAAGAAGCTGATAAAGATTTCCAGATGGCAACGGGTATTACGGACAGTGTAGACTCCAACGCAAGTACTTGGCGCATAAGCCGTTCTAGATTACCTTGGTTGGTGATTGCAATGGTCGGCGGAACAATTGGAGCTAAAGTCATTTCAAATTTTGAGGGAAGCATCACAAAAATTCCGGCCATGGCCTTTTTCATTCCCTTGATTACTGCTATGGGTGGAAACGTAGGTGTGCAATCATCCGCAATTGTTGTACAATCACTAGCCCGCGGTGACAAAGACCTAGGAAGAATACTTCCTAAATTATGGCGAGAAGCGAAAGTTGGCTTGTTAAATGGCCTTTTTTTAGCAACCTTGATTTTCGGCGTGGCCTCCGTTTTTGAGAATTCACAACTTGGTATAGTGGTGAGCATCTCTTTGTTCACGGTTATCTTGTTCGCTGCGATTTTCGGAACATTATTTCCACTCGTACTGAATCGCTACAAAGTAGATCCAGCATTGGCCATAGGGCCTTTTGTCACCACATTAAACGATATCATTGGTTTATTTATTTACTTCTCCATTGGACTTCTGATCTATGGTTCTTGAGTAATCAGAACTTTTCATTACTTTTGCACTCCACAAAATACCTGGAGAGGTGTCCGAGTGGTTGAAGGAGCACGCCTGGAAAGTGTGTATAGGCCTAAAGCTTATCGCGGGTTCGAATCCCGCTCTCTCCGCCAAAGAATCAAAAAGCTAGCCTTTAGGCTGGCTTTTTTTGTTTACACGCGCGTTAAAAGCTCGCTTTTGTTAGCGACGTGAAACAAAAAAACCAAAGATGCGCAGCAGCTTAGCTTTTTGATTCTTTGAAGCGACACCCCATAGGGAACACGAGCGATAGCGAGTAATCCTCGTTTAATGTGCTAAAGAACTAATGTGTCAATGTGCTAATTCACTCGTGAGATTACTGGATGAGCTAAGCGAATCCACGTATGAAATCATTGTAACGATGTATTTACTTGAGTTAGAATAAGAATTTGATGATGTTTTAATGTGCTCATTGGCCCACTTAATGTGGGGAATAAGTTGATGAGTTCGTCTTAACAACAAGGAAAAAAATAGATTCTAGATTTATTTCAAGAGGTTTTTAACTTGCATGTCAATTGCATCAAGTAAACCATTCGCATACATGTCACCATTTAAACGCCAAAACATAATTCCACCCAAATGATTTTCAATGGCGTATTTGGTTTTTAAGGAAACCGAACGTTCGTTGTCAAAAGTGACGAATATTTTCCGATTCAAATTGTAAAGAAATGGTGCGCAAGCAATACTGTCCCAAAAATAGTTGTATCCATTGGCCTCAGTGTAGTCGACGATTAATTTGTTGTAATTAACATTTGACAGAAATTTTCCTTTTTGACCTAATCCATTATTCAAACTATCGACCTCTTGGACAACAAATGAATAAAAAGCAGCGCCAATCAAAAATTTGCTTCTAGGCAGACCCAAACTATCCAAATACTTGATTGATTTATCAATGCTCTCACTTTGCATCGGTGAACTAAACAAAGCGGTGTGATGTCCGGTATGACCTCGCTTATTCGTTGGTAAACCATATGTCATTAAATTCACGAAGTCCACATGCGGCAATACGTTTTTCCAATCGATTGATTGATCCATAAAATCCTTAGTTGAGTTAGCATCAAAACAGATTTCATATTTCTTCGAAAGTTTTTTTCTTAGCGTAAGAATAAGCTCAGTAAAATTACCTTTATCCTCCGGAGAAGCCTTGTGATCCTTAAAACCACCAATAACGGGGCTCTCCCAATCTATGTCGATACCATCAGCCTTGTATTTTACTAAGACCGATTTAACAGAATTGGCAAATTCATTTCTACCCTCTTGACTAGAAAAAACAGTTGAACATGTCTCACAACCGCCCCAACCACCTATGGCAATCAATACTTTCAAGCTTGGGTATTTTTTCTTTAACGCTAGACATTCTTTTAACGTGTTTTCACTATCCTCATTTTTAAAACCAATTTGATTCCCTTTTAAATACATGAAGCAATAAATCAGGTGGGTCACTTTTTCATAATCATATTTTTGAACCTCTTTTATATCTCCTCGGAAATAAGCTACAACGCGGAAAGTAGATTTTTTAGCGTCTTTTTTATGACTAAATGAATTGGTGGAGCTTCCTAATAAAATGGAGGATATCAATAATACTAAAATGAAACTAATTGCTTTAGAGGGAGTCAAAATTGATGTTTTTAAATTCACTTTTATGTGCTTTAATTGTTTGAATAGCTTTGAATTGTACAAAAGTAAAATAATGTTTAGGATTCCATTTAATCACTAAAAAACTCATTGATATTAAAACCAATATTGATTATCAAAAGATAAAACAAGCAATACCGAATAATTCTAACTAAACCTAGCACACTTTTCAAAAAGCATTCCCACTATTAATAAATTACCACATTTTGTTAATATCAAACAAGTTTAGATTGAAGGGTTCTAAAACGCATTCATTACCTTTGCTTTTATGCGCAACTTAATTGCCTTTTTACGTCGATTTCAAATCTTTTTAATCTTTGCATCCTTGCAGGTGATTTCACTTGTGCTATATGTTCAGTTTTTAAGTTTTCCTAGGAGTCAATACTTGACGACCGCATCGAATGTCACTGCAAAGGTTCTAACGTGGGAAAACGATGTAACAAAGCATTTTGATTTAAGCAAAAATAATTACGCGTTGCAGCGTGAAAACATTCGATTGCGAGAGCGGCTTCCAGAGTTTATGTATACATTGAGTGCTGGAAAAGTTAAAGTTGAAGACACCGTTTTTAAGCAACAATACACCTACATTCCTGGAATGGTGATTAACTCATCCGTAACGAGAAGAAATAACTATTTCACCCTAAATATTGGGAGCAAGCAAGGGGTCAAGCCGAATATGGGCGTTTTTTCGGACAAAGGAGTCGTTGGGATTGTTCACAATACCAGCGAGCATTATTGTGTCGTTAAATCTGTTCTAACGAAGGACATTAACATCGATGTCATCATTGAGCCAATTCACCTTTCAGGTATATTGAAATGGGACGGTCACGACCCGAGACGCGGATCGATAGATGGAATTTCCAATGATTTGCGCATTAAAAAATGGTCGCGGATAGTAACGCGTGGCGGGTCAGGGATTTTCCCCAAAGGAATTCCGGTTGGAAAAGTCGAGCGTATTGAATCTATTGAAGGAGAGCCACTTTGGAATGTTGTTGTTCGATATGCTGAAGATTACCGGACTTTACAGCGTGTTTACGTCGTTAAAAATCTAATGATTGAAGAACAACTGGAGCTAGAGGGACAAATTCCACCGGATGAAGAAGAAGATTTATTGAGATGAATAACTTAACCAAAAATATCATTCGATTCTTTGTGTTTGTTGTACTACAAACCTTGATTTTTAACCAGTTGGAAATTGGTTACGGTTTTCACTTAATGATTCACCCACTATTTATTATGTTACTGCCTTTCGAAATGGGCGTAATTTCATTAATGGGACTAGCCTTTTTGATGGGAATCATTATTGATATTTTTTCAAATACATATGGACTTCACGCATCATCTCTGGTAATGATGGCATACTTTCGTCCAATCGTTTTTAAATTCTACGGTCCACGAGAAGGATATGATCCACTAAAAGAACCCAATGTGTTCGATATGGGAAATCGCTGGTTTACGTTTGTGTTTGGAATTCTATTGCTCATACATCACGTTTGGTTTTTCCTCATCGAAATATTCCAGTTTAACCAATTGTTTTTTATCCTTCAAAAAACAATCTTCAGTGCTTTACCTTCCTTTTTGATTTGTTTATTGCTGCAAAGCTTCTTGATTAAAAAATCCAAAACGAAATGAATTTCGATATCAGGCGTTATGTAATCTTGGCATTCATCATTTTGGTGGGTTTCTTGTACACATTTCGTTTGTTTTACATGCAGGTGGTAGATGATACCTGGACGCTTCGTGCCCATGAGGTAGCAGAAAAACGAATTGAAATCACCCCGCCTCGAGGAGTTGTATTTGACCGAAATGGCATGAAAATCGTTTCGAATCGAACCTACTTCAATTTAATGATGGTCGAGGATGAAATTAAAAACCTAGACACTGTTGCTTTCGCAAAACTCATTGGTTGGACCGTTGAAGATGTTCGAAATCGCTTTAAAGAAATTGTCAAAGGTGAAGGAACATACTATAATAAAATCACGGGGAAACGCACATCGAATTATCAAAAGATACGCAAATATCCTTTTTTGAAAGAATTGACATTGGAGGAAATTTCTAGCATTGCTCCTCACCTAGAGAATTTTCCTGGTTTTTATGAAAAGGTGACGAGTATGCGGAATTATCCGTTTAAAAGTGGGGCAAATATCATGGGCTATTTATCTGAAGTAAATAGAGAGGAAGTCGATGAAGATCGCTTTTATAGACCAGGTGATAATATTGGTCGTTCTGGAATCGAAAAATTCTATGAGCGTGAGTTAAGAGGAAGAAAAGGAATCAAGTATATTGTTACCTCTGCATTGAACAACGCCATTGAACCTTTCGCCGATGGAAAGTATGATACCACTGCACGTCAAGCAGAACCCTTAAAACTGGGAATGGACATGATTATCCAGTCCTACGGTGAAAAATTAATGAAAAACAAGAAAGGTTGTATTGTTGCTATTGAGCCTTCTACAGGTGAAATTTTAGCCATGGTATCCGCTCCTTCCTACGATCCAAATATGTTGGTGGGAAAAAGAAACATTAGCGAAAACTATCCGAAACTTGCATTGAACAAAAACATGCCTTTGTTTCCTCGTCCTTTACAGGCAGAATATCCACCAGGATCCATATTCAAATTGGTGCAGTCATTGATTGGTATGCAAGAAGAGGTGATTACTGAAAATTCCGGATTCCCTTGTGATAAAAGCATGGTAGGTTGTCACAATCATCCATCCGCTCGAAACGTGGCAGAAGCAGTTCAATATTCATGTAATCCTTACTATTACGCAGTTGTTCGCCGCATCATACAACAAGGAAAGAAAAAAGGAACATTTGCGGATGCTGAATATGGACTAAATAAATGGCATCGCTATATGAACAGTTTCGGATTGGGAAAAACACTCGATACGGATGTTTCTGGTCAACGCCCAGGATTGATCCCGGATGCAAAATACTATGATAAATGGTATGGTCACCATCAATGGGCTTTTTCTACAATACGTTCCATTTCAATTGGACAAGGTGAAGTGAAATTGACTCCATTGCACATGGCAAATATTGCCGCAATTATCGCAAATAAAGGATGGTATTATGTCCCACACTTTGTGAAGTCAATTGGCCGGAAGGGACCATTAGAACTATACAGAACGAAAAAACGCACAATGGTGAATTCACGCTACTTCACTCCCGTAATCGAAGGTATGCGTCGCGTAGTGAATGAAAGTGGTGGTACAGCAAGTATGGCACGACTAGAAAAAATCATGATTTGTGGTAAAACTGGAACCGTTCAAAATCCACATGGTGAGGACCACTCCGTATTTATTGCATTTGCACCAATGAATAATCCGAAGATTGCCATTGCAGTATTTGTTGAAAATGCGGGATTTGGTGGAACTTGGGCAGCTCCAATTGCAAGTCTTATGATTGAAAAATACATCAAGCGTAAAGTCTCGGATAAGGATAAAGAGAAGCGGATTATAGATGCCAAATTAGCTTACATTTCAAGCCCTGGAGAATGAGAAAGGAAGAAAGTTTAGTCGAACACCTTGATTGGCCGTTATTTATCACATTTATGGTGATGTTAGTAACGGGAATGGCTACTTTGTATTCCGTTGCTTATGATGATTTACATCCCGCTATTTACGATGTATCCATGATGTATGGTAAACAATTAATATGGATTGTCGTTTCCTTGTTCTTGGGAATCATTGTTTTTTTAATTGATTCAGATATTTATAGGCGGTTTGCGTTTCCAATATATGGCTTCACCTTGTTACTGTTGGTAATTGTATTGTTCATGCCTGCAGTACATGGAGCTCGCGCATGGATAGGAATAGGAACTATGGGTATTCAACCTGCCGAATTCGCTAAGATTTCGACCGCTCTTCTATTAGCAAAATACATCAGTGAGATTAGTGTGAAGCAACAAAACATTAGTAGTGTGATGACCGCAAGCGCTATATTATTGGTGCCAATGGTCCTTATTTTACTACAACCAGATGCAGGAACGTTTGTCGTTTTTACATCGTTCTTGTTTGTGATGTACCGCGAAGGATTAACATTTGATCCCATTATTTTAAGTTTTGTGAATAGTATTCCGGGTGTCCGATTTAAAGAAACCTGGGTTGGAAGTCACTTTATTCCTATTCTCTTCGTGACAATTTTCATTAGTGTAATTACACTACTCTTAAACTCTGTACAATTAGACTTTTTCTTTTTGCCATTCCCTGTATCCGGGTCAATTGGGGTGATTTCTACCCTTTTGATTTTCTCCATTCTGGCCATCTTATTTTTACAACGTTTTTCTGCAAAAAGAGAGCGGACAAGAGGAACAGTCATTATTGTCCTTGGATTCATTTTAACGAGTAGTCTATCGTTTATTGTTGATAATGGATTTAATAGTTTAGCAACTCACCAGAAAGATCGAATTGAATTATTTCTAGGTTTGCGTGAAGACCCAAACGGGAAAGATTACAACAGAAATAGAGCAATGGCCGCTGTTGGGTCAGGAGGTTTACTTGGGAAAGGATACAACAAGGCTTCTGTTTCTAGTGTAGAAAGTAACCACGTTCCTGAAAGTGAAACCGATTTCATCTTCTGTCCGTTTGCCGAAGAATGGGGGTTTGTCGGAATCATTTTCTTATTTGGACTTTACCTGTTCATGCTGATTCGAATCATACTTATTGCCGAAAGACAACGGTCCATTTTTAACCGGGTTTATGCCTATTGCGTTGGAATGATCTTGTTTTATCACTTCGCCATTAACATCGGAATGAACATTGGTTTTGCACCCGTTATCGGAATTCCATTGCCGTTCTTTAGCTACGGTGGATCCTCCATGATGTCCTTTTGTATGATGATGTTTATTCTATTAAAATTAGATAGTCAACGCAAAGATGTATTAAGATAATTGTCGTTAATTTAGAGTAATGAAAAATAAGGAAGTAAAAATGACCGAAGAAGAATCTAAAAAGTATACTAAAATTTTTTGGGGTATTTCATTAATCCCTTTTATTCTTGTTACTGGATTATTGTTATTACAATCGGAGGATTCTTTACCGTCCGTAGTTAGTTTAGATAATCCTCCAGAATTACAAGCATCTTTGATTATCGCAAAAAAAAGTGTGAAAGAGGATACAGTGATTGGAAGATTTTGGTCTGTGAATCGCACAAGTGTTAAATACCGTGAAATTTCACCTTATGTTTTTGATGCCTTAATTTCAACAGAGGACGAACGTTTTTACAGCCATTCAGGTGTTGACTTTAAAGGACTCGTTCGGTCTTTTGCCAGTTTAGGAAGAAAAGGTGGAGCATCAACAATTACACAACAGTTAGCAAAATTAATTTACACGTTAAGACAACGCCAATTGGCAGAGTTAGCACGTAATAATGGAGAAAGTTTTGACTTGCCAACAGGTGGTATTTTCGGTAAATTTCGTCGCTTAAATGAAAAAGCGAGAGAAAACATCATTGCGAAACGATTAGAAGAGCGCTTTACAAAGGAAGAAATTATCACGATGTATTTGAACCAATTCGACTTCCTATATAATGCCGTAGGAATCGAAAATGCTTCTCGTGTTTATTTCAACAAGCGTCCAAAAGAATTATCCAAAATTGAAGCAGCAGTACTTGTTGGGATGTGTAAAAATCCAGATTTATTTAACCCGTATAAATTCAAAATAAAAAATTATAGAAACAAAGCTGCTGAACGTGCAGGAATTGCCCCGGAAAAAGTAACGGCCGAACAAATGGCTGACATACGCGCGGAAGATTCCTTGAGAGCTCATTCCAGAAGAAATCAAGTTTTATTTCAATGGCTAAAAAATAGCAAGTCTGAAAATGAAGGAATTAAAAATAAAATAACACAAGAAGAATATGATCGCTTGAAAGATCTTCCTATTGTGATCAACTACAAATCACTAGATCACAAAGAAGGAATGGCTCCGTATTTCCGTGAGTCCTTGCGAAAAGAAGTTACACAAATACTTCAATCGAAAAATGAAGACGGAACCTATAAATACCTGAATGAAGAAGGAGAACCCTTTGATATTTATAATGATGGATTAAAAATCTATACAACCTTGAATCCTTCCTTACAACGACATGCAGAATATGCAGTAGAACGTCACCTCAAAGAAGATTTACAACCACAATTCGACATCAATAACCGTCGCGTGAAGAATTATCCATTTGCAAATTCCATTGAAACAAAAATGGTGAACCAAATTATGGAGTCAGCTCAAACTTCTTCTGGTCGATTTCAAAATATGACCCTAGCTGGTTATTCAGATGAAGAAATAAGAAAAAGTTTCGATACGCCGACATTGATGACTGTTTTCTCCTGGAAAGGCGAGCGTGATACGACGATGACACCAAATGATTCAATTCGTTATTACAAAGCATTTCTACACGCTGGACTACTATCTATTGATCCTTCTTCTGGTTTTGTTAGAGCTTGGGTGGGTGGTGTGAATTTCAAACACTTCGGTTATGATCACGTACGCCAAGGTAAACGTCAGGTTGGATCTACAATCAAACCATTTGTATACGCTGCAGCATTATCGATGAAAGTAGTGAATCCCTGTACGACGTTTTCGGCTGGTGAATATTGTGTTGATTTAGTCAATGACCAAAACAAAGTAGTTGGACAATATTGTCCTCAAGGGACACCTGCAGGATCTGTAAAAGATGGATTAGCACAATCCTCCAATCCAACTACTGTTGCTGTTATGGCGCGAATGGGTGCATATAATCCAGTTCAAAAAAGTGGTGGTCCATTTCAAATTGAAAAATTGTTAAGAAAAACCGAAATCGAATTGAATAAAAACGATGTCGTTCCATCCATGTGTTTGGGAAGTATGGACCTTTCGTTATATCAAATGGTTGCCGCACAATGCATCTTCCCGAATAATGGAATCTATGTTCGTCCAACTACCATTGAACGAATTACAGACCGTAATGGAAAAGTAATCTATAGTGCTACAGAGTACCGTGAACAAGCACTTAATTCTACCGTAGCCTACGAAATCTTAAAAATGATGAAGGGTGTTGTTCAATTCGGTACGGCAGGAAGTCTTCGTAGTGGAAGAAGTTGGGGTGGTATTACCGCACCTACCGCTGGGAAAACTGGAACTACTCAAAATAACTCTGATGGATGGTTTATTGGTATAACTCCTAGTCTTGTAACTGGTGTATGGGTTGGAGCAGAAGATAGAGCTGTACGATTTCAAAGCATGAATTGGGGACAAGGGGCACGCATGGCCTTACCGATTTATGGATATTATATGCAACGAGTTTACAAAGATCCAATGGGTTTATCCACACGCGATTTTCTACCTCCAGATGATTACGATGCCACTGCATACGATTGTGTAGATGCTCCACAACCAGAAACTGTGGATGAGTCCGAAGTACCATTTGAATTTTAACATATGAACAAAGTTGTAAAAAACGTAGAAGAAGCGTTAGTTGGTATTCAAGACGGGATGACACTCATGTTAGGTGGATTTGGTCTCTGTGGTATACCAGAAAATTCCATTGGACAATTAGTAAAATTGGGAACGAAAAACCTGACTTGCATTAGCAATAACGCTGGTGTAGATGATTTTGGGATCGGACTAATGTTACAAGCGAAGCAAGTGAAAAAAATGATTAGTTCTTATGTCGGAGAAAACGATGAATTTGAACGTCAGATGCTTAGTGGTGAGTTAGAAGTCGACCTCATTCCTCAAGGTAGTTTAGCCGAAAGATGCCGAGCTGGTGGCGCAGGAATCCCTGCATTTTTTACACCAGCGGGATATGGGACAGAGGTAGCTGAAGGAAAAGAAGTACGTGTATTCAACGGAAAACCACACATTTTAGAAGCTGCGTTAACAGCAGATTTTGCTATTGTGAAAGCATGGAAAGGCGATACAGAAGGAAACCTGATTTACAAGGCCGCAGCACGAAATTTCAATCCAATGATGGCCATGGCTGGTAAAATCACTGTTGCAGAAGTCGAGGAGCTTGTTCCCGCAGGAACTTTGGATCCAAATCACATACATACACCTGGAATTTTCGTTCAACGCATTTTCCAAGGAGAAAAATTCGAGAAAAGAATCGAGCAACGAACAGTTAGAAAGAACGATTAAGCACAGACGATATGGCACTCGACAAAAATGGCATTGCGCAACGCATTGCACAAGAATTAAAAAACGG
>JBIIAG010000067.1:0-3914 GCA_044240055.1 Crocinitomicaceae bacterium | reverse complement strand
CATTTGGAAAGCATATATCAACGGTGCGCTCGTTGGTTCTTGGACAAATGCTATTAACACAATGGCGTCTGTGGATTTCTTCCCGGTTCAAAATAGTCAATATTTTGTGGATAACGTAAGTTTTGACCATCAAACGTACACGCTTCCGAATTTGAACGCCATGATTGCAAGTGTTGACATGGGTGGTGAAATTGCTGGACAAAACGTGACGCCGAAAGTGAATGTGTTAAATGCAGGTGCAACGCCAATTACCTCTTTTAATGCCAATCTTTCTTACAATGGGCAAAACTACCCATTCTCTGTAACCGGAGTGAACATTGCGAGTATTGGAACATACACCGTAAATATGCCAGCGAACATTTTGGTTCCAGGAAATCAGACATACACAGCAACGATTTCAAATATCAACGGTGGAAATGATGACATCGCGGGTGACAATACCTTATCAGGTCAAATTGACCCAGTTGTTCCTGCAGTTGGTAAAATGGTTGTTGGTGAAGAAGGAACAGGTACTTGGTGTCAGTGGTGTCCACGTGGTGCTGTATTTATGGACTTATTCGAAACGAAATACGATCAATATTGGGCTGGAATCGCGGTGCACAATGGTGATCCAATGACTGTAACTGATTACGACGCTGGAATTGGTGGATTAATAAATGGTTATCCAAGTGCTGTTGTTGACCGTTTACCAGATGTAGATCCTTCTGGAATGAGTCCGGATTTCTTCACACGTTTACAAACTCCTCCAGTAGCGACAATCGTGAACGGAGCAACGTGGGATGCAGCAACACGCGTGTTAAATGTATCGATAACATCAAATTTCGCGATGGCAGCAAACAGCAACTTTAAAGTAGCTTGTGTATTAACCGAAGACGAGGTGACAGGAACAGGAAACGGATGGAGTCAATCAAATGCCTACGCTGGAGGAAACAATGGTGTGATGGGTGGATTTGAAACACTTTCTAACCCAGTTCCAGCATCAACTATGGTGTACGATCACGTGGCACGTGCAATTGCACCAAGCTTTAGTGGAATGCCAAACAGTTTTCCTGCTACAGTAACTGCTGGTGACACGTATACAACGAATATGAGTTTTACTTTACCAGCAGAATGGGATGAAACAAAAATGCACATCATCGGAATGATCATCGATCCAACTGGAAAAATTGACAATGCGGGACGTGCAACCATCGCTGAAGCAGTAGCCAATGGCTATGTAGGTGGGTTGAACGATATGCCTGTAACTGATTTGACACAAGTGATGACGGTTTATCCAAATCCAGCCTCAACGTCTGCAACGGTTAATCTTCACGTCGCTCAAGCATCAAACGTTTCAATGAAATTAGTTGACTTTGCTGGAAAAGTAATCAGCGAGAAAGCATATGGATCAGTTCAAGGTGACTACCAAATCAACGTAAATACAAGCAACTTCAAAGCAGGTGTTTACTTCGTTGAATTGACAGTGAACGGACAAACAACATCGAAAAAATTGATCATCGAATAAGATTAAGTAAACGTAAATAAGGAAAAGGACTGCTGAAAAGTGGTCCTTTTTTTATGAGATGACGCGAATGCTTTCTTGAACTTTCTTCGTCTTTACACGGACTTCATCCATGTTTGAACCGGTGATGGTGACGTGACCCATTTTGCGAAAGGACTTCGTGATTTCTTTTCCGTAAATGTGTGGGTAAACACCGGGAATGGATAAGATGTCTTTCAATCCTTCATAGATTGCTGGGCCTTCAAAACCTTTTTCTCCAACAAGGTTGATCATCGATCCACATTGGATTAATGACGTATCGCCCAAAGGTAAATTGAGGATGGCACGTAAATGTTGTGCAAATTGTGAGGTGTGGCAAATTTCAATCGTGTGGTGTCCACTGTTGTGTGGACGTGGAGCGATTTCATTCACTAATAAACTTCCGTCGTTTGTTAAAAAGAACTCCACGGCAAGTAAACCAACCATGTCTAATTTCTGGATGATGTCCTTCGCGATTTCATCAGCTTGTTGTTCAACGTCCGAATTGATGTCCGCAGGAGAAAATAAGAATTCCACCAAATTCGCTTCTGGATTAAATTCACATTCCACGCAAGGAAAAGTCGTCATTTCGCCGTTTTCATTTCGAGCTACGATGACAGAAAGTTCCTTTTGAAAAGGAATTTTGTTCTCAATGATACTCGGTTCATCGAAAGATGTCTGTACATCCGCCTCTGATTTCAGAATATTCACTCCTTTTCCATCGTAGCCGCCTGTACGTAGTTTATGTACAATGGGAAAACTTGCTTTTGCCAATAAATCAACTCGATTTTCAATGAATGCAAAAGGAGCAGTAGGGATGTTTTGATCGGTATAAAATTGTTTTTGCAGTCCTTTGTCGCGGATGATGCGCAAGACACGCGGTTGCGGAAAGACTTTCACGCCTTCTTTTTCAAGGTCTTCCAAAGCTTCAATGGAAACGTTTTCAATTTCAACTGTGATGAGGTCTTTGTCCTTGCCAAAAGCGTAAACGGCATCATAATCGGTAATGGAACCAAAGGTAAAGGAATGAGCGAGGTGCGCACATGGAGCAGAGGCGTCGCCGTCCATCATGTGAAGTTGAATATTCAAGTTCGTTGCCTCTTGAATGAGCATGCGTCCGAGTTGTCCACCACCAAGAACTCCCACTTTCATTTTATTACCGTACCAAATTGCTTCCATGCAGCAAAGATACAGCAAGGAAATTAAACCAATGGAATTCAAAGAAAATTTTCAATTACGTCCCTAAAATCGTACCTTTGCATTCATATGAAAGATGTGCGCACCATTCATGACAAACAATTTCAATCCTACATCAGTGCAGCGGAAATTCAATCCGCAGTCGAAAGATTAGCACAGGACTTGGAAAAGGACTACCACGGAAAAAATGTGATTTTCTTATCCATTTTGAATGGTTCCTTTATGTTTACAGCGGATTTAATGAAGTGCATCACGTCCAATGTGGAGATTTCCTTTGTAAAAGTGAGTTCTTACCAAGGTACAAGCACAACGGGACGTGTAGATGAATTAATTGGATTGAATGCAGATTTGAAACATAAATCTGTGGTGATTTTAGAAGACATTGTCGACACGGGAATTACCATCGATAAAGTCTTGACTTTATTGAGAACACAAGATGTAGAATCCATTGAAATATGTACCCTGTTGTTCAAACCGGAGGCATATTTGGGGAAAAACAGACCGAAGTACATCGGGATGGAGATTCCGAATAAATTTGTTGTAGGCTATGGTCTAGATTACAACGAATTAGGTAGAAATTTAAAAGAGATTTATCAATTAATAGACTGACTTATGTTAAACATTGTACTATTTGGACCTCCAGGAGCAGGAAAAGGAACGCAATCGGAACGTTTGATTGAAAAATATGGATTGGTTCACCTTTCGACAGGAGATATTTTCCGCGCGAACATTAAAGGCGAAACCGAACTTGGAACATTGGCGAAAAGTTACATGGATCAGGGTCAACTCGTTCCAGATTCAGTAACAATTGACATGTTGCGTTCAGAAGTGGTAAAACATGAGTCACCAAGAGGCTTCATCTTTGATGGATTCCCGCGTACAAATGCACAAGCAGAAGCTTTAGATGTTTTTTTAAATGAATTAGGAACAGGCATCAGCGTGATGTTGGCATTGGAAGTCGAAGAGAATGAGTTGAAAACGCGTTTGTTGAAACGTGCAGAAGTAAGTGGAAGAGCAGACGATGCAAATCCAGAGGTGATTGAGAAAAGAATCAATGTATACAACCAAGAAACAGCTCCTGTAAAATCGTTTTACCACGCACAAAATAAGTTTATATCCATCAATGGAATTGGAAGTATTGATGAAATTACTAACCGTTTGTTTCAAGAAATTGATTCAATTTAAAGCCTAACAATGG
>JBIIAG010000016.1:0-47205 GCA_044240055.1 Crocinitomicaceae bacterium | reverse complement strand
CTTTTTATGAAAGTTCATTTAAATTTCTTAATTTTGTACTCCTATCACTACTGAATGGAAAAGAAAAAAATCCTTTTTATTTCGCAAGAAATCTTCCCTTTTTTACCGAAATCCGATATTTCATCGACAGCGCGCAGATTACCGCCACTTGTTCAAGATCTTGGAAAAGAAATTCGTGTGTTTACACCTCGTTTTGGTGCAATCAACGAAAGAAGACACCAATTGCATGAAGTTATTCGTCTATCAGGACTGAATATTTGCATCGATGACCACGACCACCCACTGATTATCAAAGTGGCTTCCGTTGCGGCTGCAAGGATGCAAGTATATTTCATAGACAATGATGACTATTTCAAACGCAAAACAACCTTGCACGACGATAAAGGCAATTGTTTTCCAGACAACGATGAGCGATCCATGTTCTTCTCAAGAGGAGTATTGGAAACCGTGAAGAAATTGGGCTGGCAACCAGACGTAATTCATTGTCACGGATGGATGACTGGGATTATGGCCTTGTATATCAAACATGTTTACAACAAAGACCCACATTTCAAAGACACGAAGGTGATTATTAGTTTGTACAACGATGATTTTGCGACCCCTTGGGATAAGCGTTTTCATGAAAAATTAACCTTTGAAGGTTTTCCGCAAGAAATCAGCAGCAAATTGTTAGATCCAACTCACGAGAATATCATGCGTGTGTTTGCTGAAAATGCAGATGGAATCAACATCGCAAGTGAAAATTTAGCGCCTAATTTGAAAGCTATTTTTGATGAATCTACGACCTTGAAGTTGGACTACGTATCCGAAGAAAATCAAGGAAAAGAACTTTCTGCGTTCTTCGATAAAGTGATGGAAGAATCAGTTTTGGCTTAACTTCAATTTACGCTTATTCAACATGAGAAGACTTTCATCCACGCTATTGGTAATGCTCATTTTCATCGTTTCATGTCAAAAGAACAAGCATGAAATTGGAAAACCAGCAATAGACCAAGACCAATTATTAAATGGTATTACGACCGATACCTTTGATTTAATCACGTATACAATTAATGAAGATTCTGCTGTAACTGATAATATGGCGAATGTCCTGTTGGGGAGTTATGTGGATCCTAAATTTGGAAAAGTTTCAGCCTCTTTTTACACTGAATTTCGCTTGAAATCGTTGAATCCGGATTTCGGAACAATTGGAACAATCGTTTATGATTCTTGTGTTTTGTCTTTACAATACGTTGGATATTACGGGGATGTAAGTGCACAAAACTTTGAAGTGTATGAGTTAAGCGATAGTCTTTCCGTGGACTCTGTGTATTACGATTTTTCCACTAAACCGGTTAAGCCAGGAAATCTGGTAGCGAACGGAATGGGGTCAATCGTTCCAAAACCGTTAACAAATGCTGTTGTGGATGGTGATACGCTTGCCCCTCAATTAAGAATTCATTTGGATACAAATTTTGCGAAAAGCATCATTGAAGAATCAACAAGTGGCAATAATACCTTTGCATCGAATGTCAATTTTCAACAGTTCTTCAAAGGGTTTAAAGTTCAAGTAAATAATCCAACCCAAACCATTGGAAAAGGGGGAATCTTCTATTTCAATATTAACAATAATGCGGCATCTAAATTGACCATCTATTACACGCAAGGCGACGTAAAGAAAAGCTACGATATCGTCATAAATAGTCAGGCGGCTGATTTTGTTCACATAGACACAGATCAGTCAGGAACTCCATTGGAGCTCGTTCTTCAAGATAGCACAAAAGGACAGTCTACTTTTTACGCGCAGGCATTTAGACAACGTGCAGTAATAAAAATCCCAGGATTGGATAATTTGTCAAAAAACATAGTGGTTCACCGCGCAGATTTGACTCTTCCTGTTCAGTTTCAAAATGGATACCGTTATAAACCCGGTGCTGCTGTTTCCGTTGCTGCAAGGTTAAAGTCTAGTGACACGAAATTGGCTAACTTAAATGTAGTGGGTGCGTTTGTTGAAGGAAAAAAACATTTTACCATCGATTTAAGAACATACACGCAAGCATTAATTGCAGATAAAATTGATAATACAGGTGTTGTGGTTTCTCCGGTTTTCTTTAGGAATTCGGCAGAACGCATCGTTTTTAATGGTCCGAACACGATCAATAAGATGAAACCTAAACTTATATTGACTTACACAACGTACTAATTTATGTGTGGAATTGTAGCATATATTGGCAAAAAGGAAGCCTTTCCAATTGTCGTAAAAGGATTGAAAAGATTAGAGTACCGTGGCTATGATAGCGCTGGAGTAGCCTTATTAAGCAATGGAAACTTGAACGTGTACAAAAAAGCTGGTAAGGTTAGTGTCATGGAGGACTTTGCCCTTGAACAAGATGTTACTGGTCATGCTGGTATTGGACACACACGCTGGGCAACACACGGAGAACCATCTGATGTCAATGCGCATCCACATACGTCTATGGACGGAAAAATTGCATTAATTCACAATGGAATCATCGAAAATTACGATGTATTAAAACGTGAACTTCAAAATCAAGGATACATCTTTAAAAGTGAAACGGACACAGAAGTGATTGTTCATTTGGTTGATTACATCAGTAAAAAGGAACATGTTTGGTATGGCGAGGCATTACGCCTGGCTCTTTCCCAAGTTCATGGAGCATACGCGATTGTAGCCCTTTCAAAAGATTTTCCGAATCGGTTAGTTGCAGCAAGAAAAAGTAGTCCATTGGTTGTTGGAATCGGAGCAGAAGGCGATTTTTATTTAGCCTCTGATGCTACTCCAATCGTAGAATACACGAAAAAAGTGGTTTACTTGGACGATGAAGAAATTGCAGTTATCGACCTGGAAGAAGGATTAAAATTATACAACATTGCCGATCAAGAACGCACACCATTTTTCCAGCAATTGGAAATGGAATTGGAAGCACTTGAAAAAGGCGGATATGAGCATTTCATGCTCAAAGAAATTCATGAGCAACCGCGTTCCATTCACGATTGTTTCCGTGGACGATTGAATGCAGAAGAAGCATGGGTAAACCTGGGTGGCTTGCGTGAATACGAGCAAAAGATGATTACGGCAAATCGTTTAATCATTGTGGCGTGTGGAACTTCATGGCATGCTGGACTCGTTGGTGAATACCTCATAGAAGATTTAGCTCGCATAAACGTAGAAGTAGAATATGCGAGTGAATTCCGTTATAGAAATCCAATTTTAAGTGAAAATGATGTGGTAATTGCCATTTCACAATCAGGCGAAACAGCGGATACCTTAGCGGCGTTAGAATTGGCAAAATCAAAGGGTGCAACAATCCTTGGAATTTGTAATGTTGTTGGTTCATCCATTTCACGCTTAACCGATGGCGGCTCTTACACACATGCTGGACCAGAAATCGGCGTGGCATCCACAAAAGCTTTTACGGCACAAGTGACGGTCTTAACCTTAATGGCACTTTCGTTAGCGCACAAAAAAGGCACCATTAGCGAAACGCATTTTAGAACCTTGTTAGCGGAACTAGAAGCAATTCCAGAGAAAGTGAAACAAGTCCTCGAGACAGACGCTTTGATTGAGCAAATTGCGGCAGAGTATAAGGATGCTTCGAATGCTTTGTATTTAGGTAGAGGAAGTTCATTCCCTGTTGCTTTAGAAGGCGCATTGAAGTTAAAAGAGATTTCGTACATCCATGCAGAGGGATATCCAGCAGCAGAAATGAAACATGGTCCGATTGCTTTAATTGACGAGAACATGCCGATTTTCGTGATTGCGACACAAGGAAATTCGTACGAGAAAGTTGTTTCGAACATTCAAGAAGTAAAGGCACGTAAAGGGAAAGTCATTGCGATCGTAACGGAGGGAGATGTTCAAGTGCGTGAAATGGCGGATCATGTGATTGAAATCCCGGAAACGAACGAGTTCTTAGTTCCTTTATTGGCAACAATACCTTTCCAATTACTTTCTTACCACATCGCAGTCATGCGTGGGTGTAACGTCGATCAGCCGAGAAATTTGGCGAAGTCGGTGACGGTGGAATAGCGCTTTTCCTCGCAAGCTTTACAGCTTGATTTTATTGGTGTTTTCAGGTATTAATCTTACATTTAGTCCTGCATTCCAAATATTTTAAGAATGGTTATAGCTGTTTTAAAGAAGCATAGTTTCCTTTTAATTTTACCGATTGTTTATGCATTCTTTTGTATTCACATTTCGAATAAATCGCAAAATGGATTTATTCGAACGGTTGATCCAGAGTATATTCATTTAATGAGTTCCATTAATCTGGCAGAAGGGAATGTAAGCATACAAAGCATTGAAAGTCCGGCTACGCCATTATATGTATTGGGAGCAATCACATCTAAAGTAACGTGTTGGGTTTCATCGAGTGATTCGTTAAAAGGTGATTTTATTTCAAATCCCGAGAAATACATTGATGTTTTAAGAATGGTTTTATTGCTATTTACAACATTATCGCTTTTTATCCTTGGCTACGTTGTACATAAAGTTAGCCATAGCCTGTTAGCCTCGATTTTGTTTCAATTCGCTCCTTTTCTTTCTATTGACATCATGTTTACATCGACAATATGGACACCAGATCATTTTCTAATCATTGTCATGTTGTTGTATATGGCGGTATTGTTTAGCTACATCCACCAGGACAAAGACACCGATGAAATAAAAAGTGCTGTATACTTTTCACTATTCACCGCGATTGGATGTGCAACGAAAATCACCTTTTTGCCGTTGGTCATTTTGCCCATTTTCGTATTATCAACAACAAAACAAAAGATTGTCTATGTCCTTTCAACAGCTCTTCTTAGTCCATTATTTGCGTTCACCGCAGTATTTCAATACGAGCGGTTCTTTGGTTGGGTTAAAGGGTTAATCTTTCATGCTGGGAATTATGGTACTGGAGAGGAAAAGATTATTTCGGGCACCTCCTTTATCCAAAATTTAGAAAAAATAATCAGATCTGAAATACCATTTATCATCATATGCCTTTTATTGCTTATTGGTGTTTTCTTGTTAGTCATAAAGAAAAAGAAAAGCCAACATCAGAAGATCCTATTTGGCTTGATATGCACATTTGTTTTACATATTATTCTGGTCTCAAAACATTTTGCCATTCGCTATTTAACGCCATCCATACTGTTAGGTGTTTTTGGGATTTATCTACTCGTCCTATTTTTTGCACACACTAAAAAAACACAAAAAACACTTATGATTTGTTTTATAGTGATTTATCCTTTGTTGTCATTTAAGAAGATATATTCGATAAACAACCAGCTTTTGACGTATGCCAAATCTAGAAATAGTGCGCATGAATTTATCGAGAAAAAGATAAAAGGCTCGCCAATGTTGATTGTTCCCAATTATTTCGGAACAGGAACGAAAGAATATGCCTTATGGTTTGCCTCTAAATGGGTTGGGAAAAATGCCCCTGAATTCATTGATGACATGAATATAGCATGTCCGGACACCTATTTTTTCATACCTGACCAGAATAAATATTTTAATTGGAGAAATGAAATAAGTTTGTTTGATGTGTTAAAAAACCATCCTAAGTTAAATCTCTATATATCCCTAGACGCAACGAAAATGAAAGAAGAAGCTTTTGGGAAAAAGATTCTGAAAAACATAAACGCGTATAATCGTCCAAACGATTCAATTATAAAAATCAAGTACTTATTTCATCAAAAGTATGACATGATTTGTCAACTGACAATTGATACATCAAGATTAGTTAAAACGTTTCATTTCAATGATGTATTATGTGATATGGAAAGCCTCACAAAGGATGAAAAGTATTATAAATCTTCGAATCAATCTTTTTTATTCAAAAACAATAATTTGCGCTCTTCTGAGAAATCCTTTTCAGGTAAGTTTTCTGAGAAACTCACAAAAGAAAACGTTTACGGAACTGGATGTACCATTGAAGATGTGCAAGTAGGCGATATTTTTGAGGCAACCATTTGGAAAAAGTCAGAGGATGATAATTATTTATTCGTCTGTTCTTCAAAAAATTCCGAGGAGTTATATGTGGCAAGTAATACCACTATTGAAGAAAAAAATGGATGGAAAAAAATTAAATTGAGCATTTCAATTGATAAAAAGATTGTTGGAAACACATTGAATTTTTATTCATGGTATACGGGAAACAGCTCCTGTTATTGCGACGACTTTAAAATTACCATGGGCAGAAATAAAAGCAGGTCTCATTAACAAGGTTTGCTTTTTCGATCTGCAAAATCTCCAAAAAATCTCTAAATTCGATGCGTGAAGTTACTATTCGTTGTTTTATCCCTTTTTATTTTAATTACTACTGCCCGAAAAAGCAAGAATTTCTCACAAGCTACCTTGGCGCAAGAACTAGCAGTCAGTGCACAAGCAGTGGGTAAATGGGAGCGTGGGGAATCACTTCCGGATATCATTCAATTGAATCGTATCGCGGATTTATTGGAACTTGATTTGAACTACTTCTCTGAAAAGGAAGCGGCAATGATTGGTTCCAATGGACAAGTGATCGCTCCATTGGAGGTTTCAATAGACGCAAAAGAATCCGACAAAAAGAAACGGCACAATTGGAATATGTCGGAAAGTAATTGGGTGAATGTAGATTTTTCTGGAATTAAAAATATCCAAGAAAGCTTTCATTCTGCGCACGTAAAAAAGTGTCAGTTTATAGGTGCTGATCTGTCAAGCGTTCAAATGAAATCAAACAATTTTGACCAATGTGACTTTTTAAATGCGAAGTTGACGAATATGTCCATACAGAAAACCAACATGGCACACTGTTCTTTGAAAGGGGTCAATCTAAAAGAAACGGAATTTGTAAGATCGTTCATTTCATCCTCCGATTTTGCAAAGACCGACCTAACAAAGGTCTTGTTTGAATACAGTGGACTAGATAAATTGAACCTAGGTCATACCGTATTGAATCGAACGGCTTTTGTTAATACGCGCTTATCGAACGTACAGTTCAGTGGAACAATCGACCGCTGTTCCTTCGAGAAATGTGCCTTCAGCAAGGTAACGTTTCAGAAAGCAAAATTCATTCAAACCTTTTTCAAGTACAATGAGTTGAAACGCGTAAAATTCATCGACTGTGAAGCGGATCACTTGACGTATGAACTGCTAAAACACGGCAAAGCGGATTTATCTGGAGTACGTGTGATATCTGCTTGATTTACGCTTTATTCAAATGTGATTTTATTGACAAAGAACACAGTTCTTTTGCGTTTAACGTCCTCATCCTTGGTATTCTTGATCTGTTGGAAACCATAGGATAAAAAGTAATTGTCATACCAATAAGACACTTCAGATGCCGCTACTCTTACATTGTCATTTTCCGAGGAACCGTTAATTTGAGTCGATGTTTTATCCGAAATCATAACGCCATCGAAGTCAAATTCTTTCCCATAAATGTAGTTGCCATCGGCAAAAACAAGTTTAATGGATTTTTGCGTTTGATCAGCAATTCGGATGAATCGTTTCACATAATATGGCTTTGTGAATGGGTACATTTTGAAACATTGACTCCACAGTAATTCTCCTTTTTTATTGAATTTTGCAATCAGGGCATGTGTGTATTGATACCCATCAAAAACTTGAACGGTTGTGGTTGTTGGTCTACCGTTCACATAAGTGGTACGCGTCTCCGTGCGATAAGTAGGATAATACGCTTCTCCAAGAAAAAGATAATCGTTCCCGCAAGGAATGATATCATGAATGGCCATGTTGTACGAAATCTCTAATTCCTTACCACGTCCAGCCATACGTTCTTTTTTCTTTTCAATCCGAGCTTGTGTGCGCTCAGGTAAATATGAAAGGAAATTTTCTAAGTCGATGTAATTGTAAAAGTTCGCAGCTTGGAGCTCGCCGTCTACTGTCGTTGTCATGTATAATCCAGTACTAGAAGAGCCACCATAAGCCGAATAGGTACCTGAAATCAAGATATCTTTTTTATCTAATCCTGCAATTGTCGTCGATTTTAATTGTTTATCAATTTCTTCATTCATTGGCATTGCACGTACGAAATCACCAGCAAGATTGTATTGATACAAATACCACTTAGTGGTTTTTCGAGAGATATTTCCGGCAATGGAAACATAAAAAGATTGCGATTTCTCAACATACTGCAGGTTGGAAACACCAACTCTTTTCGCTTTGATTCCTTCGACTAAAATGTCATTTGTATTCATTGTTCCGGATGTCAAATCAAGGTTGGTAATGGACCACTTTCGTTGATAGTATCCAGCAAGCAATGCGTGACCATTCGCTACCTCAAAAAATTGAACACTAATGGAATGTTCTAAATCCCCATCCATTTGAGTCAGTCCTCCTGTTTTAATGTTGTATTGCAGAATGGAGTACTTTCCAAATCGGTTCATAATTAATTTATATAACACATCCCCTTCAATAAAACTTTTAGTTTCTACGAAGCCTTTTGGCCACGAAAAGAGGTATTCATCGGTGAATGTTAAATCCGTTGAGTAACGCTGAAAACGGTATTCGATGGCTCCATCCACAGGCTTATCTGATTGACTGGTCAAGACAAAACCATTTCGACCAAATTCATAGACTTTTTCGCTGTTATAACCGTCCTTCAACTCAATTTCGATGCGGTTTTCAGATGTTTTAATTTGAGCAATGACTGTGACAGAACTTAATAGCGTAAAAAGTAAAAAGAGTGCTTTCATAGGACCAATATCTTGTCGACCGAAATTACTCTTTTTTTGGATGTTCTTTAACAAGTGTCCGATCTTAAAAATATGTCAGACGATTCGACGAACTTCTTCCCCTTGAAAATGTTATTTTTGTTACATGAATTCGAAAAAAGGCATCGCCATACTAGGATCCACAGGATCTATCGGAACCCAAGCGCTTGAAGTACTGGAATCCTACCCTGATTATTTTGATCTTCAAGTATTAACTGCTGGCAAGAATGCCGAATTGTTAATCGAACAAGCATTAAAATACCATCCAAATTCAGTTGTGATTGGTGACGAATCTCTTTATCAAAAGGTAAAAGATGCATTGTGGGGTGAAGACATTCATGTGTACGCCGGTGAACAGGCACTATGTCAAGTGGTGGAATCGAACGAGGTTCACACGGTTCTAACTGCACTTGTTGGTTACGCCGGACTCAAACCAACCATACATGCGATTGAAGCTGGTAAAACGATTGCCCTTGCAAACAAAGAAACGCTCGTAGTTGCTGGTGAACTCATCACGAAATTAGCGAAGGAAAAAGGGGTGAACATTTATCCGGTAGACTCGGAACATTCAGCAATTTTTCAGTGCCTCGTGGGTGAATTTCAAAATCCCATCGAAAAAATATACCTAACAGCTTCCGGTGGACCTTTCCGTGGATTTACGCACGATCAATTGAAGTCTGTGAGTCTAGACCAAGCTTTAAAACATCCGAATTGGTCAATGGGGGCGAAAATTACCATCGATTCTGCTAGTTTGATGAACAAAGGACTCGAAGTTATTGAAGCGAAATGGTTGTTTGGATTGGAAACGAATCAAATTGATGTGATTGTTCATCCGCAATCGATTGTACACAGTTTGGTGCAATTTGAAGATGGAAGCATGAAGGCACAAATGGGACTTCCAGACATGAAACTACCCATTCAATATGCCTTAACGTTCCCGCAGCGACTTCCAACAAATTTCCCTCGTTTTAATTTCATGGATTACCCACAATTGACTTTTGAAGCACCGGATAGAAAGGTATTCAAAAACTTAGACTTGGCTTTTCGGGTAATGGACATGCACGGAACCGCAGCTTGTTCTTTAAACGCCGCGAATGAAATCGCCGTGGATGCCTTCTTAAATGAAAAAATTAGTTTTCTAGAAATCGCTGAAATCAATCAGGCGGTAGTGGAATCTGCAAATAACGTTTTGACTCCAAGTTACGAACAGTACGTTCAAGCGGATGAAGTTGCGCGTGAGAAAGCACGAGAATTTATCGGTAGAATCTAAAAGTAGGCACGCAACTCCATGGACCCATTGTGAATGGTTCTGCTGTTTCCTGTGTCACGCCCACTGTATTGAAGAGTTATCTGTAGGTTTTTAGCCAAGGTGCGCTGATAGCTAATAGTCCAAGTAAAATTACTTCCTGGCTTTAAAGATTCTAAGAGTTCGTATCCGATAGCGGATTGAACGGAACCAGAATAATTCAATTGAATCCATTTAAATTCTCCTTGGAAACCACCTTTTTCGGTTTGATTTTGTTTCCAAGTAAGTCCAAGTTCCTTTAGTAGGCAAGATTCACCACCATAAACAGCGTCGTTTTGTTTCGTCGACAGCCTGCCAGTTAAGGCATACCGTGAATTTGTGGATCCTTGGTAAATCAAGTTCTGTTTTACTTCAAGGTACGTATAGGCATAGTTTCTTCCGTTCGTGTAATCCACTAAACTTGACTTATTTCCGCTTTTCGTACTCGATTCAATCGAAAAAGTTGGATGAACATTCCATCGCAAAAGTACTTCCTGGCTTTTTTGACTTCGTGCGTCTTGTCCATTCGACAATAAATTCTTGGTGTCGTTTTGTTGAAGTTGGTATTCTGCTGTAAAGATTTTCCCCATTCGATTAAAGAAGAGTGAATTGTTCATGGTGATGGATGAACTCAATAAGCTGATATTGGAAATGTCATTGAAAAATGGATTAAAGGCACTTTCCAAACTAAATTCATCGACTTTTCGTTGCATGCGTAAACGCGCTTGATCTGAGAATTTTGCTAGTACTTTTTTCCAGGTATTTTGATCGTCCCAAATGCGTTCAGGTCGCCAAAAAATACTTTGATTGTATTCGTTGGAAAACGTATTCGCATACTCGTTGCTTGGAATGAAAACGCGTATATAACTCGCTTGGTCGATGTATTGAGCGATTTCAAATTCATTTAAATCTTTGACACCATCATTGTTGTAGTCAATCCACGTGTAAAGTCCTTGTCCATCATTAACCTTCAAGTATTGAAATTGCCTTTTTTGCTCTAATCCGGATCCAACTTCATAGAAGGTATTCACCGTTAATGCGTTGTTGAAAAATCTGCCTTCGTAATCAATTCGACCAACCAAGGAATTTTCTGGTGTTTGCGGAAGTAAAACGCTGTCAAGTATCTCCAGCGAACGGTACGCACTTAAGATGGTCAAACGTTGATTTTTGAGTTGATTCCAACTAAGTTCAGCTCCAGTGGTTTTTGCTTTAGCAGTATTCCTTAATTGAATCGAATCACTGCGCTGGTCGAAGCGTTCGCGGTAATAAACTTTATATTGATAGGAACTTGTGTCTGCATTTGAGGCATAAAATTGGTAATCAAAAAATTGATAACTCATTGGATTCAAGGTCGCTTTGTCGCGAAAAACATTACGCTCGTGATCGTCTTTATACCCTAGTTTTAGTTTGCCGAAATTTTTACTGATGTCCAAGCGATGCCGAATAAATGAATTCGTATCTTCATTTAGCGCTGTAACTGCGGTCAATGCACTGGCATCCCAAGTGGCTTGCCAACTTTTTCCAGTCCATTTGCCATCAGAGAATATCCGCGAACCATTAAATTCGCTTCCAATGGCAAAATTCTGTGCAGTTAATGACATGTTCCCTTTTTTCTTTTCTGAAAGCGTTACTCCAGCATTTACGTTCCGTTGAAAGCCATTCAGTTGCTTGTTTCGGGTGTTCCAATCACGGTCAAATTCAACTTTGCGGTATTGTTCGATTGGACTAAAATAACGGCTTAAATACTCAAATTCTAAATAGGTTTCCACGGATATTTCTTTCCATTGGTCCTTTTTCATGGGGATTTTCTGCGTGAGTTTAGATCGATTGGAGAATCCTTGGTCATCTTCGGACCCGATGCGTGAAAAGGTATTAAGGTCATTAGTGGTCAAGGCCATTTCAGACTCGATGTGCAGGTTCGACTTTAAGTTGACGATAAATCCACTTGAAACCATTTGTTTTTGCTTCGGTGTGATCACACTGCGATTTGGAGAATAGTCTCCTTGTGGAACGCCTGAAATGGGCGCAATCCATTTATATACTTTGCCAAGTGCATTGTAGGAATCAAGTACATAATCTCCTTTATTTAACCCAACATACTGAAAGGAAACGCGGTAATGAGCAAGTGCTGGATCAACGCTAAACACGAGGACGGAATCAAAGGTTAAGGAATCAATTAATTGATACAACAATTGATTTTCGCTGTATCCTACCGAATCGATGCTATTTACAATTGCTTGTGATAAATCATCCCCAATTTGTGATAGCCCAAACTTTTGAGCACTACTTAGTTCTTGCTGTAAGGATTGATTTTTCGCATCTTGTTCACTATACGCATTGAACCAAATTTCCCCTCTTTTCAATTCAACTCGTGTAGCACTTTGCAGCAAGGATCGCGCGTAATTCTGATCGGAATATTGAAATTCTGCTACTATTCGAATGTCCTTTGTGATTAAATGCCGAGAGGTAAAAATAAGTTCGGAAGTGTTATAGTCAATGGTGTAATCGAATTCTTGTCCGCGCGTGAGTAATTTCCCATCGATGTAAATGCGTTCGGTCCCAGAAAGAATGGTGATGAAGGGTTCGTTTTCTGCACCACGTAAGCGATATGGACCCTGATTCGCTTCTATTCCCTGTATGATTTGCCGGTTGAATTTTCCTTTGGAAAGTGCGATACTATTTTGGGTAAACCATTTCTCTCCTTTACTTGATTTACCTTGAAATTCTGCACTTATTCCCTGACCTCGTTTTTTGTAGTTCATGAAATAACCGGTCGGTTTTGAAAGCCAGAAATCCCCCGTGATTAATTTAAACTGATCATTTGATAATTGAATATACACTTGATCAAATTCTTGAAGTTTATTGGTGTTTCCATCCGCCTGAATTGGAATGTTCGCATCCGATATAGACGCACTAAGCTTCAAATTGTCGCTAATCATTCCATTTAACTCTAAGTTTAATGCGGAGTTAATTCCTAAGCTTTGATTGTTTCCAAAGCTCAATCCCCTTGAAATACTCCCGTTTTTTGTGATTTCCTTTCCTCCAAAGAGTGTAACTTCGGAAGAATTCGCTTCTATTTTGAATAAGTCTCGTTCGCTTTGAGCGCGTCCTTGAAAAATGAGGCTCGTATCGCGTTTCATATACTGTTTGGTGAAATCAAAGGGCCAAACTTGGTAGTGAATCGTGAGTGAATCAGAGAATTCATTGAGTAAGCGAAATTTGGCGGACATAAAATCGATTTCAAATGTGTTCGATTTTAAGGTGTCTTTACCGTTTAAAACGACAAATGAACTCGGATAAATGCTGAGCGTATCAATGCGCGTCCATGCAGTGTTAAAACTTTTGTGAATGACACGTTTGCTTCCTTGTTGAGCGTTCGCTCCAACGGAAAAAAAACAAAACAGGAAGAAAGTCCAAAAGTAGTTGGGCATCATGCCTTACGAAGATAAGGTTGTTGGCTTGATTAACGTTCGAATTCCCAATAGATTGTTTTAGAAACGATTATTTTGTTGGGTCAATTACGATTGACTTTCAAGCTAAAAAATTCAACACCTTAATTAATCAATGCGGTCAAATCCTGTATATGGACGAAGTGCTTCCGGAATAACGATGCCATTTTCATCCTGGTGATTTTCCAACAATGCCGCAACGATTCTTGGAAGCGCAAGTGCGGAGCCATTCAAGGTATGACACAGATGAGATTTTTTGTCTTCGTCTTTAAACCGCAATTTCAAACGATTCGCTTGGAAGGTGTCGAAACGTGAAACAGAGCTCACTTCCAACCATTTTTCCTGCGCAGCTGAATAAACTTCGAAATCGTAGGTCATAGCTGATGCAAAGCCCATATCTCCACCACACAGGCGTAAAATTCGGAATTGTAGTCCAAGTTTATCTAAAAGTCCTTTTACGTGTTCCATCATGTCTTCCAATGCTTGCGCCGTGTTAGATGGATGTTCTACGCGAACAATTTCTACTTTATCAAACTGGTGAAGGCGGTTTAACCCGCGTACATCTTTTCCGTATGATCCGGCTTCTCTTCTGAAACATGGGGTATATCCGCACATTTTGATAGAGAAATCTGGACCAGGTAAAAGTACGTCGCGGTAAATGTTGGTTAATGGAACTTCTGCGGTAGGAATCATGTAAAAGTCATCCTCTTTCATGTAGTACATTTGCCCTTCCTTGTCTGGAAGTTGTCCTGTTCCAATTCCGCTTGCTTCGTTGACCATCAACGGTGCTTGTATTTCTTCGTATCCTAAATTACTTGCTTCTTCTAAGAAGAATTGTATCAAAGCGCGTTGTAATTTCGCTCCTTTTCCACGGTAAAATGGGAATCCAGCACCAGTTACTTTCACGCCTAATTCAAAATCGATGAGGTTGTATTTTTTCGCTAAATCCCAGTGAGGCAATGCTTCAAATCCAAAATTTGGTGTTGTCCCTTGTTCAAAAACCGTTTCGTTATCGTTTGCATCACGTCCACTCGGCACAAGTTCGTTCGGAACATTTGGCAGGGTGTACAATAGTTTTGTGATTTCATCATCCAAGCGATCAACAGTTGATTTAAACGCTGCCTCTTTTACTTTGAGTCCAGCGGTACGTTCTTTCATGGAAGCAGCTTCCGCTTGTTTCCCTGTTTTAAATAATTCTCCGATTGAACGAGCCAATTGGTTCATTTCAGCAGCGATGTTATCCATTTCTGTTTTTGCCGCACGCCATTCCTGGTCTTTGGATAGAATTTCATCAAGGGTAGCTTCCGCTTGAATATTTCTTTTTAATAAACCTTTAACTAAAGCGTCCTTTTCGGCACGAATGCGTTGAATTTCTAACATAACATTTAATTTGCAAAAACAAAAGTAGTGAATTGAGGTGAAAATTCCGCTCAAATCCAAACAGGACAAAGAAAATAAGTCTGTAGGTTGTTAATAGTACCTTGTTCATTTCTCCTAAATCCAAGCCGTTTTCAGGACATGTATTTTACTAATTTTGACTATAATTGAATAAAATGCAGGTAAAAATCACCAATAAGTCCAAACATGACTTACCGAAGTACGAAACAACAGGCTCATCAGGCATGGATATTCGTGCGAATATGGATAAAGTTGTATTGTTAAAACCCTTGCAACGGACACTCATTAAAACAGGATTGTTTTTGGAAATGGATCCATCGATTGAATGTCAAATTCGTCCACGAAGCGGATTGGCATTAAAAAAAGGACTAACCGTTTTGAATACGCCTGGTACAGTGGATGCGGATTACCGTGGAGAAATTGGCGTGATTTTAATCAATTTGTCCGATGTAGATGTGGTGATCGAAGATGGAGAACGCATTGCTCAAATGGTGTTTTGTCCAATTCAAAAAGTAGTATTAGAAGAAGTCACGCAACTTACTTACTCAGTGCGCGGCGCTGGTGGATTTGGAAGTACGGGAGTAAAATAAGAGGAAATGAATGTAATCGTACCGATGGCTGGGAGAGGAAGCCGATTAAGACCTCACACATTAACTGTTCCAAAACCCTTGGTTCCCGTAGGAGGAAAACCAATTGTTCACCGACTTGTCGAAGATATCGCGCGCGTTTGTGCAGAAAAAATCGATGAAATAGCATTTGTCGTTGGTGAGTTTGGTTCGGAAGTAGAACAAGAATTATTGGCCGTAGCGGAGAAATTGGGCGCAAAAGGATCCATTCATTACCAACATAAACCGTTGGGTACAGCCCACGCAGTACTGTGTGCAGCAGAGAAATTGACAGGACCTGTAGTCGTTGCATTTGCTGATACCTTGTTCAAAGCGGACTTTAAAATCAGTTCGGAAGATGAAGGTATTTTGTGGGTGAAACAAATTGAAGATCCGAGTGCATTTGGAGTGATAAAAATGAATGAGCGTGGAGAAATCATCGATTTTGTAGAAAAACCAAAAGAATTTGTATCGGATTTAGCGATGATTGGGATTTACTATTTCCGAGATGGTGAACGCTTACACAAAGAGCTACAATACTTAATTGACAACGATGTCATTAAGAGTGGAGAATATCAGTTGCCAGATGCCCTACGCCGTTTAACCGAATCCGGAGTGATTTTCAAACCGGGAACTGTTTCTGAATGGTTGGATTGTGGAAACAAAGAGGTAACGGTTCATACCAATCAACGGGTATTGGAATTCGATTATGCCGCAGGAATTTCCATGCAGGATGACAGTGTTGAATCCATTCATTCAGTGATTATCCCGCCTTGTTATATTGGTAAAAATGTCAAAATTCACGCATCTGTTATTGGCCCACATGTTTCTATTGGTGCCAATTCAGTGATTGAAAATTCAATTATTCGGAATACGAATATCCAACAGAACACACACATCTCCAATGCCAATATGGTGGATTCAATGCTTGGCTCGAATGTTGTTTATAACGGAAGATCAAAAGACCTGAGTTTGGGTGATTTTAGTACGACACATGAATAAAATCCTATTTCTTTTTACATGTTCTCTTCTGCTTTTGTCTTGCGTCGGCCTGAAGAAAAAGCAGGTTGTGGCACATGATTCAGCATATATTCGTTCCTTTCATGACGGCGTGCGCTTGAAACTCAATGGACAAAATCAAGAGGCGATTGATAAATTTAATGCTTGCCTACTCATCGATGAAAAAGATGATGCCGCTCATTTCGCACTCGCGCAGATTTATTTAAATCAAGAAAACTTTGATCAAGCTGCCATCCATACCCTAAAAGCCTCGGAAATTGATCCGAAAAACGAGCATTATCAAAGTGAACTTGCTTTTATGTATGTGGAGTTGAAAAAATTCACTGAAGCCGTTTCTGTTTTTGAGAAATTGCTCAAAAAAGCACCGAATAATCAAACGTATTACGCAGGAGCAGCAGAATGTTATGCGAAAATGGGTGATGCAAAGAAAGGCTTGGATTTATTAAATCGAATGGGAAATAATTTGGGTGAAAATCCTGGAATCTCCATTGAAAAGTTTAAACTTCTTGTGTCGATTCACCGAGACGAAGAAGCAATCGAGGTCTTGAAAAATGCAAAAAAGAAATTTGCGGGCGAACCAATGATCATCGCCAATTTGGTGGATTATTACATGCAACAAAAACGTTTTCAAGAAGGATTTGATTTATTGAAAGAATTGGTTGCTGTTGACCCAAATAACGGAATGGCCTTGTTGATGCTTGGTGATATGCAAATGCAATCGGGAGACATGAAAAATGGCTTGCAAAACTTAAAAGCAGCGATTAAATCCGAAGGGCCAAGTCTTGATCAAAAGATGAACATATTGATTGCGCTTCAAGGACAAGAGGAGATGGACCCAGATATGGAGTCCTTAGTGAAATACATGCGAACGAAATACCCAAAACAAGCCAAAGCACATTCGATCTCCGGTGATTATTATTTCAAAGTAAATCAAATAGTAGAAGCATTGGAATCCTACAAGAACGCGGTGCAATGCGACCCAAACGTTTTTCCAATTTGGAATCAAATTTTGTTATTGGAATATCAATTTCAACAGTATGATAGCCTTGCGGTAGACGCAGAAAAATGCAGCAGTTTTTTTCCAACCCAGCCCTTGCCTTATTTCTTACAGGGAACCGCGTTAAATCAACAAAGAAAGTTTGAAAAAGCACTGTCAATCTTACAAATAGGATTTGATTATATTGTCAACGATGCAGACTTGCAAGCTGAATGCCAGGGTCAAATTGGTGAAGCAGAGTTTGGATTGAATCATTCCAAGGAGGGGATTTCTGCTTACGAGAAAGCACTGAAGTTATCCGGGAAGAATTCGTTTGTCAAGAATAATTACGCTTATCAATTGGCCTTGCATGAGCAAGATCTGGAAAAAGCGAATCAACTAATTGATGAGGTCTTATCCACACTTCCGAACGAAGCACGCTACCTAGACACAAAAGGATTAATCTTGTTTCAACAAGGAAAATATTCCGATGCGAAAACGTATTTTGAGCGCGCATGTGGCGCACGTGCCAGCAACGATAAAACGTGTATTGAACACCTTGGAGATGTCCTTTTTATGCTTGGAGATAACGAAGGGGCCTTGAGCTATTGGTTGAGAGCAAAAGAATTAGGTTCAGCTAATAAAATGCTGAATGAAAAAATTACACAAAAGAAGTATGCAAAACCCGTTTTTTAAATTTACTGTTGGATTGAGCTTTATTTGGGCTCTGTCTTCTTGTTCACCAAAAGTTGTTAGTGACGTAATGAATGGGGAGAAACTTCCAAAGATAAAAGACAAGGTATTGGTCGATCGCTTGGACAGTTTATCGAAAATCGAACCGAAAACCTTTTATTCTAAGTTGGATATTAATTACAAAGATTCAACAACGGATATTTCTTTCAAAACGTCATTAAAAATTGTTGCCGATAGCGCTATCAGTGCCATTATTACGTATGCCCGCATTCCAATCGTTACAGCAATGGTAACCATTGATACAATTACCGTTGTGAATAAACGTGAGAAATGTTACACCGTTCAATCATTGGATTATTTGAAGTCAACATTTGGCGTTGATTTTACCTATGAAAACATGGAAGAATTATTTTTAGGAAAACCATTGGATTACAACATCGATCAGAAATATTTCGTAGATCATGATCCATATCATTACAGCATTTCTACCCATAAAAAACGCGACAAAAAACGAATGGACCGTCGTCCAAAAGAGGACATTGTATTAAACTACATTTTAAGTGATGATGCGAAGTTTCTTCAGCAAACAATGATTAAAAGTCCGAGCGATTCAACCGAAATCACGGTGATTTATGAAGAACGTCAAAATGTAAATGGAATAAATGTTCCTAAAGTGGTGCATATGCACATCAACGCAAAGAATAAAGGAATTTACATCAAAATGGATTACGAAAAGGTGGAAATAAATGAACCACAAGAATTAATAATTGTCATACCAGAGAAATATGAAAAATGTAAGTAGCGTTCTGTTTATCTTCTTCTTGTTTAGTCATGTCTATGGTCAATCAAGTCAAGAAAAATTAAAAAAAGAACAACAAAAACTAGAAAAACGTATTTCGAATACTCGTTCTCTTTTGTCCAAAGTAAAGTCGAATACGCAGGCTTCCTTGAATGAAATCCGTTTAATTGAAAATCAGATCAAAAGCAGAGAGGCATTAGTGCGCATTTTTGACAATCAAGTGCGGATGGCGGAAATTAAAATGGTCGAGAAAAAACAGGAAGTAAAACGCCTAAAAAAAAGACTGAATGATCTGAAAAGACAATACAAAAAGATGGTGCTTTATGCATACAAACACCGTGGTAACTATGGACGCGTGATGTATCTTTTATCAGCGGACAATTACAATGAAGCAGTCAAACGAAACCGGTATTTGAAAAAAGTAGCTGGTGTGCAGAAAAAACAAGCAGCATTAATTAAGCAACACCAAGCTTTAATTGCCGAGGAAATCACCAACATTTCGCAAGAGAAGGACTCGAAATTACAAGCGCTTGAAGAAAAGAAGCTAGAGCGTGAATTGATTTCAAAGGACAAGTCCAAGAAAGAAAAGTCTTACGAAAAGTTTAAGAAAGAAGAACAAAATTTAGCGTCTCAATTAAAAGCGGACGAACGTAAAAAAGCGGAGATTAAACAGCGTATTGATGCTGAGCTTCGACAAGAAATTGCCCGCGAACAAGCAAGACAGAAAGAACGCGAAAAGGCTAAAAAAGAGGAAGAGAAGCGCAAAGCAAATTTGGCAGCTTCGACACCAAAATCAACGAATACATCTGCTTCGAATAAAGGACAAGATGGAACGAAATCGACTCCGAAAACAAGTACTGCAGAACCAGTTAAGCCGAAGCAAGTAACGTATACCGAATCAACTGAAGGATCGGCAGTTGGAAAAAGTTTTGAGGTAAATCGTGGCCGTCTACCATGGCCCGTGGAAAAAGGAAGTGTCACGGAACGTTATGGAACAAATCCACATCCAACGTTGGGCGGTGTTGTAACGAATAATAACGGCATCGATATCACTTGTCCGAAATATGCACGCGTTCGTTCCGTTTTTGAAGGGGAAGTAACAAGCGTGTTCTCCATTAATGGAGCAGGAAAATTTGTCGTAATAAAACACGGAGCCTATCGAACGGTCTATGGAAATATGCAAGAAACGTATGTTAGCGTTGGATCAAAAGTCTCATCAAAACAGGCAATCGGTAGTTTATTGGCAGATGATAGCGGCGTTTCGATTTGTCACTTTGAAATTCACTCCGTAGCTGGTGGACTGACAAAAAGCTTAAATCCTTCTCTCTGGATTGGACGTTAATCGATCTTGTTGAAGGCCAAGTGCGATGATCATAGCGCACATTCCAAAAACTGGAACAGCAGCCTTGTCTGTGTCGAGAAAATTATTCAAGAAGGCATGAATAAAGTAGGTAGATAGGGCCATAATCATACTCAAAATAAGTATTCGTGTCCCTGAATCAGTTAAAGGAATGCGATGATATACCGTAATTATAGTGTAAAAAATGCTTGCTACAATGCCTAAAAAGCAAAGTAAACCTACAAACCCCATTTCTGCAAGTGCTCCAAGGTATTCACTGTGCGCATTCCCCATATCTCCGAAATTGGTGGAAATAATCGTGAGATTTTCAGGCTCCTGAAAGGGTGCGTATTCAAATGCATAGGTTCCTGGGCCATAACCAAAAATCGGTTTCTTTTCAAACATGGCAATTGCACAACTCCATCGATTGATCCGCTCTAAGTTTGATGCATCTGTGGAAATATTTGTGGCACTTTGAAGGCGTTCATCAAACGATTCTGTCGTATGATCTTGCTTATTGCGTGCTAATTCCATTTGAATGGAATCCCATTTGAAAAAAACTACAAGTAAAACGATGGCCGCTACACCTGCTAAAGGTTTCCAGTTTACTTTGTAATAGATTAGTCCAGCGATAAAGATACAACCAAAGACACTTAACCAAGCAGCCCTCGTATAGGAGAAATACAATCCTACTAAAACCAATGCAATCATTAGAATTAATACCGCTTGAATTAAAGGTGTGTGTTTTTTGTAAAGGTAAAGTCCAAATACGAGTGGAACATTTAATGCAACGATGGCCCCATAGATGGTGTGGTCTTTGAAAAATGGCGACATGACCCAATGACTTTCTTTTTCTCCAAAGGCATACATGGAATGGTGAATGAGGGTGTAAATAATGACAATACAGGTAGAAATAATAAAGAGCCAAATAAACGTGACTCTGTTCTTTTCTTTTTGAAAAAAGTGAATACCATAAAACAAAACGGGAACAATAAACCAGAGTTTTGCCAACAAAAATTTAAATGAAACAACTGGATTTGTACTCGTAATTGAACTGATAAAAATCCAAGTGATGAAAACTCCTACTGAAAATAAAATGGGTTGTTTCCATAAATGTTTTGGCATGAAGGGCTTGTGTAATTGTAGTGCTGACAACCACAACATGAGTCCAAACAATAAAGGTTCACTTGGGAGAAAGAGTCCAAAACTAGAATTGAATTCTTCTATGTTTATGGAAAGCGGAGTGAAAAAGGCAATGGCAATGAAGAGTTTTTCCGTTTGAAAAAGCGCAAAATAAATAGCTAAAAGTCCAATTGGAAAAAGACTTAAATACGCTTGATCATCCCAAATTAAAAAGGCAAAAACAAGGGATAAAACGAAACCTACGATGCTATAAACGACTGTTTTTTTCAAGACTTACGCTTCGTTCAATTTTAGCTCTTTTATGCGCTGTTGAATGAGTAAAAAGAAAAGTCCAAAAATGAATCCACCAATGGTTGAGACCAATACGATAATCATGCGCTTCGGTTTTTCTTTACGGTCGGCAACTACTGCTTTTTCTACGACGAACTTATGATTGAATTTCGCATTTGCATCCGACTCTGCTTGTTCGTAGGAAACACGGAAATCTTCAATTTTTACGATTTTCTCATTACGTTGGTATTCAAGTCCATCGTATACGGAACCATATTTTGTGTTGATGTCAATTTTGCGTTGAATTTCCGTTTTTTCTGCTGGACTTTTTGAATCTACCAAAGCTTGGTAAAGGGTTGCACGCACATCATTTGGTAGCACCCCTAATTGTGCTAGTTCTTCTAATCTTGTTAGCAAAGAATCACGTTCATGTTCCATTTGCTTTTTCTTCCGCAAGTTGATTTCAAACGCAGGAATGGTGCGTTCGCGAATCATTTCATTTTTTACGGTATCGATCAAATCAACGATGTGATTTGCCATGTCTGCAGCTTTCTTTGGATCTTTATCCAATACATCAATTTGAATAGAACCAAAGCGTGTACGATTAAACGTGAAATTACCGTAATATGCTTTGTTTAATTTGTAATATTTATTGGGGTCACTTTCTGAAATCTCATAATTTGCTAATAAATGATACTTTTTTACAATGCGATCCTTTATTCTTGAAGATTGTAAAATTTGCACGAGCTGTTCTGCTTGTTCTTCTTCTCCAAAGTCCATTGCAGCTGCTTTAACATTTCTTTGTGCATCAAATGAAACGTTACCAGATGCTGCCGGGAAAACGATGGCAGATGATAAATACAGGGGTGTAATTAGAAATGAAACCACGATGGAAATAATGGCAGCAAAACCTGTTATTATGAAAATCGGTTTTTTATTTTTCCAAATAAATTGAATTAAGCCGAATCGTTCTTGTTGTAAATTTAATTGTGTCATATCCTATTTAGCTCCGCGAAGTTATGATTTTTGCCGAAAGCTATGACAATAACTCCGAAATTCAAAAAATATTTGATTTATAAGCGGGATAAAAAGAGATTTTTTAATGGTTTGAGTTCGATGAATTTAAAGACAAGCATTAAAAGGAAACCAAGTAAGAATTCTAGTGTTATCTCAACTAACAAAGTGAGTGGTTCATCACCAATTAAATTCCGATCTATCGCGTCAAGGAAAACGAATTGTAAAACGCACAAACCACCAATGAAGCAAATTACATAACCCATCCATTTGAACAGGTGTTCTATTCCAATGTGTAGTTTGAATAGACGGATACATAAAATAAATTGTGTCAAAGCCATGATCATCTGGGTTACAAAAGCAGTAAATCCAGCGCCGGACGCACCATATTTTGGAATGAGAAATACGTTAAGACTCACATTAATTAAAACACCAATGGCAGAAATAATATTGAGTTCTTTTAAATTTCCATGCGCAGTCAAAAGTGTTCCAAAAACAAAATTCATGGAAATTCCTATGAAACTCAACATTAACCAGTAAAATGGATCGATCGATTGCGCATCGATGCGTGCATCTGACGTGTATAGTATTTGGAAGATGCTTTCTGCATGAAGTATGATAATAAATACAACCACAAGAACGCCACTCATCAGGAAATTTGCGGATAGAACAACTAATTCACGTACTTTTTCCATGGAATCATGAAGCACATTTGAAAACATTGGAAACAACAAACCTGCGAAGATCATCCCAAACATATAAAGTGCATCAAGCAAGCGAAATCCTTTGGCATAAATTCCTGCCTGCAAATTGCCATTGGCTCCTAGCTCATGCAAAAGAACTCCGTCAATTCGTGTGTATATGGACATGAGAATGATGAGCAGGGCATAGGGCAAACTTTTTTTAAGGACGGATTTAAAATGTTGTAAATCAATCTTCCAATGTATTTTTCCTACCAGTCTTTTAAAGAAAATGAATGCTAACAGGCAAGTGAGGAAATAACCGACTGTCTGTAACCCTACATACAAAGGAATGGTCATTTTATATCCCGTTGAGAAAAGCAAAACTGATCCTGCGGTAAGAATCAAAATAATTCGATCAAAAACCGCGAAAAAAGAATCAAGTTTATACTGTTGTAATCCCGAAAAAAAACCGCGAAAATAGGCGATGAAAACAATGAATAACTGGTTGATGCCAAGTAAGAATAGCAGTTTCAAGGCTGCGGAGTCATATCCTAAAAGAAAAGCAATCCCAAAAAGAAATGCAAGGTAAAATAGAAAAAGAACAAGCCGCAAAACAAGGACACTTCCAATTTGGGTTTTTGCCTCGACTTGATTTGTTGCCACAGTTTTTATCACATAATTGTTAATTCCTAAGTCCATCAAGATATTAAGTATCAAGGACAAACTCAATAGGGAAAAATACAATCCGTAATTATCGAGGCCAACAACATTTTGAACTTGTGTATCAATCCCAAATATAGCAATGGGTTTGATCAACAAATTGAGCAGTAGTGAAAACAGTAAGTTCGAAAAAAAAATGCGATGCATATCGTTACTCCTGTTTTATTCTTGACAGCTACTTATCTAATTAAGTTAACTGTTCCGGTGACAACAATACGTTCATCTAAATCTGGATTCTTGAAAACAATTCGGTAGGTATAGGTTCCTTCTGATACGTCTAATCCTTCTTCACCAACAGATCCATCCCATCCGAATAGTACATTTCGCGTTTCAAAGAGAACTTCTCCCCAACGGTTATAAATCTGCATTTCAAAGTTTAATGGATCATAACCTGAATAGAATATTGGCAAGAACACTTGATTATTTTGATCTCCATCTGGCGTGAAACTATTCGGTATGTAATAAAGCTCATTGTATTGGTATCCAATTGTAACAGACATACTATCCAAACAATTGAGGTCCGTAGTGGCAATTAAGTTAATCGTATAACCGTTCATCGTACCTTGGAAAACGTGCGAAGGTTCTACCTCCGTGGACATTTGACCATCACCGAAATTCCATAGATAATTCGTTGCCCCTGTGGAGAAGTTACTAAATTGTACATATTGTGCTTCATTGGTGAAAACAGTTATAGGAGATTCGAAATCCGCAAGAGGAAGATCTTCCACGTAAATGTAATTCGCAACTGAGTTGGATGCAAAACAGCCATTAATCGTGGTTGCGGCTAACGTCACATCATACGTTCCTCCTGTAGGAAAAACAATCGTTGTGGACGATCCTGTTCCTGTTAATGCATTACTGGTGGTCCAATTGTAACTTGCATTTGTTTGGTCGGTCGCTGTAAATGTTACTGCAAGTGGCGCACATCCTTCTACAATGTCTGAATTGAACGTTACTATTGGCAATGGATTCACTGTAACTGTTCCTGTCGCTGGTAAGCTTGGGCAATTCAATAAGGTGTAAATAACGGTTAAGGTCGTATCTACGGATGGACTGAGTGTTTGACTTGCACCCCCCGGAATATTTAATGGTCCCCAAGTATAACTTCCTCCAGTAAGATTGGGAGTAGCTGTAAGTGTTACGTTGTCGCCATCACAAATGGTTGCGCTAGACAATGTTACCACTGGAATCGGATTCACCGTAACAATAGCATTCACACTAGGACTTGTACAGTTGTTTAAGGTATAAGTTACTGAATAGGTAGTCGTTGTTCCCGGACTTACTTGAATCGAACTTGTCGTTTCACTTGTTGACCATAAGTAAGTTCCGTTCGGTAAATTCGCACTAGCATTTAACGTTGCTACATCTCCAAAACAAATCGTTGTATTCGACGTGGAAGCAACCGGAATTGGATTAACTACAACTGTTGCACTTGCTGTGCCTGTACAACCTTGTAAGTTGTAAATTACGGTATAGGTTGAAGTAATGTTTGGTGTGACCGTGATGGAATTACCTGTAGATGGAAGAGGTGACCATGTATAACTTCCTCCAATTAAATCTACTGAACTATTAATGGTCGTACTTGAACCAACACAAATAGTGTCATTAACTACGGATACAATTGGATTTGGTTTAACAATGATGTCTGCAGAAATACTCGGAGCGACACAGCCATTTGAACTCGTATAAACTACTGAATAAGTTGTGTTCGTTGTTGGGGCTGCACTTAATGAAGCGGTTGTGGCTCCTGTTGACCATAAGAAAGTGCCACCAGCAGAAATATTTGAAACAAACAATGTTCCTGTTTGTCCAAGGCAAATGCTATCATTTACCATTTGTGGTTGTGGTGTTTGTTCAACAGTAACTAATACAGTACTAGTGCTTGAACAACCGTTGGCACTATATTCAACAGTATAGGTAGTGCTTGCAGTTGGATTAACCGATAAGCTTGATCCACTTCCTAAAATATTTCCATTTAAAGACCAGGTCCAAGTACCACCTGTAGTCGATGAACTGGCATTTAATGTACCAGAACCACCTTGACAAATCGTAATGGGCGGAACCGTAATCGTTGGGCCAGGATTGACAACAACCGAAGTCGTGCCGTTAGCAGTTCCACAGTTAGGGACAGTCACTACGACTGTATAATTTCCTGCAGCTGCTACTGTAGGTGATGCGATAGTGGGATTTTGTAAAGCGGACGTAAATCCATTTGGCCCTGTCCAAGCATAAGTATAAGCACCTGCTGGATTTGCCGTAGTTGTAAAATTCAATGGTTGTCCAGAACAAATTGGACTATTTGATCCAGCAGTTACAGTTGGTGTTTGACAACAGTTGATGTACATGGTAATCCTTCCAATGTTGTAATTTACTTCTGACCAAATGTTTGCCATTGCGGCACCTGTACCAGCTGGACAAGATTGCATCCCACTGCGTTGAAGTGTCGTATTAAAACCATTGATACTCGTAACAAAATTTGCTGGACCATAACTGTTCACACAATTTGCTCCTCGAGAACCATATACGCCAATGATTTCTCCTGTTGCAATTGGAATGTTACAAGGTACTATCCCGGTTGCAGGAGCATTTGTAATGGTAAATAATTGAACAAAACTATTCGTAGTTCCTGCAAATGCTGGTGGTGGACCCGCCGTGAATCTAACCACGCGGATTGTTTGAGTGCCGGCCGCATTCGCATCAGGGGGAACGTTCAAACCACAAATCGTGAAGTTTGTAGGCGCTGTAAAGTGGTATCCACGAATCATCCCAGGAAATGTAGCAACCTGTGTTCCGACGCTAATAGGTGTTCCCTGTGAAAGCACGGGTTTTAAACCCCAAAAAACAATACTGAATATGAAGAGTAATTTTAATTTCACTTTTATCGGATTAAGTTAACATGACCAGTGATCATTTTTCGCTCGTCAAAAGTAGGTATTTTAATGAAAACCTGGTAGGTGTAAACGCCTACTTCGGCATCTTTTCCATTAACACCATAAGAACCGTCCCATCCGATACTTGGGTCATTCGTTTCAAAAATAATTTCACCCCAACGATTGTATATGTACATGGTAAATTGGTAGATATCTATTCCACTTGTGAATACTGGATTAAAGACTTGGTTATTCATGTCTCCATCCGGAGTAAATGAATTAGGAATGTAATAAACCAATCCCGGATCATATCCAATGAAAAACTGTGATGTATCGGTACAACCTAAAGTTGAAATGGCCGTTAATATAATTGTAGAACCAAGTTCATTTCCTCCGAACGTATGAATAGGTCCTTCTTCCGAGGATGTTCCGCCATCTCCAAAATCCCATGCATAAGAGGAAGCACCTAAGCTGTTATTCATGAAACTCAACGTTTGATTTGGCTCTGTAAATTGATCAGAGGATGGCTCAAATGACGCAATAGGATAATTATCAACTTGAATGTAGTTATAGAGTGTCTCGGTTACCGTACAACCATTTAAGGTAGTTGTCAAACTAACATCAAAACCTCCATTCATTAGAAATTGCAAGCTTGTTTGAGAACCAGTCGAGGTTAATGCGTTGCTAGTAGACCAATTATAGGAATTATTACCGGCATCATTAGCGGTGAGTGTTACAGATAATGGACTGCATCCTTGCGTTACCGATGCACTAAATGTTCCTATCGGAAGTGGATTAACCGTAATTGCGCTAGTAGCTACAGCACTCGAACAACCATTTAAAACGTAATAAACGGATAAAGTAGTATCGTTTAATGGCGAGAGGGTTTGACTAGATGCGCCAACTACCCCTGGACTTCCCCAATAAAATGTTCCTCCAAGAAGATTTGGAATGGCAGTAATGGTTGTACTGTTTCCAGAACAAATCATACTATTGTTAACGCCAACTGTGGGAACTGGGTTAACAGTAACGATCGCATTCACTGCTGGACTAACACATCCATTTAAATTGTATACAACTGAATAGTTCGTTGTGGTTGTAGGATTCACCTGTATGGTGTCGTTTTGCACTGAGTTTGACCAACTAAAAATTCCACCTGAAATGGCAGTAGTGGCAATTAATTCTGCAGTTTGACCTGTACAAATGGTTTGATTGTTTATCACAGGGAAAGAGACGGGTTTCACATAAATTTCTGTTGTACTTGTATCGGCACAACCATTCAATGTATAAATTACCTGAAAATAGGATGTAGAAAGTGGGGTTACAGTTATGTTAGAAGTTACTGAATTCGTTGGGAGCCATGCATAACTTCCTCCAGCAAGATTAACACTTGAGTTAATGGTTGTGCTTTGACCAATGCAAATTGTATCGTTTTGGACACTTACAACGGGATAAGGATTAACCGTAATCGTCATACTTGCTGTGTTGGCACAAACTCCTGCATTAGGCTGGAAAGTATACGTCGTTGTTATTGTATAATTTGGAGCTGGACTCCATGTACCTGCAACATTATTTGTCGATGTTGTTGGTAAGGTGAATGATCCATTTGTACAAATCGCGGCAATTTGCGAGAATGTTGGAGTCGCATTAGGCGTAAATGTAATGGTGATGCTTTCCGTGTCAAAACAACCATTGGCATTTGTTCCAGTGTAAGTATAGGTTCCAGCAGTTGTTACCGTAAGCGTTGCTGTATTAGAAACGTTTGTAGTGCCATTACTCCATGATGCATTTGTTCCGCCAACTCCTGTTAATGAAATTTGCGTTGTGTTACAATCAAGCACTGATGAATTGGTGTTGTTTGTAATAGATGCAATGGGCGCAACAATATCCTGAGTGATCACAATATTGGTCAGTGAATTACATCCATTAGGAGCGGTAACGACAACAGTATAGAATCCAGGATTCGTGACAGTTAATGTAGAAGTATTTCCAATATTTACAGTTCCAGTATACCAAGAATAGGATCCGCCACCAGTAGCAGTCAATAGAATACTGGTTGTTGTACAGGTTAATATTGTTGTACTCGGAACATTAATCCCTGCTGTTGGAGGAGAAGTGTTTTGAGTAATAGTTGTGGCAGCGGTTGCTGTACATCCATTGGTTCCCGTCACAGTGACTGTATATGTTCCAGGAGATGTTACTACGAGTGTAGCACTTGTTCCAACAACTGCAGTTCCATCAGACCAAGAATAAGTCCCCCCTCCGGTAGCTGTCAAGGAGATACTTGTGGTTGCACAAGTTATTACGGTCGTTGACGGAGCAGTAATTGCAGCGGCAGGCGCAGTCGTATTTTGGGTAATTGTTTGACTAAGACTAGCTGTACAACCGTTTGCAGCTGTTAACATAACGGTGTACACACCGGGAGTTGTTACTGAAATAGTCGGATTCACGCTAATAATGGAAGGATTTGTCCAAGAGATGGTTCCAACACCATTTGCCGTTAAAGAAATACTTGTTGTCGTACATGTGAGCACAGTTGAAATTGGCGCCGTTATCGTCAATGCCGGTGCCGTATTATTTTGTGTGATTGTTTGTGAAGCGGTTGCAGTACAGCCATTCGCTGCAATAACGGTTACGGTGTACGTTCCAGCTATGGTTGCGTTTAATGCTGCACTTGTACCAACTACGGCTGTTCCATTAGACCAAGAATAAGTTCCTCCTCCAGTAGCTGTTAAAGAAATGGAAGTTGTAGTACATGTCAATACAGTTGTGGCAAGTGAATTAATTGTAGCAACAGGAGCGACACTATTTTGCGTAATTGTTTGGCTCGCAGTTCCCGTACAACCATTTGCTCCTGTTACAGTTACAGTATAGGTTCCAGGTGCTGAAACGGCTAAGATGGCGGATGTCCCAACAATAGCTGTTCCATTAGACCACGAATAAGTTCCTCCGGAGGCGATTAAATTAATATTAGCCGTCGTACAATTGAGTATCGTTGTTGCTGGTGGTGTTAGCGTAACGTTTGGTGCACTGATATTTTGAGTGATGTTTTGTACAGCTGTTGCGGCACATCCATTAGCACCTGTTACCGTTACGGTATATGTTCCTATTGTATTCACTGTGATCGAAGCACTTGTTCCAATTATTGCGGTTCCATTGGACCATGAATAGGATGTTCCACCGGTAGCTGTTAAGGTGATACTGGTAACGGCACATGTTAAAACACTTGTGGCTGGTGGAGTAATAGCTGCAAGTGGAGGATTGCTATTTTGAGTAATTACTTGACTTGAACTTGCCGTACATCCGTTTGGACTTGTAACAGTAACGGTGTATGTTCCTGGACTTGTGACCGATAAACTTGATGAAGTGCTTCCTCCAGTCCATAAGTATGTTCCACCTCCAGTTGCTACTAGTGAAATATTGGCTGTCGTACAAGTGAGGACATTATTGCTCGCGCTAATACTTGTTGTTGGGGTTAAAAAATCATCTGTAATCGTGATACTAGTTGTAGCATCGCAACCATTCGAACCGGTTACAATCAAGGTATATGAATTCGCTGTTGAAATGTTAATCGTTGCGGCTGTTCCGATGACACCATTTCCATCCTGCCATGAATACGTACCACCACCCGTGCCTGTGAGGCTGATTGTTGGAGTTGAACAAGTAAGAACTGTTGTTACGGGAGTTGTAATCAGCGCATTCGGTTGTACAATATCTTGAGTGATCACTTGTGTCGCTGTTCCAATACAGCCATTCGTTCCAGTTATAGTTACGCTATACGTTCCGGGAGTAGATACGCTAATTAAGGAAGTTGTTCCCAAAGAACTAGTTCCATTGGACCATGTATACGAGACTCCTCCAGTAGCTTGTAAGTTAATATTCGTTGTTATACATGATAATACTGTTGTTGATGGCGCTGTAATCGCAGCGTTTGGCGCACTAATGTTTTGGGTAATCACTTGTGACACAGTTGCCGTACAGCCATTTGAACCAGTAATGGTACAAGTGTAAGTCCCAGGAGCAGAAACAGCGATAGTTGCCGTTGTACCAACTACTGTTGTTCCATTTGTCCATGAATATGTTCCGCCGCCCGTAGCTGTTAAGTTAATGGAGGTTGTGGTACACGTTAATACAGTAGTAAGCGGTGGGTTAATTGCTACAATGGGTAGGCTGATATTTTGTGTAATGCTTTGTGAAGCTGTTGCAACACATCCACTTGCGGAAGTTACCGTTACGGTATATGTTCCTGGAGTTGTTACATTCAGTGTTGTAGTAGTCCCAACGACTGCTGATCCATTTGACCATGAATACGATCCACCGCCGGTTGCTGTTAATGTGATGGACGGAGTTGCACATGTTAAAACAGTAGTCGTAGGAGCAGTAATGGCAGCAATTGGCAACGGATTTACAGTAATTGTAAGCGTTGTTGTTGTTGCACAAATACCAACAGTAGGGGTAAATGTATAGGTAGTAGTCGTTTGATTATTCAAAGCAGGTGACCAGCTACCAGAAATTGAATTTAAAGATGTGGTAGGCAAGGCATTTAATGCGCCGCCTGCACAAATGGCTGATATTGGATTAAACGTTGGAGCTATATTTGGATTAACAATCAAGGTGCCATTGACATTTGAAGAACCATCCCAGAAACCACCACCTGACGCACTGTATCCTCCATAGTTAGTACATCCATTCATGGTGTAACTAAAGGCATAATAATATGTCCCTTGACTCAATGCAGGAATGATTCCAGAGTATTCATCGTTATTTACGCTCGTTCCAGCTGGATTAAAGCTAGTTGTTGTCCAACTTGTGCTTGGCCAAGATGCTGGATTTGTATTACTTGTGTTGTACGCAAATTGAACCGTAATCCCAGCGCCTTGTCCTGCTGGAGGTGTTACTCCAGCCTCAAATACTTGACCATAAATTGTCAAAGTTTGACCTTGACAAATTGAAGAAGATCCTGGAGATTGAATATTTGCCCAATCAACAACATTCGAAACAGTTACGGTACCAGTTGCCGTGGAAGAACTGCATCCGTTTAAGCTATAAGCAACGGAATACGTAGTGGTTGAAGTGGGTGAGACACTTAGTGTTTGCGTTGTTTCGCCATTTGGTGACCAGAGGAACGTTCCACCGCTTGGACTCGCCGTTGCTGTTAATATTGCGGATGCTCCTGGACAAATCGTACTCGAGTTAACACTTAATGTTGGTGATGCAGAAACGGTCACCACTCCTGACGCTGGAGCGCTAGAACATGAGCCATTTGAGTAAGTTACTGTATAGGTAGTTGTCGAAGTTGGACTAACAGTGATTGTTTGTGTCGTGGCACCCCCAGGAGACCACAAATAGGTGCCACCTGCAGCTGAAGGCGTTGCGGTTAGTGTTGCAGATTGACCACCACAAATTGTGGCATTGTTTACAGTGACTGTCGGACCCGGAACAACATTGACCACTACAGCATCGGTAGACGTACAGCCATTTGCAGTAGCGGTAAGTGTGTAAGTTGTTGTTGTACTCGGACTCGCAGTTGGGTTAGTAACAGTAGTACTACTTAAGGTTGCACCTGGAGACCAAGAAAGTGTTGTTGGAATTGCTCCAGGACAACCGGAAACAGGCACAGCAATTGTTTGCCCTCCGGTAAGAATGGCCAATCCACCACTAATTGACGTTCCTCCGCAAAGGACATTATATCCGGCCACATTTGAATTTGATGGCCCTTGAGTTTCTAAATTGAATGTATAAGGCGGATTACTTGGCGCATTGATCGTAATCGTTTGATTGGAAGCAGCTGCATAAGGACCACCGGAAGCAATAATTGCTCCTAATGAATTGGTAATGTTCCAGGTTGTTTCATCTAAGTTACTTCCAGAGAAAATGTTGACATCGATTGGACCACCGAATCCCCCAACGGCACTTGCTGAGCCATTTAATGGAGTAGTTTGACCCGTGCAGATCGTTATATCTGGACCGGCACTAATAGTAGGTGCTGGACTGACAAAAACAGTCATTTGATCAGTGGAAGTACAGGTTCCAGATGTTGCAGTTAAGGTATATGTCGTGGTTACTGTTGGTGTAGCTGTTGGAGTCAAGATGGTTGTTGAACTTAAGGTAGCTCCAGGCGACCAAACGTAAGTAATTGGCAATGTTCCACCACCGCTTGCTCCACTGCAACCAGTTACACTTGCCGTAGTTGTTTGACCACCAGTAATGGATCCAGTATTTACTGTGTTCCCATTACACGCAATGGTGTATGTGGCATTATTATCATTAAAATTTCCTTGCGTTTCGAGAGAAAAACTGTATGGTCCAGTCCCAACATTCGTTAAAGTAACGGTATTGTTAGATGCGAAAACGTATGGACCACCCGAACCAACGGATGTACCAGATGCATTGGATAAATTCCAAGAAGTTTCATCGAGAAATCCTGTTCCAGATATGGTTATTGTAATACTAGAACCACTACCTCCGGATCCTGTTCCGGTACCGGCAGTCACCGTTCCGTTTAGTGTTGTTGGTTGTCCTGGGCAAACAACAGCATCTGGCCCAGCATTTACAATTGGATTGCTGCATGGTGGAGTAGGACAAGACACTATATAACTCATTGTGGTGGGTCCGGTCAAAGCGCTACAAGTGAATCTTGATAAATGGACATAATATTGCCCTGCGGCTGGACAGGTCCAGGTAAAAGTAGATTGTAGTCCACATTGATCATCCCATTGCCCAAGCAATGTATAAGCAGAATTATGCAAGCGTAAATAAGTATCGATGCTACTTTGTCCGCAAGTTGAGAATGTATAGGTACATCCGGCAGTTGCGGTAAATGGAAATAAAATCACCCCACTTGAATAAGACGGGGTATATTGTAATGTCGATGTTGGCGTAATCGGAAATGTAACCGTTTGAGGGGTACATAATTGTGCCGAAGCCTCCACTGTTAAAAACAGGGAAAGAACAATAAGGAAAAGAAACCTCATTTAGTAGTAGTAGTTTTACGTATTAATTTGTCTTAGCAGGCTAAATTTAGCAAATAATTAACGAAAAAACAATAAAACCGTTGCCTTAATGAGCTGAAGTTCTAAGAAAACCAAGTGAAATTGAACTTAATTTACTAAAACTCGAAAGTTTCCATAAATTTAGTTGTGAAGTTTCCGTTACAAAAATCTTCGTTCTGCATCAACTTTTGGTGAAAAGGAATGGTTGTTTTTACACCGCCAATAACATATTCACCAAGTGCACGTTTCATTTTTGCAATAGCTTCTTCGCGCGTTTGTGCTACAACAATCAATTTTGAAATCATTGAGTCGTAATTTGGCGGAATGGTATAACCTGCATATACGTGCGCATCAATTCGGATACCATGTCCACCCGGACAATGATAATCTGTAATTTTACCCGGACAAGGTCTAAAATCTTTGTAGGGATCTTCTGCGTTGATACGACATTGAATCGCATGCATTTGAGGATAATAATTTTTACCGGAAATTTTGTGTCCAGCGGCAATTAATATTTGCTCTTTAATCAAGTCAAAATTAATTACTTCTTCGGTGATCGTATGCTCAACTTGAATACGCGTATTCATTTCCATGAAGTAGAAATCACGGTTTTTGTCAACCAAAAACTCAACTGTTCCAACTCCTTCGTATTTCACGGCTTTAGCTGCCTTAATCGCTGCTTCACCCATACGTTCACGAAGTTCATCGGTCATAAACGGAGATGGTGTTTCTTCTACTAATTTCTGGTGACGACGTTGAATGGAACAATCGCGTTCAGATAAGTGGCATGCGTTTCCGTATTGATCACCAGCAATTTGAATTTCAATGTGACGTGGTTCCTCAATGTATTTTTCCATGTAGATACCATCGTTACCAAAAGCAGCACCCGCTTCTTGTCGAGCGGAATCCCATGCACCTTGAAGTTCACTTTCCTCCCAAACGATGCGCATTCCTTTACCACCACCTCCAGCTGTTGCTTTTAGGATGATTGGATATTTGATGGCCTTTGCTTCAACCATTGCTTGCGCAACGTCTTTTAACAAGCCAACAGAACCTGGTATACACGGTACACCGGCGGCAATCATGGTTGCTTTAGCTGTTGCTTTATCTCCCATTCCTGCGATTTGTTCAGGAAGTGCACCAATAAATTTGATGCCATGTTCTTGACAAACACGTGAAAATTTCTCATTTTCTGATAAGAATCCATAACCCGGATGAATTGCATCTGCATTAGTAATCTCTGCAGCAGCAATAATGTTTGGAATGGACAAGTAAGATTTTGCAGATACTGGCGGACCAATACATACTGCCTCATCGGCAAAGCGAACTGGTAAACTGTCCTTATCAGCAGTAGAGTAAACGGCAACGGTTTTAATACCCATTTCTTTACAGGTACGAATCACACGCAAAGCGATTTCACCGCGATTGGCGATTAGAATTTTCTTAAACATAATGGAAGATTTTTTGCAGCAATTAAGCTGGATCTACTAAAAATAGTGGTTGATCGTAATCTACTGGACTTGCATTATCTACAAGAACTTTAACAATTTTACCAGAAACTTCTGATTCGATTTCGTTAAATGTTTTCATTGCTTCAATGATGCAAAGTTTGTCCCCCGGTTGAATCGTGCTTCCAACGCTTACAAAAGCATCTTTGTCTGGTCCTGGAGTACGGTAAAATGTTCCAATCATCGGAGATTTCACGGTAACATAACGACTTTCATCTGTAGTTTCTGTAGCAGCAACCGGCGTTGAAGCAGCAGCAGGAGCAGCAGCAACAACTTGTGGAGCCATGGCTACAGGAGCTGGAGCTTGAACATAAACGGGTTGTTCTGTGAAAGATGCTCCATTTTCAATGGCAATTTTAAATCCTTCGTTTTCAATTTCAATTTTACCAATTCCTGACTTAGAAACAAGTTTAATAAGGTCTTTGATTTCTTCTAAATTCATAACAATGATTTGTTTTGCAAAATTACTAATATTATGAGTTATACGCCCATTTCAAATAAATAGCTCCCCACGTAAATCCTCCACCAAAGGCAGATAAAATAAGTGTATCACCTTTTTTCAATTGTTTTTCATAGTCCCACAAACACAATGGCAATGTACCAGCAGTTGTGTTTCCATATTTTTCGATGTTAATCATCACTTTTTCTTTGGAAAGCCCCATGCGATTCGCTGTTGCATCAATGATGCGCAAATTAGCTTGATGAGGTACCAACCATTGAACATCGTCAGACGTTAAATTGTTTTTTTCCATGATTTTTGCTGAAACATCCGCCATGTTTGTCACGGCAAATTTGAAGACACTTTGTCCTTCTTGTTTCACGTAGTGCATTCTATTTTCAACGGTTTCGATACTCGCTGGGTGCAATGAACCCCCGGCAGGTTGAACCAAGAATTCACGTCCTGAACCGTCAGAATGTAAAATAAAGTCTTGAAGTCCAAGCCCTTCAGTATTTGGCTCTAATAAAACAGCACCGGCACCATCTCCAAAAATGACACATGTTGTTCTATCTTGGTAATCAACGATTGATGTCATTTTATCGACCCCTACCACAATTACCTTTTTGTATTTTCCTGTTTCAATAAATTGAGATCCTGTTGAAAGAGCAAATAGAAACCCTGAACAAGCTGCATTCACATCGAAAGACCAAGCATTTTTCATGCCTGTCTTGTCACTCAAAATATTTGCTGTACTTGGAAATGGGTGATCGGGAGTTACCGTACCACAAATGACCAAGTCAATTTCCATTGGATCAATGCCTTTTTTCTCTAAAAGTTGTTTTACCGCAACTGCTGCCATATCTGAAGAACCGCCATTTCGCATAATGCGTCGTTCTTTGATTCCGGTGCGCGACATAATCCACTCGTCAGAAGTATCCACTAATTTGGATAAATCTTCATTACTTAAAATGTCGTCTGGAACGTATCCCTGTACCGCTGTAATTGCTGCTGTAATTTTATTCATCGCTTAGTTAAATGCATCGTTTATCTTCATTGCTAATCCTGAAGCGGCCACTTCATAGGAATGTAACAACATGTTTTTGATAGCAATATCATTAGAAATACCATGGCCAATAACGGCATTTCCTTTCACACCTAAAATGGGTGTTCCGCCATAATTTTCATAATTAAAGCGGTCAAAATATTCATCGCGGATTCCGCGTTTGCGCATCAAGGTATAAATACCTTCCGCTTCTTTTAAAACAATATTTCCGGTAAATCCATCACAAACGATAACGTCTGCTACTCCGGTGAATAGGTCTCTTCCCTCTATATTTCCAATAAAATTGAGTTCATCTGATTCGGAAAGCAATTTATAGGCTGCAATCGTTAATAGATTTCCTTTCGAGTCTTCTTCTCCAATGTTCAATAATGCAACTCTCGGATTTTCAACCCCATGAACATGCATGGAATAAAGAGCTCCCAAAACGGCGAATTGATAAAGAACATCCGCTTTACAATCAGCATTGGACCCAACATCTAAAAGTATAGCGTTTGATCCATCCATAGCTGGAAGTGTTGATGTTATGCAAGGACGAATGATTCCTGGAACAGTATTCAATTTGTACATCGCTCCAACCAACATTGCTCCAGTATTTCCTGTGCTGGCAAAAACATCTAGGTTTCCTTTCGAAAGTAAATCGAATCCAACGGCAATTGAACTATTGGGTTTTTTGGGAATTGCCCTAGTAGGGTGATCGTGATAGGTAATTACTTCTGGTGCATGAATCACTTCGAATCCATCTAGAGATTTTTCGCGTACAGCAAATTCATGGCGAATAATTTCTTCATCACCAAGCAAAACAATGGTAACATCATTGGAAAGAACTTCTCTCGCCAATAATGCACCATCAATAGTTGCTTTGGGAGCGAAATCGCCCCCTGAGATATCTAGACCAATCCTCATTTAGAAAACGAGATGGTTCCTTACTCTACTGTTGTTTCTTTTTCTGCAACTACTTTACCTCTGTAGTATAATTTCCCTTCATGCCAGTGAGCATGGTGAAATAAATGAGGCTGACCTGTTGTAGGGCATGTTGCCACTTGATGAGCAGTCGCTTTCTTGTGCGTTCTACGTTTGTCACGTCTTGTTGTGGAAATTCTGCGTTTAGGATGCGCCATAACTATGTATTTATATCAATTTAAATTCTTTAATGCTGCCCACCTTGGGTCAATATTATCTTCATCATCTTTAGAATCAGGTTTCGACATGTATTGTTCAATTAGTCTAACCATTTCTTCGTTGCATTCATTTTTTTTATGTGCTGATCGCGCTGGCAATGCCAACATAATCATCTCATACATCGATTGTTGCACGTCGATTTCGTAGCTTTCTTTTGGAATCACAATCAAGTTTTCATCCTCAGACTCCTCATCTCCAAACACATAGTAAACGGTCAAATCACCTTTGATTTTTTGACTCATTTCCTCATTACATCTGGCACAAGGCATTGAAACAACTCCTTTTACTTCGAAACTAGCAACAAGCATTGTTTCTTTCTTTTCCAAGTTTAATTTCACTACTAATTTCCCGTCGTCAACCAATGAATACGGCAAAGATTCAAAGAACGTTTTGTCCAAGTCAAAATCGAAAAGATGCTGTCCTAGCTTCAATCCAACAAATGGTATCGTGTAAGGACTTATCATATCGTTTTTAAAATGAACAAAAATGAATCCGCGAAATTATAAAATTTATTTGGATTTTTAAAATTATATCAGTCGATCCGACTCTTTTTTCCCTCTTTCTTCTTTGGAAAAGGGTAGTGGATTCAAGTGTATTTGCTTACTAAATTTTCTATTTTTAAAAATATCAACGGCGAGATACATGGCACTTCGCATAGATAATTCATTCGCCATATTCTTTCCTGCAATGTCAAAAGCAGTGCCGTGATCCGGAGACGTTCGGACGATTGGAAGATCTGCTGTAAAGTTCACTCCATCATCAAAAGCCAAGGCTTTAAATGCGGTAAGTCCTTGATCGTGATACATTGCGAGTATTCCGTCAAATTGATTTTTTAAATCTGAACCAAAGAATCCATCTGCAGGAAAAGGTCCAAAAGCTAAAACCCCTTTGTTTTTCGCTTGCTGAATCGCCGGTGAAATGATCTCTTGCTCCTCAACACCTAATTTTCCGTTTTCCCCAGCATGAGGGTTTAATCCGAAAACAGCGATTCTAGGCTTAACGATCCCAAAATCTTTTTTTAAGGATTGTTCAAATTTCTCAATTTTAGCGAGAATTCCTTCTTTGTTGAGTGCCGAACTTACTTCCTTAATAGGGATATGTGTTGTTACCAACGCAACTTTTAGTCTTTCTGAAACCAAAATCATTAATGCTTCGGGAACACCAGACATATCTGCTAAATATTCCGTATGACCAGGAAATTGGAATCCAGCTTTTTGAATGGCATCTTTACTGAATGGACTCGTAACCAATACATCAATTTTTCCTTCAGACAAATCTTGAGTTGCTGCTTCTAACGATTTAAAAGCATACATGCCGCCATTTGCAGTAGACTCACCAACTTGCAACTCAACTTCTTCATTCCAAACATTGATCACATTGATTTTTTTGCTTTGGATTTCGCTTGCATCTTTACAAGACGTATATTGAAAATCTTGAAGTTCTAATAATTTTTTGTAATGCGAAATGATTTTAGTTGAACCGTAAATTACTGGTGTAAAATCACCCAATATTCGGTTGTCCTTCAATGCTTTAATCGTGACTTCTGGACCAATTCCATTTAGGTCACCTAAAGTGATACCGACTTTGTACAATTCCTTCGTAGAAACTGGTTCTTTCGTTGTTCCTTGTTCTTTATCCATTATTTATAACGATTTTTCAGGAATTGATACAATAAGCGAACTCCCGCTCCTGTCCCACCATCTCCTTTGTAATTTTCTTTTGAATCCAACCAAGCTGGACCTGCAATATCCATGTGAATATAGGGAGCTTTTACGAAATGCTCTAAAAATTTTCCAGCTGAAATCATTCCAGCATTTGGACCACCAATATTTTTCATGTCAGCAATTTTTGATTTCATGTGTGCTTTGTAGTCATCCCAGAAAGGAAAACGAACCACACGTTCATGCACATCAAATCCTATTTTTTCTAATTCTTGAAAATAACTATCCGCAGCATTACCCATGATTATCGTAGCCTCTGTACCAATTGCTCTCAATGCTGCACCAGTTAATGTTGCCGCATCGATGACAATTTCCGGGTCGTATTTGGCAGAATATGCTAAAGCATCTGCCAAGATCATTCTTCCTTCCGCGTCAGTATTTAGCACTTCAATTGTTGTTCCATCAAACATCGTGATAACGTCGCCAGGAGTATAGGCATTTCCACCAGGACGATTATCCGTCGCAGGAATTAAACCAATAATGTGAACCGGTAATTTTTGAAGCGCAGCGAAATAGATAACAGCAGCCATTGTTGCACCGCCGGCCATATCGCCTTTCATCGTGTCCATGGATCCAGCTGTAGGCTTTAAACTAAGTCCTCCTGTATCATAAACAACTCCCTTTCCCACTAAAACAACGGGTTTTTCATTTACCGCATTTTGTGGTTTGTATTCCGCAATAGTAAATGTTGGTGGATCGATGGAACCTTTATTTACAGCTAAGAGCCCACCCATTTTCAGGGATTCGATTTGTGTTTTCCCAAGGACATTCACGTGAAATCCTGCTTCTTGACCAAGTGCAGAAATGGATTCTGCGAGTTGTTCTGCGTTTAAATGCGATACGGGTGTATTCACCATGTCGCGTGTCCAAAAAACGGCTTTAGACATGGATATTAATTCGTTCAATTGCTCACTCGTTAAGGAAGCATCCACAAAAATCTGTTTGAATGTGTAGTCTTTGGGTTTTGAGAAGTGTTGCGTAAATCTGTAGCTTGATAATAGCAGTCCTTCTGACAAGGCGAATAAAGCATCTTTATTCGATCCAATGAGTTGAATTGACTCTACAGAGTCGCAAATCAAGCCTTCTATTGTATTTCCTAGAACACGAATTTCTTCCGCTTTCTGATCTGTTTTTACAAGAAATGTATAGCCCTCTGGACTTTTGAAATAATCAAATTTCTTATCTCCCGATTGAAAACCTGAGATGGTTTCTGCGGATAAACCAATAACCTGAGTAGAACTAGTTTCAACTAAATAGACTTTCGTAGTGCATTTATTGGCCTCAGTAGAATGAATGAGTTGTATCATGATTCGAATTTTTACAAAGGTAGTAAGTTATCTTGCTTAAGAACGAAAAATATCATGTCCATAGTCTTCTAAAAATCGGTCGATAGCCCTCGGAATAGGATATTGGTCTAAATCCGTTAGTCGTACAAGTTCTCCCGCGTCATTTTCACTTGGATTGACAGCGATGAAATGACACAATAAATGTTGGTGTGAGAGAATATGTTTGTATTCTTTGGATTCGAAGAGAGGATTTTTATTCAATAAGTACAGATTTTTTTCTTCCGGGCTATTAAATTCTTTCAATGGAAATTGATACAAATGTTGCCAAATATCCTTTTCATTTCTTTTCTCTAAAAGAATCCACCCATCTTTTGGCTGGATCAATTCAAAGACAAAATACCGTTTTCTAACGCTTTGTTTCTTCAGTTTAACGGGCAGAGACCCAACGGTCTTTTCCTTTAATGCAATACAGTAAATAGAGAGAGGACATTCATGACATAATGGTTGAGTGGGCTTACAATGCAACGCACCAAATTCCATCATAGCCTGATTGAAGAGTCCAGGGTTTTCCTTATCAAGGAGTTCATGAGAGAATTTCTCAAAATCTTTTTTACCCTGTGTAGAATTGATGGGAACATCCCAATTGTTCAAACGGCTCAATACGCGAAATACGTTGCCATCGAGAACGGCATGAGGCAAATCAAAGGCAAAAGATGCGATTGCCGCAGCGGTATATGGACCAACACCTTTTAATCGCAACAAACCATCATAGTTGTTAGGGAAAATCCCGCCAAATTCTTCCACGATTTGTTTCGCTGTTCGATGTAAATTCCTTGCTCGACTGTAATACCCGAGTCCTTGCCACAAATTCAAAACAACTTGCTCATCTGCTTGAGCGAGGTCAAACACACTTGGAAAAGCATTAGTAAATTTAAAATAATAAGCCATTCCTTGATCTACACGGGTCTGTTGAAGGATGATTTCGCTCAGCCAAATGAAATAAGGATTCTTTGTTTCGCGCCAAGGAAGTGGCCTCTTATGAATGACGTACCAGTTGCTTAATTCACGTTGAATTTGCTTCATTTGAAATTTTTTTTGAAAAAAAACACGAAAATTAACAATATAAAGTTTCTGTGATATACTTTTGCACCGCATTAAAAATCAATTAACATCAAGAAAATATGACTAAAGCGGATATCGTAGCAGACATTGCAGAAGAAACAGGATTAGAAAGAAACGAAGCTCTTAGAGCAGTTGAGGCATTTATGAACTCAATCAAATCATCGTTAGCGAAAGGGAATAATGTCTATTTAAGAGGATTTGGTAGTTTTATCGTGAAAGAACGTGCACAGAAAACTGGCCGTAACATCTCAAAAAATACGACAATCATTATCCCTGCTCACAACATTCCGTCTTTCAAACCATCAAAAGTATTTATTGATGAAGTAAAGAATAAGGTTAGCGTGAAATAAGATTTCGGTATTTCAAAATTTTATTTATCTTTGCACTCCCTTTTCTGAGGGGGTGCATTTTTTTTAGATTCAAGTAACACTAAAATATATATTATGCCAAGCGGTAAAAAAAGAAAAAGACATAAAATGGCTACGCACAAGCGTAAAAAACGTCTTAGAAAAAATCGTCACAAGAAGAAGAAGTAATAACTTCTTAATTTGAGAAGAAAAGGAGGCTCATTGATTCTTTCAGTGAGCTTTCATTGTTTCATCCTGTAAACTTCTAATTGTGAACCTAGAACTCGTTGTCGATACCAGGTCGAATGGAATTTGGATCGCATTGTTGCGGGACGGCAAATTGATTGAATTACATGAGGATCGTGGAAATTCAGATTTTGCTGTTGGCGACATCTATTTGGGAAGAGTACGTCGTGTGGTTCCTAGTTTAAATGCTGCGTTTGTGGACGTTGGGTACGAGAAAGATGCGTTTTTGCATTATTTGGACCTTGGTCCTCAGTACCATTCACTTGCGAGATTCGTCAAAGAATCCATGCAAGGGAAACAAAATGTCGCAGACCTGCAATATTTCAAACTAGAGAAAGACATTGAAAAAGACGGTAAAATTAGCAATGTACTCTCTTCGTCGCAGCCCATTTTGGTGCAAGTGGCGAAAGAGCCTATATCCATGAAAGGGCCTCGATTGAGCTCTGAAGTGACGCTAGCCGGACGCTACCTCGTTCTCGTACCTTTTTCAGATAAAATATCTGTTAGTCAAAAAATTAAAGATTCAAACGAAAAGGACCGCTTAAAGGACCTTATGAATCGCATCAAACCGAAAAACTTTGGTGTCATTATTCGAACAGTGGCTGAAAATAAATCTACAGCAGACTTAGAAACAGACCTTACAAACTTGTTGGAAAAATGGCGCGGAATGCACGCGAACCTTAAAGGAATTCAACCTCCTCGTCGTGTATTAGGTGAATTGAATACAACCACTTCCATTCTTCGAGATTTGTTGAATGGTAACTTTACCAATATACATGTCAATGATCCTGCACTCGCTTTAGAGATGAAGGAATACATTTCTTCTATTGCACCAGGACGTGAGAAAATCGTTCGTAATTACGAAGGAAAAATTGACATTTTTGAACGTTTTGCCATCAATAAACAGATTAAAGCGTTGTTCGGTAAGAAAGTTCCGCTACCAAGTGGTGGTTACTTAATCATTGAGCATACCGAAGCAATGCACGTAATTGATGTCAACAGTGGTAACCGTAAAGGTGCCGACGGACAAGAATCGAATGCACTTGCAACAAATGTTGAAGCAGCAGAAGAAATTGCGCGTGTGTTACAACTGCGTGATATGGGTGGAATTGTATGTGTTGATTTTATCGACATGCACGAAAAAGAAAACAACAAAATTCTCTTCGAAAAAATGAAGGAGTTTATGAGGTCTGATCGTGCAAAACACAACATGATTCCTCCATCAAAGTTCGGTATCATAGAGATCACGCGTCAACGCGTTCGTCCAGAAACGGATATCGAGACTTCAGAAACATGTCCAACATGTAACGGAAGCGGCGAAGTAACTGCAAGCATCCTTTTCTCGGAAGAAATTGAAAATAACTTGAGTTATTTATTGAACGACCGAAAAGAAAAAGGTGTCACTTTATTGGTTCACCCATATTTGGAAGCATTCTTCAAAAAAGGAATCATCAGCAAACAATGGCGTTGGTTCTTTAAATACAAACAATGGATTCCGGTTCGAGGTTTGACTGCGCATCATTTATTGCAATATTCCTTTGTGAATAAATCAAACGAGGAAATTACCTTGTAATGAATTCGCCTGCTTTTTCACGGGAGCAAATCATTTTTAAATTAGAAGCCTTTTGTGCTTATCAGGAACGCTGCGCATCAGAGGTTCGAACGAAATTGGAACGTTTGGGCGCAGATGAATCCTTGTCTATTGAAGTCATCAATTACCTTAAAGAAAACCGTTTTTTGGACGAAAAGCGCTTCGTTGAAGCATACGTTCAAGGGAAAATTCGCATCAAAAAGTGGGGTAGACAAAAAATTAAAGCAGCACTTTATCAAAAACGAATCGACGTTAAGTTAATCCAAGAAGGGATTTATGCCTTTATTTCCGATGAAGAATACCAGCTTGTTTTGGAATCGTTGATTGAACGAAAAAACCGTGAGCTTTCCACCGAAAAAAACCCACAAATAAAAAAGCAGAAACTGATGAGGTTCCTGCTTTCAAGAGGTTTTCAATACGATGAATTCTCTACCTTAAACCTAGATTAATTCGGTTTAATAATGGTTTGTGCTCCAGTTGTCCAGTTCGCTGGACCACCTGCCTCATATCCTTTTGACCCCAATTGGGTGAAATTCACTTTTCCATCTTTCAATTTGTCTACATTCACAAACCAACAGGTAGGATAGCCACGAACAGAAAATTGTTGTTGCAACATACGGTTTTGTGCTTTTAATTCTTCAGCTTGTTGAACGCTTGCACTAGGGAAATCTACTTCCACTAAAATCACGTTTTCTTGCGCCCACTTTTTAAACTCACTTTGCATAAATACTTCTTTTTGAAGTTTTTTACACCACCCACACCAATCAGAACCGGTGAAAAACAACATTAAAGGTTTGTTTTCTTTGTTGGCAATGTCAATGGCTTTGTTTAAATCGGTATGCCAAACAACATCTTCCTTTCCTCCTTTTTGGGCAAAAGAAGCAAGGCTTGTTAGAAATATGAGGGATAAAAAAGCAAGTGTTTTCATAAATAATTTTCTTTAAAATTAACAATATTTAGGTGCTTAACCAAAAACCGTGCAAAAGTTTGACTTGATTTTTTTTTGGCGCTATCTTCAATAAAAACAATATATTCGTTTCCTAAAACCCAAGCATATGAGATTTCTATTACTACTACTATGTTTTATTCCAACCTTGCACTTTTTCGCACAAACACCTACACAAACAGTTCGCGGGAAAGCCTTTGATAGTGAGACAAACTTCCCATTGAATGGCGTGAAAGTTTCCATTGAAGTCGGAGATGGAAATACCTATCGCTCTATCTCAAATGAAGATGGTAACTGGGAAATTACGAAGGTTCCCGTAGGTAAATATGAATTAAATGCCGCATATAGCTTTTACGAAAGTAAATCGATGACCGTTGAATTGAGCTCGGGACGTGAATTAATCCTTCAAATTCCTTTGCAAGAAAAGATTTCTGAACAAAATGAAGTAAAAGTATTAACCAAGAAAAGAGGTGAGGTAATCAATGAAATGGCTTTGCTTTCTGCTCAGCAATTCAGCGTGGATGAAACCAATCGATATCCAGGTTCGCGCATGGATCCAGCCCGCATGGCATCAAATTTTGCCGGAGTAAATGGTGCAGATGATTCGCGAAATGACATCGTCGTTCGAGGAAATTCGCCGTTAGGGGTGATTTACCGTGTGGAAGGAATTGACATACCAAACCCGAATCACTTTGCGATTGCGGGAAGTTCTGGAGGCCCCGTTTCCATTATCAATAATAAAATGTTAGGAAATTCAGACTTTTTCATGAGTGCTTTTCCGGCTGAATATGGGAACAGTACTTCTGGTGTATTCGATTTAAAATTGCGAAACGGAAACAACAAACAACACGAGTTTACCGGTCAGTTCGGCTTTCTTGGAACGGAATTCCTCGCGGAAGGACCGCTATCGAAAAACGGAAAGTCCTCTTTCTTGGCAATGGGACGTTATTCAACGCTTTCCATGTTTCAATCATTGGGAATTCAAATTGGAACCTCCGCCATTCCAGTTTATGGCGATGGAGCATTCAAGTTCAATTGGCAATTGAAAAATGGCGGACAACTTTCCTTTTTTGGACTGGGTGGAGCAAGTGATATTGACATCATGATCTCCGATAAAACCGAGTATTCTCAAGAGTTTTATGGGGAAGGAGACCGCGATCAGTATTTTGGAACTTCCATGTTCACGACCGGACTCAACTACAAGAAAACACTAAACGAAAAAACCTACATTTCTTCTACCCTAGCATTCTCACAGGAAGAACAGCATACCAATCACGACTATTTAAGAGGGAGAGAAGTAGATACCATAGCAAACAAAATCACATTCGATACCCTTTATGCAATGATGGCATACAAATACACCATCCGCAAACTTTCAAGTTACACGGCTGTAAATCACAAAATCAACAAGCAGCATTTAATTAAAGCTGGAATCATCTTGGATGTGATGAATATGAATTTCCTGGATTCTTGCTTGACTAATTTAGACGATGAAAACACTTGGAAAGTACGATGGGATTACCAAGGAAATGCGGCCTTAATTCAACCTTTCGTGCAATGGAAATGGCGCATCAATGAAAACATGGATTTCTCCGCGGGACTACATGCACAGTACTTTACCTTATCTAATAGCATCAGTCCTTTAGAACCACGCGTTGGTTGGAAGTACCGCATGAAAGGAAACCAAGCCGTTTTTGCTGGCGGTGGATTACACAGTCAAACACAACCATATTATACATACGCCTACAATGTCTTGCCTAATCAGCCAACGAATGCCGCAAGCAATATGAATGTT
>JBIIAG010000055.1:0-4132 GCA_044240055.1 Crocinitomicaceae bacterium | reverse complement strand
TTAGCAAGCTAATTCGTGCTGCCCCTCGACTTGCATGTGTTAGGCCTGCCGCTAGCGTTCATCCTGAGCCAGGATCAAACTCTCCGTTGTATAATAACTTTGAATTTTAATAGGAGCTCGAGTATGTTTATTATGTTCTTTTCTTAAAAACGCTGTTTCCTTATTTCTCAATACTTCAAAGAACTTCTTTAGACATTAATTAGAACTCACGTTCTTGTTAACTTTAAGACTTTTTCCCGTTTGAACTAACCGTTGTTTGTTCCGTTGTGGGGTGCAAAGATATGTACTCTTTTTGGATGTGCAACACTTTTTTAAAAGTTTTTTTGATTTTTTTTCTCATCAAAATATAAACGCTTGATATTTGGAGATTTAGACCTGTAAGAATAAATCAATATTCTCCCTACAAGTTTGCGTTGATGGATCTATAGTATGACTGCAATCCTTTAATTGATTCAAATGACTGAGTGAGCCCGAGTGATAAGTGAATTAAAACTTGATCGTTTTGAATGTTCTTCATGTATATCCTTGAATGCTCTCCTATATATATACAAGTATTGTCTATTTGAATAGAATCCTCTTCCCAAAAATAGATGCAAAATTGAAAAGCTATTTCAATCGCCTCTTTGCGACCACATAAATTATTCTCTCGATCACGTATTTCTGAATTCGCTAAAATTAATCCTATGCGATCCATGAGGATACTTACCTCCTTTTTATTCCATTTATATACGGAGGGATATAAACGTCCAATATCAAACCAATCATTTTTATTTAAAATAACACGGTCCTTTATATTGGAATTCAACTTTGCTGCTCGAAACCAAAATCGAAGCGCAATGATTACAATGAGTAAACAAAGTAATCCTGACAGCTTAGCCAGAATTATGTAATTTGTCAATATGGCACATGGAACCAAAATCAACAGCAAAAAAATTACCGTTAACCACAGAGGAAAACGGTAATTTACACGAGTTTTGACTTGATTCATGAGCGTATTATTCTAATTGCTATTTTTCTACAACCCATTTGTCATTAAACATTTCACCTTTAATAGTGACGTCTTTTGTTCTTTTATAATCTTCAGCTGCAATAAGCATTTGTTCTTTCGTGTCTCTTCGGATTAAAATAGCACTTGAACCTTGAGATTTAACTTCTATATAAAATCCATTTCTCAATCGCGCTGGTTTTGTTGGCGGTCTTCCCATTATCTCTATTATATTAATTCTTAATAAATGTAACAACTTTTTTGGAATTATGTTGCTTTTTCATTAAAATTTCTGTCAAAAACCATGCCTTTTTATGTTAGAACAAAAGCTTTAGAGTAACTTTGCAGCATGATTCAACTCGAAAAACTAGGATACTTCTTGCCTCAGGGCTATTTATTTGAACAAGTAAGCGTACAAGTGAACCGCGGGGACAAAATTGGCCTCGTCGGAAAAAACGGAGCTGGGAAGTCCACCATGCTTAAATTGTTATCAGGACAGATTACGCCTAGTGAAGGTGCTATTCATCAACCAAAAGGTTTGAAATATGGTTATTTAACACAAGATATTGTCATCAAATCAAATGAGACTGTATACAACTACTTATTCCTCTCCAATGTTGAATTAAATAGAATTCGCGAGCGACTTGACTTTATTAATCACGAGTTGGTCAATCGTACAGACTATGAATCCGATTATTATTCAGGAATATTAGATGAGCTCAGTGAATTAAATCACGAATTTCAAGTATTAGAAGGATTTCAATGGGAGGAAAAAATAAAAGCAACACTTGATGGACTAGGATTCTCTGACTTAGACCAGCAAAAACTCATTCAAGCTTGTTCGGGTGGCTGGAAAATGCGTGCAGAATTAGCGCGCATACTTGTTAATAATCCTGACATTCTATTATTGGATGAACCAACAAATCACCTCGATATCATTTCCATTAGTTGGTTAGAGAATTATTTACAACGTTTTGATGGAGCCGTGATTTTAATTTCTCACGACCGTTTATTCTTGGATAATGTAACTAAACGCACCTTGGAAATTAGTCAAGGGCGTGTATTGGATTTTCCATTCGCTTATTCGAAATACAAATTAATGCGCGCCGAAGAAATGGAGCGTATGGAACAATCTAAAAAACAACAGGACAAACAGATTAAACAGACAGAACAACTAATTGAAAAGTTCCGTGCGAAAAGCAGTAAAGCTTCATTTGCGCAATCCTTAATGAAGAAACTAGAAAAAACAGAGCGCATTGAAGTAGAAAAAGATGTTGTTTCTAAAATCAAGTTAACATTCCCCTTAAGTGTTCATCCTGGGAAGTGGGTTTTAGAAATGAACGACTTGAGTAAATCCTATGGAGATCGCACCTTGTTTGAATCTGTAAATATAACCGTTGGACGCGGGGAAAAAATCGCCTTATTAGGACCAAATGGTGTCGGTAAATCAACTTTATTAAAATCCATCACAAAGGAAATCACCTACGAAGGTGACGTATTATATGGTCACAATGTTAATGTGGCTTACTTTGCACAAGACCAAGCGGAAAAACTGGATCCTAGCAAAACCATCTACGAAACTGTCGATGACATTGCAGTTGGTGAAATCAGAAAGGATTTACGTTCCATCCTAGGTACATTCCTTTTCACTGGTGAAGTAGTAGAGAAAAAAGTAAGTGTATTATCTGGTGGAGAGCGAACGCGTTTGGCACTTTGTGTTTTATTATTAAGTCCATCAAATTTCTTAATTCTGGATGAACCAACCAATCACTTAGATTTACAAAGTAAGGACGTCCTCAAAAGGGCTTTACAATCCTATGAAGGTACATTTGTTGTTGTATCGCATGACCGGGAATTTTTAGATGGATTGTGCAACCGTATCTGGGATATTGAAAACCGAAATTTAAAAATACACCACTTCACACTAAATGAATACCTTCAGTATAAAATGTCAAAGAAGGATCTTCCAACAGGAAAGGTTACTGAATTAGTCAAAGAAAAGGTTGCGAAACCAGAGAAAATAGTTCCGGAAAAGAAACCTACCAATGTTAAATTAGAGAAAGAGGTTCAAAACATCGAAAAGAAAATCTCGGAATCAGAGAAGGAAATCCAAGAAATGGAAGCTCATATTGCCACTTTAGCCTTTGATGAAAACACTACCCACGAAGAAGTTTTGACGAACTATGAACAAGCTAAAAGTAAGTTGGAAGAACTAATGCTTAGCTGGGAATTGAAGATGAGTGAAATTTAAGGAAGTATTTTTACATTTGTTCCATGAGAAACATCCTCTTTCTATTTTTTGCCCTTTTTCTTCTATCGAGTAAATGCTCGAAAGGAAAGCAAAACCCAATTCCATATGTTCCATTCGACATCAACATCGACATCTCCTTACCGAGTTACAATCAACTGCAAGGTGTCGGCGGATGGAGTTACGTAGTTGGTGGATCAAGAGGAGTCATCGTTTACCGTCGTGGAGTTGATGAATTCGTTGCGTTTGACCGCCATTCTCCTGTTGACCCAGACGGAACATGTTTCCTTCCACTCTTTCCAGATAATGACAACTTCTTGGTTTTAAAGGACACCTGCAATAACGCTACTTTTTCATTGTATGATGGATCACCGATTTCCAATAGTGATTTTGGACTCCGACAATATGCTGTTCAATTTAATGGCAGCAACATAGTAAGAATTTACAATTAACAATATGAATGAAATTACTGTAACAATCATTGACCGAGAAGGTGAATCACACGCTTTAGTTGGACCAACAGACATGAACATGAACATCATGGAGCTTTGTAAAGCGTATGAATTACCTGTATTAGGTGAATGTGGAGGAATGGCTATGTGCGCAACTTGTCAATGCTATTTAGAATCTGATACAGCATTAGCAGAACAAAGTGATGCAGAATTGGACATGTTAGACCAAGCTTTTCACGTGAAGAATAATAGCCGATTGGGATGTCAGATACAACTCAGTGATGAAATTGATGGCATTGTTCTTCGTTTAGCGCCAGAAGCATAAGTCCACTAATGACTTAGTTTATCCTTAAATACTTTCCTGAATTTCTCTACTTTCGGACGAACAACCGCTTGACAATACATGTTTTGTGGATTGTTTTCGAAGTAATCATGGTGATATTGTTC
>JBIIAG010000015.1:0-48635 GCA_044240055.1 Crocinitomicaceae bacterium | reverse complement strand
TACAGATGAAATCGAAGCTGTTTTAACGAAAGTTGCGAAAGAAGTCGCTGAGAAATTCTAATTGTTCCCCATCATTTGATTGAAGATAAACATCAAGAATGGCTAATTTAAAAGAAATACGTAACCGCATCACCTCTGTAGGTTCAACCATGCAGATCACTTCAGCAATGAAGATGGTTTCTGCTGCGAAGTTGAAACGTGCACAAGATGCAGTTACGCAAATGCGTCCTTACGCTGGAAAATTGAAGGAAATCCTTGAAAACTTAAGTGCGACATTGGATCTTTCTGAAAATGCATATTCAGAGCAACGAGACGTAAAAAATGTATTGATTGTCGGAATCACTTCCAACCGTGGATTATGCGGTGGATTCAACAACAACGTAATCAAACGGGTGGGTGTTCTCATCCATGAAGATTACAAAGATGCGAATGTTCACGTTTTAAGTGTTGGAAAGAAAATCAGAGACGTTTACAAACGAACTGAATACCATTACGCAAACGAACGCATTGACAACATGGAAGATGTTTATGCAGACCTTCGTTTCGGAGTTGTAGCTGAATTAGCGGAAGAAATTATTCAACAATTTCACAACAACTCGTTTGATAAAATCGTTCTTGTTTACAATCGCTTCATTAACGCTGCTACTCAATCTGTAGAAACAGAGCAATTTTTGCCAATCGTACCAACGGTAACTGAAGGTGGTAATACCGGTGATTATTTATTCGAACCATCGAAGATGGAAATCGTTGAGGATTTGATACCTAAATCATTAAAACTTCAATTATTTAAATCAATTCGTGATTCTTTTGCGGCTGAACATGGTGCACGAATGACAGCAATGCATAAAGCAACTGATAACGCAAATGAGCTGCAAAAAAGCTTGAAACTAAGCTATAACAAAGCACGTCAAGCTGCGATTACCAATGAAATCCTTGAGATCGTTGGTGGTGCAGAAGCCTTGAATGCTTAAGCTTAACGAGAAGAAATAGAAAAGCCCTGACAGAAATGACAGGGCTTTTTCATTATAACATTATTTCACTAAACCTTTACAGTTCTAATTCCCAATTAAATCGTTCATTGATTGTTTTGAAGACTTTCACTCTAACAGCAGGAATGGTTATTTTATCCAACACATCCGACATAAAAGCTGTCAACATTAATTGCTTGGCACTTTTTTCAGATAAACCTCTTGCGCGTAAATAGAAAATTGCTTCTTCGTCTAATTGTCCAGTGGTTGAACCGTGAGAACATTTCACATCGTCTGCATAAATCTCCAATTCAGGTTTGGAATTCACACTTGCATCATCACTGATCAGGACATTCGCATTGGATTGATAAGCATTGGTTATTTGAGCATCTTTCCGCACGAAAACTTTTCCATTGAACACTGCTACTGATTTATCATCCATAATGCCCTTGTAAAGCTCGTGGCTTTCACAATTTGGCACTTGGTGATCCACAGTTGTATAATTTGCAACGTGCTGCTGTCCATTCAGCATATACATGCCATTTAGATGCGTTTCCGCATGTTCACCTTGAACTTGAATATGTAAATCGTTACGAACTAAATTTCCATCTAATGTCAAGGTATTTATCTGGAATACGGAATCCGCATCCTGCCAAACCTCTTCATCCGAAAATGAAAACATTTCACTAGACTCCATTTGCACCTTTTCAATGTTCACATGTGCCCGTTTTCCAACTTGAACAGAGGTATGGACATGAGAAAAACACTCTTTTGTTTGTTCAGAAACGAAGTTCAATAATACTTTTACCTGTGCATTTTCGCCAATTGAAAGATGGTTTCGACTAAACCCTGCAAAAGAATCCGTGCAAACATGGATGATTTCAATAACACGGTCTATCATCGTATTTTTTGCTACATGTACGCAAACACCCGAATGCGCAAACAATACATTCATGCCAGCAAACACATCTTTCACTGTTGATGTAGGTAACGATTTTTCAGAAGAAATGACATCAATACTTAATCCTTCGGGTAAAGTAGCATCTGGCAAAAACACCTTTCCATTCACATTGTAAATCGTAAATGCGTCTGAACAGATTTGGTATTTATGGTAATCTGATACTATAGCAACATCACTTGATTCAAATTGTGCATTCGACAATTTTGTCAAGCGGGTATATTTAAATCGTTCTACTCTTGTAGTAGGGAAGTCATTCCCATCCAAAAACGCACGAACCATATCTGCCATTGGAAGAAGACCCTTGATTTCTGTGGGAGAAAATCGACTGATGAATTGACCTAATTTATTCGAATTTTCCATTGCTTTTTCTTACGCGTCGATTGAATCTTTGATCCAATCATATCCTTTTTCCTCTAATTCTAATGCCAGCTCCTTTGTTCCCGTCATTACGATTCGACCGTTATACAAAACATGTACGAAATCAGGAACGATATAGTCCAACAAACGCTGATAATGCGTAATCACAATCGTCGCGTTTTTATCTGATTTTAATGTGTTTACGCCATTTGCCACAATGCGCAAGGCATCTATGTCTAAACCGGAATCCGTTTCGTCAAGAACTGCTAGTTTCGGCTCCAACATCGCCATTTGAAATATCTCATTTCGTTTTTTCTCGCCACCAGAGAAGCCTTCATTTACTGCACGAGAAGCCAATTTACTATCCAATTCAACGATAGCAGATTTCTCACGCACTCTTGCCATGAAATCCTTCGCTGAAATTTGTTCTTCACCCTTGTACGCACGAATTTCATTTAACGCAGTTCGAAGAAAATTAACATTCGACACACCTGGAATTTCAACTGGGTATTGGAAAGCTAAAAACAAACCTTCGCGTGCACGATCTTCTGTGGATAATTCCAATAAATCGGTTCCGTCGAAATCGACTGATCCAGCAGTTACTTCGTAATCCTCACGTCCAGCTAAGACACTAGCAAGTGTACTTTTTCCGGCGCCATTTGGACCCATTATGGCATGAACTTCTCCCGCTTTTACTTCCAAGTTTAATCCTTTCAGGATTTCCTTTCCGTCGATACTTGCGTGTAAATTTTCAATTTTAATCATCTCTTATCTTTTCTTAATCAGAACTTACTTCTTTTTTTATCCAACACTACCTTCCAAACTAATTGCTAGTAGCTTTTGTGCTTCTACTGCGAATTCCATCGGTAATTGATTCAATACTTCTTTACAATAACCATTCACAATGAGACTAATCGCCTTTTCCTCACTAATACCACGTTGCATGCAATAGAATAATTGATCCTCTCCAATTTTCGATGTCGTAGCTTCATGTTCGATTTTTGCCGTTGGGTTTTTACATTCGATGTACGGAAACGTATGCGCCCCGCATTCGTCTGTCATCAACAGCGAATCACATTGAGAGAAATTTCGAGCGTTCTGTGCGCTTTTATTTATTTGTACAAGACCACGGTAAGAATTTTGCGATTTTCCAGCGGAGATTCCTTTGGAGATAATCGTACTCTTTGTGTTTTTACCAAGATGAATCATTTTGGTTCCTGTATCTGCTTGTTGGTAGTTATTCGTTACGGCAACAGAATAAAATTCACCAATCGAATGATCACCTTTCAATATGCATGATGGGTATTTCCAAGTAACAGCTGATCCTGTTTCTACTTGAGTCCAAGATATTTTTGCACGCGTATGGCACATGCCACGTTTCGTCACAAAGTTGAATACACCACCTTTTCCTTCTTTATCACCAGGATACCAGTTTTGAACGGTGGAATATTTAATTTCCGCATGATCCAAAGCAATGAGTTCAACCACTGCAGCATGCAATTGATTTTCATCTCGTTGTGGCGCTGTACATCCCTCCAAATAGGAAACATACGAACCTTCATCAGCTACAACTAGCGTTCGTTCAAATTGACCTGTGCCTCCTGCATTTATGCGGAAATAGGTCGATAATTCCATTGGACAACGAACTCCTTTCGGGATGTAACAGAAAGATCCATCCGTGAAAACAGCTGCATTTAAGGCCGCGTAAAAATTATCGGTCATTGGAACGACAGAACCCATGTATTTTCTAACAAGATCTGGATGATTTTGAACGGCATCTGAAAAGGAGCAGAAAATCACGCCGAGTTCGCCGAGTTTTTCTTTAAACGACGTTGCCACAGAAACAGAGTCCATGACAAAGTCAACCGCGACACCTGTTAGTCGTTGTTGTTCCTCCATTGAAATCCCCAATTTTTTCATGGTTTCTTTCATTTCTGGATCAACATCATCCCAAGACTCGTATTTTTTTGTTTGTTTCGGTGCTGAATAGTAAGCAATTCCTTGGAAATCCGGTTTGTTGTAATGCACATGCGCCCATTCTGGCTCCGTCATTTCCTTCCAAATAGAAAAGGCTTTTAATCGGTATTCGAGTAACCATTCTGGCTCTTCCTTCTTTTCAGAAATTAAGCGAATGATGTCCTCATTTAATCCAATTGGAACGGTATCCGACTCAATATCCGTTACGAATCCGAATTTATATTCTTGATTTTCTAGATCTTGAGCTAACTCATTTTCAGTATATCCTGCCATAGCTACTTCTTAAACAGAGAAAGACTCTCCACATCCACATGTTCGATCTGCATTCGGGTTTTGAAACACAAATCCTTTTCCATTTAATCCTCCAGAAAAATCCAAGGTTGTCCCGATTAAATACAGGTAACTTTTCTTGTCAACGACAACTTTGATTCCATTGTCTTCAAAGGATTTATCGCCCTCCAAATCCTGATTGTCAAATGTCAGTTGATACATTAAACCTGAACAACCACCGCCTTGAACTCCAACGCGGATAAAGAGTCCATCTTTACCTTCATCCTCCATCAGTCTTAACGCCTGCTTCTTCGCATTATCTGTTACTGTAATCATATCAGTTTTTATTTAGATTAATTATAAATAAACTGTTAATCGTCCACAAAATTACCACTTTTATGGTATTTGTACAAACGTTTATTTGATTATTTACCTTTGAAAACACCGCCATTATCTGAATGTTTTCCTTTCTTCAAAATAAAATTGTAATTTTCTATCCAAATTATTCTAATTCAATTGTTATGAGAGCATTACTACTCGGATTTATTTGTCTTTTCACCCTAACTGCAACAAGTCAGGCCATTAAAGTTGATTCAAAAGAATACGAAAGTTTGAAATCACAGGGCTTGATTACAAATCAAACGTTGATAAATCATATGAATTCGGCAAATACTGGTATTCATTACACTGGAAAATCTGAAAAATCAGGCGTTTGCGATTGTATGATCCCTTTGGATTCTACCTTTGTTTTAGCCATGCTACCAAACGACGATGAGTTTTCCAATGTAATTGTACTTCCGTTTAATTTTAGTTTCTACGGCACTACATATGATAGTTTGTATATAAACAACAATGGCAATATCTCATTTGATCTTCCATACAGTACGTTTACAGCGAACCCTTTCCCTGATCCGAATTATAACATGATTGCGCCATTCTGGGCGGATGTCGACACACGTTCGGCAAACGGAGGAAATGTGTGGTTTAAATTAAATCCACATTCACTTGTAGTAGTCTGGGATCACGTAGGTTATTGGAACATGATGGAAGATAAATTAAATACGTTCCAAGTAATTATTTCAGATGGCCAAGACACTATCGTTCCTGCTGGAAATAATGTTTCTTTCTGTTATGGGGATATGCAATGGACCACTGGATCAGCGTCATTAGGAGTCGGTGGAATTGGTGGAACTCCCGCAACTGTTGGTGTGAATATCGGAAATGGACTAGACTATTTTCAAGTTGGGCAGTTCGATACACTTGGAACCGCATTTGATGGTCCGTACAATACATTTGACGGTGTTGATTTTCTAGATGATCAAGAAATCTACTTTAATTTATCAAGTTCAACAACAAATATTCCGCCTCTTGTCATGAGCAGTCTGATTTGTGATACGATTGATGTATACACTGGTGATACGCTGCACAAAAGTTTAAACGCTGTTGACTTTACACTTGGTGTAAGTACACCTGAAATTGGGCAATTAACAAGCTCAACTTTAGTCTGTTCATATCCAAGCGCTTTGACCTATGTAGCCATTCCAAACGGTGAATTCACTCAGTATAATTTAACCTTTGATGCAACAAATGTTCCTCCAGGAATATACTCGATCGAAATGGACATGACAGACAACGGATTTCCTGCACAAACTGTACATAAATCCATTTCAATTCGTGTAATTTACGACATGAATTTAAGTGGTTTAACAAGTCTAGAAGAAGAAGGACTTACCGTTTTCCCGAATCCAACTTCTTCCATATTGAACATCGAAGGGGCTCAAACAAGTGACCAAATCCAACTTTTGGATCTTCAAGGAAAAATCGTGTTAACTGGAAATAAACAGTCCAAATCTCTGGACATTTCTACGCTTGAAAAAGGTGTTTATTTACTTCATGTGACCCGTGATGGTAAACACGTTCAAACGATAAAAATCTTGAAAGACTAAACAGCGCTGTGATAATGTGTATTTTTGATTTATGAAAAATCACATTATTACTTTCGTTTTTTTACTTTTTTGGTCTACTTTTTTCGCACAACTAGAAAATCGTTCCTATCAAACAAAGTATGTAGTGGTTTTAGTAATCGATGGTCCACGCTACAGTGAAACCTACGGTGATACTTCCTGTCGTTTGAGTCCAATTTTATGTGACTCCCTTCGGTATGAAGGCGCTTTTTACGAGGATTTCAGAAACAATGGAGTTACTTATACTGTTCCAGGTCATACGGCCATTTCAACAGGAGTTTATCAACGCATATCGAACTCTGGGACAAACTTTCCGAAAAACCCATCTTTATTCCAATATTACTTAAAGTCAACAGGAGCTGATAAATCTGATGCATTTATTGTGGCAAGCAAAGGAAAATTGGACGTACTTGCAAATACAGAAAATAAAAAATGGCGCAATCAATTTTTGGCCTCAACGTATTGTGGTCCATTTGGAAAAGGAATAGGTTACGGTAGTGATGAGGAAACATTCGAAAAAGTAAGTGAGTTAGTTTCGAGTCCAAACGCCCCCCATGTGATGCTGATTAATTTATTAGCAGTTGATGTTTATGGACATGTAAATAACTGGGAGAAATACCAGGAATCCATCACGGCATGTGATGTGTATGCTTCGCGTTTGTGGGCAATGATTCAATCGAATCCAACGACGAAAAACCAAACAACTTTATTTATTACGAATGATCACGGGCGTCATTTAGACGGGGTGAAATCAGGCTTTGTAAACCATGGGGACCGTTGCGAAGGTTGCAAGCACATTTCACTTTTGGTTTTAGGTCCAGACACTCCAAAGGGACTTTCTATAAAAGAGGAAGGTGAGTTAATCGATATTTCGAAAACCATTTCAAGCCTTCTTCACTTCGACATGCCAACAAGCAAAGGTCGCTTCCTTGAGGAAGCATTTAAACCTTAAAAAATGCCTTCTAACAATTGGTCATCGACCAAATTTGGTAGGGTTACTTTTAGATTTGGTTCAATTTCCATCGCACGTTTGATGGCAAAAATAGCATTTTCGTTACGGGCCCAATTTCGTCGCGCAATGCCATTGTTTACATCCCAATGCAACATCATTTTTAAATTACGATCTGCATCTGGACTTCCGTCCAACAGCATTCCAAATCCACCATTAATGACCTCTCCCCAGCCAACACCACCTCCATTGTGAATGGAAACCCAAGTTGCCCCTCGGAAACTATCACCAATCACATTCTGAATGGCCATATCTGCCGTGAATCGTGATCCATCATAAATATTTGATGTTTCGCGGTAAGGAGAATCCGTTCCAGAAACGTCATGGTGATCTCGACCCAAAATTACTGGGCCAATTTCTCCATTAGAAATTGCTTGATTGAATGCTTCGGCAATGCGCATACGTCCTTCGGCATCTGCGTATAAAATTCGCGCTTGTGATCCAACAACCATTTTATTTTCTTGCGCTCCTTTGATCCATTGGATATTATCCGCCATTTGTTGTTGGATTTCCACTGGGCTTTTCAGCATCATTTCTTCTAATACACGACAGGCAATTGCATCTGTTTTCGCTAAATCTTCAGGGTTTCCAGAAGCGCATACCCAACGGAATGGACCAAAACCGTAATCAAAGCACATAGGTCCTAGAATATCTTGAATGTATGAAGGATATTTAAAATCGATGTGGTTTTCAGCCATAACATCTCCCCCAGCGCGAGAGGATTCTAATAAAAATGCATTTCCGTAATCAAAGAAATACGTACCTCTTTGTGTGTGCTTATTTACTGAAGCTGCGTGGCGTCTCAAACTTTCCTGAACATATTCCTTGAATTTATCCGGATCATTTGCCATCATTTCATTCGATTCTTCAAAGGTGAGTCCTGCGGGATAATATCCCCCAGCCCATGGATTATGAAGCGATGTTTGATCTGAACCCAAATCTACATGAACACCTGTTTCATCAAATTTCTCCCAAACGTCTACGACGTTACCGAGGTATGCAATCGAAACGACTTCTTTTGCTTCTTGTGCCTTTTTAACACGTGCTGACAATTCATCTAAATCAGAAATGATTTCATCCACCCAACCCTGCTCGTGACGTGTTTTTGCTGCTTTAGGATTCACTTCTGCCGTGACTGAAATAACTCCTGCAATGTTTCCTGCTTTCGGTTGTGCTCCTGACATTCCGCCGAGTCCGGCAGTTAAGAATAATTTACCTTTGATATCATCACGGTTTTTAGCCAAGCGACGTACCGCATTTAGTACGGTAATTGTAGTTCCATGAACAATTCCTTGTGGACCAATGTACATGTATGAACCAGCTGTCATTTGTCCATATTGCGTAACTCCAAGCGCATTGAATTTTTCCCAATCATCCGGTTTGGAGTAATTTGGAATCATCATTCCATTTGTTACAACCACACGTGGCGCATTTTTATGCGATGGGAACAATCCCATTGGATGTCCTGAATACATGACCAAAGTCTGTTCGTCCGTCATTTCAGACAGGTACTTCATTGTCAAACGATACTGAATCCAATTTTGAAATACCGCACCATTTCCACCATAGGTGATCAATTCATGCGGATGTTGCGCCACAGCGTGATCCAAATTATTTTGAATCATCAACATGATTGCGCGAGCCTGAAGAGATTTTCCTGGATATTCAGAAATCGAACGCGCATAGATTTTATGCGTTGGACGGTAACGGTGCATGTAAATGCGTCCGTATGTATTTAACTCTGCGACAAAATCTTTCGCTAATTCAGCATGTTGTTCTTTAGGAAAATAACGCAATGCATTTGCAATTGCTAGTTTCTTTTCATCAGTAGAAAGAATATCCTTGCGTTTTGGCGCATGATTCACTTGAACATCCCAAGGTTTTTGGTTCGGAATGTACGACGGAATTCCTTCCTGGATTTCTTGTGCGAAAGACAAATCTGACATAGTTGTTCAATTTTGAACAAAAGTAGTCAATCCTAGTGTTTCACAACGACAAATCCGTGTTTTTGTATTTCTTCTCCGCCCTCAAACACAGCATCAATGCGGTAGAAATATGTGCCTTCTTCTACCTTGTCTCCTGAACTTGATCTACCGTTCCATTTTCCAGCAGGATCGCTATATTCATAAATCACATTTCCCCAACGATTGAAAATATAACACTTGAATTCTGCAATCCCGTCATAATTCACATAAAATGATTCATTGTCTTCCGGTGAATTAAGTGAAATAATATTTGGTGCCGTAATATCACAAGGCTTCACCTGAATTGTTGCTACATCTGACACGGTATAACATTGATTTGATAAGTAGAAAATATAATCTCCAGGCTGATTAACAATACGTGGAACAGTTGTGCTTCCATCTTCCCAAACAAAGGTTAGAGGTGGATTATAGCCTGCTTGCAAAGGTTGAGAGTTCACTCTAAGAGGGTTTAGTTCAAAATTTGCGTTTGAGCAAATTGACGTGTCGAGTAGTTCCGTGTAAATATATGGTAAGAATTCAATTTGAGCAGTAAGGGTGTCGTTACACGAATTATCAATGTACCTCACATCAAATATACCTCCTACTTGCATCGTGCTAATTTCCGGATTATTTACCATGTTGCTTGGTAGGAAGTGGATTGTCGTATCTGCACTTGACCAAACACCTCCGCTATATGAAATGGTATTTTGAACCTGAAACGCGTAATTACAAGCTAATGTATCATTAAATATCACAGGAGTTGGCAATACATAAAGTGTTACAGTCGTGTCGTATTGACAACCAAAATTATCCGTAACGTTATAGGTGTAATTTGTGTTCCCAGTAACGCTTGGCTGTATCACAATTAATGTGTCAGTCTGATCCGAAATGATCGATGGGTCTGAGGACCAAAAATCACTCATAACAATATTTTGGTATCCTTCTGATTCTGGATACAATGATGCATTGAAATAAATCGCCCATTGAAAAATGTATCCATCATCTATCCCCTGGTTATCTTGAACTGAAATAGTCCAAGGTCCATTTATTGGACAACCAGCAAACTGGTTGAAATCACCATCTGGCAAATACACACCGTTTGGATTCATCGAAGGAAAACCATACGAATTGATCACTGTATTACCCAATGCCTCTTCCGCGCAAATTGTTCCAAGGGTAGCACTTGTTGGTGAGAAACAGTAGGTCCAAACTGGTGTTCCGGGATTGCCTCCGTCAATATCCGTGTCATTTCCAAGAAATGTTGATATACCATTTCCACATCCACCGGGAACAAGCTCATTCCAGCCAATAGGTGTTTGGTTATATGCATTCATCAACGAAACAGTCGTTCCATTTGGACAAGTTAAAGCAATTTCAATATCACCAATGTAAGAGTGCTCTATATCGATGCATAACTCATCGAAATCATTGGCAGATGTAATGACTGCCGTTGAATCAAATCCAGACATGGGCACCACAGAAGAATACGTTGCACCCGCTCCATCTGGTAAAAAGGTTAAGCCAGCAAACACACCGCCGATTTGAAACTCTCCTACAGGAATATCAATCCCAACAGTATCTGTTGCTGTAACACCGCCCATTAAATTCGTGTTTTCACCCAGGCAAACCGTATCTTCAAGGGGACCTGTCCCCGTAAATAATGGCGTTTGGGAAACCCTTACTTTACAGAAGATATTTGCTTGATGAGGAAAACCATCTTGAACTTTTAAGTCCACAAAGTACCCAGATTGAGCTGGAGGTGTAAACCAAATTGAACTTCCAGTAAATTGTCCCACTCCACCTATCGTCCAAGTATAGTTGCAATTAGCGACAGTTTGTGAGTATCCTGTGTTGGTGTTCTCAAGTGAATAAGGAAAAAGTGGAGTAGCTGTCAATAATACGGAATCTCCAAAACACAAATCAACATATCCTGTATCTAATGGATTCAAAACATTTGTCCCGACACCATTTTTAAATGCTTCGATGTGCGGTTCAATCGGTTGAGGGGGATCTCCACATGCGACGTTCGCTACCCATCCTGTACCTTCATTGGCTCCATTAGAACGAAAACGCAAGGTTAAGCATCCAGATGGATTATTTGCAAAGGAGGCTTGAACGAAAAATCCAACAGGATTCGATCCGGAATTATACGCGCCTAATAACGGAGCGCTTGTTGAGGGACCATCATAAACGTACAAAGTATCTGTAGGATGGATGTTAAATTCAAAACCAATATTAGTGGCAAAAGAAATCGAAACCTTCGAGCCTTGTGCTAAATCAGGACATAAAACGAGTGTCTGGTCTGTATTCGGTAAATAATTCCCAACACCATCAATAAAGTTTGTTCCCCCTGTTGGCACAATTCCAGCACAGTTTAATGGATTTGTTTGATTATAATCCGGATCTGCTATCGTTAACGTGACTTGGGAGAATCCCAAATGAGCAAGCGCTACGAATAAAATGCTAAGTATTTTTCTTGTCATTATTTCTTGTTTTGCATTTCTAACTTGAGAACATTGATAGACTTCACAACCAAAAGTTCATTGCTTCCCTCGATTTTGAAGTATTGCGTGCGGTCTTTAATTTGTAGTTGGTAATCCGTGAAACGGATGTCCTTTTTAGATTTTAAATTTATCGTTGGAAACTGATCAACGTCTTTCCCTTCAGGGGTCAAAATGGTGTAACACGCTTGATCAACGGCATAGTTTAATACATTAATTGTTCCTTGTCCATCTTGTTCAAATGACTGTAATTCAGTTTTTGAATAACTTTGTGCTAATGCTGGACTTGCCTGTTGTGCAACAATTTGCTGCGTAAATACAAGTAAGATAATGAGTAAACCCTTTTTCATGTTTTCAGTTTTGTGTCCACAAGACGTTTGTTATCGTTGAAAAGTTGTACCTAATGTTCAAATATTTCAATTTCATGCTAAATTAATAAAACTTAATTTTGTCCAAACATAATTCCTTAGTTAAAATTCATGGAGAATTCAGCATTAGAAAAAGTAGCTTCTCAGGTCAGAAGAGACATCGTACGTATGGTTTCAGCAGTAAATTCAGGTCATCCTGGAGGATCACTTGGCTGTGCCGATTTTTTAAGCTTTTTGTACTTTGAGCAAATGAACTTCAATGCAGAGTCATTTGATATGGACGGCATCGGTGAAGATTTGTTTTTCTTGTCGAACGGACACATTTCACCCGTTTGGTATAGTGTTTTAGCTAGAGCAGGATATTTTCCAGTTGCAGAATTAGGGACATTTCGAAAGTTGTCTAGTCGTTTGCAAGGACACCCTTCAACGGATAAAAAACTACCTGGAATTCGCATGGCATCCGGTTCACTTGGACAAGGTCTTTCTGTTGCTGCGGGAGCAGCGCAAGTGAAGAAATTAACGGGTGACAAAGGAATTGTTTATACACTTCATGGTGATGGTGAATTACAGGAGGGTCAGATTTGGGAAGCTGCGATGTATGCTGCTGCGAACAATGTTGATAACCTCATCGCTACTATCGATTACAATGGACGTCAAATTGATGGAGATGTAGAAGATGTCATGTCGTTAGGAAACTTGGCACAAAAATGGCTAGCGTTCGGTTGGGAAGTATTGGAGATGGACGGACACAAGTTCGAAGATATCCGTGCGAAAATGACGGCAGCAAAAGCATTGTGTGGAAAAGGTAAACCAGTGGTCATAATTATGAAAACAGAAATGGGTCAAGGTGTTGACTACATGATGGGGTCTCATAAATGGCATGGTGTTGCTCCAAATGCAGAACAACTTACTGCGGCATTAGCACAATTAGAAGAATCGTTAGGAGACTATTAATGAAACAGTGGATATGCGTCTTGTTTATTGGTATTGCTAGTTTCGGCTGGACACAAAAAAACACGCGTATACTATTTATACTGGATGCCTCAAATAGCATGAATGTGGATTGGAACAATAACCAAACACGCATGGTTGCCGCAAAAGAAGTATTGATTCAGGAGGTTGAAAAATTAAGAGGGATTCCAAATTTGGAAATCGCTTTACGCGTTTACGGACATCAAACACCGGTAACAAATACTTATCAAGATTGTAATGACACCAAATTGGAAGTGCCATTCGGTGCAAATACTGTGGATGCCATTAAGTCGAAGGTTAAAGCAATCCAAGCAAAAGGATCAACTCCCATTGCTCGTTCACTCGAAGCGGCAGCCGGGGATTTCCCGGACACACTTGCTAGGAACTATATTATTTTAATTACAGATGGACTCGAATCATGTGACAATGATCCATGTATAATTGCCCGAAAATTAAAGGATAAAGGAGTGAAAGTAACGCCTTTCGTTATTGGATTGGGGATGGACTTATCCTACCTCGATAAGTTTGATTGCATCGGCGCGTATTCAGATGCAGAAAGTAAAGAGTCTTTCAAAAATGTGTTGTCATCCATTATTTCAAAAACACTTGTGAACACGACCGTACAAGTGAACCTGAATGATATCGCAAAGAAACCACTCGAAACGAATGTCACGATGTTCTTTTACGAAAGTGGGACATCCAACTTAAAGTACACGTTTACCCACACGCTTAACCGAAAAAACCTCCCGGATACATTGGTATTAGACCCGGAGGTGAAATATGATTTAGTAGTAAACACACTTCCAAGATTGGAGAAAAAGGGAATCATCCTTCAAAAGCATACACACAATACAATTGTAGTTGATGCACCTCAAGGTTATTTGAAATTTACAGCTAGCAAAAACACGCAGAATCCAAGCTTTCAAATGCGCGTTTCATCAAAAGACGATAGTAAAACATTGCATGCTCAAAATTTAAACTCTACTCAAAAATACCTTGTCGGGACATATGATGTGGAGATTTTTACATTGCCGAGAACGTATCAACGTGTTGAAATCACTCAAAGTAAAACAAGCTTTATTGATGTTGTTCCAGCTGGAATCATTCAATACGCTGCGGTAAAAGTGATGGTTGGACAAATTTTCTACGAACGTCAAACAGATCAGTGGGAATGGGTTTGCAACCTTGATGAAGGTCCACTTGAAGGAAAGTGGTCCTTACAACCAGGGAATTACAAAATTGTTTACCGCGAAAAAGACCAAAAGTCAAGTGCATATACTAAAGAAAAAAAGTTTAAAATTGATTCAAATAAAACACTCTCATTAAATTTATAATTATGGAATTTGAAATACTCGGAAACAAGGACACGCGATCAGGATTTGGTGAAGGATTAGCGGAATTAGGACGCACGAATCCAGATGTTGTCGCGCTTTGTGCCGACTTAACTGGTTCGTTGAAAATGGATGCTTTCCAGAAAGAAAATCCGGAGCGTTTTTTCCAAGCGGGAATTGCGGAAGCAAATATGATTGGATTAGCAGCTGGAATGACAATTGGCGGAAAAATTCCATACACGGGTACCTTTGCTAATTTCTCCACTGGACGCGTTTACGATCAAATTCGTCAATCTGTAGCCTATTCCCAAAAGAACGTGAAAATTTGTGCTTCACATGCTGGACTTACCTTAGGTGAAGACGGAGCAACGCACCAGATTTTAGAGGATATCGGAATGATGCGTATGTTGCCTAATATGACCGTGATTGTTCCAGCTGATTTCAATCAGACCAAACAAGCAACAATTGCGATTGCTGAACATAATGGTCCGGTTTACTTGAGATTTGGACGTCCAGTGATGCCGATATTTGTGAAACCAGATGCCAAATTTGTCATTGGTAAAGCAGATGTTTTGGCTGAAGGAACGGATGTAACCATTATTGCTTGCGGACACCTTGTTTGGAAGTCTATCGAAGCACTTGCTATTTTGAAAGAGAAAGGGATTTCTGCTGAATTGATTAACATGCATACCATTAAACCGTTGGATGTTCAAGCGATTCTTGCATCAGCTCGTAAAACAGGATGCGTAGTTACTGCAGAAGAACACATGATGAATGGCGGCTTAGGAGAAGCTGTTTCTCAAGTATTAAGCAGAGAATTACCTTGTCCACAAGAGTATGTCGCTGTTGACGATTCTTTCGGTGAAAGTGGAACACCAATGGAATTAATGACGAAATACGGCATCGACACACAAGATGTAGTAAATGCAGCAATGAAAGCCATCGCGCGAAAAGCATAAACATTCTTGTAACTTATGTTGCTATTAGAACCAAGTACTTACGTACATTTGGACTATGAAAAAAAACATGGGAAACACTGATCGCTTGATTCGCATTGCAATTGCGGCGGTATTATTGATTGTAGCACTGTTGGATTTATTTCCAAGCACATTAAACATTATCGCATTAATTGTTGCGGTAATCTTTACCTTGACTTCTTTCATGTCCTTTTGTGGGCTTTACTCCCTTTTTGGATGGAATACCTGTAAGGTTAAACCTTAATTGGTCTCTTCTTCTATAAGATCTTTTGCTTCTTTCAAGGTGGAAAGTTTTGGGTAACATGTGCCCTTTGCACAAACAAAAATCCCTGGGGAATAACTTGCTGACATTGGAAGTTCGTGGTGGTATGAAATAAGGCAGTTTTCTGGCCAAGTTACGATTTCACTTGTTTGAACAGCAATGAGGTGAACTTCCGTCAGTCCTTGGTTCATTTCTAATAACAATTGTGCCCAATTGGAATAGCCAGAACCATAAGTTTCCATTCCATCGTACATGTTAGCCAACATTTGACGAGCATTTTCGAGCCAACGTTCTTCTTTAAAATACGTTCCTAGTCTGAAATAATTTCTTGCCATCACAGAATTACTAGACGGAATAACATTGTCATGAAGTTCCATTTTTCTTACAACTAATTGCGAATCATTTGCAGTGAAGTAACACATTTTGCTTTCGGGATGCATGAATTCTTTTTCGACAATTATGGCCCATTTTTTAGCTTCCTGTAGCCAGATAAGTTCACCTGTTCGTTGATAAAGATGAATGAATGCATCAATGGCATGCGCATAGTCTTCCAAGAATCCTTCAATGCTCGGAATACCATTTGTATTCACATGAAATAAATGACCATTTGACTGCACTTGTTCAGAAAGAATCCATTTGCCGATTTTCCTTGCATCCAATAAAAATTCTTCTTGGTGCAATGCATGAAACGCTTGACACATTCCTTTGATCAGTTGCGCATTCCAAGAAGTGAGACATTTATGGTCGAGCCCAGGAGCCACGCGTTTTTGCCGTTCTGACAGAAGCGACGATTTCCAATCAGATACTTTACTTTCAAGGACTTCCATGTCAAGGTTCCATTTCTTTGCAAATTCGCTATCGCTTTGCGTTTTTAAGGGGATGTATTTATCGTCCTCCCAGAAACCGCGATTTGAAATGGAATAATAATCCGCAAAAAGGGAATAGTCTGTTAAAATGATCGATTTCAATTCACTTTCATTCCAACAATAATATTTCCCTTCTTCTCCCTCACTATCGGCATCTAAAGCACTAAAATAAGCTCCCGATTCACTCTTCATTTCACGTTGTAACCAAGTGAATATTTCTTCAACGATGTGTTTATATGTTTCTTCCTGAAACCACTGATGTCCCATCGCATACAATTCCATTAATTGCGCATTGTCGTAGAGCATTTTCTCGAAATGCGGGACTTTCCAGATCATATCCACCGAATAACGTGTAAACCCGCCGCCAATTTGGTCATAGATGCCGCCGAACGCCAATTTATCTAGTGTTAAGCGCACAAATTCGAGCAATTTCTCATCCTTAAAATACACGCCATGATTTAGAAGGTAGAGGTAATTATTCGGCATGGGGAATTTCGGTGCCCTATTCATTCCTCCTTCCATCCAATCAAATTGCTTTTTCCAACGAGCTACCAACTCCATGGATTTTTCTTTTTGAAGATTTGGTTCGACTTGGGGAACGGAAATTAATTCATTCACACTCAATCCTTCGTGTAATTTCGTAGCGTATTCTTCTACTTTAGAGAAGTCATTTTGAAACGTGTAGACCAACGACTTAAGTACATGTATCCATTGTTCCTTTGGAAAATATGTGCCGCCATAAATTGGTCGTCCATCAGGAAGAGTAATGCAGTTCAATGGCCAGCCACCTCTTTGCGTCATGAGTTGAACAGCTGACATGTAAACCTGGTCGACATCAGGACGTTCCTCGCGGTCTACTTTTATATTAATAAAATGTGCGTTCATTAAATCTGCTACCTCCTGATCTTCAAAGCATTCGTGCGCCATGACGTGGCACCAATGACATGCGGAATAACCAATGCTGATCAAAACCATTTTATTCAATCGCTTCGCTTCGTCAAAAGCAGCTTCAGTCCAGGGTACCCAATGAACGGGATGATGCGCGTGTTGAATCAAATACGGAGATGATTCTTGAATAAGTTGATTTGAAGTCTGCATAGTATTTGATAAAAAAACAAAGAAAACCTATATTTGTTAAATAGAATCAACTCGTGAAAAAATTTCGGCCTTACCAAGTATTACTTTTTGTTGTACTGGTCCTTTCCCTTCTTCTTATTCCTGCCTATTTAATTCCAGATGGAGGAGGTAAATTTCTTGGTGTAAACTGGCAGTTTTTACGGATAGAAAATATTTTTTCTCCTAAAAAGCAAGTATCGAAAGACATATCCAAAATTATTCAAAAGGTAGATACAACAGATATCAATTCATCACTCATCAAGCATAAGAATGCAACTTCGAGCAAATTATTGGGTTTAGCCAACGGTGGAGCATTGAGTACGGAAAGTGCTACCGTTTTACAAATGGACACTCCTGCGAAAATGAACTTGTTTCGGTTTTTTGAAAAGTTGAGTACTGTTTCGAGTAAAGGAAAGAAAATTTCCATTTTCCATTATGGAGATTCACAAATTGAAGGCGATCGGATTACAGGTTACATCCGTCAACGAATACAAAATCAATTTGGAGGAAATGGTCCAGGGCTCATTCCAGCGACTAATGTCTATAATACACAATCATTTAAACAAACCTATTCGCCAAATTTCGAACGTCTCACTTCGTTTTGGGGAAAAAAATTAAGTTCAAAAAGATATGGTGCAATGGCGTCTGCATCTGTTTTTTCAGTTGAGGGAGAAAAAATGACAGATGCATGGATTGAAATAGAATCATCACCTGCTGCTTTTTCCAGGGCAAGGGATTTTAATCATGTGAAGTGTTACTACTCCTTTTGTTTCGTGCCATGTTCTGTGAAAGTCTATGAGAATAATAAATTAATCCATGAAGACTCACTAATCACTGACGGAAACGGACATTCTGTTGACTTAGACTTTCCGAAAACACCTGGCAAACTAAAATTTGTCTTTAGCACAACAAAAAGTCCGGTCTTCAATGGTTTCTCATTAGAAGGTGATGTAGGAGTACAAGTTACAAATGTTGCCATGCGTGGTTCATCGGGACAAGCGCTGAGCGCTGGAGACTATACGTTATTTAAAAAAATGCATAATGACTTGAATACCGAGTTATTTATTTTACAATTCGGCGGAAACTCCGTTCCTGCGTTTAGAGATAGTAGTTCTGTTCGTTATTATGCAAAAAGCTTTAAAGGACAAATTGAATACATACAGAAAGTAAGGCCAACAGCAGCAATTATTGTAATTGGTCCAAGTGATATGTCGCAGCGGAAAAATGGTGGGTATGAATCATATTCTTTACTCCCCTATTGTGTGAGTCAAATGAAAAAATCTTGCTTTGAAGCAGGAGCCGCATATTGGGATCTTTTTGGAGCAATGGGTGGTCTTAATTCAATGCCGTCATGGGTTTCTCAAGGGCTTGCAGGCAATGATTACATTCATTTTACACCAAAGGGTTCAAGTTATGCATCCCAGTTGTTCTACGACGCCTTTATCGCAGAATATACAAAATGGTTTAACGGAAGTTCAGGAACGACGAAAGGGAATTCGAAATGATTCGATTGTTTTGGTTTTATCTCCTTTTTCCTTCTCTCCTTTTTTCTCAATCCATTGATTTAAGGACCTTAAATTATGCCAAGTTTTCGAAAGATGACAACCGAATCGCAGCACAGTATGATTTTATAAATACTGATTGCAATCATTTTCAATTTTTCACAAAAGAAAGTCCAAATTGGATGACCTTGTTTGATGAAATGCAACAAATGATCTTAAAAAAGGATCGAAAGTTAAATTTCTATCACATTGGTGGTTCGCACATACAAGCAGACATTTACACACACGATTTTCGCACTTTTTTACAGACAAATTGGAGCGGATTGAGTGGCGAACGTGGCTTGGTTTTTCCCTTTGATTTGGCAAAAACAAACAACCCATCCAACTATCATTTTTCATCACCGAATCAGTGGAAATCGTTTCGTAGTGTGAATAATCATTCCGAAGATTTGGATTATGGAATTACAGGGGCGACGATTAAATGCCCGGACTCTGTTATTACTATTAACTTCAAGCACATGCGAACAATGATTAAACCTCCATTTAATCAACTTCGGATATTACACAATACAGGCGAATTCCCTTATGATTTAAATTTTGGTGGACAAGAATTGTTAGTGAGTGAAACATCGCATCACGCTGAATTAGGCTATACGGATGTCATCTTTACGGATTACATCGATTCACTCGATTTACAGTTTGTTAAGAACCTTTCTGACCCTTACACGCTTGAGATCTATGGTTTTGAATTTCTGAATGAATTACCCGGAATCACCTACAATGCCATCGGAATTAATGGAGCGGGGCTCTACACATATCTTGGAAATGAACATTTCTTGAGGGATTTAAGGGTTCATCCACCAGATCTTTTTGTTTTTTCGGTGGGAACGAATGATGCGTTTACCAGTTTTAATAGTTTCGATCCATCGGTTTATAAACGAAACCTTGAATCTTTGATGAAGCTTATTCTTTCTGTGAATCCTAAATGCGCCTTATTATTGACTGTTCCAAATGACAATCAATTTCATCATTCACCGAACAAAAACACGGAACGACAAAGAGAGGTCATCATACAATTGGCACAACAATACCAGATGCCTATTTGGGACTTTTATGGTGTAATGGGGGAGTTAGGCTCCTCCTTGACTTGGAAAAAAAATAGCCTTATGCAGTCTGACTATGTTCATTTCAGTTCTACGGGATATCACTTAATCGGAAATTTATTAATCAACGCTTTTACAAAATACCTCAGTGCATTTGAGGAACTGACACCATAATCATGCAACGAATACAGCAACTATTTTCTTTCAATTCGCAAGAGCCACTCATCTTTACACAGCTTGACTTTTGGCTATTTTTCATATTAGTGATGGTCATTTTTTCGGCGATTCACAAACATTTTTTAGTAAGAAGTATCTTCTTAACGGTTATTAGTTTGTTCTTTTACTTCAAGACATCTGGACTTTTCGTTTTACTACTTGGACTCACACTAGTCGTTAATTATGCATTTGGAATTAGTGTACAGAAAGCAGAGAAAGACCGAAATAAAAAATTATACATTGCAGCCTCCGTTATTTTCAATCTGCTTTTATTAGGATATTTCAAATATGCCTATTTCTTTACAGACTCGTTTAATCAGTTATTTCATACGAACTATGAAATTGTAAATCAGTTTGCGCTTTGGGGGAATGGATTTTTTGGAAAGGGAACCTTTGTGGACAAAATCCTTATTCCAATTGGTGTTTCTTTCTTTACGTTCCATAACATCAGTTATGTTGTTGATATTTATCGCAAAGAAATTAAAGTTACCAGTTTTTACGACTTTACATTTTATGTGACGTATTTCCCGCATTTAGTTGCTGGGCCAATTGTTCGAGCGCGTGATTTTATCCCACAAATCAATCAACCATTTACATTAACAAAACAAGATTTTAGTTGGTCGTTGGTTCAAATTACGAAAGGACTTTTCAAAAAAATTGTTTTAGCCGATTATATTGCTGTACATTTCATTGATAAAATTGCGGATGCTCCAGAATCCTATCCAGGATTTGTAAGTGTTCTCGCTATGTGGGCATATTCACTTCAGATTTATGGTGATTTCTCTGGTTATACCGATATTGCCATAGGCATCTCCCGATTGATGGGATTCAAATTATTAGAAAACTTCAATTCTCCATACAAAGCCGTTTCGGTTGCAGATTTTTGGAGAAGATGGCACAAATCACTTGGTTCTTGGCTTCGAGATTACCTTTATATTCCTTTAGGGGGGAATCGTTCGGGAGGAATTGGTACCTACATTGCATCTACCATCATTTTTGTTTTCTTGATTTTCATCACGCAATGGTACGAACTCATTTTTGTCTATGTCGGATTAATGTTACTTTACCTCTTTTGTTGGAATTTTTTCCCAAAACTGAAGGATTACCTAAACCGTGATTTAAATTTGTTAATTACCATGGTTGTTGGTGGACTCTGGCATGGAGCGAGTGAGAATTTCATTATTTGGGGCTCCATGAATGGACTAGCACTCATCTTTTATCAGTATTGGAAGAAAATCAGTCCTTACGAGCAAAGTGCATCATGGGGAATACGTGCCTGGCGCATTTTCTTCACGTTTAATTTCATCACCTTCACACGTATTTGGTTCAGACTAGATGAGGCAGGAGAGCCAATAAAAATGCTAGAGCATATTTGGACACACTTTGATTTTACTTGGCCTATTTTTGTAAAAGTGCTGGACACATATCAAGCCGTATTCTGGTTGATTTTAAGTGGGTTTATTTTACACTGGCTTCCAGAATCATGGAAAGAAAAAGGAATCCACTCGTTTGCAAAGGTTCCTTTCGTTTTTCAAGCGATTTTGATTGCATTTAGTGTTTTCTTCATGTATCAAGCCATTTCAGACACCTTTAAACCCTTTGTTTACTTCCAGTTTTAAGCGGCTAAATAATAGCTGAAAAACAATAAATCGACACTAACAGTAACCAATGTTGCCACTGCAATCCATTTCATTGGGGCAACTGAAAGCAAGAAACTTAAGGTTAACATTGTTGGGATTAATATCGCAATTAAAGCAAAAGTGCTTCCAATTGCACCCATACCTACCGTTAATCCACCAAGGCATCCAACGACTAACAAAATGATGGCAATCCATCCAAAGCGGTTGAATTCCATTTCTTTAACTAATTTTTCAAACATCTTTTTTCTTTTTAACAAATTTCGAAGTTGCGAAGCGTTAAATCCATGATATTCATTCTCAAAAAAGCTGATTTTCGTCAATAAAACCGTTCGAAATGAATTTAGTTGGTCAATTACTTGACAAACGGGGTCTCGATGTCGTATCTTTGCCCCCTACGTTGTAGAAGTACGCAAATATTGAGCTTATGAGCAAAATGAAATTATCGGAGTTCGACTTCGATCTTCCAGAAGAGTTAATCGCTAACTATCCAAGTGAAAACCGAGACGAATCAAGACTTATGGTCATTCACCGCGAAACTGGGAAAATTGAACACAAGTTATTCAAAGATGTATTGGATTATTTCTCCGAAGGTGATGTAATGATCATGAATAATACGCGCGTATTTCCTGCGAGAATGTATGGTAACAAAGAAAAAACAGGTGCTAAAATTGAAGTTTTCTTGCTTCGTGAATTAAACCGTGAGAGCTTACTTTGGGATGTGCTTGTTGATCCGGCTAGAAAAATCCGTATCGGAAATAAACTCTATTTTGGCGAAGATGATTCATTGGTTGCCGAGGTGATTGACAACACTACTTCACGTGGACGCACACTACGCTTTTTGTTTGACGGTCCATACGAAGAATTTAAAGCGAAAATCACTGAATTAGGTGAGACGCCACTTCCAAAATACATTAAACGAGAGGTAGAACCAGAGGACGAAGAACGTTACCAAACGATTTTTGCGAAGGTAGAAGGTGCTGTTGCAGCTCCAACAGCTGGACTTCATTTCTCAAGACAACTATTAAAAAAACTAGAATTAAAAGGAATAAATTTTGCAGAAGTTACCCTTCACATTGGACTTGGAACATTTCGTTCTGTTGAGGTGGAAGACTTAACGAAGCATAAGATGGACTCTGAACAGGTAATTATTTCTCAAGAAGCATCTGACATGGTCAACAACGCGAAACGTTCAAAACAACGCGTATGTGCAATTGGAACAACGGCTATGAGATCTATTGAATCATCTGTTTCTACTGAAGGCTATTTGAAGCCTTTTGATGGATGGACAAATAAGTTCATCTTTCCTCCATATGATTTTAGTATTGCAGATAGTTTGATTACAAACTTCCATACGCCGCTTTCTACTCTGTTAATGATGATTTCTGCCTTTGCAGGTCACGACTTAATGATGCAAGCGTACCAAGAGGCAATTAAAGAAAAATACCGTTTCTTCTCCTATGGTGATGCCATGTTGATTTTATAAAAGAAACGATGAGATATAAAAAAAGAGAAGGTGTTGCCTTCTCTTTTTTTTTGACGATTATTTTACAGATTAATCTGCAAGGATTAATATGTAATTGTTCTTTTTACCTTTCCCTAATAAGACATACTTATTGTTGATTAGTTGTGCCGTACCAACAATGAATTGCTCATCAACCTTTTCTTTATTCACGGAAATGGCATTTGCTTTAAGTTCGCGACGAGCATCTCCATTTGACGTTAGGAATCCCGTTTTCGCTGCCATTGCGTCAATGATACTGATTCCAGCACCAAACTCGGCACGTGAAATGGTCGCTTGAGGAACCCCTTCAAAAATGCTAAAGAAATCTTGTTCAGATAAGGATTTAAGATCCTCCGAAGTGGATTTTCCAAAAAGTATATTACTTGCACTGATAGCAGTTTGCAAAGCTTCTTCACTATGCACACGAACCGTAATGTCTTCTGCAAGTGCTTTTTGCAGTGCTCTTAAATGAGGCGCTTCTGCATGTTCTTTTTCCAATGCTTCGATTTCCTCTTTACTCTTCAATGTGAAAATTCGAATGAAATTTGCGGCATCTTCATCCGCTGCATTTAACCAATATTGGTAGAATTGATAAGGAGATGTTTTTTGAGGATCTAACCATACGTTGCCACCCTCCGTTTTCCCAAATTTGGTTCCGTCAGCTTTTTTTATCAATGGAGTGGTAACCGCATACGCTTCTCCCCCACCTTTCCGACGGATTAGCTCTGTTCCTGTCACAATATTTCCCCATTGATCGGAACCTCCTAATTGAACAATACAACCCTTGTGCTGATTTAAATAATAAAAATCAAATCCTTGAACGAGTTGATAAGAGAATTCCGTGAAAGACATTCCTGTTTCTAGACGAGATTTCACGGAGTCCTTTGCTAGCATGTAATTTACAGAAATGTGTTTTCCAACATCTCGAATGAATTCCAAAAAGCTCATATTGCGAAACCAATCGATGTTATTGACCATTTCCGCAGCATTCTCTCCTTCAAAGTCTAAAAACTTTTCCAATTGTGCTTTTACGCACGCAACATTGTGTTGAAGTGTGGCATCATCCAATAAATTTCTTTCTTGCGATTTACCAGATGGATCTCCGACCATTCCGGTTGCTCCCCCAACCAAAGCAAAAGGCTTGTGTCCTGCTTTTTGAAAATGCACCAAGGTCATAATTTGCACTAAACTTCCGATGTGCAATGAGTCAGCAGTTGGATCAAATCCGATATAACCTGACGAACTTTTCTTTAATAACGCTTCTTCTGTACCCGGCATGATATCGTGTATCATCCCTCTCCACTGTAATTCTTCGATAAAATTCGTTGGCATCTTATTTTGTTAATTCTTTAAATACTTCTTCTAAGGATTTCTGCTCAATGTTCAATGTTAAAATTAACCAGTTTTGCTGTTGTGCATATTGCGCCACTGATTTACGTAAATCGTCCGTTGACACAGATTCGATTAACCATCCTTTTTCTAAGGACTCAACTTTGCTTACGTTTGGAATTTTGCTCAACTGTGATTTTGTAACTGCCGAATCAAACTCCACATAAACAGTTTGATGTTCCAATTCTTGTTGCAATGTTTTAGCTTTGTCATTCGCTACGATTTGTCCTTTGGACAAGATGATCACACGGTCGCAGATTGCCTCCACTTCTTGCATGATGTGCGTTGAAAGCAACACCGTTTTTTGTTTTCCAATTTGACGAATTAACTCGCGGATTTCTACCAATTGATTTGGATCGAGTCCAGTTGTGGGCTCATCGAGTATCAAAACTTCTGGATCGTGTATGATGGCTTGTGCCAATCCAACACGTTGTCTGTATCCTTTCGATAAGGCCCCTATTTTTTTGTTTTGTTCGACGTCAAGTCCAACGGCATTTACCATTTCAGCTACACGTGATTTTAAATTTTTCACTTTGTAAATACGGCCTACAAATTCCAAGTATTCTCGCACATACATGTCCACATAAAGCGGATTGTTTTCAGGCAAATAACCAATCATTTGACGCGTTTTCAACTCGTCTACATCGACTTTAATGCCGCCAATGTATACTTCGCCTGAACTGGCAGGAATGTATCCTGTCATGATTTTCATGGTGGTAGATTTTCCAGCTCCGTTTGGACCTAAAAAAGCTACGATTTCACCTTTGTTTACAGAGAAACTTACATCCCGCACTGCGGCTTGTTCTCCGTAATATTTAAAGAGGTTTTTTACTTCTATTGACATCGCATAGCGAAGTTAATAAAAATCAAGGACGTATCTACTTACTTGTGATTTTCCTTGAGAATACTGCGAAGAAAAACGCGAACATGGTAATGCCCATTTGGGACTCCAGTGTGTCTTCAAAAAGGAAGGTTACGAGGGTAATAATGCCGAAAAGAAAACCAATCCATTGTTTCCATTTCCATTGTTGTATAATGAACTTGAGTTGAAAATATAGGAAAAATAAAAATCCAAAAATACCAAAGGTCAAATAATACGTTAAATAGGAATTGTGTGCCCGTAGGCGTCGCTCCATTGTCAGGGGTGTATCTCGTTTGATATACATTTCTTGCATTGCATCATCAACATCCCCTGTTCCAACACCAAAAAGCCAGTGGTTTTCAATGATTGCCCAAGCATTTTTCCAGAATTCAATGCGTTCTAAAATGGAATGTCCAGAAGGATTTGATTCATGGTGTAATTGGTAACGGATGTCCAATAAGCGCGCTTGTATTCCACCATGCGTTTCATGCACATCTGCGTATCCTCGTTCGATGAAACGAACATCTTCCGCACTTAATTGATTCACTCCCGATCCTATCGCACAAAGTCCTTTGGAAGATAAATACCTTTCCAAGGTACTACTGATTGGTTGCTTGCGTTGATCCAAGCTATCGTAATTCATTGAAGAGCGTTTGTTCCATGCTTTTTCCATTTCATCGTAACGTTCGATGCAAGGAACAGGGTAATTCACAGGAAATGACATGTAGTAAAACAGTCCGATAACACTTCCTATAACTGTAACATAACTCAAGATCAGCAACCAATACAAACGTTTGATGTAGAATAAAAAAGTCAGCAATGCAATTAGTACAATGGCCACCGAAATGATTCCGGATAAAACTTGGCTATAAAAAGTGTAAATCAAAAAGAGCAAGGCGCCAAAAATGTAGCCATTTCGAAATTTCACCCCTTGATAAATCCGTTCTAAACAAAAGGCCAATCCGATTCCCATGAGTATACCATACCGAATATGGGAACCAAAAAGGGACATGTCACGGATGTCAATTAATCTTAGTTTTGCAGCGAAAAAATGGTAAGCAATAAAGTTGATGATGGCTGTAATCACCAAGGTCAAAATAAAATAGTTGATGAGTTTTGTCCAGCGTTTTGGACTAGGGATTGGGTGCGCTCCAATAATCAATGGAATCAATAATAAAGATGTTTTCTTTCGAATATCATCTAATCCATACGTCAAATTATGACTCCAACATAAACCAAGAAGGTGAATTCCATAGAATAAAAGGATGAGTAGGATGAGTGGATTCTCTCGAAGTCGGTTATAATAGGACTTGAAATTTCCTTCGGTCACAAGATTCAAAACACCCAAAAGCAGACCCATGGACATCAAGAATTTACTGCAAACAACTCCTACGATAAAGAAGGCAAGCACAAGAAAATGTACACGGTGATGAATGTGCGGTCCGAGATAGCGTTTAAACATAGGGGTCTAACGCTTATTTCTTCAAAATAGTATTGAGCTCTGTCGAATTCGTCAAAATTTTCACAGCACGTTGCACCACGATATCATTTTTTAGCGACGCAATTGTTCTTCCTTTTTGGAAGTAATACCTTGAAATGATTTCATTTTCCAACATTTCCGAAATCTCCGCTTTAAACTTCTGTAGATCCCTTTCTTTTGACGGGGTTACTTTCGAAATCATGTCTTCGTAATCGCTTTTAATCTCTTCGAAATACCCTTCTTTTTCTGCTGTTTCCTTCATTTTTTTCAAGGACTCCTCGGAAGCAGTTGTGTATTTGAATTCTTGCGCTAACGCATATTTTTGAAAATCTTGGTAATCCGCATCAGTTAAACTAAAATCCTCTGCTTTCGCAATCGTTGGATGTGCCAAAACGAAATCAGTTGCGTAATTAAAGAGGCAGTTACTTGTAATGAGTACCGCTGTCAAGCGACTTAAATCAGGGCTTTCTACTTTTACATCTGGTTCAATTCCGCGTCCATCAATTACTTTACGTCCGTTTTTTGTTTGAAATGACTTCAACAATGAATCAGGAATCTCTTTTGCTTTTGCATTGTTTTCTTTGTCATAATACTCCAAGCGTTGAACACAACGTCCTGAAGGCGTATAATATTTCGCGATTGTAATTTTGATTTTGGATCCATATTTCAAATCATAGGTTCTTTGTACTAACCCTTTCCCGAAGCTGGTTTCACCAATAATCACTGCGCGATCTAAATCTTGTAAGGAACCGGAAACAATTTCACTTGCGGAGGCAGATCCACCATCAACAAGTACTGCTAGAGGCATTTCAAGTGCAAAAGGTTCTTCTAGCGTTGTGTATACATGGTTCTCTTCTTTGACGCGTCCTTTTGTAGTCACGACAACCTGATTTTTAGGGACGAAGAAATTCACGATTTTAACAGCTTCAATCAACAATCCACCACCATTTCCACGAAGATCAAGCACTAGTTGTTTGGCTCCGTCCGCTTGCAATTTCTGAATGGCTTTTTTCACATCCGCCGATGCGGTCTGTGTGAAGCTATTTAATTTCACATATCCAACTTGGTCTTTTAGCATGCCAAAATAAGGGACATCTGGAATTTTTATTTCATCTCGTGCAATCGTTATTTTCTTTTTCCCTTCACCTTTACGTTCAATTTCCACTTCAATACTTGTGCCTTTTGGTCCTTTCAAGGCATCAGAAACCTCATCTGTTGTTTTCTTTGCCATGTTTTTGCCATCAATTGTCAAGATTTTATCTCCTGCTTTGACGCCACTTTTCGCTGCGGGACAATCTTCGTAAGGTTCCGAAATGAAAGTATAATCTCCCATTTGACGAATTAATGCGCCAATTCCACCGTATTGACCGGTGGTAAGCAAGCGGTAATCCTCAATATTGGATTCATGGTAATAAACCGTGTAGGGATCCAATTCCTTCAGCATGGCATCAATTGCTGTTTTGGAAAGTTTTCCGTTTTGTGGTTCATCTACAAAATATAGGTCTAGGTTCTCATAGATTTGATCCATGATCTCCAAACTTTTCAAGGTCTCGAATCCATTGGATTGAGTCCAAGCAGACTGGAAACTAAAACAGGTAAGGCAGATCCAAATGATCGCGTTAAGTTTATTTTTCATCGTTGATTTCACTTATTAGTTTTTTGATGGCTATTAGCAATTTTTGTTCCAATTCCAAATAGGGTATTCTTTCATTCAATTGATAGATGAGCGCAAAATTGATTTTTTTATCGCACTTTATCAAGTGGTTTTCAAGCATTGCTTTGTTTTTACGAATAATTTCTCGAAAACAACGCTTCACATAATTTCGGTCGTTGGCATGTTTCAAACGTTTTTTTGGAACTGAAAAAATCACCTGAAATGGAAAAGGCATTTCTTCTGTCGTTTCTTGAAACATCACCGTGATCGGATATGCCTTCAGCCTCTTTCCTTCGGAAAACAAGCGGTCAATGCGTTTGACGCTACATAATTTATACGCTTTCCCGAAAGTAAAATCCATTGTTTGGGGCGATTAATGTTCGGAAGGAGATTCAGAATCAAATAATTCAACGATTTCATAGCGGAAATCCGTTAGTTTTTTCAAACTTGGGGCATCTTCGTAAGAACCTTTGAAATCCATAACGAAACTTGCATACAATGACTTCATCGTACTAAGGCGAGGATGTATTTCCATTTTTTTATATACGCTTCCTGCTAAGAACCCTGGTTTCTCACCTAGCACCAATTTGGTCAATGAATGAATAATTTCATTCGATAATTCGATTAATTCTTTTTCGTCAAAGTGTGCCATTATTCTGATAGTTTAGTGTCATCAATTTCTTCGAAATCATCAAAAGAATCATCGCTTTGATCTTTTTTTGTTCCAAATCCTGTTTTTACGTTCAGCAATGGTTTTCCTGAAACAATGTAATTAAGTGCGTTCAACATCTTCATGAACATACTGATCAGAAAGAAAAATCCAATTACCTTGAAGATAAATCCGATGAAAACAGTGTTTTCAATTTTTAAGATGTTTTGGCGGAACCACATTGAAATCGCATTTTCAGAGAACTGCGGATAAAACATAAGTCCAGCAAAAGTGACTCCGCAAAGGATAATTAATATTATCTCCCACTGGCGATTAAACGGAACATCGTTCATTCCTTGTGTAAAATTGGACATCATTTGAATGCGCTGTTCTTTCTTTTGAAGTTTTCCAAGAAAATAAACAATGAGAATGATAAAACTTGGAACTAAATGCGCGTAATTGATTTGATAAATGGGTTCAGGCATTTGATCCAAACAGAACAAGAAGGTCACATTGACGAGGAATAAATATTTTACCGTTTTCACTAAATAGATTTCCCCAAGTGTTCGTTTGCGTCCACCTATTAGCAACTGCAGCAATAGTTCTATGAAAAACCACAGGAAGCCGTAAATAGCGAAGAGTACTCCTAAGCGGAAAATAAGGTTGATGAGTTCCAAATTTATTGTTTTACACGAAGGTAGGAAATAGTTTGAAGTGCCCAACGACAAACAGATGCAGAAAGAATATTTTTAGTTCAAACATTTACAGGGTGGGTCGAGTAATATCCGCACATTTGGCAGTTTCCGTTTTAAGTCATCGGCAAAATTTGTTCCGTACATTACCCCTTCGATGTTGAGGGTTTTCAATTCAGTCAAGTTAAAAATCCCCAAGCCAAAATCTTCTATGAGATTATCGTAGAAATCGAGAAAAGTAAGGTGTGTACAGTTCGCTATTTGATCTGGGATGGATTCTATTCTATTACGCGAGGCATTTAATTTTTGCAAGTTCGGTAGTTGGCATATTACCAATGGTAAGGATGTCAATTTATTTTTACTGATGTTCAATTCTGTTAGTTGACTCAGCAATTTAAGTTCATCCGGCAAAAAAGTAAGTTGATTTTTTTCCAGATTTAAATAGGTTAAATGCGTGAATTTCCATAATTCATTCGGTAAAGAATCTAATTTTAATTTCTCAAATGAAACGGCTTGAATGGTATCGGGATTTGCGTGTTTTACCTCATTCCACAAGTAAACTTTACCTGAGTTTAGTTGCGCAAAGTCAGGAAAACTTAGAAACAGAAAAATAAGCGCGAACAGTTGCTTCATCTAGTTGGATTTGGTCCTTTAACGCTTCTAAGTTAGGGAATTTATGCTCAGGACGAACAAATTCCAGAACTTGAATGGCACAAGATTCACCATAAATCTCGTCTTGAAAATCGAATAAATGTACTTCGATTTTACGTTCGCTTTTTTCTTCGGTAATCGTTGGTCGCCAACCGATGTTCATCATGCCAAGGAAAGAATGACTGCGGACATTCACCGTAACAGCATAAACACCTGTTGCTGGAATGATTTTCTGTTCATCTTCTATGTGAATATTTGCGGTTGGAAATCCAATTTTTCGTCCGTTTTGCAATCCTTTAACGACCGTTCCTGTCAGTTCAAAAGGAGCTCCCAAGCACGAATTCGCTATAGAAATGTCGCCACTCAGTACCGCTTTCCTAATTTTAGACGAGGAAATATACGCCTCATCGATTTGTTCTGCAGGAATTTCCAATAGTTTAAAGCACCCTTTATCGGCATAGCTCTTTAAAAAAGCTAAATTACCTTCCCGATTGTGGCCGAATTGATGATCGTAACCAATAATGACCATTTTTGCTTGTAATCCTTTTATCAGAATTTCTTCCACAAATCGTTCTGCGGAAAGGTCGGCGAATTCTTTTGAAAATGGATAAATCACGGTATTTTCAAGTCCAATTGAAGCAAGTTTTTCTAGTTTTTCCGGTTGCGTTTGTAGCAACTGCAAATCACCATTTTGAGGAAATAAAACCATTCGTGGATGCGGATAAAACGTCAATAAAACACTTTCGCCATTACATTTTTCTGCTTCAGAAATAAGTGTTTTCAAAATTTCTTGATGACCTAAATGGACACCATCAAACGTTCCGATTGTTACAACGGCGTTCCTAATGGGCATTTTTTCCGTAAGTCCTTCAAAAATTCGCATACTTCAATTGAGGCGCAAAGATAAGTAATTATCCGCCTATTGTCGCTTGCCGAAATCGTCGTAACTTAGCCACACTAAAATGAACTTATGAAATCACTCTTTTTGCGCGCTGCATTATTGCTTGTATTTGTAGCAAAATCTCTTTACTCCTCTGCAGAAGAAGGAATGCTTATTCCATCATTAATTGCTGCATTCGAATCCGATATGAAAGCAAAAGGAATGAAACTTTCGGCGGCTGATATTTACAGTGTGAATAACACGAGCATAAAAGATGCAATTCTACAATTTGGCGGTGGCTGTACAGCTGAGTTGGTCTCAAGTCAAGGCCTTTTGCTAACAAATCACCATTGTGGATATAGTCAAATTCAATCACATTCGTCCCTTGAACACGATTATTTAAAAAATGGATTTTGGGCAAAAACAAAAGCGGATGAATTATCCAATCCTGGATTAACAGCGATGCGAATTGTTCGCATAGATGATGTCTCCAAAGATGTATTGATGGGCGCAAGTTCAAAAAGTGATCAAGCAGTGATTCAAGCGAATATCAAAAAATTGTGTGCGGCAGCAGTTGCAGGAACACATTACGAAGCCGAAATCAAAGCGTTTAACTACGGGAATGACTACTATTTGATGTTAAAAGAAACTTTCCTGGATGTGCGTTTCGTAGGTACACCTCCGAACTCCATTGGGAAATTTGGTGGCGACACGGACAATTGGGTTTGGCCTCGTCACACAGGTGATTTCTCTGTATTTCGCATTTACGCAGGAAAAGACAACAAGCCAGCAGCATATTCACCAGATAATGTTCCATACACACCCTTGCATTATTTGCCGATTTCATTTCAAAACCGTCAACAGGGAGACTTTACCATGGTTTATGGGTTCCCAGGTCAAACAGAGCAACATGTGGTTTCCTCCTATTTGAAATTCATCATCGAAAAGGAACGTCCAGCACGCATTCACATGAGGGACTTATCTCTTGCCGTGATTGATGAAGGGATGAAAAAATCGGATTTAACACGGATTCAGTATTCAGCGAAACAAGCGAGTATTGCGAATGCATGGAAAAAGTGGATTGGTCAAATTGAAGGATTGAAAAACCTACAGGCAGTTCAACTGAAATTAGAAGAAGAAAAAATCTACAAGGAAATGGCCAATAGCAAGCCAGAATGGAATAAGTATGCGGGAGTTGTCAATCAATTAAATGTGTTGGTGGAAAAAGATCAAGCGATTGAATTCAAGTATGCTTTGGGCGCAGAGTATTTTTCTTACGGACCAGAATACTTTAAAATGGTTCGGGCCTTGGAGGATTTAGTGACAAATTATGCGAAATATGTTGAAAAAGGCGAGTTAGCGAAAGTCCTAGAGAAGATGAAAGTCAATGCAGAAGGATTCTTTAAGAATTACAACAGTGAGGTAGACCGAGCTATTTTCATCGATCAAACAAAAGCTTACCTTGATTACACAGAACAATGGGGTGAAATAACAAAAGATGTAAAGTATTCTGTGGCGAATGAGTGGTTTTTGAATTATGTGAAAGGAATGGCAACAGAAATCTACACAAATTCCATTTTTACTAATCAGGAAAGGTACTTGGCATTTTTACAGTCGTTCGGTGAAAAATCGCTTAAGAAACTGAACAAAGACCTTGGTTATACTCACTTCTATCAGTATTTTCAACCATTCAGAAATGAAACCGTTCCTGCTTATCGCTCTTTTCAAACGAATGTGACGAACCTTATGCAAGTTTACGTGGAAGGAAAATATGTGATGTTCCCTGATGCAAAACATTGGCCAGATGCGAATTCCACTTTACGCATTACCTATGGTCAATTAGAAGGATCCGCTCCAACCGATGGAATGCGTTATACGGAACACACAACCTTAGATGGACTTATTGCGAAATACAATACGGGGAATCCAGATTTTGATTTATTGCCGAGAATGCTTGAATTACATGCGGCAAAAAACTATGGTCCATATGCACAAGGTGAGGAGCTTTGGGTGTGTTTCACCGGATCAAATCATACAACTGGAGGAAATTCCGGATCACCTGTTTTAGACAAAAATGGTTATTTAATGGGCTTAAACTTTGACCGCTCATGGGAAAGTACCATGAGTGATTATTTATTCGATCCGAACCGTTGTCGAAACATTGTTGTAGACATTCGCTACGTACTTTGGGTGATGGATATTTACTCTGATGCCAAACACTTGGTGGATGAAATGACATTAATGAAAGAATAAATTTATATTTGCTTTTTTTTACATCTTTTTTTGACTCACAAATGAGGAATTTTTTCTTGATTATCGCACTTTTTGTTTCAGTAATGAGTGCACACGCTACAAAGAATCCGATACAGTATTCTAAGAAAATTGAAGGATATCTTGTAGATTACAAAACTCGAAATGAAGTTGAGAAAGTCGAAGTGAGTTTGACATCGACAATCACTGGAAAAGTTTATACAACTGAAACAGATGAAAATGGCGTGTTTACATTCAGAAATGTTCCAATTGGAAAAAGCATTATAACGCTAGTCGATGAAGATTATAGACCAGACACCTTAAAAGTTTTCGAAACGAACGCAAAAGAACACTTAATTCACTATACTTTCAGTAAAACGCAACCATTTACAGCCAATTTAGAGGTTTCATGGATGTTTAATTGGGGTGACAGAAAAGTCACTGAAAATGGAAAGACATTTACAAAAGAACATTATTGGTCGCATGTATCGGCAAAAGTCATTCTAGTGATTTATGGATTATGCTTGTTGTTGATTTTCTATTACAGTATGGTGCAATTGTCACTTGCATTCGCTTACCGTAAACAACGCAAAGCACAACAAAGTAGAGTTGAGCCTCCTTTCGATTTAGCAAATGCACCAAAGGTTACCGTTCAGTTACCAATGTACAATGAAATGTATGTGGCTGAACGCATCATTGATACCATTGCTGAATTTGACTATCCAAGAGAAAAATTCCAAATTCAAGTTTTGGATGATTCTACTGATGAAACAAAGGAAATCATTGCGGCAAAAGTGGCAGAAGTGGCAGCACGTGGAATAAACATTCAACACATTCACCGTACAGACCGCACCGGTTACAAAGCAGGAGCACTTGATTCAGCTATGGATCAAGTACAAGGAGAATTCATTGCGATTTTCGATGCAGATTTCGTGCCTGATAGCGATTTCTTGTTGCGAACAATGCCATACTTTAACACGGACAAAATTGGTGTCGTTCAGACACGATGGGGACATTTAAACAAAACATATTCCCTATTGACAGAATTGCAAGCATTTGGATTAAATGGACATTTTGCGATTGAGCAAGGTGGACGAAATGCACAAGGACATTACATCAACTTTAACGGAACTGCCGGTGTTTGGAGAAAGGCGTGTATTGAAGATGCTGGTGGATGGGAGCATGATACCATTACGGAAGACTTAGACTTGAGCTATCGTGCACAAATGCGTGGATGGAAATTCAATTATTTAGAAGAAGTAGAATCTCCAGCAGAATTACCAATTACGATGTCGGCTTTAAAAAGTCAACAACACCGTTGGATGAAAGGTGGTGCAGAAGTATTCATCAAAATGTGGAAACGCATTGTGACAACAAAAGGATTGAAATTCTCTGACCGTCTACATGGTTTAGCTCACTTATTTAACTCTTCTGTATTTGTATTTATCTTGATTCTTTCTTTATTGAGTTTGCCGGTTCTTCACATCAAAGATTCGTTCTCAGATTTGAATTTCTTTATTCAAGTGGGAGCATTCTTTTTATCTAGTACGGTATTCCTTGCCTTTTACTACTGGAATGCATTCCGTGATAAAACAGGGCATTTTATCAAGGACGTGATTCGATTTATTGGGCGATTCGTACAATTCTTAACTGTTTCTATGGCGCTTTCATTAAGCAATGCTGTAGCTGTAATCGAAGGGTATTTAGGGATCAAAAGTTCATTTGTTCGTACACCGAAATTCAATGTGGCGAAAAAAGATGAGTTTACTGGAAATAAATACGACAAGAAAAGTTTATCTATCATCAATATTGCGGAAGGAATATTAATGGTTGTTTTCGGTTTTACCGCGGTGAATCGTGCCATTTATGGGGATTTAGGAATGGTTCCATTCCACTTGATGTTAACGATTGGTTACGCTGTGATTTTCTTCAATACCTTGAAAGAAAATAGAGGTCAGCAAGCATAATTACTCGTTGGTAATCGACAGACTTTCTAATTTTCCTGTGCGGAAATGAAAGGTGCTGCGAAAACTTTCTCCTTTAGAAGTGTACGTTCCAACCGTGTAGTTGTCCTCTCCGGATTCTTTTCCCTTGAATTTAAAAACAAATGATCCTTTCGGGTACTTAGTAAAAAAGCCTTGTAAAATCATTTCTGCCTGCGCAATTGGATAAACGGATTCTTTTCCTTGTAAATTCAACGATAATTTATCTTTCCCCATGTGAACAATCGTTTTTGCATCATTGATTTCCATCGAGCGCTGAATACTTGCGTAAGGAATATCGCTTGGAAATTTCAAGAATAAAAGGAGTCCGGTAATAAATGATAACATTGAATTCATAGCACAATTTTAACAAAAATAGTGCCGGGATTTCTCATTGGATACTATTTTATTTTGGAAGTTTGCTGATCTCAAAAACCCTTGGCATTCATTTCGTGCTTTTTCACTTTTTCAGACTTCGAACTTTTCGCTAACTTTGTTCCTATGCAATTACCCATGAAAGACCATCAGAAAAATTTAGTGATTTACAACAGTATGAAAGGTGAAAAACAAGCCTTTGTACCCATTCATGAAAACTTTGTCGGAATGTATGTCTGTGGCCCCACCCTTTATAGTGAACCACACATGGGAAATATGCGCACCTTTATCAACTTTGACCTGATATATCGTTACCTATTGCAACTTGGATTCCAAGTGAAATACGTGCGCAACATTACAGACGCTGGACACATCACCAACAGTGCTGGAAACGATGAAGACTCCATTGGTAAAGCTGCACGCGCAGAACAATTACAGTCCTTGGAAATTGTCTATAAATACAATGTTCGTTTTCAAGAATTACAACGCATATACAACTTATTGCCTCCGAGCATTGAGCCAACCGCAACTGGACACATTCAAGAGCAAATCGAAGTCATTGAACAAATTTTAGAAAATGGTTACGGCTATGTCGTGAATGGCTCCGTTTACTTCGATACGAAACGATACATGCAAGATTACAATTACGGGATCTTAAGTGGACGCAAAGTAGATGAATTGGAAAATGAAACGCGTAATTTGAATGCCCAAGAAGAAAAACGCTTCTTTGCTGATTTCGCCCTGTGGAAAAAAGCGAATCCAGATGACATGCAAATTTGGCGTTCGCCTTGGGGAGATGGAAATCCAGGATGGCACGTTGAATGTACCGCAATGAGTACGAAATACTTGGGAAAACAATTCGATATTCACGGTGGTGGAATGGACTTAAAATTTCCGCATCACGAAGATGAAATCGCTCAAAGCTGCGGCGCTCACGGAACAAATCCTGCAAATTATTGGCTTCATGCCAACATGCTGAATGTCAATGGACAAAAAATGAGTAAGTCTTTTGGAAATTACTTTTTACCAAAAGAAATCATTGAAGGAACGACCGAATTATTCGATAAACCATATAGTGCAAATGTCCTTCGTTTCTTTATGATGCAAGCACATTACCGAAGCAATTTAGATTTCACCCAAGAGGCCTTGAACGCATCTGAAAAAGGATTTGCCCGTTTAATGGAAGGATTAAAAACGTTGGATAAAGTACCAACATCGACTTCTTCTTTTGACGTCACTGGATTAATCGCTTCTTTTTACACCGCGATGAATGACGATTTCAATGCACCGATTTTGGTAGCGAACTTATTTGAAGCAGTGAAGCACATCAACCTCATCAACGATGGTAACGCAAGCATATCTGCAGAAGATCGGGATACATTGAAAAAAGCCATGCAAACATTTGTCTACGATGTCTTAGGATTGATGTCTGAACAAGAGTCGGAGAACGGTAAATTAGCACCTGTGATGGACCTTGTACTTGACTTGCGTCAACAAGCTCGAACGAACAAAGACTGGACAACCTCTGATAAAATCCGTGATGGATTAGCTGCAGCTGGTATTGTGGTAAAAGACGGGAAAGAGGGAACAACTTGGGGTTAATCCTCGCTTGACATAGCCGCAGACGGTGTTAGTAATCCGTTCCACAAATGAATGCGCATTTCCAAGGCTTGTTTCGCACAATCTGTTGCTTCTTGCCATTTTTGCTCATCGTCTCCGCAAATTTCATCCATCATACGTAATGAAATAGGTCCGTGGTCACCACCATCGATTTCAATGTGACGTTCGAGGTAGTAAAGTAATTTTGAAATATTTTCTTGTCCCTGTGAGCTCATTTCCCTCAGGATCTCAATAAACATGTCTGGAATTAAATCCTCACGTCCAAAGGTGAATAAAGAGGCGATTTTGTGCATCTCTTCCGTTTCAATAATTGCAAATGTAAAACGAACAAAGTCCTTCGTCTCTTCATTAATGTTCAACTGATATAACGCTTCCTCCACTGATTTCCCGTAAGAAATCCACTCGGTTAGTTGGTGGATTGGCAATGTATTCGCGCCAATTTGCTGCATGGCTTCCAAGTACATTTCAAAATGACTGGCAACTTTGCCATCTGCATCAGTATCCGATTCTTCGCCTAATACAATCTCATTGATAAACTTTCTCGTTTCTGGATTTCCTTTCGGTGACCAGGGAACTTCAACACATGTTAATCCGCGTTGTAAGGCCTTTAATAAACTCATAAAGTCCCAAACAGCGAAAATATGCTGTTCCATGAAGTATTGAAAATCTTCAAGTGTTTGAATTTGAGCGTATAGTGGATGGTCCACCAATTGCTGTCTTAATTCGGAGATTTCTGCTTGTAATTTTTCGATGTGCGCGTTCATACTGAAATTGTTAGCAATGAGAATAAGGTTACTAAAGGTGCAGTAAAATTAATGGATGCACTTTTTACTTCCTATCAGATTTAACAAACGTTTTGCACAAAAGTTGAGCGAAAAATGAACAATTTTTCGAATTAGGACAATTTAATTCCCAACTCTTTTAATTGTGCATCATTCAATGGAGAAGGTGCATCAATCATTGTGTCTCTACCGCTGTTATTTTTCGGGAACGCGATGTAATCACGAATGGACTCTGATCCACCCATAGTTGCCACCAAACGATCTAAACCGAAAGCCAATCCACCATGTGGCGGCGCTCCGTATTCGAAGGCACTCATCAAGAATCCGAATTGTGCTTGCGCTTCTTCTTTCGTGAATCCAAGTAAGTCAAACATACGAGATTGAAGCTCTCTATCGTGGATACGAATTGATCCTCCTCCTAATTCAACACCATTCATGGCAAGGTCATAGGCATTCGCACGTACTTTTCCTGGTTCTGTATGAATGAGGTGTAAATCTTCCGGTTTCGGTGATGTGAATGGATGGTGCATCGCGTGGAAACGCTCGCTATCTTCATCCCACTCCAACAATGGAAAATCGTATACCCAAAGCGGAGCGAACTCATTTGGATTTCTCAATCCAAGTTGCGCTCCCATAAACAAACGAAGTTCATTAAGTTGTTTTCTCGTTTTACCCGTTTCACCACTTAAAAGTAAAATCAAGTCACCTGGATTTGCACCGGCTTTTTCAGCCATGGCTTTCAAATCCGATTCATCGTAGAATTTATCGACGCTTGATTTAAAGGTTCCGTCTAGGTTGTATTTGATGTATACCAATCCTTTGGCACCAATTTGAGGACGCTTCACCCAATCAGTGATTTCATCCAATTGTTTCCGTGTGTATTCCGAACAGCCCACCGCGTTGATTCCCAAAACGATTTCTGAACTGTTGAATACCACAAAATCTTTTTGTTGTGCTAGTGCTGTCACATCAACGAATTCCATTCCAAAGCGAATGTCCGGTTTATCTGAACCATAGCGCTCCATCGCTTCCGCGTAGCTCATTCTAGGGAAAGCACCCTCGAAATTTACCCCGCGAACTTCTGCGAACAAATGTTTAATTAATCCTTCGAACATGTCAAGAATGTCATTTTGTTCAACAAAAGCCATTTCACAGTCGATTTGTGTAAACTCTGGTTGACGGTCCGCACGTAAGTCCTCATCGCGGAAACATTTTACGATTTGGTAGTAGCGATCGAATCCACTCACCATCAACAATTGTTTGAAGGTTTGTGGGGATTGTGGCAAGGCGTAGAATTGTCCTTCATTCATGCGACTCGGCACGATAAAGTCTCGCGCGCCTTCTGGCGTGGATTTAATCAACACAGGTGTTTCGACATCCAAAAAGTCTTTGGAGTCTAAGTATTTTCTTGTTTCCAATGCGACACGGTTACGCAAGCGTAATTTCTCTAACACTGGATTTCTTCTCAAATCTAAATAACGGTATTGCATGCGGATTTCATCGCCTCCATCCGTTTCATCCTCAATGGTAAATGGCGGAAGTTTCGCAGCGTTTAAAACCTTGATTTCCGTTACATTCAATTCAATCTCACCCGTCGGCATGTTGCGGTTTTTGCTACTGCGCTCGATCACTGTTCCAGTAACTTGGATTACGAATTCACGTCCCAACTTACGGGCTTGTTCGCACAATTCAGCATTTACTTCCATGTTAAACGCCAATTGCGTCAAACCATAGCGATCGCGCAAGTCCACAAACGTCATTCCACCTAAATCGCGGGAACGTTGTACCCAACCTGCTAAGGTTACGGTGTTCCCTACATTTTCCATTCTTAATTCACCACAAGTGTGCGAGCGATACATAACATTGATTTTGAATGGCAAAAATACAAAAGATATCCCTAAATGGAAGGACAGGCGGACAGAAAGCGAGTGACAATTAGAAATTCTAAGGTACTTCTACTTAAGTTACCTTTCCAAGCAGTAGAAATGTGTAAATTTGTGGAACAAAACGAATAAGTATGTCAACAATCGGATCAGAAGAAATGAAAGGGATTCTAGCACAACTAGGAATTCAATCAACAAATTCAGGTGCTTCTACAGGAAGTAATTGGATGAATACAACGGGCGCAAAAATTGATTCCATCTCACCAGTAGACGGAAAATTAATTGCTTCTGTAAACTCTGCAACAGCTGCAGATTACAACGCCTTAATTGAAAAAGCACAAGGTGCATTCGTTGAGTGGCGCAAAATTCCTGCTCCGAAACGTGGAGAAGTAGTGCGTCAATTAGCAGAACGCATCCGTTTTTACAAAGAGCCACTTGGGAAATTGGTTTCTTACGAAATGGGGAAATCACTTCAGGAAGGACTTGGTGAAGTACAAGAGATGATTGACATCTGTGACTTTGCAGTTGGACTTTCTCGTCAGTTGTACGGATTAACCATGCATTCTGAGCGTCCTGGACACCGCATGTACGAACAATACCATCCACTTGGAATCGTTGGAATCATTTCCGCGTTTAACTTCCCAGTTGCTGTATGGAATTGGAACACGGCACTTGCATGGGTTTGTGGAGACGTATGTATCTGGAAACCATCTGAGAAAACACCTTTGACAGCGATTGCTTGTCAACGCATCACACAAGAAGTATTTGAAGCGAATGGTGTTCCTGAAGGAGTATCTAACGTAATTATCGGTGACGCTGAAATCGGAAAATTAATGGCAAATGACGGACGTGTTCCGTTAATCTCTGCAACTGGATCTACCCGTATGGGTAAATCTGTTGGTGCAGCAGTTGGCGAGCGTTTGGGTCGTTCTTTATTAGAATTAGGAGGAAACAATGCGATTATTATCACGCCAAGTGCAGATTTGAAAATGGTTGTTCCAGGAGCAGTATTTGGAGCGGTTGGTACAGCTGGACAACGTTGTACGTCAACACGTCGTTTGATCGTTCATGCCTCTATTTACGATAAAGTAACGGAAGCATTGACATCGGCATACAAGCAATTGAGCATTGGAAATCCATTAGATCAAAACAACCACGTTGGACCATTAATCGACCAAGATGCGGTAAACAATTACCTTCATGCGATTGAGGCAGCTCAAAAAGAAGGAGGAAAAGTATTGGTTGAAGGTGGTGTATTGAGTGGTCCAGGTTATGAATCTGGTTGCTACGTGAAACCATGTATCATTGAAGCAGAGAATCACTTCGCGATTGTGCAACACGAAACATTCGCGCCGATTCTTTACGTAATGAAATACAGCGGTGACGTTTACGAAGCAATCGCTTTACAAAATGGCGTTCCACAAGGACTTTCATCTGCCATCATGACCAATGAGTTAAAAGAATCTGAAGCGTTCTTAGCAGCAGCAGGATCTGACTGTGGAATCGCGAATGTCAACATCGGAACATCTGGTGCGGAGATCGGTGGAGCTTTCGGTGGAGAGAAAGAAACAGGTGGTGGACGCGAGTCCGGATCTGATGCATGGAAAGTTTACATGCGTCGTCAGACAAATACCATCAACTATTCTGACAGCTTACCTTTAGCACAAGGAATCAAGTTTGACTTGTAAGAAGTTACACTTCTAGAAATAACAAAGCCCTGACGGAAACGTTGGGGCTTTTTTGTTTTAATTATTTTTCGCTCGCTCATTTACGATAAAAAAACGGGCGCTTAAGAAAATAGTGTTCGCATCAAAGGACGCGTAATTGCGGTTGAAGGGGTATAATAAATGGTAACCTGTTTGAATGTGAAACTGCAGTATTTTGATGCCAATTGTTGGACAAATTCCAACACGGTACTGATCAAAGTTTGTGCGCATACAGACGTTCATTCCGTAGGTGAGTCCGATGGTCTTTTCTTTGTGCCAAAAACCAAGATCGTAGCCTAAAATCGGATTGAAATGATAGAAGTCGTAAGAATAATTGACGCCCATGTGGAGTGCGTTGGTCGTTGATTGGAGGAGTTTATCGGAACGTTTCCATTGGCGTTCGATGCCGATTTCTCCAGCGTAGAAGCGCCCACTTTGAATACCGATGTAGGGTCCGGACTTCACGACTTTTTTTGGTTCTTTGCGGTCTAGAATTCCTTGAGCGAAGATCGAACTTTGCACAACGAAAAGGCAAAAAAGGAGTTTGCTAATGTTCATCATGGTCTTTGGATTGAATTTGTTTTTCGTAATAATCAAATAGTGAACTGGAACTGACTCCCGGAATTGAGCCGTGAAGAACAGCAGTGATGACAGGTAATACATAGGATTGTTGCTTCGTTTCTTTGGAAATGATTTTTTCCTTTTGATCGAAAGAAATGAGCATTAACAATAGACTTCCAACAAAATAAATCCATTGTAGTAAGCCCAACAGCGCTCCCGCTAAACTGTTCAGTACGGATAATTTTGCCAACTTGATGACACTTTCCAATACTTTTCCGCCAAAATAAACTCCCGCCCCAACCACTAAAAACAAACTAAGGAAGGTGATGGGAGAACTATATTTACTTGACCATTCAAAATGTTCCTTACCATAGTCCACGATCAAATCAGTGAAATGAAAAGCCGCATATAATCCAACAATGACCGCCAATAACATAAATAAGGACATGATAAAACCACGTTTGTAGCCTTTATAAGCTCCATAAATCAGGGGAAGTAAAATGATTAGGTCAAGCATTTTCATGTCCGAATGTAAAAAGAAGGGCGCTTGAAACAACAGAAAGCTCAAAATTCTTCTAAACATTCGCTTGTGGGTTAAGGAGATTGTTACTAATCTTGTGCTATGCTAGATCCGTTCAACGACCAATATTTCATGAAGCAGGCTTATTTGGAAGCACAAAAAGCCTTTGATCAAGACGAAGTTCCCGTAGGAGCAGTCATTGTCTGTAAGAATCAAATCATTGCACGCGGTCACAACCTAACGGAGAAGCTTACGGATGTTACGGCTCATGCGGAAATTCAAGCAATCACCGCAGCATCTCAATATTTGGGCGCAAAATACTTAAAGGAATGTACGCTTTTTGTTACCCTAGAACCTTGCTGTATGTGTGCCGGTGCATTGTACTGGTCGCAAATTGACAAAGTCGTTTTTGGTGCACGTGATGAGCGTCGAGGGGCTGGACTCCATGAGAAATCCTTGTATCATCCAGCGACTTTGGTCACAAATGGCATTATGGAAGCAGAATGTCAACAGTTGCTCAAAGATTTCTTCGCGCGCAAGCGTTGATTATGCGTAAAGCGTATCACGTATAACCTCCAAAGTGACTTTCAAGCTAAAATTCGGCAAGTGTATTTCTGCATATTTCACAAGCACATCCAACCCTTTTCGGACTACTTCTCTCGAATAATCTGCTGAATTTTCTTTTAAGAACTGATCTTTTAGAAAAGTTATTACCGCTTGGTCTTGTATGTAAAGCGCACCACTTGGTGTGTTGGTAAACGTCCCACGTTCGATATCGAAAGCACTTGCATTATCTTCATCGAATAAGGGCGCGTAGCCAAGGAATTGCATGTATTGTGCTAAGAACTGTGTTGGAAAAAGGAAATCATCAGAACGGGTTTCCAAATCGATGAGCTGCGCTTGAACGTAATCGAAAAGCAAGGGGTCTGGGCCCTGTTGCTTGATTGTTTGCTTGAGCACATCCGCCATGAAAAAAACGAGCATCACTTTTTGTGGCTGTGTGTAAAGGTGTGAAGGTGTCCAGGCATAATCCATGGTTTGGATGATTCCCAAGTCGCTTTCCGGTCGTTTAAAATAGCTTATTTCGTATAAGCCCAATTGATTCAAGGACTTGCCTTTCTTTTTGACTCCTTTAAAAATAAAACTAACATACCCTTTTTCTAACGTATAGAAATTCAGGATACTACTACTTTCCGAATAATTATGCTTGTCAATTAAAATACCCAGTTCCTTTGTTTTCACTATTTTTTTAGAACTTTAAAATCTATTTTGTAGTAGAAAATTGGCAAGAATCCTAGTTGCTTGTTTTCAGCATAAGGTTTGTATTTTGGGTCAGCCAAATCTTTTGGTAAAATGGCTGGATTGTACGTTATACTTAATAAATTCTCTGTATTCAATAAGTTGACCAAATCCAAGCCAATTTCATGCGTCACTTTCTCTGCATTTTTTCTCCAACTGATTTTCAAGTCCAAACGGAAATAATCAGGGAATTTAGAATCGTTGAAAGCGCTATCCAAGAACAAAATTTCTTTCGACTCATTGGTTGCAGCAACGTCTACAACTCCGTAACGTTTTCCTCCGGCTCTAGTTACTTTTAATCCAATTCCAATGGTGTTTTTCGCATTGATGTTAAACTCTTTCCCAGCTAATAAATTCACTACGTAGTTTCCATTATAGGATGTGTTGCGAACGACGTTGTCGCTTCCTTTATATTTTGAATCGAAGATTGATCCTGTGAACAAGAAGAAGAATGTTTTGTCGAAGTATTTTTGAACCGTTAACTCTAATCCATAGTTATATCCAGTTCCTGTATTTTGCAAGGAATCTTGGAACAAACGGGAGAATCCTGAACCAACGTTGATCATCGAGAATGATGAAGGGTTTATTGAAACAGGGACATTATACAAATGTTGGTAATATGCTTCTGTTTTGATATTGAATCCTTTATTGAAGGATTTTTCGTAACCAATACCAGAATGTACACTTTTTGTGAAATCCAAATTCATGTTGCTTGCCCCACTTGTTGCTTGTCCAGGAAGAACATTATACGCATAGGTGTAATACGGTTGTGTTTGACTGTGTAAACCTCCACCCGCAAAGATGGACTGGTTCCCTTTCATTCGGTATTTCCATCCCACACGTGGCTCTAAAGGACTGATGCTATTCGATAAGGTAAAATATTGTGCATGTAGTCCAGCGGAGAAGTCCATGTTATCATTAATGCGCCATTTCCATTGAACGAATGGTTGAATTAAGGCAGCGGTTCCTTGGTAATCCCAACGTACTTTCCACGTGTTTTGATCATCCAAATCACTCAAACAAGAATCCAAGAAATTCATGTTCATGACATCTAAGATAATTCCTGCTTTCACTAGGTGTTGTTTGTTGATTTTGTGATTTACCGCAGTATAGCTTGACAATTTACGAATGGTGTACTTGTAAGCCATCATTGCATACAGTGAATCATACGTAATGATGTTTAAGTTCGTGTCAACTTCACGCCCTTTCATGTAATCGTGATTCGTGTGTTGTTCTTCTTGAGAGAAAGCCAAGGTAGAAGAAATGTATGTTTTCTCATTCAGCGTTTTCTTGTAGTTGAGCCCGGTTGTATACATGGATGTTCCAAAATACTGGTCACGATCTCCTTCGCCATAAAATTCTTGTGAGTATTCTTTTTTATCAGAAATCATGATGGAAATATCACTTGCACCACCCAATCCAAAAAAGGAAAGTTGTCCCCCGTTTTTTAATTGCCAATTAAATTTAAACGCTCCGTCGCCATAAATTGGAATGGCAGATGTTCCAATTTGAATACCCAAAGATTGAAACATGGAAAGTGTTGAATAGCGTCCCATCGCTAAAAAGGAAGATTTTCCATTTTTCGAAAGTGGTCCTTCCGCAAGGAATTCCGTTCCAAGAAAACCAAACTGTCCCGTAAACTCATGTTGCTTGTTGTTTCCGTTGCGTAATTTCAAGTCAAACACTCCGGAAGTACTGTTTCCATATTCAGCTGGAAAAGCACTCATGAAAAAATCAGAATTTCCAAGCATTTTATTGTTAATGATGGAAACGGGTCCACCAGAACTACCTGCAATTGCGAAGTGATTGGGATTTGGAATATCGATTCCTTCGACACGGTAAATCACACCAAGAGGCGAATTTCCACGAATAACGATGTCATTACGTGAATCATCGGCTCCATTTACTCCAGCAAAGTTTGAAGCCATACGAGCGGGATCCATTCGAGAACCTGGGTAGCGGTTTGTTTCCTCTACGCTAAATTGTTGTGCAGAAAGAAGTGCCATTTCATTAATGACCTCACCACGTTTTTTTGTCAAGACTCGAACCTCATTTTGCTCTGAAATTTTTTCTTGTAAGGGTATTTGAAGGATTAATTCTCTTCCCGAGCTCACTTCGATGGTCATCGACTTGCTATCGTAGAACGAATAATTCGCACTCAATTCGTGTTTTCCAACTGGAACTTTGGTGATTTCCCAGCTACCATCAGCAGTAGATAAGGTACGGTACTGTTTACCATCGTTTACTTCGATGGATATTTTCACTGCATTTAAAGGGAAATTCGTTTCATTGTCAAATACTTTTCCTCTTACCGTTTGAGTAGGTGTTTGCGCGAAAATTTGAAAAGTGGTGATTCCACAAAAAAGAAGTAAAAATAATCTCATAAGCATGGGTTTTCAGGAACGAATATATTGTTTTTATTGAAAACAGCATCGAAAAAATATGCTCACAAACTTTTGCACGGTTTTTGGATAGCGTGACAATTATTGTTAATTTTAAAAAAAAATTATATGAAAACCATTGCATTTTTATCCATCATCCTCTTTACTGGGTTTACAGCTTTTGCTCAAAAAACAGCAAAAGAAGACCTCGTTTGGCATACAGATTTAAACAAAGCCATTGAACTTGCTAATAAAGAGAAAAAGCCACTCATGTTGTTTTTCACCGGTTCAGACTGGTGTGGATGGTGTGTGAAACTTCAAAAAGAAGTGTTTAAGCAAAATGAATTTAAAAAATGGGCGGAGGATAATGTCATTTTAGTGGAAGTAGATTTCCCAAGAGCGAACATTCAATCAGAAGAAGTTAAAGCTCAAAATCGTAATTTACAGCAACAATTTGGCGTTCGTGGCTATCCAACTTGTTGGTTTGTAAAAGCAGACAAATTAAAAGATGGAAAAGTAAACTTTACACAATTAGGTTCAAAAGGATATGAAGCTGGTGGACCTATGAACTGGGTAAACAGCGCAACAACGATCATTAAACCCAACTAATCCAACTTCAACGAAGAAAATTCATCGTATTGAAAACCCCTTGAAAGCAGGAACCTCATCAGTTTCTGCTTTTTTATTTGTGGATCTTTTTCTGTGGAAAGCTCTCGGTTTTTACGTTCAATGAGTGAGACCATCACCTCTTGGTATTCTTCATCGGAGATAAAGGAGTAAATGCCTTCTTGAATGAGTTTGGCATCGACGCGTTTTTGAAACAGCGCTGCTTTGATTTTCTGACGACCCCATTTTTTTATACGCAGTTTCCCTTGAACGTAAGCTTCTACAAAGCGCTTATCGTCCAAAAAGCGGCTTTCTTTTAAGTGTTTGATTACTTCTAGAACCAAGGATTCATCTGCACACAAGCGTTCGATTTTCGTTCGGACTTCTTGGGTACAACGTTCCTGATAAGCACAGAAGGCTTCTAATTTAAAGATGATTTGCTCCTTTGAAAAAGCAGGTGGAATCATTACAAGGTAATTTCCTCGTTTGATTTATTCACAAAGGAATATTGCAATAAATGATGCGCAGTCAAACCTCGAACCGGAATCCATTGTTTGTATTTAAAGAACCAACGCCATTGTTTGCTGA
>JBIIAG010000054.1:0-4144 GCA_044240055.1 Crocinitomicaceae bacterium | reverse complement strand
TTAACAGTTGATCCATCCACGGTCACAAGTCCGTCCATTACTAATGGTGTTAACTTTTCTCGAATAAAATCATGTGTATCTGTATCCTTCGAATTTGTTTGAAATGTTGTTTCGAAATGACACATCAAATCCAAAATGTAGGAACGTATTTCTAATTCCAATTCATTGAGTAGGTGTCCACGAAAAACCGCTAATTCACCACGGTTAATTTGATCCTGATACGATTCGACTGTCTTTTCATTTTGTGCAAAGCCAGTCCAACTATCAGAAATCGCAGACATACCAAGTCCCAGCAAGAACTTAGTCGTTTTTGTTGTGTATCCCATAAAATTTCGATGTAAACGTTTCGCGTGGAATGCTTGCGCCAATTTATCCGTTGGTAATGCGAAATGATCCATTCCAATTGCAATGTATCCATGCGCAATTAATTTTTCACAAGCCATCTCATATAACGCGCGTTTCTCACTATCTCGTGGTAAATCTTTTTCATCGTACCCACGCTGTCCCGTTCCTTTGATCCACGGTACATGCGCGTAGCCATATAATGCAATTCGCTCTGGTTTTAAGTCAATCGTGTAATCAATGGTTTGTTGAAAGCCTTCCAATGTTTGATGAGGTAATCCGTAGACTAAATCGTGGTTGATGGATGTATATCCAATTCTTTTTGAATTTTCGTGCACATCTTGAATTTCTTCTAATGTTTGCATTCGATGTATTGCTTTTTGTACGATTGGATCGTAATCTTGAATGCCAAAACTGACACGTCTAAATCCATATTCAAAAAGCGTTTGTAAGTGTAACTCGCTGGTCGAATTCGGATGTGCTTCAAAACTTAAATCACATTCATTCGGATTGATTTGATTAGTTTGAAAAATCCCCTTCAATAAACGCACTAATTCCGATGGGTGAAAAAAGGTAGGTGTTCCACCGCCAAAATGCAATTCTGAAATTTTGATGTCTTTCGGAAGGTGTTGTTTGTATAAATTCCATTCTTTCAAAACGGCATCGATGTAAGGCGTTTCCACTTCGTGGTTTTTTGTGATGCGCTTGTGGCAACCACAAAAGGTACAGAGAGATTCACAAAAGGGTAAATGGATGTAAATACCAATGTTACCCGAAGGATATTTTTGAAACGAGTGATTCAATTCATTCAACCACTCGCTTTCGTTTAATTCATTTTTTCTCCAAAAGGGTACGGTAGGATAGGAGGTATACCTTGGTCCCGGTACGTTGTATTTTTGAATTAACTGTTTGGCATTCATATGACAAAAGTAAAGGCTGTAAATAGTTGAAAAAATGACCTTCATCATATTTCAAAAAATCGGTTTAAATCCGTACATTTGATAGACAAAATCCAAGTAAATGCTCGAAAAATCACATAAACATATTACTTGTTCCACGTGTGTTGGAAGAAAAAATTCCCTATTAGGATCTTTATGTAACGAAGAGATGGACCATGTGAATGCCCACAAGGCATGTAACTACTATAAAAAGCACCAGTCACTGTTTTTAGAAGGCTCATTTCCACGAGGTGTTTTTTGCATCAATGAAGGAATGGTGAAAGTTTTTCAGCGTGGAGACGAAGGCAAGGAGCAAATCATCCACATTGCAAAGTCAGGTGAAATGGTTGGATTTAGATCGATGTTTAGTGAAGCGCCTTACCGCGTTGCCGCAGAAACGTTAGAGGAAAGTAATATCTGCTTTATCAGCAAAGATGATTTTCTAAATATGATGGATTCCAATCCTGTATTACGAAACGGAATTATTAAAGAACTTTCAAAAGAGTTATCTGATCGTGCTGATTTCATTACGAATATGGCTCAAAAATCAGTTCGCGAGCGCTTGGCATTTACGATGATCATTCTTCTGGAAATTTATGAAAAAGAACCAATAAACTTGTCCCGTGAAGATTTAGCAAATTTCGTCGGGACAGCTACAGAGACCCTTATTCGTCTATTGAAAGATTTTAAAGAGGAAGGGATTATCGAGGTACATACACGAAAAATCAGCGTATTGAATAAAGAGAAATTATTTTCAATCGCAGGGAAATAAACCTATTTCTCACAAATAAAGTAAAAGTTTTCAAGCAAGATATTTCCGTAGTTACCAGAAACTTCAGGATGGAATTGAACGCCAAAAATTTGCTTACTCTCATGTTGCATACATTCATTTATACATGCATCCGATGCTGCCATTAATTTGAATTCAGGTGGAATGGTAATGTGTTCACAATGATCTTCCATCATCTCAAAACAATCGGGAAGGCGATTAAATAAAGGTGACTCTTCGATGATTTCAATTTCTTGCCAATTTCGATCTTCACGCATTTTGGCTCCATGTGCACCGTAAAGTAATCCAATTAATTGATGTCCAAAACAAATACCTAAAATTGGTTTTTGATATGATTTTAACCATTGAACATGCTCAATGTACTTCGACATATCAATATCCGTAATCAACAACGGAGCTCCGGAAAAAACGATTCCAATGGATTCTTGGGCTAACTCTTCGCTTAAGTCATGGAATCCAATGCATCGAGTATCGCAGAATTCTTCAAAAGTTGCGACAATTTGAGGGGTTTTTGAACTACCACAATCGACAATCAACATCATTTTACACGGGAAAAAGTACACACTAAAGCTCTGTGGTCACTCAATTCTTCTTTTTGAATTCTGAATCCACTTGTGGTTAATCTCTGATCATAAAACAGGTAATCAATTCTGCCCGCAGGAAGACGTCCAATGTATGTCGAACCAATTCCACTGCTAGTTTGACGAAAAGCATCTTTGAGAAATCGATTGAATTGATTGTACGTGTAAGACATCGGTGTATCATTGAAATCACCACAAACGATAACAGGATATGGGGAAGTTTTAATGTGTTCCACTACACGTCGCGCTTGTTCGGCTCGTTTCAAATATGCGAGACGTAATTTTGAATAGACACTGCGTAGCGCTCGTTCACTGGCCATTTCTTCTTCGTCCGTAGCAGCCTCAATATTTGGTTCCGTGTGCAAGCGAATGGACTGCAGGTGCACATTGTAAACACGAAAGGTATCTTGATTTTTGATGATGTCCGCGTAAATACAATAGTTAAAGTCACTACTTCCTTGGGATTCAAACATCACATCACCTTTTGAAATGATTGGATATTTAGAAAACATGGCGATTCCATAATTTTGACGCGTACTATGCTTGTGCGCACTTCGCTCATGGTAATTTCGATTCCCCATAATCCCAAATAAAGAGTCAATTACCTCAAAGTTTGTCGGTTTGTCCTGACGGTAGTATTCTTGTAAACACAACACATCCGGATCAGTTTTTCTAATATAAGCAAATATTTTATTGCGGTTTTCAATTGATTTTATAAAGGAAGGATTGAAAAGGTCGAATAAGCGAACATTATAGGTCAGGACTTTCATTCCCGATGGATCAGCATTTTGATTTACTGAAAAAGCGATGCTACGGAAGTGCATTTTCCCACCTATTCCCAAAACGACAAGAGAGTAAATCGCCCATTTTGAACGAGCAATTCCCCAAACAAGTAACAACACTAAATTTACCCCTAAAAGTACAGGATACATAAGACCGAAAAATGGCAGTATTCCTAAAGTGTCCGGATGAATAAATGGGGCTAAATAACACAACAATATTGCTCCGAAGCAGATTAAGCTGAATACTTTGAAAATGGAAGAAAAGCGAAATATGCGTTTCATCATCTTAACCATTTTTACTTTGATTAAACAAAAAGTCTTTCTCAGCTTTCGTCAATGAATCGTACCCGGATTTTGATATTTTATCTAGTATTTGATCCATTTTAACTTGTTTTAGGTGTTTTTCATGGTTAAATTCTTCGTCCGTTTTAAAACGAGTTTTGGTACGTTTCACTTTTTCTTTTGGTTTGAAAAATGAAATAATCCGCAATAAAACACCTTCTAACCGTGTCAGAATATTTTTGGAGGAATGAAGGTTTTGTATGGATAGCAGTCCGAAAATCGCTCCGCCTAAATGAGCAAAATGCGCAATTTGATCATCCGTTCCGATGTTGATTAAATCTTTGAACAAGAAAAACAATGCTAAAAAGTAAATCCGAATCGGAAATATTCCGAATAAACTTACTTGAATATTTGGCTGATAAAAGGCCA
>JBIIAG010000037.1:0-13940 GCA_044240055.1 Crocinitomicaceae bacterium | reverse complement strand
CTAGCTTTGTTACTTCATAACCAAAGTGCTCGCACATGCGGCGAATTTGTCGGTTTAGTCCTTGAATCAATGTAATACGAAACACATGAGATGCTTCTTGAACGACTTTGCATTTTTTCGTGTTCACGCCTAAAATCGGAACTCCTTTGGCCATTCCGGAGATCATTTCGGGAGTCAAGGGTTTATTTACGGTAACGACGTATTCTTTTTCGTGGTTATTTCCAGCACGTAAAATCTTATTGATAATGTCGCCGTTGTTCGTAAGAAAGATGAGTCCTTGTGAATCTTTGTCTAATCTTCCAACTGGAAAAATTCGCTTGCTGTGATTCACGAAATGTACAATATTATCATGTACATTTTCCTCCGTAGTTGAGGTGACTCCAACTGGCTTGTTCAATGCAATAAAAACGATATCTTCTCCTTCACGCGGTTCTAATTCTGTGCCGTTTACACGAACTTTATCGCCCACATTCACTTGATCCCCAATAGTCGCCTTTCGTTTATTGATAAAAACCAAACCGCGTTCGATGAATTTATCTGCTTCCCGACGTGAGCAAAGTCCACTTTCACTGATGAATTTATTTAGGCGCATTTCGTAAACAACTTAATTTCGCTGATTTAATGGTGTAAATTCTGTTCGTTTTCACCCTAATTTCGCTTTGAGCGATAAATTTAGTCAAATTAAAAAGTTCAGGTAGAAATGCTGGGATCTATTTTGTGATTAAAGAGTACCACAGGATAGAAATCCAAGTGGTGCCTGATATAAGTCAAAATCATACAAACATGACCTATGCTTTTTAGATTAAAGAAATAATTTCATGACAGAAGTTTGGAGATAAGCCCCCTTTCTATTTTTATAGATTTTTTAAAAGGCTTACTTTTGCGCAAAACTATCACGCATGATCATCAGATTCAGCTATTTCCTCCTCTTCTTTGTGTCTTTATCCACACAAACAATGCAGGCTCAGGTTCCCATTTCATCCTTTCAGTCTAATCCTTCATTGAATTCCGGTGTGATTACGATTTGCCAGGGACAGTTTATCACCTTTACGAACTCTTCTGCAAACGTTTTGCCAGGTGCAACGTATAGTTGGACTTTCGGTACTGGCGCAACTCCTGTTTCTTCAAATTTGGTTGGACCACACACGGTCCAGTATAACGTGGCAACAGCATCTACAACCGTTTCACTTACGGTAACAAATCCAAATGGACAAACAAATACATCCAGTCGGACAATCGTTGTGAACGCAGCACCTGTTTCTAACCTTGTTCTTGCCAATACGGGGTCAAGTTTTGGCACAACAACCGTAAACGGAATAACGTTGTTTAAACGATGCGTTAGTCAGAATACAACAAGTACAACTTTTCTTTGGAATGTCGCGGCTATTCCCGGGACGACACAGACTTTCAACTGGGGAGATGCGAGTCCGAGTGGAACACAAGCCAACATTGTTGCAGGTCAGATCTCACATACCTATGGACTTGGAGCATTTACCTTGACACATACGCTAACGAATGCAGCGGGATGTCAGACTGTAAAACAATATTTCATATTTAATGGAGATGCACCGACCATCAATGTTGCTGGTTCTGGTCAAACAACATGTTTGCCTTCTCCTTATGAAATTGACATTCTTTCTAATAATATTCCAGGAACTCAGTATACGGTTTCCTTTACAGATGGCACACCATCGAGTGTTTTTTCCACCATCAATGACACAACGATTTCACATATTTTTAATACGTCTTCTTGTGGCCAATCTTATCCAGTTGGACCAATCACTATTAACAATGCATTCTCCTCCACGATTGTCGCTCAAAATGCCTGTGGAACAACCTTCGCAACGGTAGGGCCAATTACCATTTCAACTGGATCTGATGCACAGTTTACCTACACACCCGCTTCACCCATCTGTGTGAACGAGGATGTGAGTTTTTCGAACACCAGTTCATCCGGTGAGTCGGTGAGTAACAATGGATGTTCAAATGCTTACGGACATTATTGGTCCATACAAGAAACAACTGGTTATACGGTTCCTTATGGAACACTTGGTTCGAATAACGGTAACATCAATGGTAATTACGATTACACCACTTGGACGAACGGTACTGACAGTTTAGTTGTTAATTTCAACGTTCCAGGAGTTTACCATGTTTGGATGTACACAGGAAATACGTGTGGTATGGATTCTATTATGCAATTGGTGACAATTAATCCAACGGGGACAGTACTAGCAACTCCATTGGTTCAAACCATTTGTTCAGGTGACTTTTTCAATCCGATTATCTTTACTTCAACAGTTCCTGGATATACCGTAACCTGGAATTTAGACGACACAACAAACGTAACAGGATTTAACGTTTCAAGTGGAAATGGCGTAACAAATACAACGGTTACTCCGATGATGCTGACCAACTCATCCAATACAGTGGGTGTTGTGGAACTATCAGCTGGTGTTGGTTGTACCAATTCAGCACCAACAATTGTAACAATCAACGTCAATCCAGTTGGAAATGTTCAAGCGAATCCAAGCCAAGATTACGTTTGTAGTGGAAACAATACAACAATTCAACTGACAAGTAATTTACAAAACGCAACGTTCACTTGGCAGGCAGTAGCTCCGGCTACAATCACAGGAGAGTCTAACGGTGCGGGAAGTACGATCAATCAAGCACTTTCTAATAGCGGAAATACATTGGATACTGTTTTCTACACAATTTTTGTTGGAAGTGTACAATGTCCTGGTGACTCCATTGTTGTGCCAGTTGTTGTCCAACCAACATTAGGAATCAATGCAGTGCAAGATTTCACGGTTTGTCCAGGAACAATCATTAATCCGGCAGACTACATTACGAGTCCGACGGGAGCAACCTTAACATGGACCAACACCAACGCAGCTATTGGAATACCAACATCCGGATCCGGACAGATTCCAACATTTACTGCAGGTTCAAATACGGGAACGACGAATATCAGTGCAACAATCACCATGACGGCGGTATTGAATTCAATTTGTCCAAGTGTGCAAGATCAGTTTACCGTTACCATCAATCCGGTAGGAACTGTCGATTTATCCACAGAAGATACCTTAATCTGTAGCGGACAATCTGTAGACGTTTCCTACTCAAGTAATTTGTCCAATATGACAGTTGTGTGGAATCATGTATCACCATCCACGATAACAGGAGCGAGCAATGGTTCTGCCAATAATGGAACAGTAACAGATGTGTTAGTGAATACTGGAAATACCATTGACACTGTGATTTATTATTTTGTGCCAACAGGAATTGCTTGTTTGTCAGACACACTATTTTTAACGGTTGCTGTTCAACCACAAATTACGATGAATCAACTAGCCGACATCACTATTTGCGCTGGAACGAGCATCAATCCGACTGATTATGTAACGAGTCCGGCAGGAGGAGTCATCTCTTGGACCAATTCTAACGTCGCTATTGGTTTGGCAGCGTCAGGTACTGGTCAAATTCCTACTTGGACTGCAGGTTCAAACAATACAGGTTCAATCCTAAGTGGTACGATTACTGCTACCGCTCAATTGAATGGATGTACGGGAGTTCAAGATGATTTTGTGGTCAACATCAATCCAACTCCAGGATTTCAATTTACAACGATTCCTTCAGGTGGATTAAGTTGCGTATCACCAACCGCACAAATTAGTGGAATTATTTCACCTGCCAATTGTAGCATTTCGTGGGTAGGACCAGGAATTGTTTCAGGAGCGCAAACGACAACAATCACGGTGAACGCAGCAGGTTCTTATTTTGCAACGGTCACCAATCCAACAACAGGATGTGTAAACATAGATACGGTGATTATGGATGCACCAAACATCGTTGAGATAACCGGGGTTGTGTTAACCAATGTCCAATGTTATGATGGGACAAATGGAGCAATAAATCTTTCTACAAATCAACAGGGTTCGCTTACGTACGCTTGGACACCAACTATTGGATCAACGAATTCCATTTCGAATTTGTCTGCAGGAAGCTATTCAGTCTTGATTACGAATGACGATCAATGTACGGCAGATACAACCTTGATTATTACAGAACCACAACCCATTCAGATTGATTTGATATCCTCTGTCATTTCACAATGTGGTGAAGCAAACGGACAATTAGATGTGGCGGTGAGTGGCGGAACAGGAAGTTATTCGTATAGCTGGAGTAACGGACAAAACGCACAAGATTTAGTAGAAGTTGATAAAGGAAATTACGTCGTTACGATTACGGATGGTAACAATTGTGTGTTAATTGACACTTTCGAGGTTGATTGTACGCCATTGATTCCAATTGTAGTGCCACAGTTTTTATCACCGAATAGTGACGGAAAAAATGACCAGTGGATTTTCGGTAATACAGCTCAATACCCAGAAATTCAGGTGTGGGTTTACAACCGATGGGGAAATATCGTTTATCAATCAGAAGTGTACCAAAATGATTGGAATGGTTGGTTTACGGAAGGTAGACAAGTTGATGGTCCGCTTCCCGCTGCAACATATTTTTACGTGATTGACACCAAGAAAAAATCACAAGAATTAATTAAAGGTTATTTAGAAATTCAACCATGAGAAAGTTAATTATATATTCCATACTGTTTACGTGTTTCAGTCAGATTCATGTGAATGCACAGCAGGACGCACAGTCTTCATTGTATTTTTTCAATCCATTGAATTTCAATCCAGCTTATGCAGGAAGTAGAGGTTCCTTAAACTTCACCGCCATTAATCGTGCGCAGTGGGTTGGATGGGAAGGAGCACCCCGCACGCAGTTTTTATCCATTCATGCACCAATTTTGAAAAAGCATTTAGGAGTTGGAGGGAATTTGAGTTTTGATCGTGTTGGAGCGCGTACGAATTTCACTTTAATGGCAAATGTGGCCTATCATTTAGAGTTTAAACATTCAGATTGGAAAATGTCCATGGGACTTTCAGGAGGGATTCAGTCAAGTCAATATGATTTTAACGGACTTACGGTGATCGATCCGACAGATTACTATTACACAACTTCCAATCAAATGAAAGCGCCAAATTTCGGAACTGGAATGTATGCGTATTCAAAGAATGCCTATGTTGGATTTTCGATACCTAGATTGATGCAACGTTCGCTTGATACCTTATCCAACTCAACGTTACAAAGACATTACTTTTTAGCAGCAGGATATGTTCACAAGTACAATTCGGTATTGGATATCAAGCCATCTGTGTTAATTAAATTTACAGAAAACGCGCCTGTAACAGTAGATTTTAATTTATCGGCTCATATGTATAAGCAGTTTTGGGCAGGTATTATGTACCGCTACCGTGAATCCTTGGGTGTGAATTTTTCCTATTCACCAACAGATTCTTGGACATTCGGTTATGCCTATGATTTTCCCATCAATCAATTGCGCCTCAACAATTGGGGGAGCCACGAACTTTACCTAGCATTCGATTTACGATCTAAACAAGCAGCATTTGTCAGTCCACGATATTTTTAACGTACACCACATGAAACGAATCCTTATAGCGGCTGTTTTGTCGTGCATTACACAGATTTCATTTACCCAAAGTTTTAAGCGAGAATACGCCGAAAAACTTTCCAATCAATTCAATTATGTCGAAGCTTATCCTGTTTGGGTTGAGCTTGTCAATGAATCCATGGAGCTCGATAAACTAGACATAACAAGTCTTCGTTATTGTATTGCGGCTGCGTTTGGTTCAGAGCAATATGTAGAAGCGTGGAAATGGTCAGAGATGCTCCTTGCGAAATCGAAAGAGGTGGCGGAAGCAGATGTGTTGTTGCACCTTCAGATCCTTTTATTGAATAAGAAATACGATGCCATTCAACAACAATTGAATGTTTCGGCACCGTTATTTCCAACTAGTTTAGCATTGCAGCGATGGAAATCCGACGTAGACAAGTTACCTGAAATTCTTCAGCGTAAGTCGGAATATGATGTCGCTCTTTTTCGTAGTGTTGACAAAGGTGAAGAATTCTCCGCTGTTCCTTTTGAGGAAGGAGTATTACTTGTTACAACTGGTCAAAATTCAGGATTTGTGAACCGTGTTTATGGAAAAACAGGTCAGTTTTTTACCGATTTAGTGTACGTGAAACTAGCAGGAGGGAAGCAGACTAAGGAGGTTATTTGGAACGACATCAAACGAACAAATCCACATGATGGTCCTATTTCATTCTCTTCGAACAACCGATTTGCTTTTTTAACGACAAATCAAGACGTATTAGATGAGAAAAACCGCATTAAGTACAACCGACTAAAGTTGGAGATTTTTGAAAAAGAACGTGATGAATGGATCAAAAGAGATTACTTTCAATGGAATAGTAATGCATATTCCACTGGACACGGCACCGTTGACGACACCTTAAATTTATATTTCGTTTCAGATATGCCTGGAGGCTTTGGAGGAACAGATATTTATGTATGTAAATGGAATGGAAGTGGATACGATACTCCAAAAAACTTAGGTCCAAAAGTTAACTCACCTGGAAATGAATTGTTCCCTTATGTTTCTTTGGATGGAACACTTTATTTCGCATCAAATGGCTGGTTAGGTTATGGTGGACTTGATGTATTCACGTGGGATTTCGTTTCTAATGCTCCAGAAAACATGGGTTCCCCGGTTAATTCCAATGCGGATGATTTTTCCTTCAACGTCAATGAAATTGCTGGAAAAGGGTTTGTGTCCTCGAATCGAACCAATTGGAAGGATGAGGTCTTTGTTGTAAATGCCAAAATGCAAAAGCGCTATGTGGACATTGAGTTAAAGGATTGTCAAAACAAACCTTTTGCACAACAAAAAGTCACATTGTATCAAACAAATGGTACTTATTGGAAAACGCTCGTATCAGATGATTTTGGTCGAATGAGTTACATTGGAGTGATTGGAGAGCAATACCACTTGAGCTTTATAGATCCAATTACACGTTTAATGGACAGTGTAACCTTTACCAATGACTTAGATGCTTCACAGACCATTCGATTGTTTGCGCGTCCAAAAAATCAGAAAAGTACACTTACAGTATTCAATGCGTCAAAGCTTCCTTTAGATGGCGCCTTAGTTCGACTGTATCAAAATGGAAAGGAAATCAAGAAACAGATCACCAAAAAAGATGGTAAGGTACTCTTTGATGGTCAAACGGTTGATTCCTTCTCAATAACTGCGATTAATTACAAAGAGTTCCTCATGAAAATGCCAGAGGACAAAAAATGTGATACGCTTATTTCGTTGGATTGTTCTATGAAGTTAAACACGGGAAATGCATTCATCAACTTAGATCAAGTACTTTATGACTACAATAAGTGGGATTTACGTTCGGAAAGCATCGTTGAACTTGACAAATTAGTGAAGTACATGAAGTCCAACGACCTGAAAGTTGAGTTGTCGTCTCATACCGATTCACGCGGTGAAGATGTTTACAACGAATGGCTTTCACAGCAGCGTTCAAACTCTTGTGTGAATTACATCATCAGCAAAGGAATCAGTTCAACGCGCATCATCGCCAAAGGATACGGTGAATACCGCTTGAAAAATCGCTGTGTAAATGACGTAGAATGTTCCGACGCAGAGCACCAGCAAAATAGAAGAACGGAGTTGAGGATTATTAGTGAATAGAAATATTGAATTTCTTTTCATTCAACATGACAAAATCCATCAACTCAATTCATTTTAAATGGCTATATCTGAATTGTTCGTTCAGGTGAAGTCACTGAGAAATTGATTAAACACTATCTATTCAAATAGATTTCTTGCAGCTTATTTTTATCCGCTTTCCCATTCTGATTTAGGGGCATTTTATCAATGAACTTGATGTCTGATGGTAACATGTAAATGGGTAAAGTACCTTTCAAGTATTCAAGTATGGATTCTTTGGAAGGCGCATGCTCGAGGTTTTCCACTTCAATTAGGGATACGATTTTTTTTACTTCGTTATTTCGTCGTAGGGCGATTGTTTCAGCTTTGAGGACCGATTGGAGTTCTTCAATTTTCGCGGTAATTTCATTTAGTTCAATGCGGTAGCCATGTAATTTGATTTGGTCATCATTTCTTCCTTTACAAAATAACATGCCATCCTCAAAATAGCCTAAATCACCTGTCTTGAAAGCTCTTTCGTTGTTTATTTGAATGAATTTCAATTCATTTAAATCGGGTCTATTCAAGTATCCGAGTGAAACGTTTGGACCAATAATCACAATTTCTTCGTCATCTAAAATCAGGTCAGACTCACGTTTCGAATACCCCACAGGAAGTGGATTGTATTTCTCGATAATTTCTTCCGTGATTTCGATTAATGTCGTAGCGACAGTTGCTTCGGTCGGCCCGTATGTATTGTAAATGATCGCGTCGGGATAATTTGTTTTCAAGGTTTTCGCTAGCACATTCGGTAACATTTCTCCACAGAACAAGAAGCAACGAATTGTTTGTTGAATTTGGATGGATGCCATGCGCGAAAAAACAAAGCTGAAGGATGGAGTTGAAACCCAAATAGTCGCTTTACATTTTTCTAAGTTACTCAGGAAATTTTCAGGATTTTCAATCGTGGATTTTGAATTCAACATCACGGATGCTCCTAAGGCAGAAAATGTCAGTAATTCATACACAGATAAATCAAAACTGAATATGGCAATATTCACAAAAACATCTTCTGATGTAAATGAAAAATCATTTGTCATCCAACGAATAAAACTTTGAACTGCAAGGGTTGAAATTTGAACACCTTTTGGCTCGCCCGTACTTCCCGAAGTAAAAATGATGTAAATTAATTTGTCGGCACTCGTATCTTTTTCAAAAACAGGATGATTTTTGAATTGAAAATGAACATTCCCGTTGTTCAGCGTGAGTTGATTCTCGAAGGGAAGCTGGGGATCCTGCTGTGAACAATTAATGAGGATTCCTACTTGTGCAATTTCTATAATGCGTTTGAGTCGTTCCGTTGGATAAATGACATCAATCGGAATATAGGTAATCCTTAGTTTAATGCATGCATATACCGCAACAATAAAATCAACCTCTTTATGTCCATAAATAACGAATGGTTTCGAGGAATTTTGATATGGGCTTAAAATGTCGCAAAGATTGTTCACTTCTTCTTTGAATGCAATCCAAGTGATCGTTCGGTCCTCTCCGTAAATGGCTATTTTATCAGGTTGATGGTCAAGATCAACAAATTCTTTTATGTCAAAACAAAATCTCATTGGCTAGAATATTTTTCCGCTAAAAATATAAATTGAAATAGCAACGGAATTTATCATAAATACGATGGAAATGAAGGTAATTAATTTCGGGTTTAAATTTCCGAAAAATACATCTTTCTTATTCTTTTTACATAAATAAACATAGTAGTTATGCACAACGGAATAAACTCCAAAAAGTAAACCACTGATGATATAATGAAGCTCAAATCCATTCCAGAATCCCATCAAAGTAAATGTCGAGAATAGTGCTATATTTTGTCTTGTAATTGGTTTGAAAAGTTGTTTGGAGGTAAGTTCTTTAAAAATAGGTTTGAAAAAATAATCATTTAACCAATCACCTAAACTTTTGTGCCATCGGTTCCAGAATTCTTTGGGATTTACTGCTAAAAATGGTTGGTTAAAGTTATTTGGAAGAGAAATCCCCAAAAACTTAGCAAAACTCATGGCTAATAATGAATATCCAGCAAAATCGAAAAACAAAAAGAACAAATAAGAATACATATAACTTAGGTGATATGTAATCGATCCATCATTGATTAGGTGATTTAAAACCAACCTATTGATGAGCTCTGCTAGAATGTATTTATAGACTAAACCCTTTAATAAAAATTGGTATGCTTCCGCGTATGTGTTCAGGGTAAGATTGGCATAACCGGATTCGATGTCCTTCGAAAAACGTTGAAAGCGGTCGATTGGACCAATTAAAAGAGAGGGGATAAAAACGGTGAAATTGAAAAAATCCAAAAATTGAAGTTTGTTATTGGAGGAGGCCTCATCAATAAAAACTTGTATGGACCTAAACGTAATGTAGGAAATCCCGATGATTTGAAAAGCAATTGCGAGTTTATCGTTGGCACCAGCAAAAACGTGTATCCCAATTAATTTCATGATAATCAAAGGGGATGATAAAACCAAAACGGCAGTAAGATACGATGCGTTTTTTTTACTTAGAAACCGGATTGCTAAAAAGGAATAGGATATTAATAAAACAAGCTGCAGAGGTTTTGGAAACAAAAACAATACGTAAACCAAGTTTATGAATAGAATGATGTATTTGAACTTTATTTTATGTGCGAAAAATAACTTCGTTAACAACACACAAACAATTGAAACTACAAAGAAATAGTAGAACTGAATGGATCCAAATGGGAGTATTTTACTAAATTCAAACATTAGAACTGCTGATAGACAAAGTTAACTTTTGATGACGGTTTCGTATTTTTTTCTCCGTAAATGGACGATTCAACATTGGAGACATACAAAAGTAAAAACCCCAAAATGAGAATGAAGTAGAGCACAAAATTAGTTGTGAGTTTTTTCATTTTGCTAAGGATTTGTAATAAGTAGTGTAAATGAATTGATTGATTTTTGTCCAACCATAGTCCCCTGTATGCATGATGTCATTCAATACACCCGGCTCAAAAGCCTTCTTTGACAGAGAGAATAAATCAAGAATTGGAAAGTTGTTCTTTTTTAATATGCTTAAAATGTCTTTTTTTAATGGTTCAAAGTTTTCAATTCCCTTGTAATGAAAATTATTTAAAGGTTGAAACACAAACGATGCATGACATTTCTTCTTTTTCAAAAGCTGAACCAAAAGCTTAAAGTCATTGAATTCTCTTTTGTTATCGAATAAATCTGCTTCAATCACCGCATGTTCATAGGGCTGGTCTTTCGTTGAAAGGTATTGCAAATAATAGGCATCGTTTACAAATATTTTGTTCGATTTGATTCCGTTTAAATAGACATCTTTCAAGTGATTTTTGACTAGACTTTTATCGGATTTAAGCGGTTTTTTCTTCGGTAAAAGATTAATTGTGTAACGAACATCTTTTATGGAATTTTTATCATTTTCAACCCATTGTGTTAGAAATGGATAATCTTTGAATTTATACAAATCACTCAGATAGGAAAGACTTAATGTTGGTTCGTTTATCTCGTCAAAATGATCGTGAATATACGCTCCAATGATTAACTTTTCCTTGTAGCTAATTGCTGGATTATGAATGATTTTCTTTAAATAATGGTCAGGAACAAATTCAATGAAAGCTTCTATGTTTGTTCCTTCTGTAATGAACCAACTGGGACTTAAAATGATACAAACGTTCGCATTTTCTAATTGGTCCTCGTGCGCTAAGAGTTGGGTGTAAATACTAAAGCATTGGTGAAACGCATGACCAAATGCAAAAACGTTCATGTTCAATGAATCATTTAAATAAAGGTAGGGGTAATACTTCAATTGATCGTTTCCAAATTCTGAGGATCCTAGTAAACAAATGCTGTTTTTATTTTGAAGGGAAGAAACAAAATTAATTTCACTTTGGATTCCAGCTGAATAATTTGCTTGAATTCTTGTTGTATTCTCTTGCTTGCCTTTTATTTCATCATAAAAATATGCATTCGATTTTTTTGTGGATACATCGATAAAATAAATAAATATTAAGGATATCAATATTGGAAGAACATGAAATTTCAGAATGTTTAATTTCATTAGTTATCCTATTTTACTTTTCAAGTAAGCAGCGATTTTTTGAACAGTTTCGAAATTATCAATTATTATTTCATTAAAAGGAACTTTAACATCAAATTCATTTTCCAATTCAACTACTAATTCCACAATCGTAATTGAATCTAAAATTTTTTCTTCCCATAAAGAATCGGTTGGTTCAACTTGAGAAAAAGTAATTTCTTCAATTTTATCGATGATGAATTTTTCCATTGTTCTAAAAGGTAATTTATGCCAAAATTGAATCAAATATAACAAGAATAAATGAATCGAGGATTCTTACTTTTCTTTTAGATAGGTTGAGCAATGGTCGTGTTTCGTGTTCTGGACTTTGTTGAATGTTAATTGAATTACAGTGAGAAAAACCGTTGTGTAAATGAGGTAGCACGTTAAGATGCGGAGCGGAGTTGCACAGACTTATGTCAATTAAAATCGCCTATTTAATGCTCTTTACTTATCATGCGATAACGTTGAGATTTTACATCATATGAGCCTGTTTCCCATACATGTCCTTCGTCATCGTAATAATCCTTTTCCACAATTAGACTGCCATTCGAATCAATTTCATTCACAAATAAGCTTTCCAAAAATGTTGAAGTCATTTGTTTTAAATCAATCAAAATGGAATGACCATCGCTTCCCGCAGTTAAATGATAGCTAACGATTAAATAATCGGAGTTCAGAAATAAACGTTTTACGTAATTTTCATCACTTAAATCCAACTTTATTCCCTGTTTAATGTAATCAATCTCGGTTACTTTGACGTTAGCTAACCAATATTCCTGCTCTAACAACTCTGTTTTAACTTCGTTGCTTAAATCCGGAATTGTTGTTTGTATTGCGCTAGCATTTGGGATTGAAATGTTCAAGTTTCTCATAAACCAATTGGACAGGAATAATTTACTTTGATGAATGGAATCGTAAATTTTGTTGACTTTCTTTACATATTGGTCAATTTCATTCGTATACTTAATTGAGTCTAAAAATCTGGTATTTTTGATGTTATCGTAGTTTCGTTTCGTTTGACTCTGAAGATCTTTCGTTTCAGTTAGCTTATTTTCTGTAGTATTGAGTCTCGATTGGAGTTCATTTACATTCGCTCTCAAATCATGGATTTGATTGGTTAAACGCGCATTTTCGGCCGTATAAGCAATTTTTAAACTATCGATTAGCTGATTAAGAAGTTGTATTTCTTCTTTTTTGCTTTGAGCAGAAGAGAAATTATAGATAACAAGTAATATCAAAAAAATAAAATGTTGTTTCATGATTTAAATATTGAAAACTTAGGGTTAATCAGTTGGTCTTTTCTACAGTGTATTTACTTCAACAAATTCACATGTCCAACTTTGTAGATGACCTCACCAGATTCCTTCACGATGAAGCGTAACTTCCATATGTAGGTGCCATCTTGGCAAGCATGACCATTTATTGTACCATTCCAACTGTTATTGAAATTTGGCTGTGTATTTGGTACAGGCGGTTCCTCTTTTGATTCGTAAATTAGTTTCCCCCAACGATCATAAACACTGAATACATACGATTGAGGTTTGATGATGGTCGAAATCACTGGGTAGAAATATTGGTTGTTTTCGTCGTAATCAGGAGTAAAGGTATTCGGCACGTAAACCAATACTTCATCTTGAATGCGAATCACTTGGTACGCGGTATCTGGACACATTCCTTGATTCATGGCAATTAGCATGATTTGATAAAGTCCTGGAGGACAACCATACGTATAGCCAATTTGATTTTCGTCGCTTGGATCGTAGAATGGAGTAGGTGGAGTGAATAACTCACTCATTGGAGACTGTGGATCACATTCACCTAAATCCCACAAGTAATTGGTGGCATTTTCTGAAGTATTGATGAAACTAAACGTCGGATTGATCAACGATTGCGATAAGTCGGACGGATCCATATCGAAACTTGCTTCCGCCCATTCAATTCCATCGATGTTGATAAAGGCACTTGTATCGTTGTCACAACCGAATCCAGTATTATTGACAATCACAAATATGCTCGTATCTTGATAGATATTGAAACTGTAGGTATTTAATACCGATGTAGCTTGCATCAATGTTGAATCCACATAAGTTCCATTTGTTCCTGAATACCATGTGTACACATTGGATGAATTCGGTGTTCCTCCTGTGAAAATGGTACTTAAATCAATTTGAGCGTTCATACAAGCCATGAGATCTCCTTGGATGGTGATTTCTG
>JBIIAG010000042.1:0-7613 GCA_044240055.1 Crocinitomicaceae bacterium | reverse complement strand
AAACAAGACTTGCCACATGCACCATACTTATTCATGATGGCTGTAGGTGAGTTTAAAACAGTAACAGATTCATACACACGAAAAGATGGATCTAAAATGGAAGTAAATTACATCGTAGAGCCCGCTAATGAAAAAGATGCAAAAGCAATTTTCGGTGAGACACCAGAAATGATTCGCTTCTTTTCAGAAAAACTCGGAGTGGAGTATCCATGGGATAAATATTCACAAATTGTTGTAAGAGACTATGTTTCCGGAGCGATGGAGAACACCGGCGCTGTAATCTTTGGAGATTACGTTTACAAATCCGACCGTGAATTATTGGATGCAAATGATCAATCGACGATCGCACATGAGTTATTTCATCATTGGTTTGGTGATTTAGTTACGTGTGAATCATGGGCAAATTTACCTTTAAATGAGTCCTTCGCAAACTACTCTCAATACCTTTGGGATGAACACCGTTATGGTGTAGACGAAGCAGATTTTCAAGCAGAAAGTGAAATGGACGGATATTTTGGCTCTGCAGAAAATGGTGGTTATTTTAATTTAATTCGCTACGATTATGCAGACAAAGAGGACATGTTTGATGGCCACTCTTATAACAAAGGTGGAAGAATTCTTCACATGCTACGCAATTATCTGGGTGATGAAGCTTTCTTCAAAGGATTAAATGTTTATTTAACAACGAATAAATTTAAAGCAGCGGAAGTTCACAACCTTCGCATGGCTTTTGAAGAAGTTTCTGGAGAGGATTTAAACTGGTTTTTTGATCAATGGTTCTTAAACAATGGACATCCAGTGTTGGAGGTTACACACGAAGTAAATCCTGCAAACAACATCCTTACCTTAACGGTGAAACAAACACAGAATTACAATGAATTCCCCATTTACAAATTACCAGTAGATATCGCGATTTGGGATGAGTCTGGTAAAACAACCACTCGAATCGTTGTAGACTCTGTGTCTCAAAGTTTCCAATTTCCAATCAAAGGTGCCTTGAAAAATGTTCTATTTGACGAAGCTCAAATGTTACTTGGGAAAGTTTTTGAAGAGAAGTCAACGGACGAGTTTACGCATCAATTTTACCAAGCGAAACGATGGAAAGCGCGTGCTACCGCCTTAAATCGTATTGGAAACTTGTCTAATGAGAATGTTGCAAATGTATTAAAAGAAGCATTAAAAGATCCTTTTTGGAACATTCGTGTAAAAGCGGTTCAATTGATTAAAAAAATGCCGAAGGAAGAAGCTTTAGCGTTTTTACCAGTCTTAAAGGATCTTACGATGAATGACCCGAAATCCGATGTTCGCGTTGCAGCAGTGGTAACAATGAGTCTGTTGGAGACAGCTGAAGCGTCAGCTTTCTTCACGTCTTTCTTTGAGAAAGAAAAATCCTATAATGCCATTTCTTCAGGACTAGCAACATTTGCAAAGTTGGACGAAAAAGCTGCGTTGAATACGGCACGTGGAATGAAAAACGAAACTGCTGATGCATTGAAAGTGACCATTTCGGAGGTGTTTGCTCAATTTGGTGACTCATCCGATTATGCATTTTATGACGAGCTGATTTATAAAAGTGATTTAAAAGGCGAAAAAGCTCTTCAGGCAATGATTTCTTATGCAGTTTACATCACACGCATGAACATTGATCTTCAAGAGAAATCACATGCCGTTTATATTCACTACAATGAAGTTGGATCAGAATTAATGAAGTATTGGGTGCAGCAAGCTGTTCAATTTAACATCCAAAACTACCTAGAATTGGTGAATTCGATGGAAATGGAAATTGCTGAATTGGAGGAAGGGAAATCCTTCGCAAAAGCGGATGAGAAAAAGCGTTTGAAACAACGTTATGATGATTTGATTCAAAACCTAATGCCCCTTGCGCCAGTAGCTGAAATGCCAACTGACACAGAAGGGAATTAATCCTTCTTGTGAACGATTGTTGCGCTTGCTTGTGCCGTAGGCATAATGGTAATGTCACTGATGTTTACATGTGCTGGACGCGTTACTGCGAATAAAACACTATCGGCGATGTCTTGTGCTTGTAAGGCATCATAACCCTCATAAACGGAATTAGCTGTTGCTTGATCACCTTTGAAACGCACAATAGAGAATTCTGTTTCTGCAGCGCCGGGTGCAATGTTTGTCACTTTGATTCCGTAAGAAACTAAATCAATGCGCATGGATCTTGAAAGCGCATCTACAGCGTGTTTACTCGCGCAATAAACATTTCCGCCAGGATAAACTTCTTTCCCTGCAATACTAGCAATATTCACAATGTGTCCGTTCAATTGTTTCTTTAATAAAGGAACAACCGCTTTTGTTACATATAAGAGTCCTTTGATATTGGTGTCTATCATGCGATCCCAGTCATCGGAGATTCCTTGGTCAATTGGACCACGTCCAACGGCAAGCCCAGCATTGTTGACTAATATTTCAATACGATTCTGTACGTCAACAGGCAAAGAAGAAACAGCTTGTTGTACTTCCTTTTCATTCCGAACATCCATGGTTAGAATACGAATATCAATAGGTAAGCTACTTAACAGTTTCTTTAATTCTTCCAAACGCTCTGTTCGACGTGCAGCAATGATTAAGTTGTACCCTTCGTTTGCTAATGTTTCTGAAATAGCAGCTCCGAATCCAGAGCTAGCGCCAGTTATAAATGCATATCCTTTCATGCTACAAAAGTGACAAATTATTTCAAATGACTGTGAATTTATGACGGAAGAGAATCAAATCTTGTCAAAATGTCACAATTTGATCGTTGGCATATTCCTTGACCGACGAAAGTAACAAAATTTATATCATGAAAACAGGACAAATAAACGTACAAACGGAAAACATTTTCCCGATTATCAAGAAATTCTTGTACTCCGACCACGAAATTTTTCTTCGTGAATTGGTTTCAAATGCTGTGGATGCATCCCAGAAAATGAATGTACTTGCCAAAAGCGGTGAATTTAAAGGTGATTTAGGCGAGTTAAAGGTTGAAGTGATTTTAAATAAAGAAGAAAAAACACTGACGATTCGAGACCGAGGCATTGGAATGACAGCGGATGAAATTGATAAGTACATCAATCAAATTGCCTTTTCTGGCGCAGAAGAATTCGTTCAACAATACAAAGGAAAAGAAGGAGCCGAGCAAATCATTGGTCACTTCGGACTTGGATTCTACTCTGCATTCATGGTTGCGGAACGTGTTCAAATCAAAACGCTTTCGCGTCACGAAGGATCTCAAGCAGTTCAGTGGGAAAGCAATGGGTCTCCGGAATACGTGCTAACCGAAATTGAAAAAGAATCACGTGGTACAGACATCGTTTTATTCATCAATGAAGAATCAATCGAATTCTTGGAGAAAGAACGTATTGGAGGAATCATCAATAAGTATTGTAAATTCTTGCCAATTCCTGTTTTCTTCGGAAATAAAACAGAATATGTAGATACACCAGAAGGAGAGAAAGACGAAGATGGAAAGGTAAAACGCGTAGCGATTGATGTGCCTAATCAAGTGAACAATGTTTCTCCTGCTTGGACAAAAGCACCGGTGGATTTGAGCACGGAAGATTACGCAAATTTCTACCGCGAATTGTATCCATCGACATTCGATGATCCTTTATTTCACATTCACTTGAATGTCGATTACCCATTCAACCTAACTGGAATTTTGTATTTTCCAAAAATTAAGGAAAATGTAGAAGTACAACGTAACAAGATTAATTTATACTGTAATCAGGTTTTCATCACAGATAGTGTAGCGGAAATCGTTCCAGAATTCTTGACGCTTTTACATGGTGTGATAGATTCGCCAGATATTCCATTGAATGTTTCTCGCTCTTACTTACAAAGCGATAGCAACGTAAAGAAAATATCGGCACACATCACGAAAAAAGTGGCAGATAAATTAGCGGAGATGTTTAAGAAAGATCGCAAAGATTTCGAATCCAAGTGGGATGATTTACAAATCTTCGTTCAATACGGGATCCTTTCAGAAGATAAGTTCGCAGAAAAAGCAAAAGAATTCAATTTGGTGAAAAACACCCAAAATGAATACTTTACTTTGGAGGAATACCAAGAGAAAATCAAGGCGCTTCAGACAGATAAAGACAACAAAGTAGTTGTTTTATATACAAGTAATCCGGAGGAACAATTCTCATTTGTGAAAAAAGCGAAGGACCGTGGTTATGATGTATTGCAATTAGATGGGCCACTTGCAGCACATTGGATCTCTAAAATGGAGCAAAGTTTAGAAAATGTAAGTTTCGTTCGAGTAGATTCAGATTCTTTAGATAAGCTCATTAAGAAAACAGAAGAAATTCCTTCTAAATTATCGAAGGAGGACGAAGAAAAATTGAAGCCAGTTTTTGAATCGAATGTTGTAAAGGAAAAATTTACTGTTCAGTTTGAAAGCATGAGTGACAGTGAGGCGCCAATTATCATTACTCAACCAGAATTCATTCGCAGAATGATGGAGCAACAGCGCATGGGTGGAGGCGGATTCTACGGTGCCTTCCCAGAAATGTACAACTTGACTGTTAATTCGAATCACCCTGTTGTAGGATCCTTGCTGCAAAAGAGCGACGAGGAAAAACAGGCAGTAACGAAGCAATTGGTAGATTTAGCTCTTTTGGCACAGGGAATGTTAAAAGGAGAAGCGTTGGATCAATTCATTCAACGAAACATCGAACATATTGCTTAAATAAGTAGTTTTGGAGAGAATTTAGAAAGCAGAGATTTTGTACAAGTGGATTTTTGGCGTCGGGGCCTTTTTGATTACCCGAAAAATTGGACTAGGAATTATTGGATTCATCATTGGTTCCTTGGTGGATCAGTTGGGTGCAAATAATGCTAAAAACGGCGCTAATAAATCAACCAACGGACAAGATCCATTTGAGTTTTACCGTCGTCAATCTTCGCTTTACGACGTACCTACCATGTTGATGGCGCTCTCTGCAGTCGTAATGAAGGCTGACGGAAAAGTGCTTAAAGTTGAATTGGATTACGTCAAACGGTTCTTTGCGGATCAATTTGGAAGCAGATTCACGAGTGAGCATTTGCAAATTCTCAAGCAATTTTTAGACACAGGACAAGTTCCTCTTCAGCAGATTTGTACCGATATACGTGGGAGAATGCCCGTTGAAGTGCGCGTCCAGTTAATTCATTATTTGTTTGGGATTGCGAAAGCGGATGGTGATGTCGGAACGGCGGAAATGAACACAATTGCAAAAATTGCTACCATGTTGGGTGTGTCTGCGGTGGACTTCGAAAGCGTGAAAAACATGTTCTACCGCAATGTTGATTCCGATTACCGTATTTTAGGAATTACAGAGCAGGCAACAGACGAAGAAGTAAAAAAAGCGTACCGAAAAATGGCTATTTCTTTCCATCCAGACAAGGTTGCTCAAATGGGTGAAGAATACCAAAAAGGAGCAAAAGAGAAATTCCAACGCATTCAAGATGCGTACGAAGCCATTAAGAAAAGACGTGGATTCAAATAAATCATTGCAATGAATTACACAGAGGCTTACGAAGAATTACAACAGCTTGTTCAACATATGGAAAGCGGGCAAATCAATGTCGATGAATTAGCATTGAAAGTTAAACGTGCCGCCGAATTAATAAAAATATGCAAGGTGAAACTTCATGAGACGGAGGCAGATGTTCAGAAAATTTTGAAAGATCTTGAAGAGACATCGAACGAAGACTAATGGGATTTCCTACCTTTGCTAACAAATTAACTTATGTCCGATAATCGTTACCAGCAACGTGGTGTTTCTGCCGGAAAGGAAGATGTTCACAACGCTATTAAGAAACTTGATAAAGGATTATTTCCTCAAGCATTTTGTAAAATTGTTCCTGATTATTTAACAGGAGATGAAAACTATTGCTTGGTTATGCATGCAGATGGCGCAGGTACAAAGTCCTCGCTTGCATACATGTATTGGAAAAAAACGGGTGATTTATCCGTTTGGAAAGGAATCGCACAGGATGCCTTAATCATGAATCTAGACGATTTATTGTGCGTGGGAGCAACCGGACCGATCATGCTTTCATCAACGATTGGTCGCAACAAGAATTTAATCCCCGGTGAAGTGATTTCTGAAATCATCAATGGGACAGAAGAGATATTAGCTGAACTACGTTCATATGGACTCGAAATACACTCTACGGGCGGAGAAACGGCAGATGTAGGTGATTTGGTTCGTACCATTATAGTTGATTCTACCGTGGTATGTCGCATGAGACGTGATGAGGTGGTTTCAAACCATCGAATTCAGGCTGGAGATGTCATTGTTGGACTTGCTTCTGATGGACAAGCGAACTATGAGTCCTTTTTTAACGGAGGAATGGGCAGTAATGGACTTACAAGCGCACGTCACGACGTTTTCGACCACAGCTTAGCAGTTGAGTTCCCAGAAAGTTTTGACGGTGCAATTCCTTCTGATTTGGTATATAGTGGAACAAAGAAGTTGCAAGATCAAGTAGAAGGAACGCCATTAGACGCAGGAAAATTGGTTTTATCACCCACAAGAACTTATGCGCCTATCATTCAGCAAATTTTAGCAAAGCACCGTTCTAACATTCATGGAATGGTTCATTGTTCGGGTGGTGCACAAACGAAGGTCTTGCATTTTGTGAATGATGTTCATGTAATAAAGGACAATTTGTTCCCAATTCCGCCGCTTTTCAAGATGATTCAAGAAGAATCTCAAACACCTTGGCAAGAAATGTACAAAGTTTTTAATATGGGTCATCGCATGGAAGTGTATGTTCCTCAAGAACTTGCGGGAGAAATCATTGAAATTTCCAAATCATTTGGTGTAGACGCAAAAATTGTGGGTCGAGTAGAGCAACATACTGGAAAACAGGTGACAATACACTCTGAAAAAGGAATTTTCACTTACAATTAATATTTTTTTCAAAAAAAGCTTTCAAAAACAGATTGTTTTTGTACTTTTGCCATCCATTCATGGAACACTGGTGGGATGGGTGAGTGGCTGAAACCAACAGTTTGCTAAACTGTCGTACGGGTAACTGTACCACGAGTTCGAATCTCGTTCCCACCGCAAAAACACTTACGGTGGAGGCAAAGTCAAAGCTTGCACTGAGAGAAAAAAAGAAACTGATAACGTTCAGTTTAAGAGAAAATATTGAAGATGAATCGTTCGGGGCGTAGCGTAGTCCGGTCATCGCGCCTGGTTTGGGACCAGGAGGTCGCAGGTTCGAATCCTGCCGCCCCGACGAGGGGGATGAGCAATCATCCCCCTTTTTTCATTCATCTTATTATTATTTGTACAAAGTATTGGTCCCGTAGCTCAGTCCGCCCCGGCGGAAGCAACTGCCCTAAAAAGCAGAAACTGAGAATTGAAATATTGGTCCCGTAGCTCATTCCGCCCCGGTGGAAGCAACTGCCCTAAAAGCAGATACTGAGAATTGAAATATTGGTCCGCTAGCTCAGTCCGCCCCGGCGGAAGCAACTGCCCTAAAAAGCAGATACTGAGAATTGAAATATTGGTCCGCTAGCTCAGTCCGCCCCGGCGGAAGCAACTGCCCTAAAAAGCAGATACTGAGAATTGAAATATTGGTCCGCTAGCTCAGTCCGCCCCGGCGGA
>JBIIAG010000045.1:0-6563 GCA_044240055.1 Crocinitomicaceae bacterium | reverse complement strand
AGCAACTGCCCTAAAAAGCAGATACTGAGAATTGAAATATTGGTCCGCTAGCTCAGCTGGATAGAGCAACGCCCTTCTAAGGCGAAGGTCTCAGGTTCGAATCCTGAGCGGATCACAAAGCCCTTCATTCGAAGGGCTTTTTTTTTAACTTTTTTACGATGCCCTATTATTCTTATGTCTTGAGATCCTTAAAGAATGGAATCTTGTATAAAGGTTTTACTCAGGATATTGAAAATAGATTAGCTATTCACAACCAAGGATTAGTCAATTACTCTTCCAAGCATATGCCTTGGGAGTTGGTTTTATTTGAACAGTTTGAAACACGTTCTGAGGCAATGAAACGTGAAAAATGGTATAAAACAGGAGTTGGTAGAGAATGGATAAAATCGAAAATATCCGCTTGACTCATTCTTCATTTCTTTCAGAATGTTTTTTATTTAAGCGAATCGTTAATGAAATCGCCACTTTGTTATTCATTATTTAGGTGAAACTAGGTGAATTCCCAAGCTTCCCTAATTCTTTTCAATAAAATCTAACGTGAATTTTATCTTTGACAAAAAAGTCATCCATGAAGCGATTCACCTATTTACTTCTTCTACTTTCCCCTTTCTTTGCCTTCACGCAAAAGCGCATAGATTTGGTGCATGAAAATGCCTTTGCCTTCTACGATTACCAAGAAAAAGCTTTTTGCGTCTTAGACGATTCGACCTTCCTATGGAAATATAATGTGAAAAAGGAGAAATGGGAAAAATCACCTATTGAGCTGCGACTTGAAATGCCATTTGAAACATTCTTGACTGATTTTATTCCCTTGTCCGACAAGGGAACCCCTGTTTATTTTGTTTATGGTGGTTGTGGGGTTGTATACGCAAAAAAAAGAAATGTTATTCTACGTCATGATCTTTCATTTTACCATAAAAGTCAATTTGATGGTTCTTTTTTTATGGATGAAGGAGAACCTCGAATTTATGGTGGGTATGGATTATTTACGAGCAAGAACATTGTCACACGTTATGATACATTGGAAAACGAATGGTTTGTGATTAACACAAAAAACAATCCACCGCCTTCTGGAATTAAAAATATTGTGCTTAAAAACAATCATTATTATTATGTCTTTGATGGTTTAAAGGGGACTAGCAATCAATTTTCTGCAATGGATAACATTTGGCGCCTTGATTTAAAATCTAAAAAATGGTTTAAATTAGGCAAGTTAAATTTGTATATTCAAGTTGGTTCAAAAATGACAACTAATGATGTTTATCAAACACGAAATAACGCATTTTCTTGTTTTTCAAATATGATTATTTCGTATAATCTTGATAAATTGCGCTATCGGAAATATTCGTATAATTCATCAGGCTTGTATGTAAATATCATCAATGTAGGCCCTCTCTTTTTGATTCATAAAAAATCTTCTGCACTTAATAGTTGTATTGAGATGTCGGATGCTCATTTCTTGAACAAATTTGAATTCGAAGAAGGTGATATGTTAATGAAGGAAAATAGTTCTGCATTTTTTGTTTTTGTATTCACTTTCATTATTTTAACTTTTATTTCTATTCTATTTATAAAAAGAAGAAAGCGAGAAAAAAAGGTTAATCGGCAAGTTGTCTCAAACAAAAAATTTGCGCTATCCATGAATGAATTCAATCATAATGAAAGAGAACTAATAAGGCTTCTGCTCTTACACAAAGAATCAGGATTGGAAATTTCGTTTATCAATGATTTGGTGAATTATGATCAACCTTCGATAGACACATTGAAAAAAAGACGAGAAATCCTTTTAAAAGATCTTCGCTATAAATTGTCATCGAAATTTAATCTTTCGGTAGACGAAGTGTTTTTTGAACGTCGAATGGAGACGGATAAGCGCATGAAGCTTTTGTTTTTGAACGAGATACTGCCAGAATTACTCAGTAATTAATCAGGGGTAAATAAGTGAAAAATGGTGATAACGAATGTTCCCCCAATTTTTTAATTAGTTATTTTCACCTAGAGTAAATTTAGAGTTAATTGTTAACCTAAATTTTATCTCATGAAAAGATTTTTACTCCTATCATTTTTAGTATTTTTTACTTTCTTAAATGCTCAAGTTCCAACGTATGTTAATTCAAACGGACTCGTAGGTTGGTGGCCTTTTAATGGAAATGCCGATGATGAAAGTGGAAATGGGAATAATGGAACGGTCAATGGTGCTACTTTAACTGCAGATAGATTTGGGAACAACAATGCTGCATATAACTTTGATGCAGACGAAATAATTATGACCAATAGTTTTTATAATAATGGATGGCAAGATTATTCTATTTCTTTTTGGTTCAACACACAAAATTTAACTCAGCAGGCTCAGAATTTCTTTAATACTTATCCGCACGATGGTGAAGGTTTTGGATGGAATCATCCGAATTCTCCTAATAAAATAAGTCATTGGAAAAACCAAGATCCAAATGTTCATATTTGGAATATTTTTAGCGCGAACCCTCTTAATTATGTAGGAGTCATTCAAAATGAATGGGTGTTTTTAACCATTGTAAAGTCGAATTTGACTTACAGTTATTTTGTAAATGGTCAATTGGATAAAACGTCGGTTACATCATTATCTGCACTTAACCAAAATACTGGTTTACGATTTGGCTCTATTGGTAATGCAGAATATTTAAATGGCGACCTTGACGATATCGGAATTTGGAACCGAGCTTTATCCTACTGTGAAATTCAAGATTTATACAATTCTCAATTAGGAAGTTTAAATACTACATCTTCCCAAACACAAACCGCTTTGGATACCTATACTTGGCCAGTAAACAATCAAACCTACACGCAAAGTGGAACGTATTCAGATACCTTGATTAATGCTGCTGGTTGTGACAGTATTGTTACCCTGCAATTAACCATGGAGTATACGGGTATAGATGAACAAGATATGATGAGTCTATTGATTTACCCAAATCCTGTTAAGGATGATTTTAGTATAGATGAAACGGATCTCTTGGTTTCCATGAATTTGAAAGATGTTCAAGGACATGAAGTGAAATCATTCAATGTTCAGGATAAAGTTCATTCCTTATCAAACTTACCATCAGGAATATACTTTTTAGAATTAAGAAATGATTCCAAAATCTATGTGGTAAAAATCCTGAAGGAATAACATGTAGTAAGTCTTTAAAAAATGCACCCACGTGGTGCATTTTTCATTTACCATTCTACTTATTCAATTAAAACTCCCCCAAACTAGTCATTTTTGCGAATTACGTACTTTCTCATTGATTCGATCTAGTCGTATAAGTTGACTCTTTTATTTTGCTTATTACAGAACATTCGGAACATTCCATTTAGGATAAATTCTAGTATATTCGTATAAATCAAGCATTATGAAAAATTACTTACTGATCTTTCTTTTCCTATGCACAGGTAAACTGAGTCATTTATTTGCGCAACAAAATCAATTTACCGATCCACGTGATGGGAGAACATACAAAACCATTGCGATTGGTGATCAATTGTGGTTCTCTGAAAATTTGAAATTCAAAACCTCTAACGGAAATTACTTTTCTTATAATAATGACCCTAGCAATGTCAATATGTATGGGTATTTATATGATTGGAAAACTGCCTGTAATGTTTGTCCTTCGGGATGGAGGTTACCAAGCAATGAAGATTGGTTGGTCCTCACCAATTATGTGGGTGATCCATATAAAACCAAAATGATGAGTAAAGTTATTTGGGATGCGTCTGAAAACGCAACCAATTCTTTTGGTTTCAGCGGTTTGCCTGGCGGATTAAGGGATTATTTGGGTAATTACAAAAACAAGGGTGTTGGTGCTTATTTTTGGTCTTCCACCCCACAAGATCAGAATTTTTCTTTTGCAAGAGAATTGGGTAAAAATGCGGGTAATTATGCCAGTCATCAATTTGGAACCAATAAAAACATGGGGCTTTCTGTTCGCTGCGTGCAGGATTTGAAGTCATCAATGGAAGAAGAATACAATCAATCTGAATATGAGGAGTCGGCATACGAAGAACCACAGACACCTCAATATGAAGAATCTTATTCCATTCAGAAATCTGTAAAGCAATACGCTGTATTTAAAATACAATCTTGTAATGAGAAACAAGATTTGTATTACAACTATTTGGGTGAATACGAATGTAAACCTGTAAAGTCAGCGAACATAAAAATCACGATAAATATTCACCTAAGCAATCCAATGTATGATGAAGCAACTGTAACCATGTATGATGTGACAAAGAAATCAACAGATGAATTCCCGATCGAATATGTGGAATTACTAGAAGGCGGTAAATTGTTGTTTCACTTCTCTGTGGTCAATCAACCTCACACATTTTTGTTGGATGAATCGAATAAAAAGCTAAGCTGGAATTCAGAGTGGGGACATTGGCAGGAAGAATATTTTTTTAAATAAGGGTAATAGTCCTTGTATAAAGAATTCCTTCTTCGCAACCTATTTTTTATCCTCCCGTAAACCACCCAAACTTTAAAACAACAAACAATGAAAAAAGTATTACTAAGCGTAGGTCTTTTCGCAATGACCATGACTGCAAAAGCTCAGGTTATTACCTTTGACGCTGGATTAAAAGGTGCTTTTAGCGCTACAGAGATGTTTAATAAAAACATTTCTGATCTCGGAGATATTCAAGATTACAAAATGTCAACTGGTTCTAATTATGGACTTGCATTGAATGCAAATTTTAAAAGTATTGGACTAACAGTTGAATTCTTGGGAGGGCAGTTCAATACAGGTTACCAAGGGACAATAGGAAGTACAGCTTATACGTCTAACGTTGAAATAAGTACATTTTCTATTCCAATTTTATTGAAATTAGGAAAGCAAACTGGTGGATACACAGAAATTGGGATTTCTACAAATGGCGTGAGAAGCGCAACCTACACGAATGATTTGCCCATATCAAATCCTTTGACAATGTCAGGAAGAGATGTGAAAACCAGTTACAAAAGCTATACTACGGCAGTATTAGGTTTTGGATCAAAAGTGAGCTTGGGAGAAAATTTCCCACTGATTTTAAATGTTGGTGTACGTTTCCAATATGGATTCACAGACGCGGAGGGAGTGGATGCATTGGGCATTAATTTAACTGAAAAATTCGTTTATCCAACTTACCAAAAATCGGCAGCGGCTTCTGCAGGCATACATATAGGATTGACGTACAGAATTAAATGAGGGCGTATTGTCAGTAGTGATGTTTAATACGAAGCATTGAGCAAGATTAAATAAAAAAGGGGGCTTGAATTATTTCAAGCCCCCTTTTTTATGTGTAGGTAAATTATTTATTTACGATGTGAATAAATCCATGTAAGGTATATAAAGTGCGTTGTTCCTCGTCATATTCATACTTATCACTTTTCGGTGTCACCGTATAGAAATACACGCCATCTTCCAATTGGTTTCCAGATTTATCTTTCCCGTCCCAATCGTTTTTGTAGTTATCGTTAAGGTAAACCACATTGCCCCAACGATTAAATACAGTTAAACTCACTTTGTCGTAATCTTCCAAATTACGGATGATTAGAATGTCATTCATTTGGTCATTGTTGGTTGTGATGACATTTGGAACGACTAACGGACATTGATTGTACACGAATATTTCAGGAGAAGTAATTGTTTTCCCACATTGATCCAATACATTTACAGTGAAAATATTCAAATTCGGATCTAAGATACTTGGTTCGACCATTACGGTATCGCTATTTGGGAAACTCGTCGGTTGCCAGTAATAACCATATGGCGGCACACCATTTTCCACTTGACACCACATTTGTGTCCATTCACCAAAATCAGCGCACACATTTACTGAATCAAGTGCGGTGATTGTCAATGGTAAATAATCAACGATTGTTAACGAAATAGAAGTTGTGTCAAATGTTCCGTCGCATGGATTCGGTACGATAACATTGAAGAAAACTGTTTCGTCACCTTCGATAAGGCCATCGTAAATAGCTGAAATACCAATGGTGTCTGAAAGAACTCCTGCAGGAATGACCAGTGTATCATTGATGAACGGATAATCCTCTCCGTTTGTCGCTGTTCCACTCAATAATACCTGTACGATTAAATTTTCTGTTGCATCGCTTCTTCCAACAATGAAACCGGCAAATCCGCAATCTTCGATTAACTCAGTTGGACCAGTCACATCTACTTCTATCGGAAGTTCCACTTGACAAGCAACCACACGGTAGCCGAAAGTGCGAATTTTCGTGTTAATTAAAATTCCATTTCGGTATTCTTTTACCGCAACTCCCGCAACATAATTACCAATCAAATTAGGCGTGAAAGCCATCATGCCAGTTTGAGGATTGATCGTTATGTTTGATCCTGATCCAAACGGCACCAATTCGGTATATGTTGGATTCCAATTTACTGGCGCATACGGGCCAGGAGTTTCAGGGTTGGGTACGACGTTAGTGATACTGCCGCCAAGTAGTGGAGCCATTATTTCATACACAAGCGAATCTCCATCTGGATCAATCGCTGAATGATCAAAGTTTAATGTATTTTGGGAACATAATACAAGTGGTGGAT
>JBIIAG010000053.1:0-4592 GCA_044240055.1 Crocinitomicaceae bacterium | reverse complement strand
CTTTGGTCCATTCATTGGATAGTTCAAAAAAGGCTATTGCCTTAACCGACGAAAATATCACATTGAATAACTATACAGAGAAACATTTGTCCATTTGTGCAGATGCCATGGATTACATGAAAGACTTGCAAGAAGATTACGACATCATTGTGTTGGATCCACCAGCATTTGCTAAACATCGTGAAAAACGACATCAAGCAATTCAGGGATACAAGCGATTAAATGCACATGCTATTCGTCAAATTAAACCCGGTGGAATCATTTTCACCTTCTCCTGTTCACAGGTAATTGATAAAGCCTTGTTTACAAATACCATTATTGCAGCAGCCATTGAATCTGGACGGAATGTACGAATTCTGGAACAGGTTCACCAACCAGCTGATCATCCGATTCATGCTTTTCATCCAGAAGGTGAATACTTGAAAGGATTGATTATTCAAGTAGACTAATATGCTTGCTCTAAATTATAAAGCAATTTTAGGAATGGCCCTTCCCATGATGGTTTCTGGATTTATTCAGTCCATCGTTTTAATTACGGATGCATCATTAATCAGTCGGTATTCCACGGAAGCATTTGACGCTGTTGGCAATGGGGGACTTTTATACGTAACCGTTTACATGTGCTTACTCGGAATGGGAGATGGTGCTCAAATAATCATAGCCAGAAGGATTGGTGAAGAACGTATTTCAGCTATTGGTCGAGTATTCGGTACATCCTTATTAACCAACTTTCTATTGGCAATAGGATTCTTTGTTTTATTGCATTGGTTTCTTCCTTCAGCGATTGTTGGCTATTCAAAGAATAATGAAATTGCCATCTTACAAGGAGATTTTATACGCGTACGAAGTTTCGCATTGTTTTTTGCTATGATTACCATAACAATTCAAGCTTTTTTATTGGCAAAAGGAAAGACAATGATTGTATTATATGCCGCATTAATCACTGCTATTAGTAATATTTTCCTCGCTAATTCACTGATATTTGGGAAGTATGGTTTTCCTGAAATGGGTATCGAAGGTGCTGCATTGGCCAATACCTTTGCCGATGCCCTTGGCATGTCATTTTTAGTCATTTATTTGATTTTTTCCTCCGAAAGAAGAGATTATCAATTATTTGCACATTTCAAGTTTGAATTTGCTTCTATGAAAGAATTGTTGAAAGTTGGAAGTCCACTGATGTTCCAAGGATTCTTTGCCCTTGCAACTTGGACTCTATTTTTCACATGGCTGGAGCAAAAAGGTCAATTTGATTTGACCGTTTCTCAAAATATTCGAGCCATCTATTTTCTTGCTTTTGTTCCCATATGGGGATTCGCCGGTACGACAAAAACATATATTTCTCAATACATTGGCGCCAAGAAATTTGACGAGATTCCAGTGATTCAAAAAAGGATACAGCTCATGACACTTTTGTTCTTGTGCGTAACCTTTCACGGGGCGATTTTCTATCCGGAGGCATTGATTAGGCTCATTAACCCGGCTGAAATTTACGTTGAAAAGAGTGCCCAAATCCTCCGATTAATTTCAGTGTCGATTATGCTGTATGGATTTGCATCGGTCTATTTTCAAACCATCCATGGTTCGGGTAATACGCTTCATTCAATGTTCATTGAATTCGGAACGGTAAGTGTTTACGTTATTTTTTGTTACCTTTTTATTAAAGTTTGGAACTTAGATGTTTATTGGATTTGGACGGTAGAGTATATCTATTTTTCTTTAATGGGTCTTGCATCTATCAGTTACCTTCGTTTATTTGATTGGAAAAAGAAAATTGTATAATGAAAGAGAAGTTACGCATAGTATTTATGGGGACCCCAGAGTTTGCTGTGGGAATATTGGACGCGTTAGTTCACTCGAAACATGAAGTTGTGGGTGTTGTAACTGTTGCAGACAAACCTGCTGGACGTGGTCAACAAATTCAGCAAAGTGCTGTCAAGCAATATGCAAGTTCAAATAACCTATTTGTTTTGCAACCTGACAAGTTAAGAGATCACACATTTTTAGAAGCATTGGAACATTTAAAAGCGGACTTATTTGTGGTCGTTGCTTTTCGCATGTTACCCGATCTTGTTTGGAAAATGCCCGCATTTGGAACCATTAATTTACATGCCAGTCTTCTTCCAAAATATAGGGGGGCTGCTCCGATTAATTGGGCCATCATGAACGGTGAAAGTGAAACGGGGGTAAGTACTTTTTTCATCAATGAAAACATTGATACAGGAGCCATAATTGCACAAAAATCCATCCCATTAACAAATGAAATTAGCGCTGGTGAATTGCACGACCAATTAAAATCCATCGGTGCCATATTAACAGTTGAGACAGCCGATCAAATTTGTGCTGGTCATGTTTCAACTATTGAACAAGATCCATCGGACACTAATCTACCATTTGCTCCTAAAATATTCAAAGCAGATTGTGAAATTGATTGGAATGAATCAGCAGAATTAAACCATAACCGAATCAGAGGATTATCGCCCTACCCTGCTGCGTGGTGTAAACTATGGTCCATAAAAAAATCTAATTGGATTACCTTTAAGCTCTTCGGCTCTTCGATTGTCAACATAGATCAAGTGAAACGAAACGACGGCCCATTTTCCATTCCTGAGGGAATTATTTTCCCATGTGGAACAGGCTTCATTTTACTGGTAGAAATTCAAGCAGAAGGAAAAAAGCGCATGGATTATAAGTCCTTTTTAGCAGGTAATGATTTAAACGATTTGTTTTTCGCTATTCATTAATGCCATTGAGCAAGATGTTAAATCCAATTCGAAAAGGATACACAGCTATCGTTTTCCCAGTTTTGAACATGGAATTTAGTTGGTAACTCACGAACATACCAAATTGGCCATATCCAATTCTCGCGGTAGCGTCTAAGGTCCAGCGATTCATATTAAAAGCAGAAATCGTTGTGTTGACGAATTCATCTCCGTTCGCGTAAGTGCCTGATGTTTTTTGTTTCGCTCTATAATTATAAGTACCGATTAAGCCTACCGCCAAAAAGTAACTTTTGTCAAACTTAGAATTAGATGAATAATCCAAGAATAAAGGAATCGAAAGCGTCGCTACATTCAATTTATTGCGTGTGAAATCAAAAACCGTGTCATTTACAGCAAATATGGTATCAACAGTATGCTGAAGCACATAATTATTTCGGAAAGTATAACTTTGGAGACCAACCCCAAATCCTGTTGTGATGCCTAGATGTTCTCCAATAATTGGGAATTTCAGGTCAAAAATATTGTAATTCAGACCGATGGATTTCACTTCGTTGTTCTCCCAATATGGGTGATTTTCAAATTGCATTTCTCGATTTCCATTCATGAATTGGGACATGTAAATATCAAATCCTGCCCAATGTCCTTCACCGAATTTTCGTGCTTCGCTTTCATCTTCTTCAGACCAATCCTCCTCAGAAAAATCTTCTGTCTCTGTTCCAATAATGGCTTCATCAATACTAATGGGTAAACGCATTAATGAACGTACTGCCACTCCGTTTTTCTGTGCTGGAATCCAATTCGGCATTATTTTTACTACGGCTACACAAATAGAATCGTAGACATCGTTCACTCCTTTTTCAACTACAATATTCGACAGTGAACCATCTTTTTCAACAATAAATGAAAGGTATACACGCTCATCGTTGAATTCAACATCCATTGTATCGTTCGGTAAAATAAAATTCAAAAAGATGAACTCAGCCAAAGAATCAGGTCCGCCGGGATATTCCGCTTCAGTATCAGGGAAATTCACAATGGAGTCCGGTGGAGCAACACTCACAAGCATTGGTTCTGGTACGCCGCCTGTGATCACATCTACTTGTGCAAACAGTGTCGAAATACTGAATAAACAGCTTAAGGAAAGTAGAAGTTTCATCGTTCTATAATTTCCTCAAAAGTACGATTAAAACTTCAAGAGAATACGTGCAATGAAATTTCTTCCTGCCTGAGGATAATAGAAATTCTCAGTGGTTGTTTGTCCGCCATATGCAGATGAAAAGGTGTACCCATTATTCGAGTATAGTTGATTTAATGCATTATTTACCATCAGTCCAAATTGAATTTCCTTGCAGAATTTATCAAAAATAGAGTAATTCACTTGAATGTTAGAGAAGTTAAATGGATCGATACTTCGATTAATGTTTCCAGTGTTGTCTAAGTATTGTCTTCCAACTAATTTCGTCATCCAAGCAATGTTGAAATTTTCAAGGGGCATCCAGTCTAGCCCAATATTCCCTGTAACATTTGGAGAAAAAGACATTTCTGTATTTGTATGCGTAATCACTTGCTGTGTATAGTATGGCACTGTGTCTAAATATGTATCTATGTATTCATTGAATTCAGCAATTCTATTTCGACTTAAGGTAATTCCACCCGTCAATTTTAATTTTTTATCGAAGCGATACGAACCGTATACTTCCAAACCAAGTCGGTAACTTTTCGCGACATTAGAGTGAATATAAGCGCCTACATCATTGATTTCACCTGTTAAAAGCAATTGATTTCGGTAATTCATAAAATAAACATTCGTAGTAAGACTCATACGACTTGTACTAATTTGGTGTCCAAATTCCACATCTTGTAAGGTTTCAA
>JBIIAG010000052.1:0-4684 GCA_044240055.1 Crocinitomicaceae bacterium | reverse complement strand
GTGAATATCAATGTTCCGAATGCGTATTCGTACAATTGCTTGAACCTTCAATTTACCTTATTCTGTTCAGTGAAATCCTTGGATGTGAAAACCATTGTGGTAAACGATGCGGTTGAATTAAGTGGATTGAACGAAATCGTTAAAAATCCATTTAGTGTGATTAATCCAATGGGTTCTGAATTGATTATTCAATTTGATGAGGTGACTTCGGGAACGATGCGTTTGTACAACATGAATGGACAAGTAGTGAAAACACAATCCCTATCCTCTGTTCAACAAGCAACAATCGCTACATCGAATGTGCCAGCTGGAACGTACTTCTTCCAATTAGAAGTTGGTTCAACGGTTTATACACAGAAAGTGATTAAATAAGAATCAATCGAATAAATTTAATGCCCTGGCGAATTCGTCAGGGCATTTTTTTTGAAATACTATTCAGTGTTGTTAAATGAATGTTTATCCTCATAGAATTTTGCTACTTTTGTTTAGTGAAGAATAAAATTGTTTCCGGATTATTATTGCTCACCTTTTTCGTGTTGCTTACCCCACGAGATTGGTGGCATGAATGCGATCACAAACAATTCTCCACGACTTCATTAAGTGAAAGTCATTTCGATGATGGTTCCTGTGACATCTGTGACATCGACCTCGGATTTTTCACGGTTCAATCGATTCTTTTTTACCGTTCCGATAAACCGACACTTCCAACAGTTGTTTCAATTGGACTTTTGGATAAAGAGAACAATCCTTATCTGTCTTTTTCACTTCGAGGACCACCTCAAAACGCTTAATATTTGATGGATGCACCGTTGACAAAAGTCAATAGGTGAAGATTCATTTGTATGGACGCAGCGTCTCTTCTTTTGGATCGTATGATGTCCCATGGATTAACAGCATCTATCCTTTAGCCTAAAATGTATTTTCGTGTTCATAAAGACGCGAGAATTCATTACCAGGAAGTATTTATGAAGTGTCTAGAAGTAAATCACACATGAAATTTATTGCATTACTCGTAGCCTTTGTTGCCTTGTCGACAAACGCACAAAAAGAATTATCAGGTTTTGTTAAAAGTAAATCAAGCAATCTTCCGATTGCCAATGCGCGTATTCACATAGAAGAAACAGGTGAGTCCTCCATTTCGGATGAAACAGGCGCGTTTATGTTTTTTGGGGTTTATCCGGAAAGTATTCATTTGCATGTTTCTGCCATCGAATTTGAATCAAAAGTTCTGTTTTTAACACAATCTGCGCAAGCACTTGGACGACAGTATCTAGTGGGGAGCAAAATTGAAATATATTTGGAAGAAAGGCATTTGGACCTCGAAGAAATTACCGTGTCAACCGGAATCAATGTTCAAAAAAATAAGAGTCCATTTCTGATTGAAACCCGAAAATTGTCCGATTTGAATGGAATTACCACCATCAACATGGGAGAAGCGTTAGCAAAGATTCCGGGTGTTTACCAATCCAGTTTTGGAAATGGCATTTCAAAACCGGTCATTCGAGGATTACAGGGAATTCGTGTAGTCAGTTTATTGAATGGCATGCGTATGGAAGGGCAACAATGGGGCGGAGATCATGGAATGGGAATTTCTGAAGTCGGAATAGGTTCTGTTGAGGTAATTAAAGGTCCAGCGTCTTTATTGTATGGTGCGGATGCCTTGGGAGGTGTTTTGTATTATTCAGATGAATCGTATGCTGCTGTGAATTCTCAATCTGTAAAGGTTCAGTCGATATATCACAGCAATACAAACGGAGGAACACTGCGAATGCTTTACAAGCAATCGAATCAGAAATTCCGGTTTTTAATCGGTGGAAGCTATGCCAATCATGCCGATTTTCAGTTGCCAAACCAGAAATTCGCTCAAAATTCGCGTTTCAACGAATCGGTTTTAAAGACAGCTCTTTCGTGGAACGGAAAAAACAAGGTGCATCACCTACGTTATTCGTTTAATCATGTGATGAGTGGTTTGCCTGGACACACACATGACTCCATTCTCAATCCACTTGAATTCCAGTCCGAATTGCAACGACGAAAACAAACGATTCCAGCTCAATTTTTCGATAATCATTACCTATCCTTTGAGAACAAATGGTTTTTAGAAAAAAATGAAGTTTCCTTGTTGCTTGGACAAACCATGAATCAATTAACCGAATACGATGAGAAAGTCACTATTCCAGGAATTCAAATGCGTTTATGGAATTCGTTGTACACGGCTAAATGGACGCATAGCTTTAGTGAAAACCTAAAAGTAGTCAATGGAATGCAAGGAATGTTTCAAAACAATGTCAATGGCCTTGATGCCACCGAGCGCTTATTGCCAAATTCCCTTTCTTTTGACAATGGACTTTTCTCGATGTGGATGTATTCCATGGATCGCTGGAATTTTCAAGCAGGATTGAGGTATGACTTGAGATACATCAAGACGTTGGAGGACTTTAAAGGAAAACAAGCGATTTCAAAATCGTATGGAAGTCCAAATACATCTATCGGTGGTATTTATTCGACAGGCAAGTTTACGTTTCGAACGAATGTTTCAACGGGATATCGAGCGCCACATCCATCTGAATTGTTGGCAAATGGCTTTCATCACGGTGCTTTACGCTACGAAATTGGTGATGAACAACTGCGTCCGGAACGAGCAAGTCAGTTGGACTTAAGCTTCGAAGTAAAAAGAGATCACTTGGTCTTGATTGTGAATCCATTTTTGAATAATATCCAACAGTTTATTTACCTGCAACCGATTGATTCAATGGTGGATAATTTACCCGTGTTTGCATACAAGCAACTGAATAAAGTTCTTTTTTACGGAAGTGATTTCGGAGTGCATTACCATCCTCATTTTGCACATGATTTACACATGGAAGCAACGTATTCCTATTTAAACGTGCTGACTTCAACTGATAGCAGTGTGTCGATGATTCCACCGGGTCGCTTCATGATGAGTTTCCGTTACCAATTAGATCTAGGTAAAAAATTGCAAATCAAGGATCTGCTTGTTCAATATACGCATATGAACAAGCAAAACAAGCTTGCGTTTAATGAGACAGCGAGTCCATCTTATCAGTTGCTCGATGCTTCTGTACAATTAAAATGGAATGGAAAAACACCAGTTGATGTCCAATTTGGTTGTAGAAATATTCTAAATGCGTCCTACATCGATCACCTTTCTCGACTTAAAAACATTTCGATGGCAAGTCCAGGAAGAAACATCTATATCAGTATCACTTTTAATATTAATAATAACCTAAAAAAACAAAACGTATGAAAAAAGTAGTTTTATTCAGTGCACTTGCACTCGGTTTTCTTGTAACATCAAGTTCTTGTGGTAAAAACAAATGCCACGATTGTCATTACGACAAAGCAGGAGCTGAAATTGAAATGGGTGAATACTGTGGCGACGATTTGAAACAATTGGAAGCACTAGGAACCTATACAGATTCAACAGGTATATACACTGTTCATTGTCATGAACATTAATCAAATCGGTTAACTTTTAAAAAGTGGCATGAATGAACTCGTGCCACTTTTTCTTTTTTAAGAAATTTCGATACCGAAAGGAATGAGGAGTACCATTCATAAGTGGTGCTATTGGATTTTTCACTGGAACGTACCTATGCGCACATCCTCCACGAAATACTTTCATTTAATCTCTGTGAACTAGGCAACTAGATCGAGTTCTGTTCGTTTCCATGTTAGAAATTAGTAAGTTTGTACATAACTAATGAATCAACACATGAAAAAAAATCTACTTAAATCACTTTTTTTGGGGCTGAGCATCTTGTTCTTTTCTCAATTCACCTTTGCACAATTAAACATCACTCCAGTAAGTGGACCTAACATGTGTGATGGAACAGCAGCACTTAGCAATCCATCTTCGGTTATTCAATCATCCATCACTTGGTATGGAAATGGTGCCGTCATTGCTACCAATACCTATCAAATTGGAAATTTGTGTTCAGGGAATTATGGTGTATCATACGTTCAAAATAATCCCGCTGGAGGACTTGACTCGTTGAATGTTTCGTTTTTCATTTCCGGAGGAGTTAATCCATGTGCGAATTTCAATGCAACCATTACACAAACACCATGTTCAACACCTACGTCAAATGATGGTGCCCTGTATGCCAATGTCACAGGTGGAACGCCGCCTTACATGTATCTTTGGAGTATTGGAGCGGTTACTCAGAACCTGATCAATTTATTGCCTGGTTACAATTATTGTTTGTTCGTGCAGGATGCAGCTGGTTGTAATTTCACGGTTTGTGATTCGATGGAGATATTGAATACAACTATGGGTGACACGCTCGTTGTGAATGGTGCCAATTGTGGTCCATCAAACACAACTTTTTACTCAGCAGCATTAGAGGATTGTAATTTTGATTTCAATGCTTGTGCTACTGCGAATTTGGCATATGGCATGTACTTAAGCAATGATACAGTACAATCCGTTTGGAATTTCATCGATACAAACGGGATAGTAACCAATTACACCGTGAATATCAATGTTCCGAATGCGTATTCGTACAATTGCTTGAACCTTCAATTTACCTTATTCTGTTCAGTGAAATCCTTGGATGTGAAAACCATTGTGGTAAACGATGCGGTTGAATTAAGTGGAATCAATGAACTGACCAAAAATCCATTCACGCTTGTGAATCCAATGGGAAATGAGCTAGTTGTT
>JBIIAG010000036.1:0-15619 GCA_044240055.1 Crocinitomicaceae bacterium | reverse complement strand
TTTTCATTCCCACTTGACCACCTGCAATTTCTTGTATTAACTGAACACAACGTTTTAAAGCATATGTGGTTAATGCTGGATCAACTCCACGCTCAAAGCGGAAACTAGCATCTGTATTTAATCCGTGAAGACGTGCCGTTTTTCGAATGTTCACGGCGTCAAATAAAGCGGATTCAATGAAAATCGATGTTGTGTCATTGGAAACGCCTGATGTCTCACCTCCCAAAACACCTGCGATACAAAGCGCTTGTTCTCCATTCGTTATTAATAATTCTGAACCGGTAAATGTGCGCACCACTTTATCTAAGGTCACTAACTTTTCTCCAGCATGCGCAGAACGGACACTTACAGTGCCATTAAGTGCTTTTGTATCGAAAATATGTAATGGAGTACCCAATTCACGCATGACGAAATTACTGATGTCAACGATGTTATTGATTGGATTCAGTCCAACAGAACGCAAGGCTTTTTGCAGCCATTCTGGAGAAGGTGCGACTTGCACATTTTCCATGCTTACCCCACAATAACGCAAACAATCTTTTTGATTTTCTATATGAATGTCAATGGTTAGATTACCTGTGGAAGTGAGTTCATTAACAGAAGGCCATTCAATGGATAAATTCGTTTTTTGATGAAAATTCAATGCAGCTTTAATGTCTCTAGCCACACCAATATGTCCCATGGCATCAGCTCGATTTGGCGTTAATCCAATTTCAATTTGAAAATCATCTGATAAATCGAAGTAAGCACTTGCGGGAATTCCAATTTCGGTATTTTCAGGAAGGACAATGATTCCTGCGTGGGAATGTCCAATTCCTAATTCGTCTTCAGCACAAAGCATTCCGAAGGATTCTACCCCGCGGATTTTTGCTTTTTTAATGTGGAATGGCTCTCCTGGATTAGGGAATAAGGTAGTTCCAACGGTTGCTACAACTACTTTTTGTCCAGTAGCCACATTCGGTGCGCCACAAACAATTTGTAATTCTTCTGTGCCAATTGAGACGGTTGTGACGTTTAATTTATCCGCATCTGGATGTTTTTCACACGCTAAAACGTGACCGATAACAACGCCTTGGAGTCCACCTTCGATGGCCTCTATTTTCTCAATGCTTTCTACTTCGAGTCCAGTGTCTGTCAGAATTTTCCCGAGTTCTTCTGGACTTAAGTTCGTTTGAATGTATTTTTTTAACCAGTTATATGAAACTTTCATGCCTTGTGTATGCCTTTATTTACAATATGTTTACCTCGCGTTCCAACGTCACTCCGAACTTGGATTCTATGTCCAAAATAATGTGCGAAGATAAGTCATAGATTTGATTTCCTGTACTCCCTCCATAATTCACTAAAACCAATGCCTGTAATGTGTGAACGCCATATGTTTCAATGGTTTTTCCTTTCCAACCAGCTTTTTCAATCAACCATCCCGCAGCTAATTTGCCATGATGTTCATCCATAGGATAAAATGGAGCTTCAGGATAATTCAATTTTATCGCATCGTAAACAGAATTTTCCACGATTGGATTTTTAAAGAAACTACCCGCATTTCCAATCACTTTTGGATCTGGAAGTTTGGATTGTCGAATGGCAATTACCGCGTTACTGACATCCCGAATAGTTGGTTGCTGAATTCCTAGTTTTTCTAATTCGGAGGAAATGGCTCCATATGAAGTATTTACATGAGCATTCTTCTTTAATCTGAAAGAAACTCTGCAAATCACGTATTGTCCTTTGAATTCGTGTTTGAATACACTTTCCCGGTATCCAAATTTACATGCGTTCTTATCAAAGGTGTGAATTTCTCCACTTTCAATGTGGTAAGCTGTTAGTGATTCGAAACAATCTTTGATTTCAACGCCATATGCGCCAATATTTTGCATTGGACTCGCGCCAACACTTCCTGGAATTAAACTTAAGTTTTCTAGTCCACTGAGGTTTAGCTCGATGCATTTCATAACAAATTCATGCCATGTTTCACCTGCGCCTGATTCAACGATTGCGAAATCATCAGATTCTGAAACCACCTGAACACCGGTTATTTCGTTTTTTAAAACAATTCCATGAAAATCTTTTGTTAGCAGTAAATTACTTCCACCTCCTAGAATCAATAAGGGCTCTTTCTTGTGTTCCGAAAGAACCGTTTCAAGCTCCTGAATAGAAGAAAACGATGTAAAACAATCTGCTTTGACGGAAATGCCAAAGGTGTTATATGGTTTGAGGTCGAAATTTGTTTGAATCATTGGTTCCAAAGTTAAGAATTTTCGGGAATTGAACGTTTGGAGTCTAAGGAGAATTTTGCTTGAAATTCAATCCGATATCGGACATTTATTTCGACAGTTCGAAGTATCCTCGATCACCTGGTTGGATTTCATGAAACCATTGATAATACAGTAAATGATGGCTTTTAATGAATCCTTTTTTACTTTTTGGCCATGAAGATGGAATGTAAATTCTACCGCCTTTTGAAAATGGGATGGTTTCAATTCCCGGGATAGCGACTTGAGGGGCAATTCCGTCCTGGTAACAAATGGGGTCAGATTCATCATCGTCCGCTCTTGAACCGTATTGCCAAACTTCTTCAAAATAGTTCCAGTCGCGGCCTTGAGCACTTGCATTCTCGGGTGAAAGAACCAGGAATTTCCCAAAGCTTATTTTGGATTTTAGTACGTCAATCATTCCGAGTGAATAGGCATAACCCATGCTGTGGCTGACAATATCGATTTTCACCTGATCTAGCGGTATTCCTTTGTCGGTGAGGAAGTTTAGAAGGTTTTCTCCTGCAATTTGTCCATGATTTACACGCAATTGAAATCCTTCTGGATTAGGTCTTTTGTTTAAAACCCATTTACTTCGTTTCGAAATCCAACAAAAACGAGAAAAGAAATAGGACTTTGCGAAATTCAATTCGGTTCTGTGTTGTGAACTTGAAACGGGGTGATGACCGTCAAAGTACAATGGTTTAACACCAGGGAATCGTTTTAAAATCGTGTCGTCGATGGCATACCAGTATCCCGTCGGGTCTTTTTCATGCAAACGGTTGTCCGTGGTTTCGTGATTGGCTTTTGGACCGCGATTTCCATTGATGAAAATCAAAAACCGTTGTGTTGTATCGATGGGAATCATTTGTCCAAAAATTGAAAGTTGGCAACAGAAAAAAAGGACGATTGTGAGGCGTTTATTTTCCATATTGATAAAAAAGACCACCAGCAAAAGGAGTCCATAAACACGCGCGTTTGTGACATGCTTTTAATCCGAGGTTAATCCAGGAATTACAAGTTAAAATCATGCTGTAGCGATTATGTGCAGCATAAAACGCGTCGTTACCACTCACTACTTTTTTGTTTTTAGCAGGGATAAAAACAGGTTTTCCGTTTTTATCCCTAACCAATTGTTTTTTAATATAATGGACCAATTCGCGGTACTGTTTTTTCGATAAATACAATTGAATCACAGGTCGGTCACTAAGAATTTCGTAATGATACGTTGCATGAATGGCAGACGCGCCCAGTCCCGTCATTGCGGATACAGCTGTCTTTACTGTTAAATCTGCCCATTCGGGGGTGTTCATGTAAAAGTTTTTGTCACCCCATCCGATGGCAATTAACTTTGTGGTGGTGTCATTGAATCCGGTATTTGCTCTTGGAAAGGTTTCTGTCCAATCAATGATGTTATTTTTAACCGGTAGTACAAAGTCGGTATGAACTCCGGACTTCATTAAATAGATTTTGATCTGCGATTTAGGATCATTTTGTCCTTCAACGGTAATTCGGGAAAGAATGAATGAGAGAATAAAATACACAAATAAGTAAGAAAAGAGAAGGATCGAAAACCATTTGGAAAAGGTACTAAACACTTTCCCAAACTTTCTGAGCAGCGTTTTTAATCGAACGTACTTTTCTTTTTTCATAGATTTCAAAAATGTTTCAAACAAAGTTAATCTTTCTTCGCTTTCATGAGATGTAGTTAGTATTTTTGTTTTTATGATTCAAATTTATTCCAAATGAAAAAATTCTTATTTTTAGTTATCAGCATATTTCCACTTTTGGCATTTAGTCAGTTTGATCCTTCTGAACGCAGTACATCACAGAAGTTTGACGAAGTAATGGACAATATCCTACGTTTTTATGTTGATCCAACGAATGGGAAAGAATTGACGGAGGAAGCCATCATTGCGATGTTAGAAAAACTAGATCCGCATTCAACGTATATTCCAGCGGAGGAATTAAATGAGGCACAATCATCAATCAATGGAAGTTTTGTTGGAATCGGAATTCGTTTTCAAATCATGAAAGATACGCTTCATGTCGTTGCAACGATTCCCGGTGGTCCTTCTGAAAAATTAGGCATACTTCCTGGAGATCAAATTGTTTCCGTTGATGGAGTGAACATTGCAGGAGTTGAATTGAAAAATCAGGAGGTTCGAGCAAAATTAATGGGTGAACTTGGAACAAAAGTAAAAATCACCATTCGCCGAAAAGGAAATAAAATCTTGGAATATACTGTTACAAGAGATAAAATCCCGGTTTATTCTGTTGACGCATCCTACATGATTGATCAAGAAACAGGGTACATCAAGTTGAATAGCTTTTCCCGAACAACAATGGATGAAGTCCTAAAAGCTTTGAATGAATTAAAGGCACAAGGCATGAAAAACTTAATTTTCGACTTGCAAGGAAATGGTGGTGGGCTATTGGATGCGGCGCATAAATTAGCGGATGAATTTCTATCAGGTGATAAATTGGTGGTTTATTCGGAAGGACGTGCACAACCGCGTAGCAATTTACGTGCTGGAAAAAAAGGATTGTTTGAAACAGGAAAGTTGATTTTATTGACGGATGAATACAGTGCAAGTGCAAGTGAAATTCTTTCTGGTTCTATCCAAGATTGGGACCGAGGATTGATTGTTGGTAGAAGAACGTACGGTAAAGGACTTGTTCAACGTCCAATGCCACTTTCAGATGGATCGGAAATTCGTTTGACCATTGCTCGCTATTATACACCAACTGGAAGGTTTATTCAGAAACCATACGAGGATACGGAAACGTACCGCAAGGACATCACACAGCGTTTTTTGAATGGAGAATTCATCCATGCAGATTCCATAAAAATGCCAGATTCTTTGAAATTCGAGACAATGAAAACACACCGTACGGTTTATGGTGGAGGTGGCATCATGCCTGACTTTTTTGTTCCATTGGATACAACGGAGAATTCAACCTATTTTAGTGAATTGGTTCAAGGTGGACATTTAAATAACTATTCGTTTAATTATGTGAATTCACAACGGACTGCGTTAAAGGCACAATATCCAAGTTTTGATGCATTCAAGCGCACATTTAATTGTGACCAAGCCTTTATGGATGCATTTTTCGCTTACGTTCAAAAAGAAGATCCTGAATTAAAATTTGACGAGGCAGGATATAAAACAAGTGAACACCTGATTAAACTTCGCTTAAAATCAATAATTGCTCAAGATCTTTGGGGCGCCAATGAAATGTTCCAGATTTACAATGAATCCAATGAGATTCTGCAACGTGCAGTCGAAATAATAAAAAACAAAGAATACGATAAAGTGAAATTGGATTAATATCAATCAATTTCTAAAGTTTAAATTTGCTTAATCAAACATAAATTCAATGTCAGACGATAAAAAAATCATATTCTCCATGGTGGGAGTTTCCAAAACGACACCACTTGGCAAACAAATTATTAAAAACATCTATTTATCCTTTTACTATGGTGCTAAAATTGGCATCATAGGATTAAATGGATCAGGTAAATCGACGGTAATGAAAATCATTGCTGGATTAGATCCATCATTCCAAGGGGATGTTGTTTTTTCTCCTGGGTATACCGTTGGGTATTTAGCGCAAGAGCCGGATTTAGATTTGACGAAGACAGTTAAGGAAGTGGTGATGGAAGGTGCACAAGAAACGGTTGATGCATTGAAGGAATACGAGGAAATAAATGCGTCATTTATGGATGAGGAAATCCTAAATGATCCGGATAAAATGGAGAAATTAATTGCACGTCAAGGTCAAGTATCGGATAAGATTGATGCGTTAGATGCATGGGAATTGGATACAAAACTTGAGCGCGCAATGGATGCCTTGCGTTGTCCGCCAGATGATCAGTTGATTGAAACATTATCCGGAGGTGAAAAACGCCGCGTGGCACTTTGTCGTTTATTGCTTCAAAATCCAGATATTCTATTGCTAGATGAGCCAACCAACCACTTAGATGCAGAATCAATTGACTGGTTAGAACAACATTTACAACAGTATAAAGGGACTGTAATCGCCGTAACACACGACCGTTATTTCTTGGATAACGTTGCTGGTTGGATTCTAGAGCTAGACCGTGGAGAAGGAATTCCATGGAAAGGAAACTACTCATCTTGGTTGGAGCAAAAAGGAAACCGATTGAAGGAAGAGGAGAAAACGGAATCCAAACGTCAAAAAATGTTAGCGCGCGAATTAGAATGGGTGCGCATGAATCCAAAAGCACGACAAGCGAAGAGCAAAGCACGTTTGCAGAACTATGATAAAATGCTATCAGAAGATGCACGTGAAAAAGATGCTGTTTTGGAGATTCCGATTCCAAATGGACCTCGACTTGGTAACAATGTGATCGATGCGATTCACGTAGGTAAGTCCTTTGGAGATAAAATGTTATATGATGACTTGAATTTCAAGTTGCCACCTGCGGGAATTGTTGGAATTATTGGTCCAAATGGGGCTGGTAAAACAACAATTTTCAAAATGATCATGGATGAGTTAAACGTCGATCATGGCGAATTTACAGTTGGAGAAACGGTTAAAATTGGATACGTAGATCAAACCCACAAGGACATTCATCCGGATAAAACGGTGTTTGATGTCGTTTCAAATGGATTGGAGTACGTTGAAATTGGAAATCAGAAAATCAACTCACGTGCCTACCTCGGGAAGTTTAATTTCATTGGCGCAGATCAAAATAAGAAGGTAGGAATTCTCTCTGGTGGGGAACGAAACCGACTTCACCTTGCGATGACCTTAAAAACAGAAGCAAACGTACTTTTACTGGATGAGCCGACAAACGACATTGACGTGAATACACTTCGTGCGTTAGAAGAAGGAATTGAAAACTTCGCTGGTTGTGCCGTTGTTATTTCTCACGACCGTTGGTTCTTGGATCGTATTTGTACACATATTCTTGCGTTTGAAGGCGATTCACAAGTCTATTGGTTTGAAGGAAGCTATTCAGAATACGAAGAAAACCGTCGCAAAAGACTTGGAGACGCTGGACCAAAACGCATTCGCTACCGCAGCTTGAATTAAATAAATTCAATTCTTTTAATTAGGTAATTACCAGTTAATGAGTTAATTTAGCTTTAAACCTAATCAAGATGAAAAAGTACATTAGTTCTATGCTTTTAATGGGGCTTATTTTTGCCTCCTGTAAGAAAAACGAATTGAAACCCGTGGTTTTTTATGAGTCTTCTGAATATTATCAGGTAACCGATTCAATTGTTGATGTAAATATTGGTTTCAATTGGTGTCAGGTTTTATATCCGAGCATGGCTTCGAAAACACAAAATTTGGATATTGATAAAGATGGCGTTTTCGAGACAAAAATAGTTTTAGAAAATAATTTTGTCGGTGGTCCTCAACCTTGTGAAGGATTTAATCAATCATGGTGCTTTCAAGCATCGGACATTACATCAAATCGATTGGTGGATTTTGCTTGCTTAGACGTATCCTTTCCGATTTTTAAATCTATTCAAGGTGTAGAGTCAATTGAGTCCACAGGATATGTTTGGAAAGAAACAGCCTATCTTAAACTTGTGGATGCTCAAAATAACTTTTCATCTCAAATGCCAAATTTGAATCAAGAGAAATATTTCGGATTTCGAATTCGTTCATCCGTTAATTGTGGATGGTCTTACGGTTGGTTAAAGGTAACCTCTGATCAAATTGGGTTTTATATTACCGAAACTGCCTATAATCCCAATTCAGAAAAAGCAATTATAGTCGGTCAACATTAAACAACAAACAAGCGTTCGCATACTCCAAATCAATCACAAATTCTACCAAAATGCTTGTCATTGTGGAAGTGTGCGTCTAAAGCTTCAAATTCTTTTAGTAGTTCTGCTGTCGGAGGTACTGCTTGAAGTTTACTGAGGTCTGGTTGACCAGCATCAACCCAGGCGGTGTACCAAATACATCCAACCGCTAAAATTGCTGCTTTCAGTCTTCTTTCCACCATACCGTTCATGCGTTGATGATAGGCATCACAAAACTCTTTAGAGTAAACGGAAATTGTCGTGTTTCCTCGTTGTTCATAGCTGTATTTTCGGTCTGAAGGAAATTCCTTTGTCAACTCCTTTTCCATGCGTAAAACGGAGTCTAGGGCTAGGTGAGAGGCTCGGACAGCTTCCCAAGCAAGGTCTTGTACGTTGGAAACATACTTTATTTTACCTACGAAATAATCGTAATCCTCGGAATTTATTTCCACTAGTCGACTTTCCCATAATCCATGTATGCCGCGTTGTCCAGTTAATTGACCGTTATAATTCTCCGTTGTGTGCAACGGGACATGAGCATCCCCGATGTAATGACCGATATCCGCAGAATATTTCAAGATTAAATCAACGTTCTTAGCTTCAAACGCTTTTTGCAGTCGGTATTTCATTTGAACAATGTGCCATGGAACGATGCCATAAGCTTGAAGTGTATCCTCCGTGAATTTATCCACCGCATCTTTCCAGCGACGAGGAATTATCTCAAACGGATTCTCGCCGCTTTTGTAATAATGATCAAGGTCAATGTAGTGACATTGTGCTTCTCCTTCCATCGCATAGCGGCGTTTATCAGGATCAACCGCATGGTCCGTAAGAAATTCAATGTGTTCTTTGTAAAAACCAAACATCGGAACGGGTAGGGTAAATACCGCGATGCGATTAATTCGTTTGTGTCCAAAAAATCCCCAAGTTAGTTTGTCTGCTTTTCGTGTACTGCTTTGCAACAATATACTTAAGAGTATAACGGATAACAGGAATCTATAATTGAACCAATTTACCATCTTTTAGAATCGGAATTACGTCTGTTTGATTAGGTGTTAGGCAATATTTAATGTCCTCGTTTAAATTCAAGTTTTTCAATCGACGACGATGCGAACTTGATTTTAAGTAACCTAAATAATTATCCTTTGCAGATAAATATAAGTATTTTGCCGCAATACTCGAATCCTCTTCAGATGTAAATTTACCGGTTGAAATTAAAAAGTCCGAAATGGCACCAGCACAAATCGTATCCTCTAAATTGAATTTATCTTGCCATCCAGAACACAAACAAAGAATGTTTTTTTCTTGTTTCACCAGCCATTTACATAAGTAATTCAAGTTTAGAAACGAACCAACAACAACGATTTCGGCATCTTTGGCAACATCGAGAGATTTTGTTCCATTTGTTGTGGTTAAAACTACTTCTTGTCCCTTAAAGTCTTCACGCATGTACGAAAAAGGCGAATTTCCAAAATCAAATCCTTCCACAATTTGACCTTTACGTTCTGCTCCAGCTAAATAACCTTTCTTTTTGTATTCCCATGCCTCTTCCACAGTGGGGACAGGAATGATAGATTTTATTCCATTGTTAAAAGCTGCGCAAATAGCTGAAGTTGCGCGTAATACATCGATTACAACAACAATTTCATACTCTCCTTTGAAATATTCATATTCTCCTGGTGTGAAGCATACCTCGACGCGATTTCTTTCTTTCATAACGGGGTCAAAGATAAGGATTAATCTTTACTCTCTTGTCGCAATTGCTGTTCGTACATGTCGAAATACGTTCCTTTATTATTCATTAACGATTCGTGATTTCCGCTTTCAATCACTTGACCGTGGTTAATTACGATGATTTTTGTTGCGTTTCGAATAGTGGAAATACGGTGACTAATGATAATGGTTGTGCGGTTTTCTTTTCCTTTTTCAAGGTTTCTCAAAATGATTTCTTCCGTTTCGGTATCTACTGCGGATAAACAATCATCTAAAATAAGCAACGTTGGATTTTTCAATAAGGCACGTGCAATACTGATGCGTTGTTTTTGTCCACCACTTAAATTAACGCCTCGTTCACCAAGTAAGGTATCAAATCCATCTGGGAATCCTTGAATATTATGATAAACATGGGTCATTTCACATGCTGCAATGAGCTCAGCATCACTAGAAGTGTGATCATTCACTCCAAATTGCAGATTTTCACGTATGGTGTCTGAAAACAAGAAGACATCCTGTGGAACAATACCCGTCTGATCACGAAGTGCTTGAAGGTTTACAGATGTCAATGATTTCCCATCAATGAATATTTCACCGTTTTGAGGATCGTACTGGCGCATTAATAATGATCCAATGGTTGATTTCCCACTTCCGGTATGTCCAACAATGGCAAGTGTTTCTCCTTTGTTTACTTGGAATGACACATCGGAAACAGCGGTAATGTTCGTTATGGGATATTGAAAACTAACGTGATTAAAGGCAATACTTCCTTGAAAATGAAAGTCCCCCGTTTCTGCATTTACAATGCTTGGCTTGGTTTGTAGGAATTCGTTAATTCGTTTCTGTGATGCCGAAGCACGTTGAATAATACTTGAAACCCATCCCAAACTAGCGAATGGCCATGTAAGGCTGTTAACGAACATAATAAAGGCAACAATACTTCCAATGGAAATACGCTCTGCCTTCGGACCGGAGAAAGATAAAATTCCACCATAATAAACGGCAATCAAAATACTGATTCCAATTAAAAACATGATGGTTGGCATGAAGAACGCATTAACGAGAACTAATCGCATGCTTTGCTTTTTGTAATTTTCTGCGCTTTCACCCAGTTTTTCTTCGGTTTCTTTTTCTCGGTTGTATGCCTTGATAATTCGAATTCCGGAAAACGTTTCTTGTGCAAGTGTCGATAATAGTGATTGTTCTTTTTGGACTAATGCACTCATAGCGTTCATGCGAGAAGAAACACGGTAAATCAAAATAGACATTATTGGAAGTGGAATCAATACACAAAGTGTTAAAGATGGACTAATTCGAATCATCTGGGTTACGATTAACGCGAACGCAATGATTAAATTAATAATGTACATGATTCCTGGTCCGAGATACATGCGTACCAATCCAACATCTTCAGAAATGCGGTTCATTAAATCCCCTGTAGAATTTCGCTTAAAGAATCCTTGATCAAGCGTTTGGTAATGAGTGTAAATTTCGTTTTTGAGATCGAATTCGATGTGTCTAGACATCACAATGATTGTTTGACGCATCAAAAACAAAAAGAATCCTTTTGCTAATGATAACAACATATAGAAGCCGCCCAATTGAAAGGCTAACCATAAGAAATCATTCGGTTTGGCTACTGAAATTGTAGCTTGAAATTGGTCAATTGCATTCTTGAAGTAAATGGGCATCTGAACCCCATAATAATTACTTACAACGGTAAAAATAACCCCCAAAAGTAGGCGCCATTTATATTTTAGGAAATATTTATTTAAGTATTGAAGAGACTTCATGTTTTATTTTCTAATTTTGCCAGCGTTGAATAGCGTTACAAAAGTAACCATTCATCTGATTAGTTAACGAACTCAAGCAAAAACATGTCTGATTTGACAGTTACTTCTTTAACAGATTTGCAATCAAATCCTGTTATCCAACAAATGTCCTCTTTAGGACATGAACAAATCCTATTTTGTAATGATCACGCTACCGGATTAAAAGCAATTATCGCTGTGCATAACACGGTGTTGGGTCCTGCGTTAGGTGGTACCCGAATGTGGATGTACAACAATGAAATGGAAGCATTGAATGATGTTTTGCGTCTATCTCGTGGGATGACCTACAAAAACGCCATTTCGGGCTTGAACCTTGGTGGAGGTAAAGCAGTGATTATCGGGGATTCTAAAACCCAAAAATCAGAAGCGCTTTTCCGTCGTTTTGGACAATTCGTAAATGGCCTTGCAGGAAAGTACATCACAGCTGAAGATGTGGGGATTTCTCCGTCGGACATGCAATGGGTGAGTGAAGAGACTAATTATGTAGTTGGTTTACCTGGAAAAAGTGGTGACCCATCTCCAGTAACTGCATTTGGTGTATATATGGGGATGAAAGCTGCAGCGAAAATACAATATGGCAGTGACGACTTAAGTGGAAAAACAATTGCTGTTCAAGGTGTTGGACACGTTGGTGAATACTTGGTTTCTCATTTAGCGAAAGAAAATGCCAATGTTTTCATTACGGACATTAACCAAGAAGCATTAAAACGTGTTTCAGAAAAATATGGCGCGACAATCGTTGAACCAGATGCGATATACGATGTAAAAATGGACATTTACGCTCCCTGTGCGCTTGGAGCAACAGTGAATGATGATACTTTAGCTCGTTTAAGTTGCTCGGTAATTGCTGGAGCAGCAAACAATCAATTGAAGGACGAAAAAATCCACGGATTAGAAGTAATGAAACGTGGTATCGTTTATGCTCCTGATTTTGCGATCAATGCTGGAGGTGTGATTAATTGTTTCTCTGAAGTAGAAGGCTTGACCCTTGATTGGGCTCATCAAAAAGCGGAAGAAATTTACGGAACCATCTACAATATTGTGAAACGTTCACAAGACGAAGGTGTTCCGACATATCAGATTGCGAATAAAATGGCTGAAGAACGTGTTCAGTCCAAAGGAAGTTTGAATCTGTAAAAAACCATAATGCTTAATAGAAGACACTTACGAATTAAAGTACTCCAAATTCTTTACGCTTTCTTTCAAAGCGAAGAGGAAAGTATCCTAAAAGCAGAAAAAGAATTGCTTTCGGCTGTGGAGCGAATGTACGATATGTACTTATTCATGATCATGACGCTTCCAGAGTTAAAACGTGCGGCGCAAAACCGCATGGATGAACATAAAAAGAAAATGCGTCCGACAGAAGATGACTTGAATCCGAACATGAAATTCGTGAATAATAAGTTGATTGAAGCGATCGAATCCTCTTATGAATTAACAAAGCTGAGCGAAATTCGCAAGGTAAATTGGTTAGGAGCGGAAAGTCAAGAGATCTTCAGAAAAGTATTTCTTGTGATTTTAGAATCAGAAGTGTACTTCGAACACATGAACAACGAATCAGAAGGGATCGAAGAAGATATGGCGTTTGCCCTGCAGTTGTTCAAAGCAGAAATTGCCAATTCGGATCTTATTCAATATTTCTTTGATGAGAAAAGCATTTATTGGGCAGATGACTTAGATCTTTGTTGCTCAATGGCGATGAAAACAATGAAATCTTGGAAGGAAGGTAAAGCTTTTGAAGTTCTTCCACTCTACAAAGAAAACGACGACGAAAAAGAATTCATTGTAAACCTGCTACGTAAAACCATTCAAATGAATGAGGAAAACGAGGCGTTAATTGATGAGTTTGCTCAAAATTGGGATTTAGATCGTATTGCTAAAATGGACATCCTACTCTTAAAAATGGGATTAACAGAATTGCAAACATGCACGAGTATTCCGACGAAAGTAACCCTGAATGAATATATTGAGATTTCTAAGTTTTACAGTACACCGAAAAGTAACTTGTTTATTAACGGTGTATTAGATAAAGCGATTGTTCAATTGACGAAGGATAAAAAAATCGTTAAAATTGGACGTGGATTAATTACTTAAAACCTTACAGATGAAAAAAATTGTATTATTTATTGGAATTGGATTCTTATTTTCTTGTGATGATGATAAAGCATTACAAGTTGGACAAAAAACAACTATGGAAGTCGAAACGGTCTTCGATGCGGGAACAGTTGTGAAAGGTGAGGTGATCAATGCAAAGTTTAAAGTTACCAATACAGGTGATTATCCTCTTGTGATTGGTGACGTGAATCCTTCATGTTCATGTACTGTAGCAGAAGAACCGGAAGATCCAATTCAACCGGGAGAATCAAGTGAAATTATTGCTCAAGTGAAAACAGATAACTTGACATCTAAAAAAATCCAGAAAATGATTACAGTAATGGCGAATACAGAGCCAAATGTGACTGTTTTAGAGATAAAAGGTAAAATACGTTAATAAATAAAAAAAACAAAAATTATGGGAGGCGGACAAGGAATGCAAAGTATATTGATGCTTGGACTAATGGTTCTAGTATTCTATTTTTTCATGATTAGACCACAAATGAAAAAACAAAAGGAATTGAAAAAATTCCGTGAAGGATTAAAAGTTGGAGATAAAATTGTTTCTATCGGAGGAATTCACGGTAAAATTTTAGAAGTTTCTGATTCAACGGTTTTGATTCAATCCGAAGGAACAAAATTACGTTTAGAGAAATCAGCTGTTTCTCAAGCGATGGAGGATACATTGCAAGCGAAATAAGTAAGCATTATTCAAATGTAAAGGAGGGCAATTGCTCTCCTTTTTTTAATCCTTACTTTTTAATCAATTTCATTTTGAGGATTTTCCCTCCCATACACGAAATGTATAAATAGTGTGAATCCGAAGTCATGGATAGAGAATTTTCAGTTGAAATCGTTGTCCAAGTGTTTCCGCCATCTTTGGAGTAGTCAACCCCTGTGGTACCGCACGCGTAATAAACGCCATTCGCATAATAAACGCAAGAACGATAGCCATTGGGTGGTACTTGTGCTTTGTTCCAAGTGAGTCCGCCATCAACGGAATAAAAACAGTTTTTATTTGTTTCCTTTGGACGCTTGTAATCTCCGCCGACTACAACGATTTCTTTTCGGTTTTTATATCCTATGGAATAAGGGCCACAAGTAGCACAAGATTCAAATGGTAATGCTTTACTGTCCCAAGTTTTCCCTAAATCCACGCTCCAGATGAACCTAGATGTTTCACCGCCACTTATAAAAATAAAATCGCCTTCGATGAGGTGATTCGTTGTTCCACTAGCGGCATATGCCGCTTCGTTTACGTTGCTTTTTACCTTTCCAGGGCATGCTTCCCAGGATTTCCCGAAGTTCTGTGTTCGAAATAAAGCAAAGTCACCATCGACTGGATCCCCTAAAAGAAATCCATGGCTATCTTGCAGCGCAATTCCATCTAAAAAAACAGGTTTTCCATGGTGTGAAAAGTTCAATAAGCTATCTTCTTTCCCGTCCCATTTTTCACGAAGGACATGCGATTCATCGTTGCTCTGCATGAAAAACAAATAATGTTCATTCTTGTCCATATCACGTATTTCCTTAATTGTATGGAATGTAGTTGGAAGATACATGTTTACTGGTTTTTTCGAGTTTTTCGAAAGAAGCACGTATTTTCCCACATTAGTACCGATTAGCAGCTCATTTTTTGAAAAGTTTTGAATGCTCCTCGCGTGAACATTTGAATTGGAATAGGTTAGGACTTCAAATTTTGGGGGATGAACGATCAGAAATAGCAGCGAAAGTGAAAAAAGTATTTTCATAGTGAATTAGCGGTATTTCTCTTCGAATTTGGCTTGTTGCATTCGTTTCAGTTCACCTAAATCGTTCGGGATATCTCGTTTCCAACGTTTATGTGACCAGAGCCAATTACACGGTTGGTCAGTGATGCTTTCTTCTAAAAGCTTTACATGTTTTTCTGTTAGGACTCCGTAAGGAAGACTTTTTGGTT
>JBIIAG010000035.1:0-15898 GCA_044240055.1 Crocinitomicaceae bacterium | reverse complement strand
TTCGTTTTGATGGACTTCAGGCAAATAAATCAAGAACCTTATTTATAGAAAGTAAAGGGTTCTACGTTCGAAATAAAATGGAAACCAACCATCCAAATTGGATGGAACTAGCGAAAATTTCTCGTAAAAATGGCCTAGGTAGATTTTCACAGGAAACGTTCTTGAAATCATTGATGTCGTTTCAACAGATCAATATAACGAATGCAGCAATCAAATAAATTTAAGGCATCTGAATTTTACTCGGATTTATCTCATGTTTTAAAAAAAAATCCTAATTTCATTAAAAATTTAAATCATGAAAAAAATATTACTTTTTATTTGTTTGGCTTTCTCCATGGCAAGTTTCAATTCCTGTGGTGAAAGCGACACTAAAGTCGATGATGCGAACTTGAAAAAAGCACAAGAATTAGAAAAACAAGCACAAGAAAAACTGGATGAGGCTAACCGTCTGAAAGAAGAACAACTCGCTGCTGAAGAGGAAATGATTCAACGTGAAAAAACGGTTGAGCGCGCGAAATTAGAAAGACAATTTCCCGATTATTCAGAAGTTGTAATTGCTACGCAACGTACGTACTTTCATTCCAAACCATCGGATGAGGCAACTACTAAAAAATTCCTTGTAAACGGAGATCAAACTGTTGTCTTAAAAACAAGAAATGGATATGGATATGTTGAGTTCTATAATTCAGCTGCAGACAAAGTAACCTCAGGATGGTTAGACTTACATGACTTAGAAGTTTTGGAATATCGAGGTGATTATTAAAAAATGAAAAAAAAAGAACCGCAAGCGGTTCTTTTTTTTTTAATAACAAAGTACAATTGTCCCAGGTGAAATGTGCTGATAAATTGTTTGAGCAGTCGCCAAAGGTAAGTTAATGCAACCATGAGATCCATCAGCTAAATAAAGAGCATTACCAAATTTATTTCTCCAACGTGCATCGTGTAGTCCGATTCCATTATTAAATGGCATCCAATAGCGTACATGAGCCGAATAACCAGGCCCTTTTAATTCTGCGTTCGTTTCCATATACTTTACATAATAGGCACCTCCAGGAGTTGCATGACCTAATTTTGGACACCCAGTTACGACAGCACTTTCAATAATTAACGTTCCATTTTTGTAGTACCATAATTTTTGGTCAGAAATACTAATTTCAACATACGTTTTATTCGAATCAAAAACACCAGCCGGAAGTCCTTTCATTCCATAAGCAGGTTCACGCGTCACAATGTCGGCATTTCGTACGTTCTCAATTATTTTCGATAATTCTTTAAAAACATTTAAGCGAACACCGATATCTCCCCCTTTAATGGTTTTCGTCTCTCCTTTTGAACTGGTAATCGTAACACTAGGAATGATTTCATCAAACTTGGACGCTAATCCTCTTACGAAGGGTATCGATTTTGACGGAATGAAATTAATCCGCATGTTCGAATCTAGCGTTAACCAAGAAGCAAATGTTTTATTATCAATGATCACATTTTCATTTTTAAATTGAAGCGTGATTTTGGCTTTTAGACTTTTTTTCAAGTCAACAAGTCCTTGTTTTGCCTTCTCATCTATTAAATAATACTTCGGTTTTTTATAAAACTGATTTCGATCCAAGTTCAATTCAGAACGTTCATTGGAAATTGTTTTGAGTAAGGCGTCCGTTAACTTTGATGAATCTAATTGATTACCATCAACAGCCTCAATTGGCTTAAACTCGTTATTCACATAATTAAACGTTGCATTCTTTGGTCTTTGGAAAGGAATCTTGTAAAAACAAGAAGCAAGTGTTTTTTTAAATTGTTTTTTGCTTTTAATTTGAACAAGTGTATCAAATTCAAATCTACCTGGGACACTGATTTTCAATTCCCATGTTCGCCCAATCGTGTCCAATGTGTCAAAAGTAACAAGTTCCTTTCCCTTAATTACCTTTCCCTTAGCTTCTTCGGTTTTTAAACTCGCATGAAATTCATCCGGACTATCAATTTCAAGTATGTAGACATTTTCCACTTCAGGTGTGGGCTTTTTGATTTTCTTGCTTTTTTTAGCTTCCTCGCAGGAAAACAAAACTACTGTTACACAAGATAGAACACAAATAATCGAAGCATTCATTATTGATTTTCTCATTATTCGAATGTTATTTTGAAAACCATCACAGAATTACCCCCTCCGTTATCCTTTCCTTGAGCTGTAACAATTAGTTCTTTATCATCACTTGAAATATCCATACCTACGGGATAGGAATCAGCAGAAATCTCACTAACCACTTTCATATCATTCGTGCGAACCACCACAATCTTTGATCCATTATTCACAGCGGCAAACAGGTATTTACCATCTGATGTCGTTACAATTGTGCGTGCACCAGATCCAACAGAAACGGTTTCAAACTCATTAAATGCTACTTCCTTACCTTCGTTTTGAATGCGACTTTTGACAAAAGCGCGCCAAGAACATTTTTGGACCATCCCCGGAGTGTTTGCGCTAAGGAATAAAAATTCACCATTAATAACCAAATGACGCACATTCGATTGCATTCCCTTAATCGTACCTAAGAACTCATATGTTTTCGCATCAAAGACAGCAATTCCTGCTGCACCTCCCATTTTTCCAACCAATAGAAAATCCCCGTCCGGTGTAAAAACAGTTCCTCTTAAACAATAGCCGCAATCACTGTCTCTATTGACATGTCCTGCACCAAAATCCAATTTCATTTGATAATCAACGACAAGATGTTTGTGATAATAAAAGTCCATTGGATTTTCACCTTCAATATTGATGATCCCAAGGGTATTATCACCCCAATGTGTAACTGCGATAAATTTATTGTCAGGTGAGCAAGCAATCATCTTTGGAAGGGGTCCAGTTGGCATTACGCGAACGATCTCATCTTTTTCGGTATCAATAATAGCAAGAGCCGACGGACATTCCGCATTGCTATCATAATCTCTACGGTAATAAGTCACCCATAAGTACTTTCCATTGTGCGAAAAGCAACTTTCAACAGGCTTTCCTTTAAAAATATTATAGTTTGATAATGTCCGATTGTACTTATAATCAAAAACGGTCGATTCATTATTTTTAAACAAATCTTGATTAGAAGCATCAAATGAATGTTGAATTGTCTTTATTTTCTTTTTAGTCTGCGCATTGTAAACGACCGTTTCACACCCTTCTAAGGATTGAACATAAAATTTTTGACCATCCAAACTGTAATTCACGGATTTCGGCGAATTAATCGAAACATCATATTGATCATTTACATTCGCAGGTTTCGCAGAATTACGCTGAAATCGATTGACAAGTTCTAACGTGACTTCATTTGAACCTTTAGACTTATGTCCAATTTGGATTTGAACCACTTGCGATTGCCACGAATAGCTCAGCCAAATAAACACTGTTAATACTAAATATTTCATTCCTCTCATTTTAACAACCAAATTCGGTAACCATTATTCACGCTTACCAATTCGATGGTGAATTTCTTTAATTTCAAATCCCAAACCATCAATTGTGCTTGATTCTCGGACAAATGTTCCTCATCAAAAATCCAAAATTGCACAAACTTTAAGTTATAATTCTGACCATTAAATGCTCTTTGAATATAACTCTGATCGACAAATTCTAGTGTCCAATCCTTTTTACGGTGCACCAACTCATCCTTTAACTTTTCGGCTAACCGAAGTTTTAACTTTTTAGCGCTTGGAATGATGCCTCGACTATCTGACAATACATAATAATTGTAAAGAATGCCATTTTTGTTTTTCCCATCCGCGTAACACCATGCCGGTTTTTTTTCTTTACAGGCAGATTTCCATTCCGTGGGATTTTGAGCGTGTAAAATGGAATCTCCATTCAAAAAACATTTGACTTCCGAAAATTGCGTCTCAAATTGAGCCGTTTTGAAATCCGTTTGAAATGCCTGTTGTTTCTTGATTTCTTGATTGCCTTTGGACGGTTTCACTCCAGTTTGACAAGCAAATAATGAAGCACCAATAAAAATGTAAACCAAACTCCTGTACAACACTCGAAAGAAATTTATGCGCATATTTCTCATTTCGTACTAAAACTATTTCGATTTGGTCGTTAAATCTAACAATTGATCCCTTTTTAACTTTAGTCCACAGTATAAACTCCTGCCTTCAGAATGCAGCATTCCGTTGCATCCTTTACCGTTATGGTTGCTTTTTTACCGTTCACAACAATCGAAATATTTTTATCCTTGGAAAGGTATTTATTCGGAGCAGATGAGGTAAACAAAAAACTTAAAGGGGCTTCACATTCACAATTGAAATGCATTGGATTCACAAATACCTCATAAAGACCATTTTCACCTGTATCCATCAAGATAAATTCATTCATTTTAGCATCCGTAAACTGTTGGCCGAATAACGATTGAACACCGATTAAACAGAAAAAAGAAGAAAGGAAAATTATTTTTTTCATCATTATAATTTTGAATTACGCTTTATTTTTTTGTTAAAATTGTTTCATTCATTTCACATACGGCATCGTAAAGCAAGGTCATACTCTTCATTCCAAATACTTTATGAAATGAAATGATGTACACCGCATCTCCTGCGTATTCTCGATAGTACCATGTTTGTTTTGCTGGATCAAAATCAATTTCAACATCTTGTCCATCTACGCTTTTAGAAAGCTTTTTTGGATTAGCAGGAAAATGCATCATCATGCCTTCATGCCAAACAGATTTCTCATCTGAATACCATTTCAAAGGAAAGCTTGGGTCATTCGATTTCACCGTTGCTACCCAAATTCCTTTTGCGTCTTTTTCTACCTTTAAAACTTTAACAGTCACATTTTTTGATGATTCATCTACAACGTAATCAGGCTCAATTTCTCCATCTTCCGACTGAATTATTTCTCCATTTTCGTCACATCTTCTTGTGATATTAGATTTTTCTTTAAATTTTATTTCATTGTCTACTATAAAAAATTCAGACCAGAAAGAAGAAAAAACAGGCATTTCATTCTTCGCCTCTTCTACTTGCGGTTTTTCTTTTTCTTCCTTTTGAGCTGACGTGTTTTTCTTTTTTTCCGGTTCAGCATTTTGTCCACAAGAGACAAGAATAAGGGCAACGAGTAGTAAATTAATTGTTTTCATTTTTCTATTTTTTTTGTTGATTTCTGACTTAACACAAGGCACATTTGTGAATTTTAAACATACCAACACAAACTTACACTAATTAAATTGAAAGTAAAAATAGATACTTAGTAAGCAGCATTTTACATCCTAAAGTTTGACGAATATTTTTTTTCCAATTGCCACTTTTCAGTTGTAAAAAATCAGGTTAACATGCCTTTAGAATTGATTTCTGTCCAAAACCTCATCCAACTTTAATTACATGACCAATGTTATTCAACTTTATGTCAAATCCAACGTAATGTATGCCGAAATAAATAGATGAAAAGGTTTTTTAACCGAATGCATTTCGTTAGTTGCGTTTTCTTTTCGGCTTACCGTATTTGTCCATCATTGCCTTTTTGTGGTCATAACGGACATTTACCTTCTTGTTTTTAGCTTTCTTTTCATGGAATGCAGGTCCAACCTCACGCTTAGCTAACTTTAATAGTTTACCAGGAATTTGCGCAACTGGCTTTTCAAATTCCAATAATTCATCAGTCATTTCCACTTCAGTTGGCACATCCGTAAATGGAAGCTCCTGTTGCATCAGGGATTCAATTTTAGACAATGTATCCGCATCCTTCTCACTTACGAAGGTTATCGCTACCCCATTTTTATCCGCACGTCCAGTTCGACCAATGCGGTGAATGTAATTTTCAGGAATCTCTGGAATGTCAAAGTTAATCACGTGAGTAACATCGGTAACATCAATACCACGAGCGATAAGATCTGTCGCAATCAATACGCGAAAAACCCCTGTTTGGAAATTTTGAACACTGTTAAATCGGAAATTCTGTGCTTTATTGGAGTGAATTACTCCTACTTCGTTTTGTAAATAAGTTTCTACCTCTTCAAAAAGCATATCTGCAAGAGCTCTCGACTGTACAAAGACCAATACTTTGGATGAGTCAACTGTGTTTTCAAGTAAATGATGTAGCATCTGAACTTTCGACAAAAAGTTTGGAATGCGGTATCCAATTTGGTCAATTTGCGCGAGTGCAGTCCCGGAGCGTGCAGCTTCAACACGGACGGGAACAGTGAAGTTTGCATCTAGAAAATCGGAGACTTCTTCCGATAAGGTCGCAGAAAAAACCATGTTTTGACGTTTCACTGGCAAGAATTCAAATATGCGCAAGAGCTGCGCACGAAAACCCAAACTTAAGGTTTCATCCACCTCATCAATCACTACTTTCTTCGCATGTTTTAATTGCAGTGATCCATTAGCAGCCAAATCAAGAATTCTACCGGGAGTTCCAACAAGCACATCTAATCCTTGAAGGACCATCGCTGCCTGCGTATTCATATTCGTTCCACCATAAACACCGCCAACGGCAACATTCATGTAAGGAGTCAATTTTTCAACTTCGCGCACCACTTGCGCAACGAGCTCACGCGTTGGAACAATGATGAGAATTTGTGGATGTGGTTCTTTAGAGAATTTCCACATGCACAAACATGGAAGGATGTACGCTAAGGTTTTCCCTGTACCTGTTTGGGCAATACCAATGGTATCTTTTCCAGACATCATCACATTGAAACTCGCAGCTTGAATGGTCGTTGGCGTTACATAGCCTAAATCATCTAAGGCATTCCAAAGTGGTTTCTTTAAGTTTAAGTCACGAAAAGTCATGGGGAAAATTTTGCGCAAAGTTACGGAAAGAAATGACGCAAATCATGATAAGCTACTTTTGTATGTTTCTATTTTCAATAACTCAACCATTGATTCCCGTAAAACACACGATTTAATATTCAATTCTTCTCTTTACTTTTCCTCCACCTTAATGACATCGTATTATTTAATCAAATTCAATTTTTCCACAAAATCACCAATTGTCGAATGACCATGAACGACATACATTCCAGCATCTAATTTTGATAAATCGAGTTCTTGCCCATGTGCATAATGTTGTTCTAACATTTTCTGACCTGTAACAGAATAAATAACCACTTCTCCTTCTTCCATTCCGTTAATTGTCAATTGTCCATTTGACGGATTCGGGTACAATTCAACAAGTCCTTGCATGGCGTTAGATAACCCAACATATCCATTGATATTCAACGTTGTATTGGTAATAATCGCTGGATTAAAATCGAAATAGATGTAGGCAGTATTTTTGATTTCAGAATTTAAGGTCAAATTTGGCAACTCTTTGATTTCATAAGTGAAGTATCCTTGACTTTCCTCCAAATTAGAAGCTGAAGGCAACAATTGAATGCCACTAAATCGAAATACAGCTTCTCTCGAAATGGGATCAACTGAATAAGTTACGGGATGTTTTGAGCCAATAAATCGAAATGTAGACAAATCTAAATTTGTCGAAAGTGTATCACGAACCACGACATTCAATGCAGGAAAATTTCCATCGTTTTGAAAACGAACGGTAAATTGCATGTTTTCTTGCACATCAGGCTGAATGTACATTGGCAACTGACATTGTTTATCATTCGGGTCGTATGAATTTAAAACTGTTGCCACGAATGCAGTAGTGTTAAACTGCATATCTAGCTCTCCTTGTGCAGAAACAACAAGGTAAAAGTTTAAAACGGTACCAGCAGGCGTATTTCCCGCGAAAGTACAAGGAAAACCATAAGACATGCAGCCGGATAAATACGCTTCCGTAATGGTAACGGTATCATTGGCGAATGAAGCATTTGGAAGATTGCTAATGTTCGGTGTTACTCCAGCTGGAACAGCAATTTTTATCGTACTATTTGCATAATCACCGCAAGAAATATTGCATACTTGTACACTCACATTTCCAGTCTGCAATGGTGCTATAAATTGAAAAGCTGACGCCGATGAAATTTCTAGATCTGGAGCCAAGCCATTTCCTGCACATTCCAAGGTCATGTTCATTGGAACACCTAAGGCATGTCCAGTTGCGTCAAATGAATTAATGGTGAAATCAGCCGAGGTTTGAATGTACCCTCGGTTTTGAAGCCAGGAATCACTGATTCCAATCGTGTAAGGAGTGGCAGAAACATCCAACTCGGTGTAATACGGATTTCCAAATGAATTTTGTGGGTAAATCGTCGTTGTAACGCCTGCACTATTCGTAACGTCATAAGGAACATTTTGAAGAAAAGTAACTGTTGGATTCAACAGAGAAATTACATTGAAAAATCCACAATTACTCGTATTGGTAATGACCCATTCAATGGTTGAACTTCCAGCTAATTGTCCAGTTGTTCCGCTTGTAACGGTAACCAATGCGTTGTAGACACCCGCTTGACTATAATCATGCTCGAAAATGTAACAATTCTGACTAAATGGAGCGGAGAAAACGGTCATATTATCGTTCGTCCCATCCATCCAATCTACCGTGATTTGTGCTCCGGATTCCGGTAATGAACCCGTTGTTGTACATACAGACATACTAGAATGACAACCAATTCCAGGAATGGAATTATATAATAAATTGATTGAATCTACTTGAGCGGTAATGAGGTGAGAAATACTTATCAATAAAGTTAAAAAGGAGATTTTTTTCATCGTGAAAGAATTTGTTCGAAAGCGAGACGCCTGACTATTTGAGTAAGTTGCATACGTTTGAAAAGAAGAATTAGATAAGATTAGAAAACAAATCCCAAGACTAGGAAACTTGAGTTGAAGCTTGATACATTTTCAACTCATCCCAAGTGACTTTATTACCTAATTTCTCTTTCAATGGCGCGAGAGATGTTCCTTCAAATCCTTCAAAGATTGATGCTAATTCGTTGATGCGTTTTGGTGACATCACATCACTTAATTCAATTTGTTCTGAGCGAATAAGGAAGGCAAAATGACTAGCAATTGTTTGTGAGGATAATTGTCTTTCCCGTGCAATGTCATCAGCATCTTTACCCGACTCCAATAATTCCAATGTAATTTCGTAGGTAGATTTTTTCTCCTTTTTGGGTGGATTTAACTTTTTGCTGCTTTTGGGAAAAATGACATCATCCGCTTCCGGATCATCTAACAAGGTTGGGATTTGTTTTAATTCTTGTTTGATAGCTGCAATTTTACCGATTTTGTATTGTGCAATTTCTTGATTCCAAACGACCGCTTTTGTGATTTCCTTTCCAGCAGCAACTGCCTCGACGAGCAGTCGTGCTTTTTTTAAACGAAGGATGGTTTCTGTAAGTAAATCATCCAACTCCTCCAATTCTTCGGCATATTGTTTGGTCTTGCGGACGCGACTTAATTCAGCAATTTTTCTCAAGTTAGTTGTCAGTACATCGTCTAAGAGTTTGAAAAAATAATGATAGGCAGCTTGAACGCGTTCATTCAGAAATATTGGATCAAACTTTTCTTGATGCACCAAAGTCTCCATTTGACGACAAAATTTCCGCGCTGGTTCCATTGTGGACTGTACTACTTGATTTTGATGATTCATCCATGTTTTATTCTTGCCTTTTTCGCTCTTAACACCCACAATCTTATGACTGGCATCATGACTCCCCCACTTCGAGCTCAAATCGTACCAATCAAATGCTTGTTTTAAGAAAGCCAACAGATAATTCTTTGTGCTTTGCTCTAAGTAACGAGGCAGAAGTTCCTCATCTGCTTTATTTTGACTAAACGCAACAACCTGTTGATCGTTTGAAAGTCCATTCATGCGCATTTGTTTCAAAAGCACCAATCCATCAAGGGAGCGTAAACGGGACAAGGCAACATAAGCTTGACCAGGCGCAAAGACATCAGAGACGTCCAATACCGCTTTTTCGAAGGTTAATCCTTGACTTTTGTGTACGGTTATTGCCCACGCCAATTTCAATGGATAATGTACAAATGTCCCCAGGATTTCCTCTTTGACCTCACCTGTTGCATCGTTGATGGCATAGCGCATGTTATTCCATTCAAACTTCTCAACGACAATCGTTTTGTTTTCGTCTGGAAAAAACACGGTAATTTCTTGATCACTGAGGGACTTTATTTGACCCATTTTTCCGTTGTAATAATTCTTGTCGAGCGTTAAATCGTTTTTAACAAACATGACTTGGGCACCGACTTTCAAGGCTAAGTTTTCCTCTAATGGAAATAAGTGTTTTGGGTATTCGCCTGTAATTTCAGCTGAGTAGGAATATTTTTTACCGCTCAAAGCTTGAAGCGCCTTGGCATTCATTTCATCAGCTTTGGAATTATGGGTCGTAAGCGTGATGTATCCCTCATTTTTAGACGAATCGAAATCAGGCTGAACATATTTATTCAATACGTCGACATCTTCCGGAGTTATTTTGTTGTTGCGAAGGTTATTTAATACCTGAATAAAATTTTGGTCTTGTTGACGGTAAATCGTAGTAAGTTCGATATACAACGGTTGAACTTCCTTCAACACTTTAGCATGAAAAAAGAATACGCCGTCATAGAAAGCGCTCATCACTTGCCACTCTTCCTGCTTCACTACAGGAGGAAGTTGCAGTAAATCTCCAATAAACAGTACTTGTACTCCACCAAATGGTTCATGAACACGACGAATATTTCGCAAGGTCCAATCCATGGCATCCAATAAATCGGCACGCAGCATACTGACTTCATCAATGATTAATAGCTCAATGTTTCGGATGATTTTCAAGCGTGTTTTGTTCATCGAGAAATGACGCATGAGTGTATCTTTCGTCTCGAATTTAACCGAATTGGAATACGTTGGATTCACACCGAATTCTGGAATAAATCCCGAAAAAGGTAATTGAAAAAAGGAATGAATGGTTACACCACCCGCATTCAACGCTGCGATACCCGTTGGGGCAACAATCACGGTGTTTTTATGCGTAGAAGCCATGATTTTCCGAAGCAAAGTGGTTTTCCCTGTTCCAGCTTTACCAGTCAAAAAAATGGACTGGTTGGTTTGATTAATAAAATGCTCGGTAAATTCTGCTGGTGAACGGTGTTCTTGGATCAATTTTGACTTCATTTAGTTGAAGATACGAAAATAGTTAGAATCAAAGAGAAAAACCAAGGTTAATCGAACAGATAAAAAACCAGTCAAAGACACACTTTATTTAATTTATGAAAATAACCTTAAATTTGAATAAGATTATGTACCATTCTCCCTTTTTCGCTAAATGAAAAAAGTATTAATTTATTGGATTGTATTTTTTTGTCCAATCCTTGTTTTTTCCCAATCATCTTCTATCATCGGTAGTGCGGCTTTGAATGAATACGCATTAGGGGTATGCGCCGACAATGCGGGAAATGTCTATTTCGGAGCAACGAGCTTCGGTGAATCTTGGATATTTAAAAGAGATGTAAACAACGCGATTGTATGGAGCCAAAAATTGCATACGTCTGCGGCGACTGGGTTTTCATCTGACGTATCATATATTGACATCATCGGAGACACCATTTTTGGATGTGGGTGGTTAAAAACGGGTGGTAATACAATTGGTACAACAATCGTAGGGAGTTTGCTTTTCAAACTGAACGCAACAACAGGGACAGCCTATTGGGTGAAATCAGAATCTTTAAATAATACGTATTTCTCAAGTGTAAAATATGCGAATGGTAAGTATTACGCCTCGGGTTCACAAATGAACAATGCTGTTGGTTACAATGGAAAAGTCATGGCTGTTTCGAGTACGAATGGCAACATCATCTGGCAAACAAGCGCGATTGGAATTACTTTTCCAGGATTTGGGAATGATTACATCGATGACTTTTATTCGTCGACAGAAATGGTCAATGGACAAATGTTTATTACTGGACGCTCCTATGTGAACGCAACATCAACGAACATGCGAACCATTCTTGTAGGAATAAATGACCTTGGAACCATCTTTTTACAGAAATACTTAGAGTTTAACACAACCACTCCGAGTGACTCTCGTTTTTACGGTATTAGTATTGAATTTGATGGTCCCGATTCACTGATTGTACTTCAATACGGTGATGATGATTGCTTCGGGTGTACGGATTTTAAAGCGGGATTAATCAAAACCGATTTGAATGGAAATGTATCTTGGTGTAAAGAATATGATTTAAGTGGTGTTTCAGTTGAGGTTGGAAGAGGATTAAATGTCACACCCAACGGTTACGTATTTTATGGTTATGCGAATTTTAACCAAAACAATTCAAAAATGTTCGCTGTAAAGACAACAAAAACCGGCGTTTTTCAATTAGCAAAATTGATCAATCTTGGAACGGGGAACATGGGACACCTTAGCGGACCTATTAACTGCGGTGGGTCGAGTAATTACAAAAACGGCAAACATTACATCCCTGGAGCTTATTTTACAACCAATGCCAATAGCCGCGACATTGCGCAAATTGTCCTAAACGATAATCTGGAAGACCCCCAAGGTTGTTTGACAATTACACCTGTTTTGGCAACAACAAACATTTTTCCGCCATTTTCAAATGTGTTAAATCTTACGACGCCAATCAATGTAATGAACTTTAATAACCAACCCTCAGCTTTTCAATACCCATTTATTTCTCCATGTAGCGCTAATGTTACCTTCACCCAAAATTCAAATTGTGATTCTTCGGTGATAACCGCATCTGTTACAACAATTAACAACCCTACCTACACTTGGTCTAATGGTGCTATTGGGAATACGACAACTGCATACAATAACGACACACTTTTTGTATATGTTTCAAATCCAATTACCTGTTGTGTGGTTGTAGATACGATAGTGCCTGTTTTTACGCCTTCCAACCTCAATGTTAGTTTGCTTAATGACACCACTTTCTGTACAGGCTCAGGTTTTACATTGAGTCCGGTAATTTCCCCAGCAGTTACAGGACTAACTTACATATGGAGTAATCAAGCAACAACGAGTTCAATCAATGCGACCCAAACTGGATCGTTTTGGGTTAGTGTGAATGACGGTTGTCAAAGTGTGACCGACACCATCAACCTAACCTTCAATCCTATTCCAGTTTTAACGAATGCCCTGGCAGATACCATATGCCATCAACAATATACAAACCTGACATTGACTAGTAATATTCCCGCGACGTTTACTTGGTATGCAATCAACAATGTATCCATCACTGGAGAAACAACTTCGAACACGAATTCTAATGCGATTCAAGACATCCTTTTAAACAATTCTATTAGTAATCAAGTGGTTAGTTATGCCGTCACCACTACTGCGGGAAATTGTAGCTCGACAGCAAGCATTCAAATGACAGTAATTCCGCCATTGGCTGCACCTATAATTAGTGCATCAGGACCAACAACGTTTTGTACTGGTGGTTCAGTTACCTTAAGTTCAAATTATCCAACTGGAAATAATTGGAGTACCGGAGAAACTGCTCAATCAATCACGGTAAGCGCAACGAGTACAATCACATTGTCTATTACAAGCAATGGTTGTTCTTCACCAACATCCAGTATTTCCGTTACGGAACTCAATGCTGTTTTTCCTACTGCATCCCTTACTGGTGGAGGAACATTTTGTCAAGGTCAAAACGTTATGCCGATTACTGTAGGTTTCACAGGATCCGGCCCCTGGACCTTGTCTTATCAAATTAATGGAGTGAATCAAACACCTATTTCTACTGCCAATTCGCCTTATAATTTAGGTCAAACTGCAGGAAATTACCTACTGACATCTGTCGTTGATTTGAACTGTACAAGTGCGGAGAATGACGCATCAATGATTGTAATAAATCCCATACCGATTATAGATGTAAGTCCATTAACGATATGTGAAGGAGCAACGGGCACAATAACAAGCGCAGTCAATTTACCTGGAGGTACTTACCTGTGGAGTCCAAACGGGGAAACGACCTCTTCCATTAATGTGAGTCCTATTAGTTCTAGTTCCTACTCTGTAGTTTACACTGTGAATAATTGTCCAAGTTTGGCAGATACGAGCTTGGTTAGTGTAAATCCACTTCCGATTGTCTCATTCACAGCAGACACATTAATTGGGTGTGCTCCGTTAACAGTAAATTTCAATGGAACTTCGAATGGCGATCCAAATTCGTGTATATGGACCTTAAGCAATGGACAGACCTTAATTGGATGCAATCCAAGCTATACCTTCAATCAGCCAGGTTGTTATGATGTCGCGTTAACATCTACATTAAACGGTTGTTCGGCAAGTGTGAATTCAAGTCAATACATTTGCGTCGAAAACAATCCCATTGCCCTGTTTTCTGCTAATCCAAACATAATAAACCCAAACAATTCCACTATCCATTTTTTCAATCTTTCATCGGGTGCCATATCCTATCTTTGGGACTTTGGTGATGTAGAACAATCTATCGAGGTTAGTCCTTCTCATTTGTTTGACGTCAACGGAGGTGATTATTCGGTTACATTAACCGCAACTTCCCTGCTCGGCTGTACTTCGGAATACACATTATCCGTTATTTATGAGGATGAATTGATTTTCTACGTTCCGAATTCCTTTACACCGGACGGAGATCAATTCAATCAAGTTTTTGTTCCAATATTTTCATCGGGCATAGATGAAACCAGTTACCACCTTAGTATTTTCGATCGTTGGGGAGAACTCATTTTTGAATCCTATGATTTACACGTTGGTTGGGACGGAACATATACAGCCAAACAAGGCATGGTCCAAGATGAAATGTACATTTGGAAAATCGATTTCAAATTAAAGAAAAACGACGATCACCGAGTAGTCACTGGACATGTGTCCATTTTGAAATAGTATCATACGGTTAAAGAACATCCATAATTTTCAATAATTCAGTTTCGGTGCTTGAGGCCAATTGAGTAAACGCAAACCAGCGCTTTCCTAAATCTTTCGGAGATGCTCTTAAATAATACACTTCATGGCCATCAATGATTAGAAATCGGTCGCGACTTTTATTGAATGATTTCAATTCAAATCCGCTTACATTGAACAAAATGGAATAAAACATTATTTAAAAAAATCAACCGAAATTCCAACATGTCCTGATCGACATACCTTCTCAAAAATAAATGAAAGCTTGTCATTTTATTTATATTTTGATGCATCAATTAATCTTGATGAGAAATTCAACCTCATCGAAGGAGTTCCTGGTGGTTTTGAATTTTATAACATATCAAAATAAACAAAGCAATAAAACGTATACTCTTGCTAAAAAGCTCTCCTTCGTTTTTGATACTCAAAATTTAGGTTTATCCTATAGTGGACGGGGCAGTCTTAACTCGCCTAATGCGAAAAAAGTTAAGTTTTTTAAATGGGATTAAATAAAAAAGCTCGCCTTCGTTTTTGATACTCAAAAACTACGGCGAGCGAAGGTGGAGCCGGAGGGGTTAGCTGCGCTTTCCCCTTGAGCTAACGTGCAATGGATCAAAAAGCTTCATCGCATTGCGATGTTGTCTTTTTTTGTTTGCCCAAATTTGAGGACGAGTCCTCATTTGTGCCCACAAAAAAAGCCACTCCCATGGAGTAGCTTTTTGATCAGAGTGGAGCCGGAGGGGTTCGAACCCTCGTCCAAACGACGAGTTTTCAAGCTTTCTACATGCTTATTCCTCGGTAATTTTTCGATCCAGGCACGGACAAGAACACCCAAAACCTGAACTTAGGTACTGAATTTCGCATTTGCTTAGTACCGTCGCAAACACTAGCCTAATGGGATGAACTTTCGGGTGGTAAATCGATCAGGCGACGATCTACCGAAAGTACTTGTCCAACCTACTATGCTTCAGTCGGATTAAGCTAATTAACATTCAGCTAATTAAGCAGCAAGTGCGTATGACGTGTTGTCAATTATTGTTCGAGACAAGATATTTAAGAGGTTCACCTCAACCCTCTGCATGCTGACACTTGACTACCGCTATCGCTGTCAAATCCAAGGTCGGCCCCATTGA
>JBIIAG010000014.1:0-57348 GCA_044240055.1 Crocinitomicaceae bacterium | reverse complement strand
GTCACCATTTTTCCAATATCAGAAACGACATATGTTGGATGTGTCAGTGCGTCAATGAATAAATCAAAATGAAATGTTTGAAAAAATGAACTCTGGTATAGGTCATTACCCGTCCCGAACGGGATGATTGCTAAAATTGGCAATTCCGATAGTTCCGACGCCAGCAATCCATTTAATACTTCATTGATTGTACCGTCGCCACCAATGCCAACAATCATGTCTACTTTGAATGCATTTTTTCTTGCAATTTCGACTAATTCTTTCTCTTTTTTAGATGCAAAGAAGTGATAATGATCTCCGAGAATACGTGAACAAGAGTCGAGAAAACGTTGAAGTGGAATACTCACTTCTTTGCTTCCATTCATTAAAAAAAGTATTTCAGGCATAATTCAAAGATAATTTAATATCGCTTTAGAAAGAAATAAGTGAAAATGATAAGCCCGAATTGAATGAATGTAAAAAAATAAAAAGTCAAATGATTATCTTTGCAGGATGATTATTGGTGCAGACTATGAGAAGTTAATATGGAAATTTGGTGAATTCACATTGATGGAACCAAATACGCTCATTACTGACACCCTCATGTCGGTGGTTTGTTTCTACATAACTATAAAATTATGGAATGAACATACTCGAAATCCTTTTGTCAACTGGTTTATGGCTTTTTTCTTTATACTGGGGATCAGCACATTTCTTGGAGGATTAGGTCATGGCTTTTATTTTTATTGGGGAATAATTGGGAAAATACCAGGTTGGACAACAGCTATTTTTGCTGTTTTTTGTATTGAACAGGCCATGATTTCATTTGTTTTCAACAAAAAACTTCAAAAAATTTACAAGGGCATGTCTCTTCTTAAACTGATTATTGTTCTCGGAATTTTTCTGAGGATTTGCCTCAATAGTCAAGTGATGGAGAAACCAGAATTGGGATTTTTACCCATCGCCATCAACACGATTTTAGGAACGATTTTAAGTGCAGGAATTTTAGGAGTGGTTTTCTATCGGAAGCATCAAGCACCATTTCATTATTTTTCTTACGGAGTATTGGCGATGTTGCCAGCAGCATTTATTTTTCTTATGAAAATAAATTTACATCCGTGGTTGGATAAAAATGATGTTTCACACATACTTTTATCTATCGGGAATGTACTCTTTTATGTCGGGATAATTAAAGTAACGCCAGAATTAGCATCTAAATTCAATTCTGAATTCGCAGAGTAGAATACTTTGAAATGGTTTTTCCAGAAACGGTTTTTCCAGTTAAATAGTAGATATAAGTGCCTATTGGACAAACATCACCATCAACTTTCTTCCCATTCCAACTTTCAAGTGGATCATTGCTATTGAAGACAACGTGATTACTCATATCAAGGATAACTAAACTATAATCCGCAAATTCAAAAGCCCTTAAATCAATGCTGAATATATCGTTTTTACCGTCACCATTCGGAGTAAAAATATTAGGTAAAATGATGGTTTTTTCTTGTTCAATGGAACTAGGTTCATTGCCAACTTTATCAGCTTCATTAGCGAATGTGTTTTCAGAATTCGCAGTGACACTTTGATCAGAAATGCTCGTTTGTAATGGAAGCATTGGAATTACTTCTGGCTCTTTGTTCGTCAAAGAAATTGCAGGACCGTTTGAGGTAATCCCACTATGAAGTATTCCTGGCCCAAAGGTTGGATCATTTTCTTCTTGAGGGACTTCTGTCGGCAAAAATCCTAAATCATGAATTTTAGCAGTTTTTAATGTTGGTTTTATTGCTATTTTTTCAACATTGGACTTGGTTTGAACCGATGTTTTTTTGATTTCTTTAGATCTTTCTATTTTTGCGGATGATGTTTTTTGTTGTGTCAAAATCCAAACACCACCAATCACCGCTGCGGCACTTAATCCACCAATGATAGATTTTGTTACAATGGACAAACCACTACTAACAACAGTTGATCCAGTAGAAATAGAAGATGAAATGGAAGCCCATAATTCTGGGCTTACTGGCGACTGGTGTTGTGCCAATTTCTCTTGAAACAATTCTTTTATGAAATCTTTTTCTTCCATTTTATCTTTTTTCTATTCGGTCTTTCAAGTATGCCCTTGCTCTCAAATATTGTGATTTTGAGGTACTTTCTGTAATTCCTAATGATGTCGCAATTTCTTGATGGGAATAACCTTCAATGGCAAACATATTGAACACAACACGATAGCCATCAGGCATAGATTGTACCAATTTCATCAAGTCATCCGCCATTAATTTTTCGGCAATGAATTCATGTTGTTCAATGCGATAGGACACTTCTTCTACTTGAATTTCTTTGAGTAATTTTTTATCCTTTCGCAATTGATCGAGACATGTGTTAACGACTATTCGTCGAATCCATCCTTCAAATACCCCTTCGAATTTATACTCTGGGAGTTTTGAATAGACCTTTACTAATGCATCTTGTAGCACATCTTCCGCGCGCATTTTGTCCTTCAGATAACGAAGACAAACGGAAAACATTTTAGGGGCAAACATGTCAAACAACGCTTTTTGAGCTTTTGGATTCCCTTCAATACACTGTTTAATTAATGCAATTTCCTCCATGCTCGATTTGTTTGACTGCGTTTCTTTCGAAAAAGTTGCACGCCACATTAAATTTCATACGAATTAACGTATTTTCGTTTTCTTAAACAAATGAAAATGAAATCCTTTTTATCTGCAGTTCTTATTTTGGTGTCACTCTTTTCTTATGCTCACACGAACATGAAAACAGGAATTTGGCAAGGAGAATTGGCCATGAATGACCGTCTCTTTATACCATTTCAATTAAAGGTCGAACAAGATGGTAAAAAAATCTATGTTGTCAATGATTTGGAAGAAATCTTGATGATTTCACAAAAAAAAAAGGATAGTATTTATTTACATTTCCCTGTTCAAGATGCTGAGGTCATTTTTCAATTGGAAGAAAATGATCAGTCGGCAAGAGGATATTGGATAAATCACAACAAAAAAGTAAAACAAAGAATTCCGTTAGCATTATCTTGGAATGTTGCCCTAAGATTTCCAAATATGCACCCAACAAAACCGATGGAAGCTCTTTTCGATGGAACATGGGAGGTGACATTTCAGCCTGGAACGAAGGATGAAGAGAAGGCTATTGGGATTTTTAAAGCAGGTAAGGATACCGAAATTTCAGGCACTTTTTTAACGGAGACGGGAGATTATCGTTTTTTAGCTGGAAATCGATCCGGACAGAACTTCTCTATGTCCACGTTTAACGGTTCTTGGGCAATGCTATTTGATGCAGAATTACAGTCAGACACCTTAAGAGGAAAATTTTACAGTGGTGTTTCTTATGTTTCAGAGTGGATAGCTGTTCGTAATCCAGAAGCAAGATTGAGAAATGAAGCGTCATTAACTTATGTTGTCAATGATCAAAAAGTCAATACTGCGGAAATGTCGAAATTGAATGGAGCAGCATTTTCACTCAAGACACACGAAGGTAAAGTCATTGTATTACAAATTATGGGAACTTGGTGCCCAAATTGTTTGGATGAGGTCCAATTTATGAATCAATTGTATAAACAATATGAGCAATTTGGACTAGAAATCATTGCTTTGGCCTATGAAGTGGGAACAAACGAAAAACAAATACGCAAAAAATTAAAAACTTTCAAGAAAAAAATTGGAATGGAATATGATTTAGTGTTAGCGGGAAAATCGTCGAAAGAAATCGCTTCAGCTCAATTCCCTATGTTAAATGGCATTATGAGTTTTCCAACAACCGTTATATTTGGTAAGGACGGAAAAGTGTTGCACGTACACACTGGCTATAGTGGTCCCGCAACGGGTTATGCTCACAAACAACTTACGGATAAAATTCAATTTGAAATAGAAATGGCACTGGACTTATTAAAATAAAGCACAAAAAAAGGGCTGTTTTCACAGCCCTTTTTTTATTTCTATTCGTTTCTTTTAATCTCTAATTAAGAATTGGTATTTATCGATATTTTTCAATGCGATACTTGTTCCCCTTGCAACGGCACGAAGTGGATCTTCTGCAATGTGAACAGGTAATTTAGTTTTCGCAGAAATACGTTTGTCAAGTCCTCTTAACATGGAACCACCACCTGCTAAATAGATACCTGTTTTATAGATATCAGCAGAAAGTTCGGGCGGTGTTAACTCCAATGCACTTAAAATCGCCTCTTCAATTTTAGAAATCGTTTTGTCTAATGCATGTGCAACTTCTACGTAGGAAACCATAATTTCTTTTGGAATACCCGTCATTAAATCGCGCCCACGAACGGCAAAATCTGCAGGTGGATTATCAAGTTCTGGTAATGCAGCACCAACTTCAATTTTGATTTGTTCCGCGGTTCGTTCACCAACAAGTATATTGTGTTGACGACGCATGTATTCTTCAATATCGCTTGTAAAGTCATCACCTGCGATACGAATGGATTTGTCACAAACAATTCCACCTAACGCGATTACAGCAATTTCTGACGTACCACCACCTATATCGATGATCATATTTCCCATTGGTTCTTCAACGTCAATACCGATTCCAATAGCAGCTGCCATTGGTTCATGAATTAAGTATACTTCTTTAGCTCCTGCATGTTCAGCTGAATCACGTACTGCACGTTTTTCAACCTCCGTAATTCCAGAAGGAATACAAATTACCATGCGTAAAGTTGGATTGAAAAGACTTTTTCCAGGATTGATCATTTTTATCATTCCACGAATCATCTGTTCTGCACTTTGGAAATCTGCGATTACACCGTCTTTTAATGGACGCACCGTTTCAATTAACTTGTGAGTCTTTCCGTGCATTTGTTGCGCCTTTCGTCCAATAGCAACTACCTTGCCTGTCTGAATGTCTTTAGCTACAATAGACGGCTCGTCAACCACCACTTTATCATTCCAGATGATAAGTGTGTTTGCTGTCCCTAAGTCAATCGCAATTTCTTGCGTTAAAAAACTGAAAAATTTCATGTTGAGTCCAACTAGTGATTACGTTGTTCCTTTTTCGAGAGATTCGGAGAAAAGGTTACAATTTAATGTAAATATATGCAAAGTTAGTGTTTAAAGTGGCGCACACCGGTAAATACCATGCGCATTCCGTGTTTATTGCAATATTCAACGGATAGATCATCCTTAACAGAACCTCCAGGTTGAATCACCGCATCGATTCCTTCTAAATGAGCAATTTCAACACAATCAGGAAATGGAAAGAAGGCATCACTTGCCATTGCTGCACCATTTAAATCAAACCCAAAAGTTTTTGCCTTGTGGATGGCTTGATTCAATGCATCAACACGCGAAGTTTGGCCAGTTCCACTTGCGAGTAATTGTCCGTTTTTAGCAAGAATTATCGTATTCGATTTCGTATGCTTTACCAGTTTATTAGCAAATAACAAATCTGCGATTTCTTGTTCAGACGGAGCTAGTGTTGTTTTCACAACTAAATCACTTTTTATTTCAGATTTATTGTCTCTGTCTTGTACAAGTACACCATTTAAAATGGAGCGAACTTGTTGTTGAGGCAATGCCGTTTCTTTTTGAATGAGAATAATACGGTTCTTTTTACTTTTTAATAATTCAAGGGCATCTTCAGCATAGCTAGGTGCGATCAGCACTTCGCAAAACAACTCATTAATAAGAATGGCTGTATCCATGTCGATGTGTTGGTTCGCTATTAAAATCCCCCCAAATGCACTGACTGGATCAGCAGCTAATGCAACTTCATAAGCTTCTTTTAACGTTGGACGTGTGGCTAAACCACATGCATTATTGTGTTTCAAAATCCCAAAAGTAGGACCATCATTTTTAAATTCCTGCAATAAATTAACGGCTGCATCAACATCCAATAGATTGTTGTAAGAAAGTTCTTTACCGTGTAATTTGTCAAATAAAGCATTTAAATCACCAAAGAATTGTCCTTTTTGGTGAGGGTTTTCTCCATATCGAAGCGCTTCACTATTTTCAATACTTAATTTCAGATACGGACTATTATTTTGAACAAAATAGTTATGAATCATGGTATCGTAATGTGAAGACACATGAAAAGCTTCACCTGCAAAATGCTGTCTTTGTTCCAAGCTTGTTGCACCATTTTGAGTTGAAATAATTTCTAGGAATGACGCATAATGTTTTACAGATGGGATGATGACCACATCTTGGAAATTTTTTGCAGCGGCGCGGATTAAGGAAATGCCCCCGATGTCTATTTTCTCTATGATGTCATTGTGATTAGCTCCTGACGAAACAGTTTCTTCAAAAGGATATAAATCGACGATAACCAGATCAATGGAGGGAATACCATATTTTTCAATTGCTTCTTGATCTTCTTTTAATGAACGACGGTTTAAAATGCCACCAAAAACGGTAGGATGCAATGTTTTAACCCTTCCGCCTAAAATTTCAGGGAATCCGGTTAAATCCTCTACAGCAATAACTGGAACACCCAGATTTTGAATAAAGGCCAAAGTACCTCCTGTAGAGTAAATGGTTACGTTGTTTTTGTGCAATTCATGCACGATGTCACCTAAACCATCTTTGTAATAGACTGAAATTAAGGCGTTTTTGATGTTTTTTAAATCTGTCATGGGGTGTAAAAGAAAGCGCAAAATTAGTGTATTTTTTTTGATAAATGCTGTTTATCTGTTGCTCATTTTAGAAGTTCATGTAAAATTTTAAAACAAAAAAATCCCCCGCTAGCGGGGGATTGAATCGAATATGTTAAAATTTAATTCTTTCTGTCTATAACCGACAGACGTCTTTTCTACCCAGAACACATTTCACAACTATCAGGATTATCCAAAGAACAAGCAATTGCTTCAGCTGCTTCTTCCAAGGACTTCGCTGTTGGTTGTTCAACCACTGTTTTTTCTACTGTGAATTTAATTGCATCTGTTGCTGCTTTTGTACGAAGGTAGTACATTCCCGTTTTTAATCCTTTCTCCCAACCATAGAAATGCATCGAAGTTAATTTTCCAAAGTTTGCATTTTCCATGAAGATATTCAAAGATTGACTTTGACAAATGTATGCACCACGATCTGCAGCTTGATCAATAATTGCTTTTTGGGAAATCTCCCAAGCTGTTTTATATAAATCTTTTAATCGTTGAGGTACTTCGTTAATGTTCTGAACAGATCCATTGGCAGTCATGATTTTTTGACGCATGTCTTTGTTCCATAATCCTTCACGAACTAAGTCTTTTAATAAGTGCTTGTTTACAATAATGAATTCACCTGAAAGTACACGACGTGTGTAAATATTAGATGTGTATGGTTCAAAACATTCGTTGTTTCCAAGTATTTGTGCAGTGGAAGCAGTTGGCATTGGCGCTAACAATAAGGAATTACGGACACCATGCTTGATTACTTCTTCTTTCAACACATCCCATTCCCAACGGTTTGTAGGTGTAACACCCCACATATCAAACTGGAAGATACCTTTAGATACGGGAGAACCTTTGATTGTTTCGTAAGGACCGTCAACTTTTGCGAGGTCTTTTGAAGCGGACATGGACGCAAAATATATTGTCTCAAATACTTCACGGTTCAATGCGCGTGCTTCTTCAGATTCAAATGGAAGTCCCATCATGATGAAAGCATCTGCTAATCCTTGAACACCAAGTCCGATTGGACGGTGACGAAGATTGGAGTTTTTCGCTTCTTCAACTGGATAGAAGTTTTCGTCAATAATACGGTTAAGATTTAACGTCGCTTGGTATGTTACTTCAAATAATTTATCGTGATCAAATGTGCCATCTTCTGTAACGTATTTTGGTAATGCAAGTGATGCAAGATTACATACAGCTACTTCATCAGGAGCAGTGTATTCAATAATCTCCGTACACAGGTTAGATGATTTGATTGTTCCTAAATTTTGTTGGTTTGATTTGGCATTCGCCGCATCTTTGTACAACATGTAAGGAGTTCCAGTTTCAATTTGGGATTCGAGGATTTTAAACCAAAGATCTTGAGCTTTGATTGTTTTTCTACCTTTCCCTTCTTTTTCGTATTTCGTGTACAATGCTTCAAATTCAGCACTGTGCGTATCTGAAAGCCCTGGACATTCATGTGGACACATCAATGTCCAATCTCCATTTTCTTTTACACGTTGCATGAATAAATCCGGAATCCAAAGCGCATAGAATAAATCACGTGCACGTTGTTCTTCTTTTCCATGATTCTTTTTTAGGTCAAGGAAATCGAATACATCAGCATGCCATGGTTCGATGTACATAGCAAAAGATCCTTTTCTTTTTCCACCACCTTGATCCACGTAGCGAGCAGTATCATTAAAGACGCGTAACATTGGAACAATACCATTCGAAGTTCCGTTAGTTCCTTTGATGTATGATCCAGTTGCACGGATGTCGTGCAATGCTAGTCCAATTCCACCGGCAGATTGCGAAATTTGTGCACAAGATTTTAAGGTGTCATAAATTCCTTCAATGCTATCTTCTTTCATCGTAAGCAAGAAACAAGAAGACATTTGAGGTTTCGGTGTTCCTGCATTAAACAACGTTGGCGTTGCATGCGTAAACCATCCTTCTGACATTAAGTTGTACGTTTTGATCGCAGATGCAACATCGTGCTTATGTATACCAATTGCAACACGCATCAACATTTGCTGTGGACGCTCTGCGATTTTACCATTTAAACGCATCAAATAAGAGCGCGACAATGTTTTAAACCCAAAGTAATCGTAGCGAAAATCACGGTCGTAAATAATGCTTGAGTCGAAAGCTTCTTTATTTTCTTGAATAATGGCATAAACGTCATCAGCTACTAAAGATGCATTTTGATTAGTCTTTGGATCGATGTAATGGTGTAAATCATCAATTACTTCAGAAAACGTTTTTTTCGTTTCCTTGTGTAAATTCGATACAGCAATACGGGAAGCCAATAATGCGTAATCTGGGTGATCAATTGTTTTTGCTGCGGCAACTTCGGCCGCTAAGTTATCTAAGTCAGAGGTAGAAACCCCATCATAAATTCCTTCGATCACTTTCATGGCAACAGCCTCAGGTGATACTAACGGATCTAATCCGTAACACATTTTAATAATTCTCGCTGTAATTTTATCAAACTTTACAGCTTCTTTTCTTCCGTCTCTTTTTACTACGTACATCCTTAATACCGCAATTAAATAATTAAAATTCTTCGTTCATGCTGAATTCTTTGTTCGCATCTCCAGCTAACACACCAGCTTTCTGGTATTCGCCAACGCGTTTTTCAAAGAAATTTGTTTTTCCTTGAATAGAGATCATTTCCATAAAATCAAATGGATTTGATGTGTTGTAAACACGTTCGTTCCCTAATTCAACTAAAAGTCGATCCGCAACAAATTCAATGTATTGTTGCATAAGATCACTATTCATTCCAATAAGCTTTACTGGAATGGCGTCTGTCACAAATTCTTTTTCGATTTCGACAGCATCCATGATGATTTCACGCACCTTTTCTTTCGAAAGTTTATTCACAAGGTGATTGTTGTATAATAAGCAGGCGAAGTCGCAGTGCAACCCTTCATCACGTGAAATCAATTCATTGGAAAATGACAATCCTGGCATTAAACCACGTTTTTTCAACCAGAAAATAGAACAAAACGACCCAGAAAAGAAAATGCCCTCAACAGCAGCAAACGCAACTAAACGCTCAGCAAAATCTCCTTTGTCAATCCAACGCAATGCCCATTCTGCTTTTTTCTTCACACAATCAAGTGTGTCGATTGCGTTAAATAAATGATTTTTTTCTGCAGAATCTTTGATGTAGGTATCAATCAGAAGTGAATAAGTTTCTGAATGGATGTTTTCCATCGCAACTTGATTCCCGTAGAAGAATTTTGCCTCTGTGTATTGCACTTCTGACAAAAAGTTCTCCGCAAGGTTTTCATTGACGATTCCATCAGATGCTGCAAAAAACGCAAGTATGTGTTTGATGAAATGACGTTCGTCGTCGTTCAATTTGTTCTCCCAATCAATTTGATCTGGAGATAAATCAATTTCTTCTGCAGTCCAAAAGCTAGCTTCGGCTTTTTTGTAAAAACTCCAAATATCATCATGTTGAATTGGAAATAATACAAAACGGCTTTTGTTTTCTTCAAGAATCGGTTCGCGTAAAGATGTTGTCATAAGCTGCTAAAATAATTTTTATACTAAACAAAGGGATGCAAAAACACAGTGAATTGCCTTTCTTCTAAACCCTAAACTCGTAAAATTGTTTTTGTATTACTCAATCAACTTTGATCGCTGTCTTTAAGACGCATCATCGGTGAAATTTGAGACTACAAAAATTGTCAAAAAACATTCTTAAATCAATTAAAGAAATCAACATTTGTTTAATGTTATTAACACCCAAAATCGCAATCCTTTCACCAACAAACGCTTCAGCAATTTTCAACACTAAATAGAAAGATATTCACATCAGCAATATGCCGATTTTAATAACTATTCCTTGCAACATCATCAAATAAGTGAAATAAATTCCTTAAGTGAAATAGGACATTAAAGTTATGTAGGAAATTTATTTTTTTTCGGAAACAATCTATGAGTTTTTGAACACGTTAATGTTCAAACTTAAATAATCAAAGATGCACTTTATAACGGTCAATTTAACCTATATTTTGAATCGATACCTAGAGGGTGTTCAACACCTCATTTTTCCAAATAGTTGCCTTCAATGTACACATGAATTGTCTCGATTTGAAAAACATATTTGCGCTTTTTGTTGGGATAAACTTCAACGCACGTATTTTGAATCATATGAAAATTCTAGCGGCATGGACCAGTTGTTTTGGGGAAGGATCGCATTGAAGGAAACGTTTGCCCTTTATTTTTTTGAAAAGGAAAAACCCATACAAGATATCCTGCACGCCTTAAAGTATCAATTCAAAGCACCCCTAGGAAGACATTTCGGTCGGATAATGGGAGAAACAATGCTGAAAAGTTATAAATACAAAGAAATAGAAGCATTGATTCCGGTTCCTATCCACCCTCAAAAACGATTTTTGCGAGGTTACAATCAAAGTGAATTATTAGCAGAGGGTATGGCAGAGATTTTGAAAACCCCAATTTTAACGGATGTTGTACAGAAAAAGAACAACAACTCAAGTCAGACAACAAAAAATAGATTTCTTCGCTGGGATAACGCAAGCGAGCAATTTTGTCTTGGAAAAACAGCAATCACTCACCGTCATATTGCTATTGTTGATGATGTGATTACAACAGGATCCACACTAGAAGCTATGGCTCAACTATTACGTTCTCAATACCCAGATCTTCAAATAAGTTTGATTAGTTTCGCCATAGCAAAATAAAAATGGACTCTGAACACATATTAATCATTGGTGCTGGACTCGCAGGAACATGCTTGGCTCATCAACTTATCGCTAACGGGCACCGTGTTCAATTAGTGGATCGGGGGGTAAATCATTCCACAGCTATTGCAGCTGGAATGGTTAATCCAATGGTTTTTCGACGAATGAATAAGTCGTGGAGATTGGATGAGTTCATGTCTGACGCAAGGAATTATTACCTCCATTTAGAACAGGTAATAGAACACAAGCTCTTTCATCCTATTGTCATCCGTCGTATGCTTTCTTCAGAACAGGAACGCAATTACTGGTTGGATAGGCAAAAAACGCAAGAATTTCAAGCTTACTTGTCGGAAATAAGTCCTGAAGATGACACGTATTCATTGGCGAACAATCAATTTGGAAGTGGTAGGTTGAAATCCGCTTTTTGGGTGGATGCTAAAACCTATTACGAGAAAAACACCGCATATTTTCATAAAAATGGGCAATTGCTAAAAGAGGATTTTGACGTTACTAATTTTGATGAAAATAAATTGACATACAAAGGAATAACCTACACTAAAGTTGTTTTTTGTGTTGGATATCACCAAATGAACACTCCTTTTTTTCAGGAATTACCCATCCAACAGACCAAGGGTCAAACCATTCGAGTTCATTCAAAGGAAATACCAGAAAATGAATCCCTCAATCGGAAATGTTTTTTGCTTCCTTTGGGCGATCAAGTATTCAGAATCGGGGCGACCTATGAATGGGATAATCCAGATTTGACACCAACAGAAGAGGCAAAAAAAGAATTAATGGATCATCTTAATGTTCTGGGCTCTTATTCTTATGACATAATTGATCAACAAGTGGGGATACGTCCAACCGTTTTAGATCGCCGGCCAATTCTTGGAGCACATCACACCATAAAAAATATGTTCTTATTTAACGGATTAGGAACAAAAGGATATTTAATGGCGCCAACGTTGGCTAGGGAATTAAGTAATTATATGTTGCAAGGGACACCTTTAGACATGGAAGTTTCGATTGACCGATTTTACAGGAAATCAAATTCGTGAAAAAGTGTATCTTAGGTAATTAAAAACACGCCTTATGGAACAAGAATTAAGTAATAACAAATCATTAAAACTAACAGAGAACAGTCTAATTTTTATGACTGAAATCGTCAAGTGGGCTAAGTTTTTAGCTATTTGTTCGTTTGTTGGACTGGGAATGATGGTTCTTTTTGGGGCAGGAATGATCATCCTTCAATTTGAAGGACTAGGGAAGGGAATGCAAGTTGTAGTCATGGGTATTTTCTACATCTTGATGGCGGTGCTTTATTTTTTCCCAGCAATTTATTTGTATCGATTTGCAACGGCATGTGGAGAAGCAATTAAAAAATTAAACGATGACATCTTTGAAGAAGGAATTGAAAATTTAAAATCCCTATTTCGTTTCACTGGAATATTGATGATCATTATGCTTTCTTTATATGCAGTAGGGATTCTTTCGGTAATAGCTTTGTTCTTGATGAAGATGTAATATAGTCGGGAGATTACTCGTCAAATCAGTGGGAAAATCGTATTTTTGTTTCCGCTATGAATCACATTCGAAACTTCTGCATTATTGCACACATCGATCACGGTAAAAGTACCCTCGCAGATCGCTTACTTCAAACAACGGGAACGATTTCCGACCGAAACATGCAGGCTCAGGCTTTGGATGACATGGACTTGGAACGGGAACGTGGTATCACCATCAAGAGTCACGCCATTCAAATGAGTTATAAGTTTGAAGGGAATGATTATATATTGAATTTAATTGATACCCCAGGACACGTTGACTTCTCTTATGAAGTATCGCGTTCTATCGCAGCATGTGAAGGGGCTTTATTGATCGTCGATGCATCCCAAGGAATTGAAGCTCAAACGATTTCAAATTTATATTTGGCACTAGAACACGACTTGGAAATTATTCCAATTCTAAATAAAATGGATTTGCCTGGTGCAATGCCTGAAGAGGTGTCCGATCAAATCGTCGAGTTGATTGGTTGCGATTACGATGACATTATTCAGGCCTCGGGTAAAACAGGCCTCGGTGTAGAAGCTATCTTATCAGCTGTTGTTAACCGGATACCAGCCCCAAAAGGAGATGAGTCCGCGCCTTTACAAGCCATGATTTTTGATTCTGTTTTCAATCCATTTAGAGGAATTATTGCCTATTATAGAATTAAAAACGGTGTGTTGAGAAAAGGACAAAAAGTTCGTTTTCTAAATACAGGTCGAGATTACAACGCGGATGAAATAGGCATTTTAAAAATGGATTTATCTCCACGTAACGAAGTCCGGGCTGGTGATGTAGGATATATCATTTCTGGTATTAAGCAAGCGAACGAAGTAAAAGTTGGTGATACCATTACTGACACAGAAAATCCTTGCGAAGTTCCTATAAAAGGATTCGAGGATGTAAAGCCAATGGTATTTGCTGGAATCTATCCAGTTGACAATGAAGATTATGAAGAGTTGCGTTATTCCATGGAAAAACTGCAATTAAATGATTCATCTTTAGTATTTGAACCTGAATCATCTGCTGCCCTTGGATTTGGTTTCCGTTGTGGATTCCTTGGAATGTTGCACATGGAAATCATTCAAGAACGATTGGAACGCGAGTTTAACATGACCGTGATTACCACGGTTCCTAACGTTTCCTACAAAGCATACATGAAAAAAGATCCAGAGGATGCTTTGATTGTAAATAATCCATCTGAACTTCCTGATCCATCTGGAATGGAACGCATTGAAGAGCCTTATATTAAAGCACAAGTCATTACTAAAACAGAATATGTTGGTGCAATTATGACTTTGTGTATTGAAAAACGTGGCGAATTACAAAATCAAGTGTATCTAACACAAGACAGAGTTGAAATTACTTTTGAAATGCCATTGGCGGAGATTGTCTTTGATTTTTATGACCGATTAAAATCCGTTTCACGTGGATATGCTTCGTTTGACTATCATCCAATTGGATATAAAGAGTCAGATTTGATTAAAATGGACCTTCTTTTGAATGGGGAGCAAGTAGATGCTTTATCAGCATTGGTTCACCGTAGTAATGCCTTTGATCTTGGAAAACGCATTTGTGTCAAATTACGCGAATTAATACCAAGACAGCAATTTGAGATTCCAATTCAAGCGGCTATTGGCGCGAAAGTAATTGCTCGTGAGACGATTAAAGCCTTGAGAAAGGACGTAACGGCAAAGTGTTACGGTGGAGATATTTCCCGTAAACGTAAATTATTAGAGAAACAAAAAGCAGGTAAAAAACGTATGCGCCAAGTGGGACGAGTAGAAGTTCCGCAAGAAGCATTTTTAGCTGTATTGAAATTAAACGACTAAACCTTAACATATGAACTCAATTTTAACCCATGCACATTCTGGCTTACGCTGGGTAGCCATTATTCTTTTGTTGCTTGCAATTGTAAATGCTTTCACGGCAAAGAAGTTCGAAAAGAAACATAAAATGATTAATTTATTCACGATGATCACCTTGCATACTCAATTGATCATTGGATTCATTCAATATTTTGTCACATCTGGAAAAGTAAAGTTTTTTGATGGTTGGATGAAAGAAGCGGCATTTCGTTTTTACGGAATGGAACACTTATTAGGAATGTTGATTGCGATCGTGTTGATCACGATAGGTTATAGCAAATCAAAAAGAGGCGCAACGGATTTGGAGAAATTTAAGCCAATTAAAATGTTCTATGTAATTGGATTCATTTTGATCTTAGCATCTATTCCATGGCCATTCCGAACAGCACTTGGAGGATCATGGTTCTAAAACCTTTGTTTTTCATGCTCTTTTTAGCAGGATTAACTTCTTGTGGTAATGATTCATCATCAAAAAATAATGATGCTTTACCGATTGAAACGCCAGCTGAAAAAGGCGCTTCACTGTATACCTTAAATTGTACGAGTTGTCACGGTGAAGACGGAAAAATGGGTGGATCAGGAGCGAAAGACTTGTCGCAATCACAATTAAGTGACAAGCAAATTAAAAAAATACTACAAAAGGGTAAAAATGCCATGCCTCCCATGTCTGCGATTTTGGAGAATGAGGAAAACATGGACTTCGTTATCCAACACATCAAAACCTTGAGAAAATAATGCAAGAAGGCCACGTAACAGTAGATGCAGTAGAGGAATCTTGTATTTTAGTAGGCGTAATTACATCAGAAATAGATGAAGTTATTGCCAATGAACATTTGGATGAATTGGAGTTTTTAGCTGAAACTGCCGGAGCAATTACACACACAAAATTTTTACAGAAGTTACCTTACCCAAATCCACGCACATACGTTGGCACAGGTAAGCTCGAGGAAATTAAACAGTACATGAAAGCAATGGACATCGATATGGTTATTTTCGATGATGAATTGTCACCTTCCCAATTACGAAACATAGAACGAGAGCTGGAATGTAAAGTGTTAGATAGAACGATTTTAATCTTGGACATCTTCGCTAGTCGCGCTCGTACCTTTCATGCTAAAACACAAGTTGAATTAGCACAATTACAGTATATGTTACCTCGTTTGACAAGGTTATGGACTCACCTTGAACGACAGAAAGGTGGAATCGGACTGCGTGGACCTGGAGAATCTCAAATAGAAACAGACCGCCGAATCATTCAAATGCGTATTTCCTTAATGAAGGAAAGGCTTAAAGACATTGATAAGCAAATGACCATTCAACGTAGTAACCGAGGACAACTAGTTCGCGTTGCGCTTGTCGGTTATACAAATGTTGGGAAAAGCACCTTGATGAATTTACTTTCAAAATCGGATGTTTTTGCAGAAAATAAGTTGTTCGCCACCTTGGACACAACTGTACGGAAAGTGGTAATAGACAATATGCCCATGCTTCTAACAGATACAGTAGGATTTATCCGCAAACTACCCCAACAATTGATGGAGTCATTTAAATCAACATTAGATGAGGTACGTGAAGCTGATTTACTCATTCATGTATTAGACATTTCTCATCCAAATTTCGAAGATCAATTTAATGTTGTGAATGAAACATTGAATGAGATTGATAAAACAGAGAAACCAACGATTGTTGTATTCAATAAAATTGATGCGTATCAACCAGTTATGAATGAAATGAATGAAGAGGAGGAAGATGTCAGAACATTAGAGTCCCTTAAAAAATCATGGATGGCAAAAATGAATAAAACTAAATGTGTTTTTATTTCTGCTCAAAACAAGGAGAATGTGGAGGAATTGAAAGAAGTGCTTTACGAAGAAGTTAAAACAATCTTTCGCGTGCGCTATCCCTACAATAATTTCTTGTATTAGTCAACCACTAATTCCAGGTCAATCTGACGTTTTTTAGGATTTACTTTGGCAATTTTCACTCGTACCTTATCACCGAAATTAAATGCTTTTCTAAAGCGCGCTCCTGTAATTTTAAAGTTGTCTTGATCGAAGTAATAGCGATCTCCTGGAATTTCGGACATTGGCACCATTCCTTCACATTGATTTTCATCCATGCGTACGAACATCCCATGTTCCGCTATTCCAGAGATGGTTCCTTCAAAAACTTCTCCCAAATGATCCATCACGAATAATGTCTGGAAATATTTTGTGGATTCTCTCTCTGCTTCAGATGCTTTGCGTTCATTTTTAGAAATACGCGTGCAAATCGCTTTCAATTCCCCGCCATACTTATGCTGTTTACTCGTGAGTTCTTCTTGTAAAATTCGGTGAACAACTAAATCTGCATAACGTCTAATTGGCGAAGTAAAATGACTGTAATGTTTAAAAGCTAAACCATAATGACCGATGTTTTCAGTCTCATAGGAAGCTTTGGCCATAGATCGGATAGCCATAGATTGAACTAGTGAAAACTCATTTTCTTCTCGGATCTCTTCGAATAAAGCATTTAAATTTTTTGCAATAGACTGTGTATCGTGTAAATCAATTTTGTGTCCGAATTTCTCAATGAAGACAGAAAAAACATCCATCTTTCCTGGGTCTGGTGAGTCGTGAACTCTGTAAATCATTGGAAATGGGTCTCTGCCCTTTTCAGGTTTCGATAGGAATGTGGCTACTTTGCGGTTCGCAAGTAACATAAATTCTTCAATTAATTTATGTGCATCCTTGGAGGTTTTAATTACCACTTCTGATGGATTTCCAACATCATTTAAGCGAAAACGCATTTCTTCGGATTCAATGCTTAACGCACCGTCCTTTAAACGCTGTTTTCTTAATATATGTGCTACCCCATTAAGTTTACGGATGACAATGTGATGATCGCCATCTTGTCCTTCAATGATTTCTTGTGCTTCTTCATAGGTGAAACGACGGTCCGAGTGAATCACCCCTTTTCCATACCATTCTTTATACACCTTGCCTTTGTCATCCATTTCAAAAACAGCTGAAAAAGTATATTTATCTTCATGTGGACGCAAAGAGCAAGCAATGTTAGAAAGCTGTTCTGGCAACATGGGAATCACGCGATCTACTAAATAAACGGAATTTGAACGTAGTAATGCTTCCGCATCCATGGCCATACCGGGACGAACATAATGACTAACATCCGCAATGTGAACACCTAATTCATAATGTCCATTTTCTAATTCTTCATAGGAGATCGCATCATCAAAGTCACGTGCATCGAACGGATCAATGGTAAACGTGAGAACTTGTCGGAAGTCTCTTCGAGTGGCAATTTCTTTATCGTCCAATTCGACAGGCACACGTTCCGCTTCTTCCAAAACTGCATCCGGAAAAATCGGATTGATTCCTTGGTTGTATAAAATCGAAAGCATTTCTGTGTCATTGCTTCCTGGCATACCCAAAATCGCAACAACTTCTCCAAAAGGTTTTTCTGCGGATTTAGGCCAAACGGTTATCTTCACAAGCGCTTTTTCTCCATCACGCGCTCCATTCAAATTTTCTTTAGCGACGCGAATTTCAAGTCCACTTCGATTATTGTCTGGAATTAGAAGAGCGGTTTTATCCCCGAATTGGATGGTTCCTACAAATTGAACGCGTTCTCTTTCTTTTACTTCAACAACGGCACCTTCATCTCGATTTGGTCCAGATTTGAATACGCGCACTTTTACAGTATCGCCATTCAACGCTTGTCCAATGTTTTGTGGTGCAATAAACACGTCTTTTTCTTTTCCTTCAACGACAACAAATCCTGCTCCACGTTGCGTCAATTGAATCACTCCTTCTACTAAGTTGGAACCGCCATTTAAGCTGTAGGTAAAATGATTGATTCGTTTGATGGCATTTTTTGAAGCCAATGCATTTAAACCTTCGAACACAACTTGGCGACTCATCGGATCTCGAGCCTCAACCATGGTACAAATTTGCTGGTGTGTTAATTCAACACCGGGGTGTTTCTCGAATAAGCGAATTAAAATCGCGTTGATACCCGATTTTTTTTTACCGGGAGCTGGTTTTGAATACCTTTTTTTGGACATAGTACGAATTTAGACAATAATCTTGTCTAAAGAGTTCGAAAAGATTGAAAGTAACAATTTAGTGACGAACCACTAATTTTTTGGTAATGGTTTTACCTGTTGAAGTTTCAAAAATAAGGAAGTAGATTCCATTGCTAAAATCACCCACATTGATTTTCTTTCCACCATGAATCGTCTCTTTCATGATTACATTGCCAACGGCATCCATTAATTTGAAAGAAGATTGGTCCATTCCAGCTAGTTGAATGGAAACATATTCAGATGATGGATTTGGGTAAATACTTACTCCTACTTCTTCTTTTATTGGTTTCACTGCTGCAACGTAATCTACAATAACATCTACAGAATCTACGTAAGAAAGTCCATTTGTAGAAACGTAATAACGATAATGAGCCGTTCCATTTACACCATCAGCTGGATCAATGGATGCTTTCAATTTCCCGTATTCTCCATCATTAATGGTAAAAAGTACAGATTGCGCACCAGGGGTCGTCCATGGATTTGTGTTCATTTGCCCTGACGAATAGCACGTTCCACCAAATGGATCTGTAGCATGCCCCCAACACAAAGCGTCTGTCCACCCCGCCGGAGCATCCATGCGTAAACGAGTTATACGCCATTCACGTGGAGCACCCGTGTTGTTTTCTACATCTAAAGCGACATCAAAAGATGCGTTTGATGGCGCAACCACCATGTGTGTTGCCCCTGAAATATCGGTTGTTTGTCCATCTACATGAATAATAATGCCATCTTGAGCATAAGAGAAAACACTTAAACTAATTGTAAAAAGGAGAAATAAGGACTTCATCATGGAGTATCAGTTTGTTCAAAAATACGAAAAATCCATTAATTTTCAAAATTGCTGAAAGTTTTTCAGGTCTTGGTTTTTTTATACCTTTGAGTTCGGCAAGGTTTTTGAATTGTCGAGCCAAAAAAACAATACATCAATGAAAACACTTATTACACTTTCTATCGTTCTATTAACAAGAATCTCAGCATTTTCACAGGATACACATACTACGGAAAGCCAACTGAAACATGTTCCGGCTGTAAATCTTCAAGATATAAATGGCAAATCTGTTAATACAGGTGCAATAGGCGTAGAGGGGCCGGTAATTATTAGTTTTTGGGCGACATGGTGCGCACCGTGTAAGAAAGAATTGAACACCATTCATGAATTATACGAAGATTGGCAAGCTGAAACCGGTGTAACTTTAGTTGCTGTATCGATTGACGATGAAAAAACTAAAAGCCAAGTTCCCGTATATGTGAATGGTAAGGCTTGGGATTACATTGTATTAATGGATCCGAATGGCGATTTTAAACGAGCAATGGGTGTTAATAATGTACCACACACTTTTTTAGTGGACAAGGATGGCAACATTGTTTATTCTCATAATAACTATGCTCCTGGAGATGAAGAAAAATTGTACAAAGAGTTGCTTCACTTAAGCGGAAAATAAATCACATGAATAAATTTTTACTTGCCGTTACAGGCTTCTTCTTCCATTTTTTAGTTTTCGCTCAAGGTTCTTTAACCGGGAACATTGAAAGCACATTTCAATACCTAAATGCAGATTCGATTATTGATGCAAAACAACCTGTTGAAAAAGGGTTATTAAATTCCTACATGAACGTTTTCTACACCCAAGGAAATTTTAAAGCGGGGATGAGGTTGGAGTCGTATTTACCACGAATTCAGGGATATCCAAATCGTTTTGATGGAACTGGAATTGGGATGCGTTACATTGGTTATTCAAATGGTTTTGTGGATGTGACTTTGGGTTCGTTTTATGAGCAATTTGGATCAGGACTTTCTTTTAGAGCTTACGAAGATCGTGCTTTAGGATACGACAATGTAATGGACGGTGCTCGTATCATCGTTCGTCCAACAAAAGGACTTGTAATCAAAGGAGTTTATGGTTATCAACGCCTTTCCTTTCAAGGTGGAAATGTCATACATGGTGATGGTATCGTTCGTGGATTGGATGGCGAATTTCACTTGAATGAAGGATTAAAAAAGATGAAGGAATTTCCTGTGGATGTCGTTTTAGGGGCTTCTTTTGTGAGTAAATACCAAGAGGACAATAATCCGGATTTGATATTACCACAAAATGTCGGAACATACGGTGGACGAATGAAATTACGCTATAAAAACTTTTATGGTGATTTAGAATATGTTCAAAAAGAACAAGATCCTTCGAGTGATAATAACTATATCTACAATTACGGTCATGCTTCTGTTTTTAATGTGAGTTATACCCGTAAAGGACTTGGGATTTTAGTTTCGGGTAAATCTGTAGATAACATGAGTTACCGTTCCGATCGAACGAAAGATTTACAAGATGTTTTTATAAACTACCTACCGTCATTGAATAAAACCCACACCTACAATCTAGTGGCAACATTGTATCCTTATGCAACACAACCTTTAGGTGAAGTTGCTTATCAAACAGATGTGCTTTATACGTTTAAAAAGGGAACAAAACTTGGCGGAAAGTATGGAACAACAATTGGCGGTAATTTCTCTACAACCTATCGGCCTAGACAGAGTTTAGATGGGATTAATCCATTGGATTCTACTGGTGTAACATATGTTTCTCGTCCCTTTCAAGCTAGTGATAGCATGTACTGGCAAGACATCAACTTCAACATTACGAAAAAATTTAACAAGAAATTCAGCACAATCTTGAGTTTTTATTCCATTAAAATCAACAATGATGTAGTGAAAATTTCGAATGATGCTTCTGGAATTATTCATGCAAACATCGGTGTTGCAGAGTTCGCATATAAATTCAATTCCAAACATTCCCTCCGTACAGAATTCCAAGGATTATTTGTTGAAAAGGAAGCTGGTGCAATTAAAGACAAAGGGAATTGGGCTACGCTATTAGTAGAATACTCGATTTCACCAGGTTGGTTTTTTAGTTTTATGAACCAATATAATTATGGGAATCCTGATATAGCTAAACGTGTGAATTATCCTATTTTAACGTGTGGATACATTCGCGATGCCACGCGTTTTACAGTTTCATACGGACGTCAACGCGCTGGTCTTTTCTGTGTGGGTGGCGTTTGTCGCTTTGTTCCAGCATCGAATGGTTTAACACTAAGTTTTACTCAAAGTTTTTAGTATGAAAAAGTTTTCTCTTTTGTTTCTTTTGGCTTGGTCCATGTACCTATACACTGCATGTGACCGCATAACCAACCCATATCCTCCTCAAGTCATTTTAGATTTGGACACCACACTTTATCCAGGAAATTGGGCTGATTACGTTGCAAATGAATGGCCAACTTTTAGTGCCAACACGAATAGTGATCGAAACATCCTTATAGAGGATTACACCGGACATAAATGTATTTTTTGTCCAGCAGCAGCGGATTTAGCACATCAATTGGAAGTTACTCATGAAGGAAGGGTATTCGTCTCCACTATGCATGTGGGGCCATTTGGTATTGGTGATTTCCAAACCGTTAGTGCGCCTGAATACCCTATCGATTTCACCAATCCACAAGGTGTTGAAATAGGCACTTATTTTGGTACGAATGATGGTGGATTTAGCGGGAATCCACGAGGAACAATCAATCGTTTCCTTTCTGGAGGAAATATTTTCCAAAGCCCAAATGCATGGTCGAGTATGGTAAATACGATGCTTGCAGAAAACAACTTAAAAGTAAATATGCAATCTGCGTTGAATTATTACCCACAAACGCATGGCGCATTTCTGCATGTTGAAGTTGATAAAATTGACCAGCAGTTAACGAACGAGTTAGGAATCGTAGCTTATGTTTTGGAGGATTCTTTAGTTGGCGATCAAAAAATGAGTGATAATTCGCATAATTCTAGTTACATTCATAGAGATATTCACAGAGGAAACCTGAACGGACAAGCTTTTGGAAGAGTATTAGGATCAACTGACATTCAAAATGGAAAATACTATGTCAACTATAGTTTTGTTGTGCCAGATCAATTAGACAACACATACAATGCGGACAATATGCATGTATTAATTTACGTTTATGACCGCACTACTTGGGAGATATACCAGGTGATTCGTCAGAATATCCTTCCTTAAAACGTAATTTTCGAGATTCCGATGGCGCTAAGACAACACCTTGCACAAAAACTGGAACAGCGGCTTTCTCCTCAACAAATTCAGTTGATGAAATTGCTTCAGGTGCCAACGATGGAATTAGATCAGCGTATCAAACAGGAGTTGGAAGAAAATCCAGCATTAGAGGAAGGAGCGGATGATTTCGAAGATGAATTTGAACAACAGGATGAGTTCGATGATGAGGATGGAGAAGAGGAGTTTGACCTATCTGACTATTTAGATGATGATTCTGCTGACTATAAAACACAAGCTAATAATCATTCCAAGGACGACGAGGAGCGTGTGATCCCACTCTCTGGTGAACAGTCTTTTCAAGAAAAACTAACCGAACAACTGCATTTATTGTATTTGGAGGATGATCAGTTCACTATTGCTGATGTCATTATTGGTAACCTTGATGAATCTGGCTATCTGAACAGAAGTATTGAAGCAATCGTGGACGATTTGGCTTTTTCCATGAACGTTGATGTAACTGAAAAGGCAGTACTTGATATTTTACAGTTAGTTCAAGAGCTCGATCCGGCAGGGGTTGGAGCGCGAAATTTACAAGAATGCCTTTTGATTCAAATCAAACGAAAGCAAGATGGTGATATTTCGAGGTATACAGCGAAAAAAATACTTGAAAATTACTTTGAAGAATTTACAAAAAAACACTACGATAAGATTGCTAAAAAGCTTGAAATAGACGACCTCGATTTAAAAGATGCCATTGATGAGATTTTAAAATTAAATCCTAAACCAGGTGGTTCGATGCGGGAATCCGCAAAAAATTACCAGCAAATTATTCCAGATTTCACCCTTTTTGAAAGTGAAGGACACTTAGAACTTGGACTAAATGGGAGAAATGCTCCGGAATTAAAAGTGAGTCGTGAATATGAAACAATGCTTCGTTCTTATGCAGAAGGAGCAAAGTCGTCGAAATCTGATAAAGATGCACTTTCATTTGTTCGTCAAAAGTTGGATGGTGCTAAATGGTTCATTGATGCGATTAAACAACGTCAGCAAACCCTACTCTTAACTATGGGAGCGATTATGGATTACCAAGAAGCTTATTTTTTGAGTGGCGATGAAACCAAACTTCGCCCGATGATTCTTAAAGACATTGCTGATGTAATAGGCTTGGATATATCAACTATTTCAAGGGTGGCAAATTCTAAATATGTACAAACGAATTATGGCATATTCCCTTTAAAGTACTTTTTCTCGGAATCGTTGTCGACGGATAGTGGAGAGGAAGTGTCCACCCGCGAAGTGAAGAAGATTTTATCCGATGCAATTGAGGCCGAGGATAAACACAATCCATTAACAGATGAAAAATTGATGGATTTATTGAACGAAAAGGGATACAATATAGCGCGAAGAACTGTGGCAAAATATAGAGAGCAATTGAATATTCCAGTTGCTAGAATGCGAAAAGAATTATAAAATGAAAGGAATACTGGCTCATTTAACCTCTTGGGTATTTTTACCCCTCCTCATGCCAACATATGGACTTTTATTGGCGATGTATATCCCTTCCCTTCCTAATGACTTAACACAGGCATCTTTGTATTTTTTAATGCCAGAATTGAAAATGAGGTTAATCCTTCTGTTTTTCTTGTTTAGTGCTGTTGCTCCGGGATTATCCTTTTTAGCACTGCATCAAAAAAAAGTAATAAGTACCATTGATATTGAAAATCAACGTGAAAGAAACATCCCCCTATTGGTGATGATGGCTTATTCTTTGGTTTTGTTTTTATTGTTTTTTGTGAAAGCACCTAAATCAGCACTTCCCGTTGCATTTTATGCGCTTCCATTGTCGGGATTCTTTGTAACAGCTGTTTTTATGGGAATTAATAGGTGGATAAAAATCTCCTTGCATGCAGGTGGTGCCGGTATTTTAGTTGGGTTCTTATTTGCATTTTTTTTACAGCAACAAGCTTTTGCCATTTGGATCTTACCGGCTGCGATTATTATTTCGGGTTTAACAATAGCAGCCCGTTTATATTTAAATAAACACCGTCCAATTGAGGTGTATACCGGCTGGATTTTAGCCGTTCTTATTACCTTTTTCACTCATTATTTTTACGCGCTATGAATTTTTACAGCTCACTTATCTTTTCATGTTGCATCCTCTTATTTTCATGTGCGGATCTAAAAAAGGATGAACAATTGCAACGTATTTCTAGATTAGAGCAGCGTCTTAAGGGTATTGAGAAGGTCAGAATGAAGAATGAGATTGACACACTCACAGCACTTAAAATTGCAACGAATGCCGTGGAAATCCGCATTAAAAACTATTTGGTACTGGATACAATTGACATGGTCTTGGGCAAAAAAATGGATACCTATAAAATCATGCGAAGAAACCTGAAGCCCATTGGTAAACAAAACAGTCAAATAAAAACGGCTATACGTGAAGAACAAAGAACGTTAACTGCTTTAAAAGCCGACATCGAAAATGGATCTGGCAGCAGAGATAAATATGAATCATATATTTTATTCGAAAAAAACAAAATAAATCAAGTGGACGTTTTACTCAAAGAATACCTTCGACTTAAGAAGGAAACACTTGATACATACCTTAAATTACACCCTGAATTAAATCAATTGTCTCTTGATTTATTAAGAAAACACAATTTAAATCACTAATGAGAATCATCGTTTTATTTTCCCTTCTTTTTTTATCTAGTTTTTCATTTGGTCAAACAGAAACCGATATTCAATTAGCACAGTATTATTACACGAATGGTGAGTTTGCGAAGGCCACAACTTACTATGAAAAGATTTATGAAAATGATCCGTCCAAGGTGATTTTTACACGCTATTATGAGTGTTTAATGGAAATCAAAGACATTAAAACAGCAGAAAAGATTTTAAAGAAACAAGTCAATATCAATCGTGGGGATTTAGATTTACGTGTGACATTTGCTCAATTTTATGAAGAAATCGAAGAAACCGCAAAATCACGAAAAATTTATGATGAAATATTAGATGAAGTAAACAATAATGCAGGTTTAACCATACAAATCTATCAAGCGCTGGTCGCAAGAGGTAAGTTTGAATTAGCAAAAACGTGTTTGGATAAAGGAAGAAAATTGGCTCCAAGTTATCCATTTAATTTTCAGTATGCTGATTATTTTGCATTGATGGGAAATAAGCCGGAAATGATGAGGGAGTACATTGAATACCTCGAGCTTCAACCAAATATGAAAGAATCCATTCAATTGGCTATAAATAGCCGAGTGAATTTATCAAAAAGTGACTCCCCTGATTTCATTGCGTTGAAAGAAATGTTAATAGCGCGTACCCAAAAAACAAATGCGCCATTAATTTACTCCGAAATGTTGATTTGGCTTTTTATACAAAATCAAAATTTTAATGGAGCATTCATTCAAGCTCAAGCATTAGATAAGCGAGTACAAGGAGATGGTTCGCGTGTACTGGAATTAGGCATGGTATGTGTTGAAAATAAGTCATATGATATCGCGCGCAAATGCTTTGATTATATTATTGCATTGGGCTCAACACAACCCCTTTACTTTGAGGCACAAAAAGCATTATTGAATACGCGTTTTATTGAAATCACGACAAACCGTGCTTATACATCTGTTGAGATCCAAGCGACAATTCAGGATTACACGGACGCATTAACACGTCTAGGCAAATCTAAATTTACGTTTCAGATTATTTTGGAACTTTCTCATATCAAGGCTTTTTATGGAAACCAGATTTTGGAATCTATCGAATTGCTTTCGAATTTATTAGCTACACCTGGTTTGACCGACATGCAACGTGCTCAGGTTAAAATGAAGTTAGCGGATGTGCAAGTTCTTGGAGGAGATATTTGGGAGGCTTCATTGCTTTACATGCAAGTGGATAATGACTTTAAGTTCGAACAAATTGGAAACGAAGCAAAATATAAAAACGCACGTGTTTTTTATTTTGATGGTGAATTTGATTTTGCTCAAGGTCAATTGAATGTCTTAAAAGAATCAACGTCCAAAATGATTGCGAATGATGCCTTACAGTTATCGGTGATGATTACGGACAATTATGGTTTGGACAGTAATTATCAAGCAATGTTTTGGTTTGCGACTGCGGAAAGACTCATTGAACAGCACCGATATGATTCGGCATTTGTATTATTTGATAGTATTCAAATAACCTTTCCCATGCATTCGTTGGCAGATGAAATTTTGTTTCGAAAAGGAAAAGCGATGGAAGACCAAGGAAAGTGGAAAGAGGCCTCAGATTACTATAGCGATATGTTGAAATTTCATTCCGATGATATCCTTGGAGATGATGCACTTTTTCGTTTGGCAGAAATGGAAGAAATTCAATTTCTAAACAAAGAAAAAGCGCTTGAATATTACAAGCGCTTAATCATTGATTTTAAAGGAAGTTTATTCTCAACTGAGGCAAGGGCTCGCATCCGTTATTTAAGAGGTGATGCAAACATTGACGTTGACTTAGACGAGCTTTAATTAATTCAAATCTGGCATTTCACGAGTGAATGCTGGAATTCCAGTTACATCCATCCCGGTAATTAATAAGTGTATGTCATGTGTTCCTTCATAGGTTACAACGGACTCAAGATTTGCCATATGGCGCATCATCGAATACTCGCTTGTAATTCCCATTCCACCATGAATTTGACGTGCTTCGCGTGCAATGTTTAATGCGATTTCAACGTTGTTGCGTTTCGCCATGGAAATTTGAGCGGATGTTGCACGACCTTCATTGCGAAGTTGTCCTAAACGGAAGGTTAGTAATTGAGCTTTCGTGATTTCTGTAATCATTTCAGCAAGTTTTTTCTGAATCAATTGAAAAGCTCCGATTGGAACATTAAATTGTGTGCGCTCTTTCGAGTAGCGTAATGCTTGGTCGTAACAATCCATTGCTGCTCCAATTGCACCCCATGCAATACCAAATCGTGCTGAGTCAAGACAGCTTAATGGTGCTCCAAGTCCAGATCTTCCAGGGAGGATGTTTGATTTTGGAACCTTAACATTTACGAAAATAAGTTCACCTGTAGCAGAAGCACGAAGTGATAATTTTCCATGCATTTCTGGAGTTGAAAACCCTTCCATTCCGCGTTCAACGATAATACCATGAATTCTACCTGATTCATCCTTTGCCCAAACAACCGCAATATCAGCGAATGGCGCATTAGAAATCCACATTTTTGCTCCATTTAAGATAACATGATCTCCTGCATCTTTGAAGTTAGTAGTCATTCCACCTGGATTCGATCCATGATCAGGCTCGGTTAAACCGAAACAACCCATCATCTCACCAGTAGTTAATTTTGGTAAATATTTTTGTTTTTGCTCTTCAGATCCGTATTTCCAAATAGGATACATCACTAGTGAGGATTGTACAGATGCTGTTGAACGCAATCCTGAATCACATCTTTCTAATTCTTGCATGATTAAACCGTAGGAAATATGATCCAATCCTGGTCCGCCGTATTCTTCTGGAATATATGGGCCAAACGCACCAATTTCGCCTAAACCTTTCAAAATATGCATTGGGAAGGTAGCATTTTCGTAATGCTCATCAATAATGGGAGAAACTTCTTTTTTAACCCATGCTCGAGCAGCATCGCGAACAAGCTTGTGTTCATCCGAAAGTAGGTCATCCATTCCGTAGTAGTCTGGATGTGTAAATAAATCTGTTTTCATAATTTACCTTATTTGATTGCAAAAGTAAGTAATAATTAAAATGTCCACCCCATACATTTTTGAATTAATTTTGTGAGTGATGATATATTCCTTACTTAGCTCATTCGAACTTGTCGAACGTAATACGCAAATGAATAGTTACCTATTGGTAATAATACTTTTGTGCTTTGCTTTTGTTGGAGTAGCGCGTGTTGCACAACCTGATTTAATTGCCCAAACGTTCAGCGGATTTTTCAAAGTGAAACGACCAGACAGCATGGGTTTCGAAGGATCCAAGTTACAACCGAGCATGACGGTTTTAATTGTGTTGAATTACATCATTTCTTTTTCAACCTGTGTGTTTTTGATTTTATATCAAAACGAAAACATGCTAGAAACGGTAGGATTGACATTAAAAATTGTTGCCGCCTTAACGTTTTTACAACTGGTCAATTTTCGCCTTGTTTTTTTACTGTCTGGGGAACGAGCGATTCTTGATACGATGAGCGCGGTTAATAAACAAATTTGGTCTTTTGGTGGATTCCTACTTACAAGCTTAGCTTTACTTTGGATTCTTAATCAAGAACATCAGTCTATTTTTGAGCAATTGTTCCTCATTATTTGCTTTTTATTGTTCGTTTGGCGTATTGTTAAAGGTTTAATTCTTGCCGTGCAATTAAGGTATAAATGGTATTATTTAATTTTGTATCTTTGCACCCTAGAAATTTTACCATTGGTTATATTAACCAAATTAGCTTTGCAAAATTTCGCAGTAATTATTTGATATTATACGTTAAAAACAACGAAACTTGGCCATAAAGACAATTTTAGTTTCGCAGCCTAAACCAGAAGGTGAGAAGTCGCCTTATTACGATTTGGCTGAAAAGTATAAGTTGAAAATAGACTTTCGTCCGTTTATCAAAGTGGAAGGAATTGACCCTAAAGAATTCAGGGCTCAAAGAGTTAACCTTTCAGAACATACAGCAATTATTTTAACATCTAAAGTTGCGGTAGACCACTTCTTTCGTATTGCCGAAGCAACACGCTTTGAAGTGCCGGATACAATGAAATACTTTTGTATAACAGAGGCGGTAGCATTGTATCTTCAAAAATATGTGACCTACAGAAAACGTAAAATTTTCTTTGGAAAACAAACAATCGATGAATTAGCTGAGTTGATGAAGAAACATAAGAATGAAAAATTCTTATTACCATGTACGGATATTCTTCGTGACAATATACCCTTAACGTTAGAACAGCAAAATATTCCTTTTACAAAGGTCATTCTTTACAGAACAGTCGCATCTGACTTATCTGATTTAGAGGATGTTTATTACGACATACTTGTGTTTTTTAGCCCAGGCGGAATTGAATCCTTGTTTAAAAACTTCCCTGATTTCAAGCAAAACGATACAGCTATCGCGGCATTTGGACCAACAACGGCAAACGCTGTTATTAAAAACAATTTAAGATTAGATGTGCATGCACCGCATCCTAAGGCTCCTTCTATGGTTGGAGCGATTGAATTGTTTATTAAGGAACAATTAAAAAAGAAATAATTTTTCTTTAAAAATCTTTTTCAGCTCTTTTTTTTCTTCGTGAATTCTTATTATATTTACCCGAACTTAAAATATAATTCATGAAAAAACTATTATTCTCAGCTTTATTATTAGTGTCAGGAGTAAGTGCAAATGCACAATTGGCACCGGGAAGTGTAGCTCCAAACTTCACGATTTCTGCTTACCAACCATGGTTGGCTGCTGCAGGAACAACGAACAATGGTTCTTATACACTTTATGATTATTTAGATCAAGGTTACACGGTAATCCTTGATGTATCTGCAACTTGGTGTGGTCCATGTTGGAACTACCACCTTACAGGAGCGTTAGAAGATGTTTACGCTGCACATGGTCCTGCTGGAGCACCTGGAGTTTCTTCAACAACAACAGATGACGTTATGGTTATTTGGGTCGAAGGTGATGGAGCAACTGCTGATGCAACAATGTTAGACGGAAATGGAGCGATTGGAAACTGGACTGAGCCTGTAGCAGGAACACAAATCCAATTTCCTATGGCAAACCCTGCTTCTGCAATTGCAAACCAAATCAATAACGATTACAACATCAATTATTTCCCTACAATTTACAGAATCTGTCCAAACAGAATCATTACGGAAATAGGTCAAGCATCTGCTGCAAACATTTACACTTCTATCGGTGATTGTCCTGCACCAGCTTCTCAAGCAACAGATGTTGCTGCATTAAGCTACACTGGAGCTTTAGTTCATTGTGAAGGATCTTACACGCCATCAGTTCAAATCCAAAATAACGGTACATCTGCATTAACAAGTGCTACTGTAACGATTACAATGGGTGGAACAACAGTTTCAACAGGTACATTCTCTGGAAACTTAGCTACTTATGGTGTTGCTAACGTAACATGTTCTCCAATTGCTTCATTTACGGGTGGAGCTATGTCGGTAACAGTTACAACTAGTGGAGATGCTTCTGCATCGAACAATGCAGTATCTGCAACAATTGCTACTGCAGCGAATGCAATTTCTCAATTTGTTACTGTTAATATTACAACAGACCGATATGCGTCAGAAACATCTTGGAAAATTAAAAACAGTACAGGTGCGGTTGTATCACAAGGAGGAGGAAGCTGGACAGATTTACCAGCGACTGGACAAACGGTTCAAACACCAGTTCAAGTTACTTTAAGTCCATCTCAGTGTTACACATTCGAAATCTTGGATGCTTACGGTGATGGTATTTGTTGTGCTTACGGAAATGGAGCTTACTCTGTAACTGATGCATTAGGTACAGTTGTATGTTCAGGTGGTGAATTTGCTTCAATCGAGACAAAAGCATTCAAAACAGGTACTGTAGGATTAAATGAAATGGAAACAATCGCAATGAATGTTTACCCTAATCCAGCTTCTGGTTCTTTGAACGTTTCTTTCGAAGCAAACAATGCTGATTTCGTAATCACATTAACAGACCTTCAAGGACGTGTAATTTCTTCTAAAGAAATGACAAACTTGAACGGTACACAATTGGTTACTTTCTCAACTGAAAATGTTGCTTCAGGAAGTTACATCGTTACTGTTGCTTCTAACGGTACAAAAACAACTAAAAACGTAGTGGTTAGATAATCACTCTCACGATTTGGAAACGCCCTCATTGAGGGCGTTTTTTTTTGACTATACTTTATGTTTATTCCTTTTCGAAATGGCATTTCCATCCCCTTGCCAACAAAGTTTACGTATCCTTTTTATTATACTCCACATACAATTGCACTGGAAGCAGTAAGTCTTCTAAAAGCACGTTTGAACGAAGAAGATTTTCGTCACGATTTTGGAATCGGAAGATCAGAACGAAATGGAGCCATTGGCAAAATGTTTGGTGTGCTCGTTGTGGAAGATCAATCTGGAAAAGTCGGGTACATAGCAGCATTCTCTGGTAAGTTAGGAAATTCAAATCATCACGATGGATTCGTTCCCCCAGTATACGACCTATTGGATCCAACAGGATTTTTTAGAAAAGAAGAAATTGAGGTCAATGAATTGACATTGGAATTAAATCGTTTGGAGCAAAACGAATCTTATTTGAATCTAAAAAACAAAGTAGAATCTTGCCGTACTGACTTTTTATTGTGGATTCAACACGAAAAAACACGTTTAAAAGAACATAAAAAAAGGCGTCAAATAAAAAGAACAGCTGCAAATCAAGATCACACGATATCATATAATCAACTGATTGAGGAGTTAAAAGAAGAGAGCATTCGTCAGCAAATTCAATTTAAACAGCAGCATTATGTGAAAAAGTTAGCTCTTGATCAATTAGAGGACTCGCTGCTTCATTATGAAAATCAATTAACTGAATTGCGAGAGAGAAGGGCTGCAATGTCTGCAGATATTCAAGCGCGTATTTTTCAATCGTATACATTTTTAAATGTAGCAAATGAACAAAAAAGTTTACTCGACATTTTTAAGGATACACCATTTAAAACCCCTCCGGCTGGAGCAGGAGAGTGTGCCGCACCTAAATTGTTGCAATACGCTTTTTTAAATCAATTGAAACCAATCGCGATGGCGGAATTTTGGTGGGGAATGTCACCAGATTCTGAAGTGAAAGTCCATCAGGAATATTATCCAGCTTGTCGAGGAAAGTGTGAGCCGATTTTATCTCATATGTTAAAAGGAATTGAAATGGATATCAATCCGATGAGTATCAATCCTGCAGAAGGCAAAGAACTTCCGATTATTTACGAGGACGATTATTTGCTTGTGGTCAATAAGCCAGCGGAATTTTTATCGGTTCCAGGAAAAACAATTATCGATTCTGTCCAAACTAGAATTCACCATAAATATCCATTAGCAACTGGTCCTTTGTTGGTCCATCGATTAGACATGTCCACCTCGGGAATTATCCTTATTGCGAAAAAGAAGGATATCCATGAATCTTTGCAAAAACAATTTTTGAAACGTAGTGTAGAGAAACGTTACATAGCACTTTTGCAAGGATATGTAAAATCCTCTCAAGGTGAAATCAAACTTCCTCTTCGAGTCGATTTAGAAGACCGTCCAAGGCAATTGGTGTGTTATGAGCACGGAAAGCATGCTTTAACTAAATATGAGGTGTTAGAGCGAACGAAAGGCCACACACGTCTGTATTTTTATCCTCATACAGGTCGTACGCATCAACTTCGTGTCCATGCGGCACATGTGTCAGGATTGAATGCACCGATTATAGGAGATGATTTATATGGACAAAAATCAGATCGTTTGTATTTACATGCCGAGTACTTGAGTTTTTGGCACCCAATTACGAAAGAGCGTATGGAGATAACATGTCCTCCACCGTTTTAACTAGTGTGCACGTTCAACCCAATCTCCGTGTTCTTTGATCAAATCAATTAAGGAATCTACAGCTTCTTCAGCGGCTACATTTTTACGCACCACCGTTTTCTCTTTGTATAAATTTATTTTACCTGGACCAGTACCAACGTACCCATAGTCAGCATCCGCCATTTCACCTGGACCATTCACGATGCAGCCCATAATACCAATTTTAATTCCTTTCAAATGGGAAGTCCTTTCGCGAATTTTTGCCGTTGTCTCTTGTAAGTCAAAAAGGGTACGTCCACAAGACGGACAAGAAATATATTCCGTTTTGGAAATACGTGTTCTTGTTGCTTGAAGGATACCAAATGCCGTTGAATTGATTAGTGTATTCGGTTGTTCACCACTAATCCAAATACCATCGCCATATCCATCAATGAATAAAGACCCCGCATCACTGGAAACATTCAATTGGAATTTTTCCGCATCACCTTCTTTTGAATCTATTTTGATAATCACCGGAATATCAAGCATATTTTCAGCTAACTGACCGAAAAAAGACCGAAACAACTGTGTTTTATTATCATACGTTGTAGAAACGATGAGTGTTAATTTCGCATACTCAGCAAGTATGGATGGTAATTCTTCTTCAGCGGTCAACGTTAAAAATCCAGTTTGGTCTTTCGGGAGATCCTTTAATTGGTCTATAGTGAGTTGAGGATAAAATCCAGGACGTTCAGAAAAGTGTTCTTTCCATGAATTAAAATCACAAATGACACCAAGTGTTCCTGGGACTTCAAAGTTCAAGGAATTTGATCCTATGTATACATAGTCTGCGGCTAGATCTTGAAGGTTCCATTTATCTAGGGTAACAGAATAATTGTAACCAAATCCATAGAAATTCGCAGGAACGAGTTCACTTTTATGAGACATGTCTGCGATCACAATGGGCACATGTTTTCCCCCGATGTTGTGAATTTCACGACTGATTCTTCGTGAATATTCAAAGGGATTATGTGCCAGTTTTGATGTTTCTAGTGCGAGTGGATAAACAGATTGACTTTGGTATTTTTCCGCCAATTTTCGCGCCACAGGAATTTCGAATTCGGGTTCTTCTGTTAAGGATACGCGTATCGTGTCTCCGATACCATCTTCCAATAGAGCCCCAATACCAACCGCTGATTTAATGCGTCCATCTTCACCATCCCCAGCCTCTGTTACACCTAAATGCAAGGGATAACAGCGTCCATTCTGCAACATGCGATGAACCAACAAGCGGTATGCTTGCACCATTACGAGTGTATTGCTCGCTTTCATGGATATAACGAGCTCATGGTACTCGTTCTTTTCACAAATACGAATGAATTCCATCGCGGATTCCACCATTCCTTCAGGGGTATCGCCATAGCGACTTAAAATACGGTCTGAAAGTGAGCCATGGTTTGTTCCAATGCGCATCGCAGTTCCGTGTTCTTTACATAAAAGTACTAGTGGAGTGAATTTGGATTCAATGCGTACCAGTTCAGCTTGATAACTTTCATCCGTATAGTCGAGTTCTTCAAATTTCTTTTTATCGGCATAATTACCGGGGTTGACACGTACTTTTTCGATCAATTTTGCGGCAATTTCTGCTGCATTAGGAGTAAAGTGGATGTCAGCAACTAAGGGAACATGGTAACCAAGTTCTGTTAGCTTTTGATGAATGAGGCCTAAATTCTCCGCTTCATTTTTACTTGGTGCAGTTAAACGAACCAATTCACATCCTGCTTCAATCATACGTATGCTTTGAGCTACAGAGGCATCCGTATCCATGGTGTCGGTTGTTGTCATCGATTGTAAACGGATGGGGTTTTCTCCACCAAGATTTAACGTTCCAATTTTGACTTCAAGAGTTGGAAGTCGTTTTCGGTTAAATGGGTCAATGCAATAGGTTGGATTCATGAATAGGTTCTAAGTAAGCATAACAAAAGTACGGATAGTTTGTTTTTTAAATTGGGATTTTGGTTCGATATTTGTTTCAGTGAAAATTAAAAAAAAACAATGCGCATTTTAAAAGGGGTTTTACTTGTAACGATTTTAGCATCATTCATGTCATGTGAATATGCTGAAAAGAAAGCATCAAAGCAAAATAGTCAACCGAAATCGGTGATTCAGCGCACACCTCCCGTCATCAATCAACCAGAACCGAATAAGCAAACGCGAAGAATCATACTACCAGATATCCTTCCTGTGCCAATTGGTCCCTTTGATCCAGATCCAGATCCGGGATACGAGCCAACTCCTTATTATTATGGAGAACCAACAGAACCCTATCCCATAATTGAACCAATCAAGGTAAACGAAGACACCATTTTTGATTTCGCTGCGGTCATGCCTGAATTTCCAGGTGGACAACAAGCATTAATCAATTACCTTCAAAAAAATTTAGTTTATCCCGAAGATGCTAAAGAACTAGGAATAGAAGGAAAAGTATTTGTGAGCTTCGTTATTTTTGAAGACGGAAGCGTTCAACAAGTAACCATTCTTAGGGGGATCCAAGGAAATAGGTCTTGCGAGAATGAAGTTCTGCGTTTGATAAAACAAATGCCTAAGTGGATTCCTGGAAAAAACAACCTTGGACAGATTATAAAAGTGCGAAATAAAATACCGGTGGTGTTTCGATTGGATTAGTCAACGGTTGGCAACTCCAGTTGAAAGGTTGTCCCTTCGTTTTCTTTTGAGGTAAATGAAATACTTCCTCCGTGTTTTTCCACGATTTGTTTTACTAGAGAAAGTCCAATCCCGCTTCCAGAAGACTTTGTTGTAAAATGAGGGGTGAAAATGCGGACAGACTCTTCGCGTGAAATACCACAACCATTGTCAACTACTTGAATGAAACATTGGTTTTCGACAACGGAAATGCGCACATGGATTACTCCGTTATCTCTTCCAATCAAGGCTTGCTGTGCATTTTGCAGTAAATTCACGATTACCTGAATCCATAAATTACGATCAACATTCACGAAAACCTCATGATTTGGTTTATTAAGTAGAAAGGCGATTCCTTGCTCATTTTCATATAAATTCAGCACCGTTTCAATGATTTCCACCATATTTGCTCGTTGGAACATTGCTTCAGGCATTTTAGCGAAAGTAGAGAATTCATTGGCCATCCTGGTAAGACCATCAATTTGTTCAATAATGGAATGAAGCACTCGATTCAACTGTTTTTCACCTTCCTCATTTTTTGGATCGTAACTTCTCAATAAATGTTGAATGCTCAATTTCATTGGTGTTAGTGGATTCTTGATTTCATGTGCGATTTGTTGTGCCATCTCACGCCAAGCAATTTCACGTTCAGTGGATGCTAATTTTTGAGCAGCAATCTTTAGCTCATCTAATTTATCATTGTAGGCTTGAACAATTGCACCAATCTCGTCTTTTTGTTGGTATTTGATGTGTTTGTTTTCTTTGCCAAACTGGATGGTGCTCATGTGTTTTTTCAAAACGATTAATGGTTCAATTAACCAATTTGAAACCACTAGTCCAATGATAACAGAAAGCGCCAATAAGAGAATAAACACATTAATAATCGATGTAACAAATGTTTCAATTTGATTTTCGTATGCTTGTTGTTGACCGAAATGCTGTAGGTTGACATAACCAATTTCTTTTCGTTTTTCATTGTAGATTGGCAAGTATGCAGAAATAAAGGATAATTTACCAATGTCTTCAGAATGAGAAAAGGAACTTTTGTTTTTTATTTGAAGCTCCCTTAAGGCAATTGGATTCATTTGTTCACTGATAAGTCCAAGGTCGAAAATTTTAGGTCTCGAACTAGCAACAAGCATACCTTTATTGTCATAAACATTTAAATCAGTATGAAAAACAGCGGATAATTTATGTAAGCTCGTTTGTAAATGCTGTCGGTCGTTCATACTATTCAAGGAAGTATTTTTCGCCACTTTTGTCTTTAATTCTTCTTGGATGGAACTCAATTTGTCTTGAATATTTGAGCGTGTAAATTCTTCATATTGTTTTCCAACAAACACACCACTACCAATTCCATACAACAATAGAGAAAGCACCAAAACTAAAATAAATGCGATTTGAATTTTAAATGCAAATGATAAATCGATGCCTTTAATGACTGCTTTTCCATTGATGAGGTAGATAACAACCATCAACATCCCCCAAAAGGAAAATATATACGCGAATGACGTAATGTAATCAAACCAACTTTTGGACATAATCGAGATAACTATGGCATTTTGATTTGAATTCTTATAGAAGTAATGATTGTATCCTTCAAGCTTAAATGTTCCTTCCATCTTGTTAACGGGAAGAAGAGAAAAAATAGCTACGGGATAATTATACGAACCAGATTGATGGATCAAGTTTCCCTCTGCATATTTTCCAATAGAGTATTCCTCTAAATCTCGAATAACATTGGCTTCGGCGGAAATAAGCAATCTTGGAAAACCTATTTCTTCAGGAATTCTTTTAGACTTTAGACGGATGGAAAGAAATACATCACCTTCCTCAAGTTTGATTTTTTGTAAAATGACATAAGTTAAACCTTCTTCCTCATGCGGCATAAAATAGATGGAAGGATTGATGTCGGAGCGTTTTCCATGCAATGCAATGAATTCATTTAACTGCTGATAGGCGTATTGTTCTTTTGAGAAAAATGAAATGCCTTTAGCATTAATGACATCAAACGATAAGTCATATCCGTCCCAAACACCATGAAAATACCTTTTTTCAAGAATGGCATTCAAGGTTCCAGCTTCTATGAGCGATGTTTGTTCAGTTTGAAATTGGTGAAAGATCCTGTCTGATACAAGTTGCGCTTGTATTTCTGAGTACTCGATTTCCAGATTTACGTCTCTTTCTGTGGCAATTTTTTTAGCATAGATCGATCTGTTCTCTAATTCCTTTTGCTCATTTTTTTCAATTAATTCTTGTACGAAAACGAATGAAAAAAGACATAACAATACCAACTGAAAGGAGAACTGTTGCATAGATTCCTTTCTGCGATAAAAAAGTAGATTGACAAAGATGACAATGAAAGGAAGGATTAAGGTAAAATATGAAAAGTCTGTCGGCCCGCCGATTATCCAATAAACAAAAATCAAAACAACAGATGCGATTAGAACTATTGTTCCTTTTAATTGAAAGCCTTCTAGCTTCTCAATCATTCCAAAAAGCATTTTTTGATAACAGAGAAAGTTGAAGCCAATAATGGCAAAGAAAACGAAAGATTGGCTATTTAAATCAAAAAATTGATTGAAGTTTACGGGAATGCTTGAATGCAAAACAACCATCTTGATTAAGTAGATAATGTTCATCCAAACACCATAAATGGCCAGATATTGAATCCATGTGAAATAGCTATTTTCAGTTTCTTTGAATGATTTGAAAATGCTTAAAAATCCGAAGGCGATAAAAATACTATTGATGCAAAAATCCAAGAAACTTGGAAACCATTCATTATAGGCGAAAAGTTCAGCAGAATGAAAAGATGCTTGTTCAAAAAGCTGATTTAAATGCACTTCGAAAAGCACACTACGAAAAACGATCAAGCCAATCAAGAATAACCACCGTCCTGTTTTATGGTGCTCAATGTATTTATAAATGCCGTATAGTAAGCTAACTAAACCGATTAAAAACAGTGGCAAGATGTACCAAGGAGTAGGTTCGGAGGGAAGTTCATTCGCAATAATGGAAAAACAATATTGTTTAGCGGCATTGAATATTGGAACTCCTCGATTCATATCTAGTGAAACACTAAATTTTGTTTTTCCAAATAGGGGATTTGGATGGGAATTGATAAACTCATTCGAGTAAGAATATTCCTGTGCTAAACAAAAAGAGGCACAACACGTGTACTCACCCTCTTTATACACTTCACCATAATACCATCCGTTTTGTAATTTCATGAGTCCACTACTCGGAAATTGAATTGTTGAAAAATTCGAAACAGGTATTTTATTGGTATTCCATTTAACTAAACGATCGTTTTTGTACAGGTGAATTTGACAATTTTCATTAGGTGGAATCGCTCCAAAATCTTTGAAGTAATGCAAAACGCTTGGCGCAGCTTGCTTAATTTTCAGTTCTTGTTGTAGAAAGATTTCTTGAATCTTTTTTTGGGGCAATATCAGTTCCTTTTTGAGGCTAAATTGCTCATAAAAAAGCACACAAAACGCACTAATTGCAAGTATAATGTACTTGAAATTCAGTGTAATGCGCACCCATTTTTTCATGTTTGCAATTCCATTTTAGTCAAACTTGAAAGGGAAACAAATAGTTGTCCAAAGTCTTCATCTGCACGGTGGTCATTTCTAAAAATGAAGTGCGCTTGATCTTTGTAAGGCTCAATGTAATTTTGGTAACAAGGCAAGACATGATTGTCCCATTGATAAATTATTTCAGATCGTTTGTATCCGCGTGTTTCCTGATCTCGGTATATTCTACGATCTAATTGAGTTTGATGATCTACATCGACAAAAATACTGAAGTCGAGTTTTTCAAAAACTTTTTGATAATGAAATAAAAATAATCCTTCCACGATGATCACTTCGCTAGGCTGGATTGTCAATAAGACGTTTTTATTTGGAGGGGCATTAAAAAAATATTCCTTCACTTCGATGGGGTTTCCTGCGACAAGTTCGTATAAATCATTTTCTAATTTCCCTTGATCTAAGGCTCCAGGCAAATCAAAATTAACCTTTCCATTTTGATCCAGTGCTTGCATTTCAATCGGGTGGTAATAATTATCCATTGAAAATACGGAAGGAGTAATTCCCCCGAAGGATTCAGATAATCTTCTTAATAATGTGGTTTTTCCAGCACCGCTACCTCCACAAATTCCAACTACAAATGGTTTTTTTTTCATACTCCTTACTCTTTACAAATATACAACTTGTCTCGTTGGTTTTTATCTTCAATTCATTTGTAAATGAAAGAAAAAGCGTAACTTTCCTCTCACTATTTAGACTCATATGAAAAAATTACGCTTCTTACTTTTATTCTTGATTAGTGCGGCATCCTTGAATGCTCAATTGAAAATCGGTGACAAAGCAACGATGTTGGATGATCAACTTCAAAGTACAATTGGAGAAACTACCTCATTGAATGATTCAAAAAAAGACAATGGATTATTAGTAGTGTTTTCTTGTAACACATGCCCATTTGTAGTAGGAACAGAAGATTTTCCTGGTTGGGAACGACAATTTAATGGGCTTTTTAATCTTGCAGATAGTTTGCAAATCGGAATGATTTTGGTGAATTCCAATGAAGGAAAACGTGAAGGCGCAGATTCATATGAAGAAATGATTAAACATGCCGAAGAACAACACTATAAAATGCCATATGTGGTAGATGTTCATTCTACTCTTGCGAATATTTTCGGTGCTAAAACTACGCCACATGTCTTTTTATTAAATGCAGAAATGGAATTAGTTTACATGGGTTCCATTGATAATATTTGGGATAAAGAGCGCAAAGAAGACATTCCTTACTTAAAGAAGGCACTCAACGAATTAGCAAGTCACAAAAAAATAAAAACGAGTACCACTCCACCAAAGGGCTGTGGGATTAAACGTATCACAAATAAATAAGCAGTCATGAAAAAGACCTTTACTTTATTATTGGCAATTTTCACCTTTCAAAGTTTCGCTCAACAAGGCGACGGATGGAAAAAAACATACAAGGCGAGCGTCAATCTAAAACAAATCAATAAAGTTTCCTTTCAGGAACCGAACATTGAAGCCCTAAAAGCAGAAGATGCCTTGGTGGATGGTACGGGAACCGCTCCATGGCGATTTGGCTGGAATAACTACACAAATCTCAACACATCAAATGCTGGTACTTGGACTACCCTCCCAAATGGAGACCGAATTTGGCAGTTACTGATTGAGTGTGAAAATGCACAAACAATTAACTTAACATTTGCACAAACGGATATTCCATCAGGAAATCAGTTGTACGTATTTAATCCAAAAAAGGACCTGATTTTGGGAAGTTTTACTTCAAATCATTTATTTGATGGACAATTAGGATCTGAGTTGATTCCAGGGAGCCAAACGATTGTGGAATATTTTGTCCCAAAGAATAATCCGCAAGGGCACATTCAAATTTCCACTGTAACGCATGGTTACAGAACGGCAAGTGATTTCCAAGAAAAAGCATTTGGAAGTTCAGGTTCTTGTAATAGAAATGTGAATTGTTCGGAAGGATTACCTTGGACATTGGAACGCAATGCTGCGGTTATGTTGGTTTCTGGAAGCAATGGTTTTTGTTCGGGATCTTTGATAAATAATACATTGAACGATAGCAAACCATATGTGCTAACAGCAGATCATTGTTACAGTAATCCAGCTTCATGGATTTTTCGTTTTAATTGGCAGGCAACAGATTGCAATAATCCAGCTAGCTCCCCAACATTTCAATCGTTGTCAGGTGCTGTTCTTCGCGCTCGTGCATCCGCGTCTGATTTTTGTTTAGTTGAAATCACAGGTGGATTAACAGGAGGAACGGTGCCGGCGTCATATACACCCTATTTTTCTGGGTGGGACCATTCTGGAAACACACCAACTTCTGGCGTCGGAATTCATCACCCTTCAGGAGACATTAAAAAAATATCTTTTGAAAATCAACCGTTGATTTCTACCACTTTCGGTGGTAGTCCTCAGAATAGTCACTGGGGAGTTACTTACTGGGATAGTGGGGTGACAGAGGGCGGATCATCAGGATCTCCATTATATGATCAAAATCACCGCATAATTGGCCAACTACACGGTGGGGCATCTGCTTGTGGCGCAACGAATTTGTCTGATGAATATGGTAAATTTAGCTATTCATGGGAGCCTGTTGGAAGCAATACAACGAATCAATTGAAGTGTTGGTTAGACCCAAATAATTCGGGGGCTGAATTTATCAATGGTTTTGATCCATCGAACGCTACAGTTGCAGCGCTTGATGCTGGATTGTCAAGTCCAATGCTAGAATTATCGGCTTTCTGTGGAACAAATTACACGCCTAAAGTGACCATTGCAAATTCTGGAACAAGTATATTAACTTCCGCAGTCGTGACTTATTCCATCGATGCTGGAGCGAATCAAACGTTGAATTGGAGTGGTTCATTGGCACAATGGCAAACGGAATTAATCACCTTGCCTAGTGTTGCTTTATCTCCAGGAAACCATACGTTAAGTGTTTCTGTTGCAGGTCCAAATGCTGGGATTGATGAAAACACTTTGAATGACATGACAAACACTTCATTAACGGTAAATGCGATTGATGAAACAATAGGCCTGTTAAAGGTAACCTTGTTAACGGATAACTTTCCAGATGAAACGTATATGGAATTAACATCAAGTAATGGAACAGTTGTTTGGTCAGAGGGAAATGAAAGTTTTATTGGAAATTATGGAACTGGGAATAGTCCTGCTCCAATAGACCCAACCGCTCCATTGACAGGGAACACAACGTATAACTACGACATTCCTGTTGCCATTTCAGAATGTTACACATTTACGATTTACGATTATTATGGTGATGGACTAGGCGCTGCTCAATGGGGAGGATCTAATATAGATGGAAATTTAACACTCCGCGATCATACAAGCGCGGTATTGTATACTTTGTCTGCTCCAGATTTTGGTGCGCAAGTTGAGAACATTATCAAAAGTACAGATGACTCGGGAATGGATGAATTAGGCACGTCAAACTGGAACTTGTACCCAAATCCAGCAAAAGATTTGTTGAATGTAACGATTCAAAATAGTCAGGCAAATGAATGGCTAATTGTAGATGTATACGGTAAAACGGTTCTACATGAAGTTGCTCAAGGAAGTCAACTACAATTGAACACACAAAATTTATCTAACGGAACATATTTTGTCCGAGTTAATTTTGTGAATGGAAGTAGTTCAGTGAAGTCTTTTGTTAAACACTAAGTTGAAGTAGGAATGGCAGGGATTTATGTGCACATTCCATTTTGTAAGAAACGGTGTTCCTATTGCGATTTTCATTTTTCAACGACTTTTTCAAGTTACCGTGAGAAATTAATTTCAGCAATTTGCTTGGAATTAGATTTGAGAAAGTCTGAATTGAATGGGATTCCTGTTGAAACAGTCTACTTCGGAGGCGGTACACCTAGTTTACTCACGAAAGACGAATTGTCCGACATTCTGCTTGCCGTGCGACACGCATATCAATTGATTGAGGAGCCAGAAATAACCTTTGAAGTAAATCCAGATGATGCTTCGCAAGAGCATTTAATTGCTTGGAGAGAGTTGGGAATTAATCGACTTAGCATCGGTTTACAATCCTTTCAAGAATCAGATTTAACGTGGATGAATCGTTCTCATACCAATCAACAGGGGGAACAGGCAGTGCGTTTGGCCCAATCCCTTGGATTTGACAACATAAGCATTGATTTGATTTATGGCCTACCGGAACTTTCTAATAATCAATGGTTGTCTCATTTGAATCAAGCCCTGAATTTAAACGTTCAGCACATTTCTTCCTATTGCTTAACCATAGAACCTAAAACAGCGTTAAATCATTTTGTTGAGAAAGGCACCTTGAGTCGCCCAACGGAAGAACAGCAAAGTGAGCAATTCGATTTGCTTGTGAGCACATTGGCAAAGGCTGGATTCGAACACTATGAAATTTCCAATTTTGCGAAGGATGAGCAATACGCAAAACACAATTCTGCATACTGGAACTTCACGCCTTATGTGGGAGTTGGACCAAGTGCACATTCCTTTAATGGTCATCAAAGACGATGGAACGTAGCCAATAATACGAAGTATTTTCAACAAGTTGGAAAAAACCAAGATTGGTTTGAGGTTGAAACGCTATCATTATCAGAAAAATGGAATGAGTATTTTCTAACAGGACTCCGAACGAAATGGGGAATATTGAAAAAGAGCATTATAGACCTTGGAGGATTCAATGCCTCCGAGTTAACACAACTCGAAATTTACCTAAGAACTGATTTAATCATCGAAAATCAGGAGAATTATGTGTTAACAGAAAAGGGAAAGTTGCAAGCAGATGGAATTTCTTCTTCTTTTTTCCGTATTGATTAAGCTTCTAGCTTGCCAATGAAAATGGTATTTTCATCCACACGAACGGGACGTTTTAAAAAGGTGTACTCATCCAAAATGAACTGACGCATCTCTTGTTCACTGAGTTGTTTATCTTTTAAACCCAAGGTTTTATATTTGATTGCACGTTTAGAAAACAGGGCCTCGTAAGACCCTGCTAATTCTTTCATGAAATCCAAAGACTCAGCGTCAATTCCTGCTGATTTGATGTCAATAATTTCATATTCGTGTGAGGCCGAAAATGCTTTCAATAATTTCCGACAATTGTCACAAGTATTTAATTGATAAATGCGTTTCATTAACAAAACTCATCATATGCTGCTGCTAAATTAGCCGCAATCATTTGAGCGCTTCCACCTTCAATGTGATGACGCTCTAAGAAATGAACTAATTTGCCATCCTTGAATAACGCGATAGATGGTGATGATGGAGGATATGGTAAAAAATACTTTCTCGCTTGCGCAACTGCATCTGTATCAACTCCCGCAAAAACAGTTGTTAATTTAGTTGGTTTTTTATCGTGATGTAGGGATAATTTTACACCTGGACGCATATTTCCTGCGGCACATCCACAGACAGAGTTCACAACGACAAGCATTGTCCCGCTTGTTTCATTGATCGCATGGTCTACTTCTGAATTACTCGTTAATTGTTCGAACCCAACACTTGTAAGGTCGTCTTTCATTGGTTGTACTAATTCTGGTGGATACATTGTCTTTATTTTAGATTACAAAATTACGGATAAGATTCAATTCTTATCCACGCTCATTTGAGATTTTGCGAAAGCAACTCAAGAATTTCTTTTGGTGAAATGTAGAAGCCCATTCCTTTTTTGTAAGGGATCAACGCTTTCATCCCAAACCTTCGTAAAAATTGTTTATATGATGCCTTTTCATTCCAAAAAAGCAAGAAGGATTTAGTCATTTCGTAATTCCTAGCTTGCGGAACAATCGCTACTGCAAAGTAATCGTTGTATATATTTGGAGGAAACAAAAGCACACGATTTTTAGAACGGTCAAGTTCTTTGCTTTTGAAATACGCGCTGTATTTCATTAATAGCAATTGTCTATTTGGTGAAGTTTTCGATCCTTCTAGGTAATTTACTCGATGATCTTTCAATCCACGCAACCATGTTTTTAACGCATTCTTTTTTGTATCCTTATTTTGTTGAAATTGATAACGCACGTGTGCTTTCATTACCTCGAGGGAGGCTAAATCGGGACTTGCCCAAAGATAATCAGAACTTAATTCTCTATAGGTTGAAGGCTTCTCTAAACTATCTTTCAAATAAGTTATGATGAAGGGATCTCTTCCGACTAAAAACCAGTTCTTCTCGATTTGTTTGAGTTGATCTAGTTTCTGTTCGTGAAAATCGTTTTGTATCGGTTGGAAAGCTTGATTTTCTAACTGTTTTACGCTAACGAGTGACTGCACAAATACCAAATCAATATCCGTGTTGTACCCATCTTTTTTCAGACGGTATTCCATAGAGTCAGCGCGCATATGAATAATTTCGACCTGAACTTTTTTTTGCTTTGCGAATTCACTAAAATACCTAGCATCTTTTGGGTATAGAAAATCAGATGCAATCACTAATTTTTTATGCGCTAATGGTTGTGCCTCTTCAATGGAACAGCCAAATAAACCACCCATTAAAAAAACCAGAGATAAGAGATTTTTGATTTTAGCCACCTGTTAGTTTTTTGATTTCATTTAACTTCATTAATGCTTCCACAGGTGTTAGTGTATTGATGTCAATTCCAATTAATTCTTCGTGAATTTGTTCCAAAACCGGATCATTTAGTTGGAAAAAGCTTAATTGCATATTAGGATCCTTGTCCTTCTTTCCTTTTTTATTCATGCTTGTCGAACCAACATGAGCATGTGAAAATTCAAGATCTTTTAATACTTGTTCGGCTCTTTTCAGTACCATAGGAGGCATTCCGGCCATGCGCGCCACATGAATTCCAAATGAGTGCGCACTTCCACCAGGTGTTAATTTACGTAGAAATAAAACACGGTCTCCAAGTTCTTTAACCGATACATTGTGGTTTCGAATGCGCTCAAAACTTTTGCTCATTTCATTTAACTCATGGTAGTGCGTTGCAAACAAGGTTTTACATTTCGCTTTTGCATTTTCATGGATAAATTCAGCGATGGACCAGGCAATTGAAATTCCATCGTACGTGCTTGTTCCGCGTCCAATTTCATCAAGTAGGATTAAACTACGGGGAGAAATATTGTTCAATATGCTAGCCGTTTCATTCATTTCCACCATAAATGTGGATTCCCCGGATGAAATATTGTCGGAGGCGCCAACACGCGTGAATACTTTGTCAATTAATCCGATTTTTGCTGCATCGGCGGGAACGAAACTTCCCATTTGTGCCATCAGTACAATCAGCGCAGTTTGACGAAGGATCGCGCTTTTTCCACTCATGTTTGGACCGGTAATCATGATGATTTGTTGGTCATTATTGTCGAGTAAGACATCGTTGGCAATGTAGGTTTCTCCTATGGGAAGACGTCGCTCTATCACAGGATGTCGTCCGTTTTTGATGTCCAAAACAAAGCTTTCATTGATCTCTGGACGAACGTAGTTATTTTCGTTTGCTGTTTGTGCAAATGAGAACAAGCAGTCTAAACGAGCAATTAATGAGGCATTATGTTGAATAGGCTGAATGTAATCTGCCATGCTAAACACAAGGTCTTGAAACAATTTGGATTCAATGGCATAGATTTTTTCCTCTGCACCGAGGATTTTTCCTTCGTATTCTTTCAGTTCTTCTGTGATGTATCGTTCCGCATTGACAAGTGTCTGCTTGCGAATCCATTCCTCTGGAACCTTGTCTTTGTGTGTATTTCTTACTTCGATGAAATACCCAAATACATTATTGAAGGCAATCTTCAAACTAGGAATTCCTGTCCGCTTTGATTCACGTTCTTGTATTTGTTCTAAGTAATCTTTTCCATTGAAAGAAATTTCACGAAGTTCATCCAAATCTGCATGAAAACCTGAGCGAATGATCATCCCTTTTCCAACTTGTGCAACGGGTTCATCACACAATGTTTTGTCAATTAAATCGATTAAACTCTGACACGCGTTCATTTGCTCAGTCAGTTTTTTCAAGGAAACTAAATCCCCATCCTTTAAAAGCGCTTTAATAGGATCAATTTGCATCAATGTTCGACGCAAATGCATGACTTCTTTCGGATTGACTTTCCCAACGGCTACTTTGGAAATCAAGCGTTCTAAATCTCCAATTTCTTTTAGGCGTTGTCCAATTTCATAGCTAATTTCTGAATGCGTCACCAAATAGTCGACAATGTCCAAACGCTCTTCAATGGGTTTTTGATCTTTCAACGGCAAAACAATCCACCGCTTCATTTGACGTCCGCCCATTGGGGTTAGTGTACGATCAAGTACATCAGATAGCGTTACTGCGTTTTCATTTGTGGAATAAATCAATTCGAGGTTTCGCACTGTAAATCGATCAAGCCAAACATATTTCTCTTCTTCGATGCGTGAAATGGTTGAAATGTGTCCCAAACGATGATGTTGGTTCTCGTTCAAATAATGAAAAACTGCTCCAGCGGCAACAATGGCTGCGGATAACCCTTCAATTCCAAATCCTTTTAATGATTTTGTGCCAAAATGCTTCGTGAGCATTTCGTTTGCATAGTCATTGGTATAAACCCAATCTTCAACTCGAAACGTGAAGTGGTTTTCGCCAAATTGCTGTTCGAAATCACTCCTTTTGTTCTTTTGGTAAATAATTTCAGTTGGTTCAAAACCACTAATCAGTTTATCGATGTATTCTTTATTTCCTTGCGCTACCAAAAATTCTCCTGTCGAAACATCTAAAAAGGCTATTCCGATTGCAGTTTTTTCAAAATGGATTGCACAAAGGAAATTATTTCGAGATTGGTCAAGCACTTGATCATTAAAGGAAACTCCAGGAGTCACCAATTCAGTTACTCCTCTTTTGACAATGGTTTTTGTCAATTTGGGATCCTCTAACTGGTCACAAATAGCGACACGTTGACCTGCTCGAACAAGTTTCGGAAGGTATGTATCTAAAGAATGATGTGGAAATCCAGCTAATTCAATTTCAGTTGCCGAACCATTTCCACGCTTTGTTAAAATAATGCCCAAAATACGCGACGTTTTTACCGCGTCTTCCCCAAACGTTTCGTAAAAATCTCCCACACGAAACAACAATAAAGCTTCCGGATGACGGGCTTTAATTTGATTGTATTGCTTCATCAAAGGCGTTTCGGTAACGGCTTTTTCTGTGTTTGATTTTGACAAGGTTGGCATTTTAAAATTGGAATTTAAAATTAGGAATTTTTATGTGGTCTTCCGCACCTATTTCCAAGAACATTTTAACAATTACTCTTAACTTTGAATCAAGATGAGTACAGAATCAAAAAACAAAAAATTAAAGCTTTGGGAACTGAATCGCGTTTCCGACGAAGCATTTAAAATACAAGCGAAAAACCCGCTAGTCATTGTATTGGATGACATTCGATCCCTGAATAACATCGGTTCTTTTTTTCGTACGTCAGATGCATTTAATGTGGAGAAAATTTACCTCTGTGGGATCTGTGCTTGTCCTCCTCACAGAGATATTCACAAAACCGCACTTGGAGCAACGGAAACGGTCGAGTGGGAGTACCGATCGAACATATTAGAGGTTACGAAAGAACTTAAACAGCAAGGTTATGCTGTCTGTACCATTGAACAAACAGAACAAACCACCATGCTTCAGGACATTCATTCCTTCACGGATGAAAAGTTTGCCCTTGTTTTTGGAAACGAGGTAAATGGAGTAAATCAACAAGTGATTGATCAGTCTGATTACGTCATTGAAATCCCTCAATTTGGAACAAAACACAGCTTGAATGTCAGTGTATGCGCTGGAATCGTTATGTGGGAATTTTGTAAACGCTACATTTAAGGACATGAAACAGTTCATTTTTATTTCTTTGCTTTTCCTTTTCGGACGTCTTTCAGCCCAAGAAATAAAAAATGTTCGCTTATTGGATCATTGGTCTTCGGATACCATCATGACAAGCTCTAGTCAGGTGCGTTATAGCAGTTGTTGGGCTTTTGTCCAAAATGGACGTGAATACGGTGTGATTGGTTCCACGGAAGGAGCGCATATTTTTGAACTGACCGAGCAAGATAGCTTGCGTTTTGTTGACTTCGTTCCAGGGCGTTTTCAATCTGCTCAAGTAATCACACGTGAATACAAACACTACCAAAATTACCTATACGCTACGTGTGACGAAGGGCCGAGCAGTCTTCAAATCATGGATGTATCCTATTTGCCTGATTCTGTGCACCTCGTTGCTGATTTACAAGACGAGAATTTCGGAAAATCACACAATCTATTCATCGATTCAGCGAATGCACTGCTGTATTTGACTTTAGTTAATCCGATAGTAAATGGAAATGAACTTGGCATTATTCCTTTACGCGTCTATTCATTGTCAAATCCGATTCTTCCAACACTTCTTTGGGAAGGACCAAATGATATTCCAGAGGTGCATGATTTATATGTGAAGAACAATCGAGCCATTTTAAATTGCGGATTTGATGGTTTACGCACCTATGATTTTAGCAATCCAAGTAATCCGGTTTATGTCAACAACCTAACCTTCTATCCACAACAAGGTTACAACCATCAAGGGTGGTTGAGTCCGGATGAAAGTACCTATGTATTCGCGGACGAAACAGCTGGACTAGACATTAAAAAATGCCGTGTTTTAGCGAATGGACAACTTCAAGTCCAACAATTCTTTGGAACGGAGAACTCGCCTTATCCGAAAACACCACATAACATTCAAATCACCAACGAATTTGCATTTGTTGCCTATTACAACGACGGACTTCGGATTTTTGATTTAAGAAAAAATCCACCAGCTGAAATAGGTGTTTTTGATACATATATTGATAACTCCATCACAAATGGCTTTTCCATGTGGGGAGCTTGGGGGATTCATGCACTTTTACCCAGTGAACGCATCTTGGTTTCCGATCGAAACAATGGCTTCTTTTTATTCGAATTTGACCGATCAAAATTTATCATCCCAAGCACGGAAGAGGTGCAACTCTATCCAAATCCATCTTCTATTGGGGAGGAAGTATACATCAGATTACCGAACGATGAGGTGTCAGAATTTGATGTAAATATGATTGATGCCAAGGGAAATCTTGTGGCTGATTTTAAAATCCAACAACAATCTTATGTGAATTTACCGAGAGATGTTTCCGCTGGATGTTACTTTTTACGCATAACATGGCTGAACTACCTTGGCGAAAGTCAGACGGAAATGCTAAAATGGGTCAAATACGATTAAACCAAACGAATAAATAGAATGTCATTCTCTTTACTCACCTTCAACAAGTTGTTTTTCGTCAATGTTTTTACACTGTTGTCCCAAACCTTATTACTCATTTCGGCAAATTGAGCTCTCAACTCAGGTAAAACGGATTCGCCTTGTTTTTGCATCGCAGAGTAAATGGCTTGTTCGCTCTCGTTCAATTCTATTTTTACACTTTTTGTTTCCGGTCGCATTTGAGGGAAGAACAAAATCTCTTGGATCGATGCGTTGTTCGTTAAGTACATGATTAAACGGTCCATTCCGATACCAAGTCCACTTGTTGGTGGCATTCCATATTCCAAAGCGCGCAAGAAATCTTGGTCGATAAACATCGCTTCATCGTCTCCTTTTTCTTGCAGACGAAGTTGTTCTTCGAAACGTTCGCGTTGATCAATTGGATCATTCAACTCGGAGTACGCATTCGCTACTTCTTTTCCACAGACCATTAATTCAAAACGCTCCGTTAATTCTGGATTATCGCGGTGGACTTTACATAAGGGAGACATTTCTTTTGGATAGTCCGTGATGAATGTAGGTTGAATGTAATTTCCTTCACATTTTCCACCGAAAATCTCATCGATTAATTTTCCTTTCCCCATTGTTTCATCAACGGCGATGCCCATTCCTTTTGCCGCAGCAAAAAGTTCTTCTTCCGATTTGCCATCGATGTCGAAACCAGTGAAATCAATAATCGATTGACGCATCGTTACGCGTTTGTATGGCGCACGGAAATCAATGTGATGCTCACCAAAAGTAGCTTCTGTTTTTCCATTTACGCTCATCGCACAATGTTCCAATAGACGCTCGGTAAAGTCCATCATCCAATTGTAATCTTTGTAGGAAACATAAATTTCCATCGCGGTAAATTCCGGATTGTGCGTACGGTCCATTCCTTCATTTCTGAAGTTTTTAGAGAATTCATACACGCCATCGAATCCACCTACGATTAATCGTTTTAAATACAATTCATTCGCAATACGCATGTATAATGGAATGTCCAAGGCATTGTGGTGCGTCATAAATGGACGCGCAGAAGCTCCGCCAGGAATCGCTTGAAGTATCGGTGTTTCAACCTCCATATAGCCAGCTTCATTGAAGAAGTGACGCATGGCGTTGAATAACTTAGTTCTTTTAACAAAAACCTCTTTTACATGTGGATTTACGACTAAATCAACGTAACGTTGACGGTAGCGTAATTCTGGATCAGTAAAAGCATCATGTACGTTTCCTTCCGTATCTGTTTTTGGAAGAGGAAGTGGACGCAGTGATTTACTCAAAATAGTAAATGAGTGCACGTGAACAGAGATTTCGCCTACTTGTGTTTTAAACATGTGGCCTTTCACACCAATAAAATCACCTAAATCAAGCAATTTTTTGAATACGTCATTGTACAACGTTTTGTCATCACCTGGACAAATTTCATCGCGGTTAATGTATACTTGAATTCTTCCAGAAGCATCTTGTAATTCAGCGAAGGATGCTTTCCCCATGATGCGTTGAGACATCATTCGTCCAGCCAAACAAACTTCCTTACCTTCTTCGTAATCCTGTTTCAGTTGATTTGCGTAGGCATCAACGGGATACAAGGCAGCTGGATAAGGGTCGATGCCCAAATCACGTAGTTTTTGAAGGGATTCTCTTCTCAGAATTTCCTGTTCAGAAAGTTCGATATGACTCATTGGATTTGAATTAAGATTACAAAGATAAGTCATCTCATGAAAATTACTAATGCCTATGAAGGATTTGGCTTAAAATTAATGTGACCAATGGACAACTTTTCGTTTCTAAGTTGACTTTTCCCTTTCCGAATTGTACGCATTCATATTTTAAATTCGTCTATCAGCTATGAAAACAGTTCTCCGTATTTCTGTTAAGTGGATTTTGATTCCACTTCTAAGTGCTTGTTTGCTGATCTCAGGCCTTGTTTTTTTCTTTAAGGATCGCATTTGTGGATTGGTTTTAACCGAGGTGAATACTTATTTGAAAGTACCCCTTCAAGTTTCAGATATGGACTTGGTTTTTTGGTCTTCCTTCCCAAATCTATCGGTGGATTTAAATCAGTTATACATACAAGAATCTTTTCCAAATGCGAAGGCTTCTGACACTTTATTTTATACAAAACAAGCGCGATTAACATTTAATCCATGGGATATTTATCAGGGAAGATACCATGTGAAACAAGTTCGTGTGAACGCTGGCAAATTGACCATTCGATATGATGCACTGGGCAATGAGAACTTTGACATTCTAAAACCAAGTCCCAGTAAAACAAAAACCGATTTTAATTTATCCTTGAAAGAAGTAAAAATCCGTGGACTGCGCTGTGTGTATGAAAACGCCTCCTCTAAACAATACCTTTCAACTACGTTTGTGAACGCAGGTATAAAAGGAGACTTTTCATCGGAATCTTTATTGGCTACGGTAATCGGAAAAATGAAATTAGGACGATTAAAAAGTGGCGAAATCACATTGCTACGCAATAAAAACGCGGAGTTTGATTTTACGCTTGATGTCAATCAACTGAAGGGATTATTCTCCCTTAAAAATGCTGAATTAAGCATCGAACATCTGCCCTTTTCGGTAAATGGCATGGTTAGTCCGGACAGCCTTCAATTTACGGTTCAATCCAAGAACATTCAATTGACAGAACTGGTGAATGAATTCTCGCTTGATGCGGCGAAAGATGTCCAAACATTCAAAGGAAGTGGAAAAGTAGATTTTCACTTGGAATTGGCAGGTGAATTGTCCGCAGTGCATCCCATTGGCATTGATTCGGATTTTAGCATTCGAAATGGAGCGTTAACTGAGCCGGATCATGGATTATCGATACAGGACATTCAGCTAACAGGGAAATACAGTAACAATGGAGAACAGGGCGAATTTATTTCCATGAAAAATGTGCGCTTTCGCACAGCGGGCGGACCCTTTTCGGGTGAAGTTGAACTGCGGGAATTTGACCGACCAAAGGTAGAAGGATCCGCGAAGGGAAATGTTGATTTAACCTTACTTCATTCGATTTTTCACGTGCCTTCCATTGATGAGGTACACGGTAATTTGGGTATCCAAACGAACTTTAAATTAGCGACAAATGCCGCTGGGGAATTAGCGGTGGATGAATGCAATGGTCAACTCGAATTAAAGAATATTTCGTTGAAATTAATTGCGGATAAACGTCGTTTTAGCGAGGTAAATGGACGTTTATTTCTGCGTGGAAACAAGGCTGGAATCGAAAACACATCGCTTAAACTGGGCTCTAGTGATGTAACACTCAATGGTGTTTTTGAAAATATTTTTCCTTACGTCAACGGGAACGGCGCTTTAAAAACGAGGGTCTTACTTGAAAGCAAGCACTTAAGTGTGGAAGACCTTGGTTCGACGAGTAAAGAAATGAAAATTGAGACGGGTCAAGTGTATTCCCTACCTGATAATATTCAAGGTGAAATCAATTTGCACATTGCAAAACTGCGGTACGGAAAACACGAATTTTCCCACCTTGCCAGTAAAATGAACATTGAACACCGTCGTTTGCATTTCCTTCAAATGAGCTTGGTAAACGCAGATGCCCTTTTAAATGGGGCATTAATGATTGAGGAAACGGAACCCGAAAAATTCGTCCTTACCACCCAGATTGCAGGAAAAAACCTAAAATTTAAATCGCTTTTTAAAGAGTGGGAGAACTTTGATCAATCGGTCATTCAAGAGCAGAATATTTCAGGTCGCGCCGAAGCTACCTTATTCTTTCGTGCGCCATTTACTTTAGCGAAAGGAATTACTTACAGTTGTATTGAAGCAAAAATCGATTTGAAAGTGTTTGACGGGCATTTAAAAAATGTTCCATCTTTCAAGGACATAACAGAAAGTTTAAAAACGAAGTCCGGAAAATTAATGTTAGGTAAAGAAAGCATTCAGCAATTAGAAGATAAATTGAAAGACGTGGATTTTCAAACGATGGAAAATAGCATCTTCATTAAAAATGGACAAGCGGAAATTCCAAAAATGACAATTCGTTCCTCTGCATTAGACATGGATCTTTCTGGCCGACATTCGTTTAATGATGAAATAGATTATCGTTTTGCTTTTCGTTTTAGGGACTTAAAAGCTACCAATAGTCAAACAGAATTTGGTCAAGTGATGGATGATGGAACCGGAATTCGTCTTTTTCTTCGAATGCATGGAAGCTTGGATAATCCCATTTATGAATGGGATACTGCTGGACGCAAAGCACAAGCGAAGGAATACCGACAAGAGGAGAAAAGTCAAGCGAAATCAATATTGAAAGCTGAATTCGGGTTTTTTCAAAAGGATTCTACTGTAAAAACCTTTGCTCCAAAAGATTTCCCGAAGGAAGACTTGAAAATCAAATTTACACCTTCGAGTAAACAAGAATTCTTGGAAGAAAAAAAACAAAAGAAAGATTCAAAATTGAAAAAGACCTTGAATTCTTGGAAGGATCAACAGGAAAAAGAAAAGCAATCAGGAGTCAAACTTGGACTAGGGGGAGGCTAATGAGCTCCCTTTTTCAAAATTTCTGTTGTCGAGTACCCTTGAACTAAATCAATGGTTTCCACCATTCCACCATTTTTTCGAACGACATCGGAACCGACAATGTAGGTTTTTTGAGATGGATCCATTTCATTTTTGTCATAATCAGCTCCCTTTACCAATACGTCAGGATTTAGAGCAGTAATGACTTCCAAAGGAGTGTCTTCGTTGAAAAAAACAACTAAATCAACGAATCCTAATGCAGCAATTAATGTCGCACGAGCATCATTCGGATTGATAGGACGATTTGGTGCTTTTCCAAGTCTTCGAACTGAATCATCTGTGTTTATGGCAACGATGAGGTGTTTCCCTAAATCAGCGGCTGCGGCTAAATAACGCACATGACCGAGGTGCAAGACATCAAAACAACCATTGGTAAAAACAAGGGCTTCGTTTTTCAGTTTGTAAAGCGAAATGCGCTTTTGGGCTTCCTCAATCGAAACAATTTTATCTTGGATGTACGCCAATCTTGCCATGTGAATTTTTTGGAAAGGTAGTGGTTTCAAGAAATGAAACCTAGAAAATTAATCCAACAAATTAGTGGATTCGTTTGGAAAAACTAATGAAGGCTTGAATGTTTTTGCTTCCTCAAAGTCCATAAATCCGTAACCAATGATGATGATGATGTCATCCACAGCTACTTTGCGCGCTGCGGGTCCGTTTAGACAAATCATTCCAGACAGACGATCACCTTTTATTACGTAGGTCTCGAAACGCTCGCCGTTATTGATGTTGACAATTTGAACACGTTCACCTTCAATCAAATTAGCAGCCTCCATTAATGCCTCATCAATGGTAATACTACCGATATAGTTCAAGTCAGCCTGTGTGACACGAACGCGGTGAATTTTAGATTTTAGAGCTTGAATTAACATAATATTTTCCGCGGCAAAAATAAATGAAATAAACGGATTAGAATAATAAATTGTCAATCAGACGCACACTGCCACAATGAGCAGCAATGCAGCAAATTTGATTTTCTTGCCATTCGCTTAATTCACAAAGTGTTTCGGGATCTACAATAGCGAGGTATTCAAGTGATAAATCACTCATGCTAAATAATTTTCTTGCAGCAATGACCGTTTTGTCTATCGATAGTTGGTGTTTTGAAGCCTCAACGAAGCGCAATGTTTTGATAAGAATCAGCGCATCTTGAAGTTCTTTTTCGTTCAAACGCATGTTTCGACTGCTCATGGCAAGTCCACTTGCTTCGCGTATGGTTGGACAAGCGATAATCGCTGTTTTGAAGCCGTAAAAACGTGTCAAAAGTCGAATAATTGCCAATTGTTGGAAGTCTTTTTGTCCAAAATAGGCCTGATTGGCATCCACCAAACGAAAAAGATTGTGTACAACATGAACAACTCCTTCAAAATGTCCGGGACGAAATGCTCCTTCTAAAACGCTGCCAATCGATCCAAGTTCCATCGGGACAAATCCGTCGTTTTGTGGATAAAGTTCAGACTCTGTTGGTGCAAAAACAATACAATGATGTAAGCCTTCCAATAGCGTTAAATCTGCCTCCAGCGTTCTTGGATATTGTTTTAAATCCTCACTGTTGTTGAATTGTTTGGGATTCACGAAAATACTAATGAGCGTGTAATCGTTTTCCTCTGTTGACTTTTTTATGAGGCTAATGTGTCCATTGTGAAGCGCACCCATCGTTGGAACAAATCCAAGTGTTTTGGAATTTTCGTTTAGCTTTTGGCGAAACTTGTGCAGCTCTTCTGCGGTATGAATGACCTTAACTTTAGACATAGGATTGAAAGAATCGTCGACAAAGCTATTGCTTTTTATGAAAGTTCATTTAAATTTCTTAATTTTGTACTCCTATCACTACTGAATGGAAAAGAAAAAAATCCTTTTTATTTCGCAAGAAATCTTCCCTTTTTTACCGAAATCCGATATTTCATCGA
>JBIIAG010000034.1:0-16573 GCA_044240055.1 Crocinitomicaceae bacterium | reverse complement strand
GTTATTCAAAACACCAGTTAAAATAAGAGCAAATTGGGAGGTAGAAACCAATTTTGACATTCAACTAAATAAACAATAAGAAAAAAATAAATTGAAACACATGAAAAAAGTTATTCTTAGTGGCCTTGTTTGCATCTCACTAGTGACGCAAGCGCAAGTGCAAACACCGAAAGCGAGTCCAGTAGCCAAAGTTGAACAACGTGCTGGTCTTACAGACATTAGCATTAGCTATTCTCGTCCAGCGGTAAATGAACGTGTCATTTTCGGCGAACTCATCCCGTTCGGACAAAGATGGCGCTTAGGGGCCAATGAAAACACTAAAATCAAGACAAGCGATGTCCTTATTTTTAGCTCAGGTATTTTGAAAGCCGGTACCTATGCCATTTTTGCCACACCGAAAGCAGACAGTTGGGAAATCGATTTTTACACCGATACAACAAATTGGGGATTACCAGAGAAATGGGAGACAGAAAAAGTTGCATTGACCGTATCAGCGAAAGTTACAAAAATGCCCGTTGTGACTGAAAATTTGACGATTTCCATTGATGGTATGGAATTTAACAGTGCAGTACTTAACATTACGTGGGATAAAACACAGATATCACTTCCATTTACACTAAACACCAAAGAAAAAGTCCTAGCTAGTATTGATAAGGTTCTTTCATCAAGCACTGTTTCTGCAAACGATTATAATCAAGCGGCTAGTTATTATTTCACAGAGAAAATTGACATGAAAAAAGCCCTTGAATGGTCCACAAAAGCAGTGGAAATGAAAGGCGTAAGTGCTTACTGGATGACCCGATTAAAATCGCAATTACAAGCGGCAAATGGTGACATCAAAGGCGCATTGGAAACTGCAAAAATTTCCATGGAAGCGGCAGAAAAAGATGGCGATCAGAACTATGTTAAAATGAATCAAAAATCCATCGAAGAGTGGAGTAAAAAGAAATAACATTGTTCCAAAAGTACCGCTATCACATTTGGTTACATGTGATTATTTTCATGTGGGGATTTACTGGGATACTTGGTAAATTGATTCAACTAGATGCCATCATTATTGTGTGGTATCGTGTGATTATTGCAGCACTTTTCCTTTCGTTGTATTTTGTTTGGATGAAGAAATCTTTTTTCTTCCCCATGAAACACGCTTGGAAAATTATTTTGGTGGGCATGATTGTCGCTGGACATTGGATGACATTTTACTACAGCATACAACTTTCCACCGCGTCACTCGGTATTTTATGTCTATCCACCACCACTTTACACGTCACTTGGCTAGAACCAATTGTCATGAAGCGAAAGTTTTCATGGATGGAATTCTTGTTCGGACTGTTAGTCATTTTTGGGATTTACTTTGTCGCACATGACTTTAGTGCACAAGAACGCACAGCATTATATTACGGACTTGCCTCCGCATTGCTTGCAGCCTTTTTCTCAGTATTTAACGGCCGAATAGCGAAAGATGTTGAATCTGCCTACATAACATTATACGAACTCATTACAGGGATTGTATTCATCAGTATAGTCCTTTGGTCGACAGGGAAATTAACCTATTCAATGCTTAAAATGACCACATCGGATGCCCTTTGGCTGCTTTTTTTAGGCGTTGTTTGCACATCATTTGCCTTTTTAATGACCATTGAAATCGTTAAAAAACTTGGAGCATTTACCGTTTCTTTGAGCATCAACTTAGAACCCGTTTACACCATCATATTGGCTATTTTCATTTTAAAAGAACATAAATTACTGAACGTGAACTTTTACATAGGTTCGATGGTTATCATTCTAGTTGTGATTGCCAATGGATTTTATAAGGATTGGCTGAACAAATCAGCACTTAAACAAAAAACTACAGAAAATGGAATATACTAATCTTGGAAAATCCGGCTTACAAATAAGTCGACTTTCATTGGGGTCATGGTTAACCTTTGGCAAACAAATTGGTGACGACGTCGCGGAAAGACTGATGGATATTGCTTACGAAAACGGCATCAATTTCTTCGATAATGCGGAGATTTACGCACGTGGCAAGAGTGAAGAAGTGATGGGAGCCATCCTGAAAAAGAAAAATTGGTCGCGCGATAGTTACATCGTGAGTAGTAAAGTATTCTTTGGTAATGGCGGGCAACTTCCTACACAGAAAGGATTGAGTAGAAAACACATTTTCGAAGCATGCGAACAGGCCTTAAAGCGTTTTCAATTAGATTACTTAGACTTATTTTTATGTCACCGTCCAGACAAACAAACTCCCATAGAAGAAACAGTATGGTCTATGCACCAACTCATCATGCAAGGAAAAATCCTTTATTGGGGAACCTCTGAATGGAGTGCACAAGAAATTATGGAGGCACATATGTTTGCAAAGCAAAATCATTTAATCGGCCCAATCGTTGAACAGCCAGAATACAATATGTTTACACGAAATAAAGTAGAAGTTGAGTTTGCTCAGATGTACAAAACAGTTGGATTAGGCACTACCATTTGGTCACCTTTAGCAAGTGGCATTTTAAGTGGTAAATACAACATGGAATTCCCAAGTGACACCCGTCTTGGAATGGATGGCCTTGATTGGTTAAAAGAAAAAAACCTTACAGAAGAACGCATTGATGTTGTTAAAAAACTGAGCACTTTAGCAAGTGATTTAGAGATTACTTTGCCAATTCTTGGACTCGCTTGGTGTTTGAAAAACCCGAATGTGAGCACTGTTATTATTGGCGCGAGTAAAGAATACCAACTCATTGAAAACTTAAAATCACTGGATGCTAAAGAAAAATTAACGACAGAAGTGATGGAACAGATTGAGTTGATTTTGAATAATGCACCAAAACATCCGGATCATTAACAAACAATTATTAAAATTGGCTGTTACCCCTTTAAATCATTAAATTTGCAAAGCAATTTTCTAGTAGCATGATCGAAACAGATATTATCATTATTGGAGCGGGTCCTGTTGGACTATTTACCGTTTTTGAGGCAGGACTTTTAAAGTTACGCTGTCATTTAATTGACTCTTTGCCTCAAGCAGGTGGACAATGTTCAGAAATTTATCCTAAAAAACCCATTTACGATATACCTGGATTTCCATCTATTTTAGCTGGTGAATTAATCGACAATTTAATGGAACAAGCAGCTCCATTCAAACCTGGATTTACACTTGGTGAAGCAGCGCTTTCCATTGATAAAACAGCAGATGAAAAATTCATCGTTACAACGGTTAAAGGAACCAAACATATAGCTCCAATCGTAATGATTGCTGGTGGACTTGGCGTTTTTGAACCTAGGAAACCACCTATCGACAACATTGTAGATTTTGAAGATAATGGCGTTGAATACATCATTAAAGACCCAAGCATTTACCAAGATAAAGTGTGTGTCATTGCAGGTGGTGGAGATTCCGCTTTGGATTGGTCCATTTATTTAACAGAGCGTAAAATCGCTAAAAAAGTGTTCTTAGTTCATCGCAGTAGCTCATTCCGCGGACACTTAGATTCTGTTCAGAAAGTCATTGATATGGCTGGGACAGGTGAAATAAGTTTAATCACCGAAGCAGAAGTAACTGGTTTATCCGGATCATCAAAACTTGAAAAAGTTCATGTTACGCATCAGAAGGACGGTGAGCTTTTAATTGACGCAGATCATTTCATTCCACTATTCGGCTTAAAACCAAGCCTTGGTCCAATTGGAGATTGGGGTCTAGAAATTGAGAAAAATGCCATTAAAGTGAATCCCCTTGATTATTCAACGAATATTCCTGGCGTATATGCTATTGGAGATGTCAATACGTACGAAAATAAATTGAAACTCATTCTTTGTGGCTTCCATGAAGGTACATTAGCCGTACAATCTGCATTTGCCCGAATTCATCCGGAGAAAAAGAATGTCTTGAAATACACTACAGTAAACGGTGTTCAAGGCTTTTAATTGACTTTTGATTTCCCGTTGAATTAAGTAACTTTGTTCAGATGAATCGCTGGACCGTTAATTCCGTAGTAATACTTGGACTTGTATCCATTTTTAGTATCCTTTTGGTGCAATTTGTCTGGATGCGCAGTACGGTAGAAATGCAGGCAAAGAACATTGCGATACAAGAAAAAGAGGATAGTTTAAATCTGCGCGAATTTTCACAACAGGCGCACAGTGCTTTGCGAGAAGTATTAGAACAAATCTCTCCCAATCATCCAGACCACACTGATTTATACGGAGCAATCAAGCAAATCAAAAGCAATCATTTTACCGTTGATTTTACCGATGAATTACAGCCATTTTACCTTGAAACACTTTTAAAAAAGGAACTTTACCATCAAAACATCCACCAAGATTTCGTCTATGGGATTTATGATTGTTTTACGGATTCCATTGTATTGGGTAATCTCATCAAATTCACTAAGGACTCCCTTTATGCTGACACAAAAAAAAGTTTGCCTGGACTCACACCAGAGTCTTTAAACCTTACCAAAGATGGGCATTATTTTACGGTCTACTTTCCCAATGTCCAACCAAAATCTATTGAATCAGCTTCTTTTGTATCTCCTTGGGTTTACCTAATTATCATCATCTTGTTCGTTATTGTCTTTTTTGCTTTTAGTTTGGGGATAATTATTCGACAAAAAAGATTATCCGAGGTGAAAACGGATTTTATTAATAACATGACACACGAATTGAAAACGCCTATTTCAACGATCAGTCTTTCTAGTGAAATGTTAATGCGTATGAATTTAGACGATGAAAATCAAGAGAAAATTCGAAAATATGCCAGCATCATTTTTAAGGAAAATAAGCGCCTCGAAAATCAAGTGGAGCGTGTCTTGAATGTTGCAAAACTTGACAAAGAACAAGTCATTTTGGACAAGGAACTCTTCAATGTACACGAACTATTAGATGAAGTAAAGGAGAATTTCGAGTTTAATCAAACTGAAATTGGCGGTACACTTACCTTGGATTGCAGCGCGCTAGAATATCGAATTCAGGCCGACAGCGTTCATTTAACCAATGTTGTATATAATTTATTAGATAACGCCATCAAATACTGTGATGGAAAGGCAATGATTCACATCCTTACCAAAAATGAACGAAACGGTTTATTCATTGAAGTAATTGACAACGGCATCGGAATAAAAAAGGAAAACATTAAACTTATTTTCGACAAATTCTACCGTATTCCAACTGGTAACGTGCACGATGTCAAAGGATTTGGACTTGGACTTTTCTATGTGAAGTTAATCATCGAAGCACACAAGGGCAAAATTGAAGTTAAAAGCACACCTGGAAAAGGAACGACTTTCTCTATTTGGTTACCTCTTTCCTGATTTTTTAATGCGATTTAAGCAGACGTCTGGTTGAGGAAAAACACCCTTCCTTACTATTGTTTTATTTTTTTTATTCAATATGAATCGCTCCTCAATGCCCGTATTATCTCGCTCCATTAAAAGAATGATTTCATCCGTACTAGTATATTTTGAAGCTGAATAAACACTTTTATAATCGCTGTTTCCGATGAAAAGAAATAAACTGTCTTTGAAAAGTTTTATGGTTATTCTTGCAGGAGTAACTTCAATCATTTCCTTTCCTAATAGGGCATTATACGTTGGCATTTCACCTTGGTATTCCTTTAAATATTTTCGCTTTAAACGCACCGTTTGAGCGGAAACATCATTTGTTAGAAACGTAAAAAAAGCGATTGTTATGATCCATTTCATACACGAAAATACACATTTCTATTGGAACATAAGAATGGGAGAATTCGAATGAACATGAAGTTTTTTCCGCTTTAAAACTAAAATTTTGGCTATTTTAGCGCTAATCTTCAAAGCCATGAAACAATACCACGATTTACTTCAGCACATCCTTGATAACGGTGTCAAAAAAGAAGACAGAACTGGAACTGGAACGATATCGGTATTCGGTTATCAAATGCGCTACAACCTTCAAGAAGGATTTCCTTGTTTAACAACAAAAAAACTTCATTTGCGCTCAATTATTCATGAGTTGTTGTGGTTTCTTAAAGGCGACACGAACATCCAATACTTGAAAGAAAATAATGTTTCCATTTGGGATGAGTGGGCAGATGAAGATGGTAACTTGGGCCCGGTTTATGGTTCTCAATGGAGATCTTGGCCTGCTGCAGACGGAAGACATATTGATCAAATCACACAAGTCATTGATCAGATTAAAAATAATCCCGATTCAAGAAGAATCATTGTATCAGCATGGAATGTTGGGGAAATCGATAAAATGGCATTGCCACCATGTCATGCGTTTTTTCAATTCTATGTGGCCGACGGGAAATTAAGTTGTCAATTATACCAACGAAGTGCAGATACGTTTTTAGGTGTGCCATTCAATATTGCATCGTACGCTTTGTTAACCATGATGGTAGCACAAGTTTGTGGATTAGAAGCTGGGGATTTCGTACATACATTAGGTGATGCACACTTATATTCGAATCACATCGATCAAGCACACTTGCAATTAAGCCGTGATTTCAGAACATTACCAACGATGAAAATCAACCCAGAGGTGAAGAATTTGTTTGACTTCACCTATGATGATTTTGAATTATGCAATTACGATCCGCACCCACATATTAAAGCCGCAGTAGCAATCTAATGAGGACCGCTCTAATCGTCGCAATGGATTCCGAAAGAGGAATTGGAAAGAACAATGATTTAATGTGGCACTTACCGAAAGACATGAAGTTTTTCAAAGACACCACACAGGGTCAAATTGTGGTAATGGGAAGGAAAAACTATGATAGTATTCCTGAAAAATACCGCCCGCTTCCAAATCGATTAAATGTTGTACTAACGCGGAATAAAGAGTTTTCTGCACCAGACTGCTTGGTTTTTCACTCATTAGAAGAGTGTCTAATCTACTTCAAAGAAGAAACAGAACGAACCTTGTTTATTATCGGTGGTGGTGAAATTTACCAAATAGCTTTGGCCTCAAATGTCATTGATGAAATGTTCATTACACATGTTCATCATCACTATGATGCAGAAACATTTTTTACAACATTCGATGAAGGAATCTGGGAAAGTCAGATTATTTTAGAACAAGGGAAAGATGCGCAACATGAAGCTGCTTTTACCGTGAAGAAATATACTAAAAGGACTTAAATTAAACTTAATTTCATCACAGAAATAAGTGCGGCAGTTTCAGTTCTCAACCTAAAATCACTTAAGCTTACTGCTTGATAGCCATTTTGCAAAGCTAAGTTTACCTCGTTTTCTGAAAAATCTCCTTCTGGACCAATTAAAAATACCTTTGCTTCAGAAATCGAATTTAACACAATCTTCTCGGACGGATAACAATGTCCAATGTATCCATTTGGATGGTTCTGAACGAACGATTGAAACGAAACAATTTCAGCAATCTCTGGTAAATAATAACGTTTTGATTGCTTCATTGCAGATATGGCGATCTTTTCTAAACGATCTAATTTTAATTGTCCTCTTTCGTTATGGTCACACTTCAAAAAAGACAATTTAGTCAAGCCAATTTCTGTAGCCTTTTCCATGAGCCACTCCAATCGGTCCATGTTTTTTGTAGGAGCTAACGCCAAATGAATTTCTGTTGACCTACGTGGATGAAACTCCGTTGAAAGAATGTGCAGTGTACATTTCTTTGGGTGGTCATCCTTAATTTCTGCTAGGACGGAAAGCCCTTTTCCATTCAGCAGTTCAACTTGTGAACCTTGCTTCAATCGCAGAACGCGCACACAATGCTTTGATTCTTCCTCTGTGAGGGTATACTCTTGCGTTGTATCCGTTATTTCAGGTGCGTAAAACAAGTGCATTAGTGTAATATTTGGTAGGTTAACTCTTTAAGTAATTCTCCCTGAGTCATACTTGCATTTCCAACACCCTTTAATTTTAAATCGAAACGGTGAAGCAACTCAATGGCTGCTGCAATTTTACGCGGGTCATATTGGTTTTTGGCCTGAAGCAACTCACCTGCAACAAACGGATGAACGCCAATTGATTGAGCAACAGCTTCTCTGGATTTATTTGGCAAAAAATGAATGCGCATGATTTGAGAGAAAAACTTAAATAAGTTCGAAATAATCACCGTTAAATCTGCCGCTTTTGGATTGTACTCAAAATACTGAATAATTTTAAAAGCTTTTTCGGTATTCCGTGCAGAAATAGCATTAACGAATTCAAAAACATTATAATCTTTTGAAATACCAATATTCAATTCAATATGAGTTTCATCAATGGTTGTACCGGGAGGAAGTAGAATCGCCAACTTCTCCAATTCCTTCACAATTCGACCTAAATCTGTCCCTAAAAATTCCGCAAGAAGCATACTTCCTTTCGAATTTATTCCATATCCGGTAGATTTTACATACTGTTGAATCCAATCTGCTAATTGGTATTCACGGACTTTATCAGACTTAAACACTGTTCCATTTTTCGCAAAAGACTTAAGTACTTTTTTACGCGCATCAAATGCCTTGTATTTATGACAAATTACGAAAATCGTTGTGTCAGATGGATCTTCGGCATATTTTTCGAGTCCATCAATACTTCTAAAATCCTGCGCCTCTTTCAAAACAACTAGGCGCCTTTCTGCCATCATTGGATAGGCTTTCAACTCACTAATTAAGGCTAAAAGTTCCGTGTCTTTTCCATAAAGAATGGTTTGATTAAAATCTCGTTCATGTTCTTCCAAGGCATGATCCATGATCGCATCAGAAAGCAAATCTATGAAATATGCTTCCTCGCCATGAAGGAAGTACATTTTTTCAAACTTTTTATTTTTTATATCCTTAAGTAGGAGTTTATGATCCATTACTGATGTTTTTCCCAGATTTGACTCAGTTCAACGAGTGTATCAACTGCCTTTTGCATGTCTTGAATGCTTACGTATTCATGACGCGAGTGAATCGCCATTTCGCCAGTAAAAATATTTGGACACGGTAGTCCCATAAATGACAACCTCGACCCATCCGTACCGCCACGAATAATCGCACGGTTTGGTTCAATTCCTGCTTTTTTCATGGCTTCTACAGCGTAGTCCGTAACAAAAGGTAAATCTTTTAATATTTCATTCATGTTGCGGTATTGTTCAAAAACCTCGAAATCGAAATGTGCTCCGGGATATTTTGAGGTAACCGTTTCAGCCATTTCCTTTAAGCGCTGTTCATAGTCAGCTAATTTTGACGTATCGTGATCACGAATAATAAATTGTACCGTTGTTGACTCAAGTCCTCCTTCAATAGCAACCGGATGAACAAAACCTTCACGTCCAGAAGTGGTTTCAGGTGACCAAGCGTCTTTAGGCAACGATTCAATTAACGATGCTGCTAATTTCATGGAATGGACCATTTTGTTTTTCGCATATCCTGGATGTGCACTAATGCCATGAAAAGTAATTTTTACAGCATCGGCAGAAAAGGTTTCATCTTCAATATCACCCAAGGGACCTCCATCTAAGGTGTATCCGTAATCTGCATTTAACCGGTTTATGTCCAAATGTTCTACTCCTCTTCCAACTTCTTCGTCTGGCGTGAATAGAATACGGATTGGACCATGTTTCACTTGTGGATTTTGCTGAATGTATTGAGCGAAGTCCATGATAATAGCAATACCTGCTTTATCATCCGCTCCTAGAAGTGTTAATCCACTTGCCGTAACAATATCATCTCCGATTTTAGATTCAAGGTAGCGGTGTTTCTCTTTTGTAATAATTTGAGTAGGATCATCCGGAAGTACAATTGGTGCTCCAGTATATTTTCGGTGAATAATGGGTTTTACATCTGTCCCACTGCAATCTGGAGCTGTATCCATGTGGGAGCAAAAACAAATTGTTGGTAGGTCAGCACGATCAGAATTGGATGGAAGTGTGGCAAAAACATATCCCCATTCATCCATTTCAGCATCGGCAATTCCTAAATCCCTCAATTCAGAAACAAGCAACTTACTTAAGTCTTTTTGTTTGGATGAAGAAGGGAAAGTAACTGAATTTGGATCTGCGGTTGTATCTATTTGAACATACCGCAAAAAACGATCTTCAACGGAGTAAGAATAAGACATAGTTTGTTTTATCCAAAAATAGGAAGAATCGTCAAAAGATAGGATAAGCTTAAGAAACTAATTCGCGCAATGTTTTCAACTCTTCTACCTTTTCGAAGTTACCAACTTGTTGAAAGGATGCGATTAAATTAGTGAGCATGCGCTTAATGACCGAGGTATTAGAGCACGGCTCAAAATATTCCCGATGATGGTTTAAATTTAAGCCATTTAGAAAATCTTTGATTTCGTTGGTATCGAAAATACTTCCTTTCGAAAATGCATTGATGTAAAAAAGAACACCGAATTCATTTTGTTGATTAATTGTGAAGCTAGAATATTTGGCGTCCATGTAGGCTAAAACGAAGTGATTTGGCAAGTTGACTCCGTAAATGGGTAAATCCAGGGATTGCGCGATAATACTATAAATCAAGCAAAGACTTAGTGGATTTCCTTTTTTAGAATCTAATACCGTATTGATGTATGAATTAACCGATGAATGAAAATTCTTGTTGTCTCCTTGAAAATGATGCAAACCGAAAAAAACTTTGTTAAATATTTTAACTTGCTCATAGGCCGTTTGATGATCATTTAATTCCAACCAAATATCGCGGCGAATCATTTGTAAAGATTCATGAATTTTTGACTCATCCAAACCTGGATATTGGTACTTTGCAATGATGATTGCACCTTTAAGTAAGTCCTTTTCAGTTGATTGAACCCACCCCTCTAACTTTGATTTAACTTCATCAAATTGAATGTTGTGAATAATCGTTTCTATTCTGTTTTGAAATAGCAGCCCGTAATATTCGGTTTCCCATGAATTTTCAAGGTAAGGGATTGCTTCAGAGCCAATTTTGACTAATTGGTCACGCACATGTTCAAAGACGGACTCATCTGGGTCATCTATGAGTTGAACTAAAGCTTGAATGGACGATGTAGCATGCATACGAGAGCAAATATATTCCGTTGTGCCTTGTTGAAAATAGTTCATCAATATCTTTATCAAAGGATAAATGTTAATTTTTATGAAACAATTGCACAAAACACCCGTTAGAACTACTTAATTACTGAATTAACTTTGCTACAGGTTGATTTTAAAGAGGCTCGTTTGAGCCTCTTTTTTTTTATAATGAATACATTTACCTCATGAAAATCTTTCTTTTTGCACTTCTTGTTTTTTACGCAGGGATGTCGTGCCAAACTAATCCATGCAAAATGACTGCCGATGAATTTGACACGAAAGGATCTTATTTAGGTAAAGTACATGTTACAGAAAATGATCCTTGTCCAGTTTACATCACGATTGAAGGGGTTTTTAGCAAATCTAGCATCGTCGAATTTCACACATTATATCCAATCAACCTAGATTCCAAATTCAAAAAAAACGGTATGTATATCCAATTCAATTATACACCGAGTCGTGCAATGAACCCAGAAGGTTGTGCTACAGACGCTGTTGTGAGTTTAGAAAATGTTGAAAAATCAAACGCAAAAAAAGGATTTAAATCCCAGTAAAATCGCGCACCAAGTAACTCAACGCTTTCCCAACGATAAGTGCATCTACTTCAGTAATAGGTGCTGCTTCGGTTAAATTTAAATAAGCAACTTGCTTTTGTGTTTTTACAAAAAGGTGTGTGAATTTTCGAACTTGATCGAGTGACCAACCACTTGGAGACAATGCACTACTTGGCATGTAAGCGATTGAATCCAAATCGATTTCGAGTCCAACCTGTGTATCCGTATGAAAATGACGAAGGATGTTTGTGAGGTCTTCCATCAAATCTCTATGTTGAAACAAATAGGATTCATAAAACGAATGGAAAATTTGATCATTTTTCAATGCTTCTAGAATATAGGTATTGTTATAAGCTTCGTGCAAACCTAGAACGGAATAATGAAGCAAGGTGCCTTCCCTCATAGCTGTCGAAAATGAATTACCGCTGTGTCGAACTTCAGTAGATCGCAAATCAGCATGTGCATCTAGGTTTACAACAGCCAATTTTTTATGTTTGGCAGACCAACGCATTAATGCTAGTGCATTATTATGTCCGCCACCGATGAAAATTGGAATTTGACCAGGATTGACATAAACGTTTAACACCTGTTCCAAAAATTCATCTAACTCAGAAACTTTATCGTTTAACGAACTATTCCCTTGATTATCTAGTTCGATAACTTCCCCAAGTATGGTCATTGAATTTTTAGGGTAATTGTAATGAACTTGTGTATTTAAAAATGCCTTTACAAATGCTGAAAAAGCAAATTGAGCACCTGTCCTTCCATTATTTGCTAAAGGTCCACAGCATTCACGAATACCGATGATTACATATTTCGCTTCAGAAATTGTTTGCTTGAGTAAATAGTCGCCTATACGTTCTTCCCCTATTCGAGTAGTATAACTTTTACAGACAATATCCGAATCCCACAATTGAAGAGAAAAGGAAGCATTAAGACTGTTCATACTGGATCAGATTAAACACAAATGTAGGTATTGGAATTGGTTTCATCGAATTTGCATCAACAAAAACAAGGGTCGTTTCAGCATCATTCAATAAAACCCCTTCTTCATTCCAAACTTCATACTGAAAAGTGATTCGAGCTCCTTTAAGTCTAGAGATCTGTGTTCTAATTTCAAGGATGTCATCATATCGCGCAGCCTGTTTATATCGCACATGGAATTCAGTAACTGGTAATAAAATTCCATTTTCTTCTAGATTTTTATAAACAATTCCCAATTCTCGAAGCGCTTCAACGCGAGCAACCTCAAAATATTGTGCATAATTTCCATAATAACAGAAACCCATTTTATCCGTTTCGCTGTATCTAACACGAAGTTTTGTTGAAAACCTTTTATTGGCATTTTTTTGATCCATGGAACGAAGTTAAAAAAACAGAGGAATCTTTTGTTAAATGGATTAATAAATCTTAAATTAGCTATGACTTCAGGATTAATTTTAGATTACTAAAAATAATTCTTTACATGTAAAATAAATTAAATAATCAAGGGGTATTTGATTTTTTTTTTAACTTTTTTATGTAAATATTTGTCCTCTCTTTATTTCAAGGAAAAGTTCGGGAGTTCTCGCTCCATTTGAATGCAAGTGTAAATAAGATTATGTTAAAAACTATGAGTATAAGTCACGAAGCGGCATGGGATGCCTGTTTGAAAGTTATAAAAGATAATATTTCATTACAAGCATTTAAAACATGGTTCGAACCAATCATTCCTACCAAACTTGAGAATAGTGTTTTGACTATTCAAGTGCCATCGCATTTCTTTTACGAATGGTTAGAGCAACATTACATTGTACTGTTAAGAAAGGTTGTTAAAAAGGAACTAGGAACAGATGGTAGTTTAGAATACAGCATTGTTATGGAAAACAATTCTCGTACTTCGAATCCATATACCGTGAAAATTCCAGCGAATCAATCAAGTAATTTGAAAAATACACCTGTGAATCTTCCGATTAATATGAATGAAAAGCAGATTCGCAATCCATTTATCATTCCTGGATTAAAGAAAGTTAACATAGAATCTAATTTAATTCCAAATTTCACATTTGAAAATTTTGTAGAAGGGGAATGCAATAGACTAGCCAGAGCATCTGGTTATGCCGTTTCAAATAAACCAGGAGGAACAGCATTTAATCCATTGTTATTGTACGGTGGAGTTGGACTTGGTAAAACTCACCTTGCACACGCTATTGGTATTACCATTAAAGACAACTTCCCAAATAAAACAGTACTTTACGTACAATCTGAAAAGTTTGCTCATCAATTTATTGATGCGATTAAAAACCAAACAACAAATGACTTTGTTCATTTCTATCAAATGATTGATGTTTTAATCATTGACGATGTACAATTTTTTGCTGGAAAAGAACGCACACAAGATGTTTTCTTCTCTATCTTCAATCACTTACATCAAAATGGCAAGCAAATTGTCTTAACATCAGACAAAGCACCTGTTGAAATGCAAGGAATGGAACAGCGTTTGCTTTCCCGTTTTAAATGGGGTTTATCTGCTGATTTAGGAACACCTGATTTGGAAACACGTATTGCCATCTTAGAAAAGAAAATGTATGGCAGTGGTATTGAATTACCAAGAGAAGTAGTGGAATACCTTGCTTATTCAATCAATACAAACGTAAGAGAAATAGAGGGGGCATTGAATACGCTTTTAGCTCAAGCATCGCTAAACAAAAAAGCAATTACGCTTGAATTAGCGAAACAGATGGTTGACAAGTTCGTGCGAAGTACCGCGCGTGAAGTATCCATTGAATACATACAGAAAGTTGTTTGTGACTATTTCGATTTACCAATTGAAATGTTAAAATCGAAAACACGTAAACGTGAGGTAGTACAAGCAAGACAAATTTCCATGTATTTTTCTAAGAAAATGACGAAGTCTTCCCTTGCAAATATTGGAGCGCATTGTGGAGGAAAAGATCATGCTACCGTTTTACATGCTTGTAGAACAGTTGTAAATCTTTCCGAAACAGATAAGCAGTTCCGTCACTATTTAGAAGAATTAGAGAAAAAACTAACGATTCAATAAGTAAATTTTACTTTTCAAAATCACTTCATGACACGCATACTCATGGTATGTTTAGGTAATATCTGTAGGTCTCCAATAGCCGATGGTTTGTTGCGTCGTAAAGTAAAGGAAGAAAATCTTACCGTATTCGTAGATTCGGCCGGAACAGCAAATTATCACATAGGAAAACGTCCAGATCAAAGGATGTGTGATACAGCAAAAAAGAATTTAACCAATATTGATGAATTAAGAGCAAGGCAATTCACAGCTGAAGACTTTAATTCCTTTGATAAAATATATGCGATGGATGAAGATAATTACAAAAACATCCTTCGTTTAGCGAACAAACCAGGTGACGAACTTAAGGTTGACCTCATACTTAATGAGCTCTATCCAAATGAGAATAGAAGCGTCCCCGATCCTTATTATGGAACTGAAGAGGACTTTCAAGAAGTATATACGTTATTAGATCACGCCACAGATGTGGTAATAAGCAAAATAAAACATGGCACAATTAGGTAATATCTATTTAATACCCAACACATTAGGAGGAGAATCTGTAACTGATATTTTACCTGCTGATGTCCAAAAAATCGCAACTAATTTACGCTATTTTGCTGTAGAAGAAATAAAATCTGCAAGGCGCCTTCTTCGCAAAATGGATCGAACATTTCCAATAGATGATTCTCAATTCTTCATTATAAATAAGCATACAAAAGAATCTGAATTGATGAAAATACTTCTCATCTTGATTAAAGGTGAGAATATAGGAATTATATCAGAGGCTGGATGTCCAGGTGTTGCTGATCCTGGAGCTGAACTTGTTGCGTTGGCACATTCCCAAAACATCAGAATCGTTCCACTTGTTGGACCCTCATCCATATTATTAGCATTAATGGCTAGTGGTTTTTCTGGTCAAGAATTTACTTTTCACGGCTACTTACCTCGAGAACGTAAAGATCGAATAAAAAAATTGAAAGATTTTGAGATGGATACTAAAAGAAGTGGCAAAACCCACATCTTTATGGATACACCATTTAGAAACATGCATGTATTGGAAGATATGTTGAATGATTTGGGTGATAGCACACAACTTTGTATAGCATCTAATGTTACCTTGCTTACCGAACAAATCAAAACAAAAACAGTAAAAGATTGGCGTGAAAAAGCCTATGATATCGGTAAAATCCCCGCAATATTCTTAATAGGAACAGGACAATAAATTAAAAACCACCAAATCGGTGGTTTTTTTATGTCCTATAAATCATACCATTGGTATTACTTCTGAATTGAATAACAACCTAGTCTTTATTCCAATAGCATACAGAGTCCTAAAATCAATGATTTTACGACTCTACAATCGTCCATGTCTAGACTTCTGTTTATTAGGGACGTATGCACGAAATATGAGTAGTACTTTTGATGTGAAATACTGACAACACATTTGATTTTCCATATGAATTAAATTGAATACAAGGAATATACGTCCAGTAGAACGTAATAGCTAAAACGAGTATGAAGACTATTGGTTTTTACAAAGTTTGTATCCGATATAAAATCGGCTTCTTGCGAGGATTCGCGATTACTCTCACAGCCTTTTATGAGATCTCAATTTATAGCAGAAAAATAAAGACATAAAAAAACCCTGATTCTTGCAAACCAGGGTTTTAAAATCGGCGTCTCGCGAGGATTCGCGATTACTCTCACAGTCTTTTATGAGATCTAGTTTAATAGCAGAAAAATAATGACATAAAAAAACCCTGATTCTTGCGAACCAGGGTTTTAAAATCGGCGTCTCGCGAGGATTCGCGATTACTCTCACAGCCTTTTATGAGATCTCAATTTATAGCAGAAAAATAAAGACATAAAAAAAACCCTGATTCTTGCGAACCAGGGTTTTAAAATCGGCGTCGACTTACTCTCCCATCCTCAAAAGGACAGTACCATCAGCGCAAGCAGGCTTAACTTCTCTGTTCGAAATGGGAAGAGGTGGACCGTGCTGCTATAAACACCCAAAAAC
>JBIIAG010000033.1:0-16663 GCA_044240055.1 Crocinitomicaceae bacterium | reverse complement strand
CGGTTACGTATTTCTTTTAAATTAGCCATTCTTGATGTTTATCTTCAATCAAATGATGGGGAACAATTAGAATTTCTCAGCGACTTCTTTCGCAACTTTCGTTAAAACAGCTTCGATTTCATCTGTATATTTTCCAGCTTTCAAAGCAACAAGCGTGTCAGCATGTTTCGCTTCTAATACCGTTAAATAATCTTTCTCGAAGTTTTTAACTTGGTTAATCGGAACATTTTGAATAAGTCCTTTCACACCAACGTAAATAATTGCGATTTGTTTTTCAACTGGGTATGGATCTCCTTCTTTTTGTTTCAAGATTTCCACGTTACGAGCTCCTTTGTCCAAGACATTTTTAGTTGCTGTATCCAAATCCGAACCAAATTTCGCAAACGCTTCCAATTCGCGGTATTGAGCCTGGTCAAGTTTCAATGTTCCAGCTACCTTTTTCATGGATTTAATCTGTGCAGATCCACCAACACGAGATACAGAGATACCTACGTTAATTGCTGGACGAATACCAGAGTTAAATAAGTCACCTTCTAAGAAGATCTGACCATCCGTAATGGAAATAACGTTTGTTGGAATGTATGCCGAAACGTCACCTGCTTGTGTTTCAATGATAGGAAGTGCTGTTAATGATCCACCACCTTTCACTTTATCTTTCAATGAAGCTGGAAGGTCGTTCATTTGTTTTGCGATGTTGTCATCAGCAATAACTTTAGCAGCACGCTCTAACAAACGAGAGTGAAGGTAGAATACATCACCTGGGTATGCCTCGCGTCCTGGTGGACGACGTAATAACAAAGACACCTCACGGTAAGCAACTGCTTGTTTTGATAAATCATCATAAACAATCAATGCTGGTTTACCTAAGTCTCTAAAATATTCTCCTACAGCTGCTCCAGTCATTGGTGCATAAAACTGCATTGGAGCAGGATCAGATGCATTCGAAGCAACAACCGTTGTATAGGCCATTGCACCAGCATCTTCTAATTTTTTAACGATACCTGCAACAGTTGAACCTTTTTGTCCAATTGCAACATAGATACAATAAACAGGCTCTCCACGATCGTAAAACTCACGTTGGTTAATAATGGTATCAATCGCAACAGTTGTTTTTCCTGTTTGACGGTCACCAATAATCAACTCACGTTGTCCACGTCCAATTGGAATCATCGCATCAACTGCTTTGATACCTGTTTGAAGTGGTTCTGTAACTGGTTGACGAAAGATAACTCCTGGCGCTTTGCGTTCAATTGGCATTTCGAATAACTCTCCAGCAATTGGACCTTTACCATCAATCGGTTGTCCTAATGTGTCAATAACACGACCAACTACTCCATCACCAACTTTTACAGAAGCGATTTTACCTAATCGACGAACCGTGTCACCTTCTTTTACACTAGAAGATCTACCTAAAAGTACAGCTCCTACGTTGTCTTCTTCTAAGTTCAATGCAATTCCTTGCATTCCACCTGCGAATTCAATCAATTCACCATATTGAACACCATTCATCCCGTAGATACGAGCAATACCATCTCCTACTTGAAGAACGGTACCTACTTCTTGTAATTCTGCTTCAGAGCGAAATCCAGAAAGTTGCTCTCTTAAAATTGCGGAAACTTCTGCTGGTTTGATATCTGCCATGTTTACTTTATTTAATGTGTCGTTTGACTATTTTACTAATTCTTGTTTTAATCTATTCAATTGATTCGAAACGGATGCATCAATTTGGTGATCACCCATACGGACAATAAATCCACCGATTAAAGATTCATCTAAATTTTCGGTGATTTCTAGTGTTCCATGGATGGACGCACTAATTTTTGAAGTGATTTGGTCTCTCGTTTGAGCATCCAATGGTTTAGCACTGATAATTGTTACAGGAACAATTCCTCTATGCTCTTTTAATTGAGATAAAAATGCACCTGCGATTTCCGTGATCAATGACTCTCTTCTATTTGTAGCGACCATTTCTAAGAATGAAATGGATAATGCATCGAAATTTCCAAAGATTGACTTGATAACTTCCAATTTTTTATCCACCTTAATCAACGGTGAACTTAAAAACACTTGAAAATCATGCGCCTCATTTGCAACAGAAATAATTTGTTGCATGTTATTTTCAATAACCTCGATTTTTTGTTGATCTAAGGCTAATTCCAATAACGCTTTTGCGTAACGACCTGCTGCTTTCGTTGATTTCATTTGATTAGTTCATTTGAATATCACCAGCAAGTTTTTCTGCTAATGCTTTTTGTTTTTCATCCGATGCCAATTCACCACGAACAACTTTTTCAGCGATTTCAACTGCCAATGTTGCCACGTGTGTTTTGATTTCTGCAATTGCTGCAGCTTTCTCACTGTTAATGTTTAATCTTGCCGATTCAACAATTTTTTGTGCTTCAACTTTAGATTTTGATTTAGCCTCTTCAATCATGTGGTTAGCAGCTTCTTTTGCTTCTTTCAAGATTGAATCACGTTCAGCACGCGCTTCTTTTAAAATTTGATCGTTTTCAGCTTTCAGCGCTTTCATTTCAGACTGTGTTTTCACAGCCAATTCCAACGCTTCAGATATTTTTTGTTCACGCGCATTCACAGCGTTTAAAATAGGCTTCCAAGCAAATTTTGCGAGTAAGAACAAGAGAAGGCAAAAAACAATTCCTGTCCAAAATAATAAACCTAAGTCTGGTAATATTAAATCCATTTTCTTTTAATTAAGTGTTAAATATAAAGGTAGTTGAAACCAACCGTTCCAACTACCTTTAAAGATTTATGCTTTCGCGCCTAGTAGACCAACTACTACACCGAATAACGCAACACCTTCAATAAGTGCTGCTGCAATAATCATCGCCGTTTGAATTTTTCCAGATGCTTCTGGGTTACGAGCGATACCTTCTACTGCAGAACCACCGATTCTACCAATTCCTAGACCTGCGCCTAAAACTGCTATACCAGCACCGATTGCTGCAATACTACCGAACATTCCTGTCATTATATTTGAATTAAAAGGTTACTAATTAATGATGCGCTTCTTCCACAGCAGCTCCAATGAACAATGCCGAAAGCATCGCAAAAAGGAATCCTTGTAAAAACGCAACTAAAACTTCCAAGATCGAAATAAACAAAGCCATTGGAACAGACAATCCTGCCCAAGCAACGTTTTTATTTACGAAGATGATGGAAATCAATGCTAAAACAATAATGTGTCCCGCTGTAATGTTCGCAAACAAACGAATCATTAAGGCGAATGGTTTTGTGAAGATACCAATGATTTCAATTGGCATCATGAAAAATTTCATTGGTACTGGAACACCTGGCATCCAGAAAATGTGACCCCAATAGTTTTTGTTTCCAGAGAATAATGTCACTAACAAAGTACAAACGGCTAAGAATAAAGTAACCGTAATGTTTCCTGTCAAATTCGCTCCTCCTGGTAAGAATGGAACCAATCCTAACATATTGTTGAACCAAATAAAGAAAAAGATTGTCAATAAGTAAGGCACGTATTTCTCATATTTGTGTTCGTCGATATTTGCTTTTGCAATGTCGTCACGAACCATGACAATAATAGGCTCGAAAAATTTAGCAATTCCTTTTGGAGCCACAGCGCCATTTTTACGGTAGAATTTCGCAACGCTAAACATCACGATTAATACTAAGAATGCGCCCATAAGAAGCGACATTACATTTTTTGTTATCGAAAAATCCAATGGACTTGCATTGTGCGGGTGTTCTCCGTCAAAATGTAATTCTCCAGCTGCATTTAATTTATAGATTTCTTCGTGATACATCGCGTATCCGGCTGCTGGACCAACACCTTTCACATAATGAATGCTTGTGCCTTGTTCCTTACCAGCAACTTCTACTGACTCACCATGATAAAAGTGCTTCGAGCTGAAAGTTTTTAAACCGTTATCCATCAATATAATCGGTAAATAAATACTGGTACCACCATGTTCCGGTCCAAAAAGATGCCATTCATGTGCATCTTTAATATGGTGCATGATCATTTCACTAACGTTAAATTCTTTTTCTTCATTAGCGAAAGAGAATCCAGACATTCCTACGAAGGCAAGTAAAACAGCGACTTTTCGCATGAAAAATGAAAGTTTGCTCAAATGTTGCATTAGCGATTCTTAAAATTTTTTGCAAAGTTAGACAAACTTTCTAAAGAAACAATTTAATTTTTGAACAAATCAACGGCGAGTTTTCCTCACTTTCTTGTAAAACTGGATTCCAATCATCAATAGAACAGCAACTCCAAAGAATCCGAGTGTTCCATAGACCCAATTCAATGAATTTTTCATACTTACCAGAAATACGATTGCGACAAGAAAGAGTGTGGCAACTTCATTCCACAACCTAAGTTTACCGGATGTCCAACGTATTGTTCTTTGTTGACATTGTTTCATCATTTTTTGACTGTAGAAATGATAAATGAGTAATAAACCAACGAACCCTAACTTCAGGTGCATCCATGGTTGAGACAAATAATATTTCGGTTGATCAACAATCATGATTGTACCGAAAACAACAGTTAAAACCATTGCCGGCGTCGTAATGATCCACCAAAGTCTTTTCTGCATTAGATCAAATTGAGCTTGAAGTATGCCTTTTTTCGGCTCGTCTTCATCATTCGCCTCGACGAAATAGATGAATAATCGAACCATGTAGAAAAGTCCGGCAAACCAACTGACCATGAATATGATGTGTAATGCTTTGATATATAACATATGTACAAAAGTAATGGAATCACTCGGATTCGGGGTATATTTGTATTTTCGATGTTGAATTTTTAGTTGCTCAATATAATATAAAGATGAAACAGGTTTTAGTGACTTTGGTTTTCTTTTTTGCCGTTTTTCAATCCTTCACACAAGAAAAGCTTTTGTCCTTAGATGGAACTTTTCAGGATAAAAATTTGGTTGTATATAATCCGCCTCAATCTGATGGATTTGGATTTTGTGTGACAAAAGTTTTGGTCAATGGGGAAATTCTTCCCGCGGCCATTCAATCCGCACATTTTGAAATAAATTTCCAATTGTTTCAGTTAAAAAAAGGAGAAAATGTTTTTGTGGTGTTAGAACATGCGGCAGGATGTGAGCCAAGATTTATGAATCCTGAAATTTTACTTCCGAAAAGCACGTTTAAATGCACGTCTATCAGCGCTGATAAAACAGGTGTGATAAAATGGATTACCGCCGAAGAGGCAGGTTCATTGGATTTCATTATTGAACAATACCGTTGGAATCGATGGGTGGATGTTGGGCAAGTTAAAGGAAAAGGAACCAAACAATCAAATTCATACTATTTTCAAATCACCCCGCATTCTGGAAAAAATCAAATTCGTGTTTCTCAAATAGACAATACAGGAGAAAAAAGGAGTTCCCAGTCCGTATTTTTTAATTCAGGACTTTCCTCTCTTAAAATGTCCCCTGCGAAGGTTCGAGATAATTTGTATTTCAAAGTCGGCGGCAAAGCAGCAAAAACAAAGTTCGAAGTATACGACGCCTATGGAAATTTATTAAAAGTTGGATTTTCAACAATGGTAGACTGCCGCAATTTGGTAAGTGGAGTCTATTTTATCAACTTTGACAATCAAACCGAAAAATTCATTAAAATCGCTGAATAATGAAACGCATTGAACATCTTGGAATTGCCGTAAAAAACTTAGAGGAAGCGATTCCAATGTATGAAGCACTTTTAAATACATCTTGCTATAAAAGAGAGGGTGTTGCTTCAGAGGGAGTAATGACTGCTTTTTTTCAAATCGGCGAATCGAAAATCGAATTATTAGAAGCAACCAATGAAGCCTCTCCTATTGCAAAGTTTCTGAGCAAAAACGGACCTGGTTTTCATCACGTTGCGTTTGAAGTTGAAAACATTGAATCAGAAATTTTGCGCCTACAATCGGTAGGATTTCAGCTCATTCATGAAGTTGCGAAAGACGGTGCGGACAATAAACGAATTGCCTTCTTACATCCTAAATCCTCAGGCTCCTTACTAGTGGAAATTTGTCAAGAAAAAAGCGCATAAAACGCTGTTTCATTCTGGTAATAAAATGTTTGTAAACCAGCTTCTTTCGCACCTTCAATGTGTTGTGGACTATCATCGATAAACAAAACTTTTTCTGGCTCCACTTTTAGTTGAGAACAGACCCATTTGAACGTTTCGGGATGTGGTTTGCGTTGTTTTATTTCATGAGATAGATAAACCTGCTCGAACAACGAAGTAAATGGAACTTGACTCACTTTCGACCATTCCTTTTTAACCTCCACCATATGCAGTTCATTCGTATTACTCAACAAGGCAATGCGCTGTTTTTTTGCAAGGTCTACCAGTAATTCCACCTTTTTTACGGGAAAACTTAAAATCATGGCATTCCATGCATGGACAACTTCGTTTGGACTCGTTCCCTTTCGGGTCGTGTCTAGTAGTTTATTGATGAAATGTTGCGCGGAAATTTGACCAGTTTCGAATAAGTCAAATACTTGATTTTGTTGAAATTGCGTATACGTTTTTTGAAAGTTAGTCGTTCCTAATTCAATAAAGGCTTTTTCAGTTGCTTGATAGTCAATGTCTATCAATACTCCGCCTAGGTCAAATAAAACAAGTTCTATGTCTTTCATGCCACGAAGATACAGCCTTCGTGGGTTATTTGAATGTATTCTAAATAATCAATCGTGACATTTCCATGACATTACAACTATAGTGGCCTCGTACTTTTGTTGTCAAAGATAGCCATTGTGTTGAAGGACCTACATATTATCGCATTTACGCATCGAAATTTAGACGTCAATAAAATTGGTTTATTACACATTGAGAAAGAAGACCAATTAGCGCATTTAGATCGATTAAAGCAAGCGTTGGAGCTGGATGAACTTCAGTTTCTTTCTACGTGTAATCGCGTTGAAATCACGTTTGTCAAACAGCACAAACTCGATGCTGATTATGTCCATCAAATTCTATCGTTGATTTATCCGAAATTAGTTCCGATTCAATTAGAAGAGTTTGTACACCGTGCCGAAATATATTCCGGAAAAATAGCGGTAAAACATGCGCTTTCTGTGGCATCTTCTATTGATTCCATGATTGTTGGTGAACGAGAGATTATAACACAAGTTCGACTGGCATATGAGCATTGTAGAGATTTAGGATTAACAGGTGATTTTATTCGCTTGTTGATGAAACAAGTCATTCAGTGCGCCAAACAAGTCTACACCGAAACGTCGATTTCAACGAAACCCGTTTCAGTTGTTTCTTTGGCCTATCACCACATGAAACAAATGAACATACCATTGGATGCTCGTATTCTCATAATTGGTGCTGGAGTAACGAATACAACAATGTGTCGCTTTTTAAAGAAGCATGGTTTCCGAAATTTCCATGTATTTAACCGAACACACGAACGCGCTGAGAAGTTAGCCAATGAAATCAAAGGATCAGCATATGCACTTTCTGAGTTAGGGGAATTTGATAAAGGATTTGATGTCATTATTACCTGTACTGCAGCGAAACATCATGTGTTGACACCAGAACTTTACGAATTTATTTTACAAAACGAAGTACATGAGCGAGTGATCATCGACTTGGCTATTCCTCAGGATTTGGATGCTTCCATTCTGAAAGCTCACCCAATCAATTACTTGTCCATCGAATATTTACAGAAGATTTCAAACGAAAACTTGAAAGAGCGTTCGAAAGAAATTCTGCATGTGGAGCAAATCATCGCGGATGCAATGGAAGCGTTTGAAAACTTGTTTAAGGAACGAAAAGTGGAAATTGCGATGAAAGACGTTCCCCAACAAGTAAAAGAAATTAGGAGTATGGCTTACGAAACCGTTTTTCGTGAAGACATAGACCAACTTGATCCTCAAGCAAAAGAATTGTTAGATAAAATCATTGGATACATGGAGAAGAAATACATCTCTGGTCCGATGAAACTAGCCAAAGAAATTATACTCAAAAATGCAAACTAATCCAAAAATCCGCATTGGCACACGTGGTAGTGACCTCGCTTTGTGGCAAGCTCACTTCGTACGTCGTCAATTGGAAGAGATTGGTTGTGAAGTTAGTATTCAAATCATCGTCACACAAGGTGACCGAATTCAAGATTTGAGCTTCGATAAACTGGAAGGAAAAGGTTTCTTTACGAAGGAAATCGAACAAGCCTTATTAAACGAAGAAGTAGATTTGGCCGTTCATTCCCACAAGGACCTTGAAACAACGCAGCCGGAGGGCTTGCACATTGCAGCAGTTTCATACCGAGAGGACGCATCAGAATTGTTACTGATGAGACATGAAGCGTTTGATGCGAGTCAAGATTGGAAGTTAAAAGCAAATTCGGTAATAGGCACTTCTTCAGCTCGACGTAAGGCGCAAATCCTTGCACAGCGTCCAGATTTGGAAATCAAAGAATTACGCGGAAATGTTCCCACACGTATCGATAAATTGCGACAAGGCCAATACGATGCTATTTTGTTGGCTCGAGCAGGGGTTTTGCGTTTGGAATTGGATTTATCGGATTTAGAAACAATCGTTTTAGATCCAACCTTGTTTATTCCAGCACCAGCACAGGGTGTTCTTGGTTTACAAACAAGGGTTTCAGATACCGTTACAACGGAAATTCTTCAAAAATTACATCATTCAGACGTCGCAACCCGCATTGGACTAGAACGTTCAGTACTTCGACAAATGGACGGAGGATGTCAGTTACCACTAGGTGTGTATTGCATAGATGAACAGGTTTACGTGTCCTTCTCTCCATCTGCGAAAGAAGCTGCACAAAATAAAGTGTATGCGTACGTTCCTGGTCAGGAAAAAGAATTAGCATCGACGATTGTACAGCAATTAAAACAGTGACCCCAAAACGGATTTTTATCTCTCGTCCAATCACTGAAGTTGGAGAAACGTTAACTAACTTTGCTGCCAAAGTCGGCGAATTAATTGCGGAATCTATGTTGAAATTTGATTCCGTTCGTTTCAATCAGGATATTACGTATGAGGTCATCTTTTTTTCGAGCATACGTGCGGCAGATTTCTTCTTAAGCCAACATCCCTTCATTCCAAGTTCGGTGAAATATGCTTGCGCAGGTCCAGAAACGGCGGAGAAATTGATGGTGAATTACCAGATTTTGTGTGATTTTATTTCGCCATCTGCGGGTAACCCAAATGAAAGTGCACAGGTATTTAAACGTTGGTTAGGAAAACGACATGTGCTTTTCCCGATAAGCGAACAAAGCTTAAATTCATATTCGAGTATCCTTCCAAGTTCTCAAAAAACAGAACGTATTGTTTATCGAACTACTGCTAATTCCAAGGCAATTTTACCTTGCGATCTCTATGTGTTTTCGAGTCCGAGTAATGTAAGCGCATTCTTAGAAAGCAATGAACTTCCAATAACTGCCAAATGTATCGCGTGGGGATCATCCACTAGTAAGGCTTTACAGTCTCACCATATTGCGGTCTTTCATCAATTACAAACTGGGACATTGCGCGAATTAGATGACTATTTAACGGAATTACTCACGCTGAATTCTGAAGCGCATGGAATTTGAATTTACGGAAGAGATTACGCCGGAATTAGTTCAGTTATTAGAAGCAACTACATTGGGTACAAATGGCGCCATGTATCGACATTTGGATGTTCCGAACCGCATTTATCAAACAGACTCACCCTTGAGTTTCTCTTTAAAGCGAAACAATCAGTTGTTGGCGAACATAACCTTTTGCAAGCGATCATTTGGATTGTATTTGCGGTATTTCGCCTTCGATAAACGTTTTCAATCCAAAGGGAAAGCACGTCAAAACATACAGAAATCCTTATTAAAACAGGAAATCATGGCTGTTTTCGAACGTGTTTCAGCAGAACATCCAGGAAACTTGAACATGTGCTATGCCTTTATTGATGCTCGAAATGAACGCAGTAAATGGATGAGCGAGCAATTTGGATTCAAAACCAAAGCGAAACTAGCCACTCAAACTTTTAGTCGCATTTATCCAAAGGAGTTAAAAGGATTAAGCGTCGAACCAATTCAAGAAGAACACCTCCAGTTGATTCGTTCGAAATACCAAAACCATACTGCATATTTTGAAGAATACATTAAGGAAGGCACCATCCATTGTTGGAGAAATCCAGCTGGACAACTTTTGGCACTAGGTAAATTTACGAATGTAGCTTGGGAAATAAGTCGGTTACCGGGAAAATGGGGAGGGATATTTGTCAAAGTATTGCCCTATCTACCCATATTGCGAAAATTAGTCAATGTTAAAAATCACCAGTTTTTGGTACCTGAAGCAATTTGTTTAGCGAATGAAAGTCCAAAAGTTCTAGCCGCTTTTTTAGCTGGTGCATTGAAATTGGAAAATCGTCAGATGATGCTTTGGTGGATGGATGAATGTGATCCATTGTATGCGAAAATGAAGCACCGCATGAACTGGGGAGTGATGCACAGAATTTTGGGCGTTTCCCCTGTTGATGTAGTTATTCGCGGCGCATTCGACCCCAAGGATCCAATGTATATTGCCGCGTTTGATATGATTTAAGGCATCAATTTACCTTCTGCCATCCATGATTCGCTCAATGAGCATATTGCTCAATCGTTTATCATACTCACTTTTATGCAACTGATACTTCTGAAATTCTTCCGTAGTCATAAGTCCAGTAACCATGCCAATCATGAGATACTTGACATGCGCATTTTTGGAAAAAACTTGTTTAATTTCTGTACGTTTTCCATCTATGGTCTCTTTTTGAAAACAACGGTTTAAAATTTGATTAGACCGTGATTCAGCGATGAAAAGTTCGTGTTGAAATTTCAAGATTGGACGTAAAATGTCGTTTTGAAATTGTTCTATTTCCGACGCTTTATCGATTTCTGTGGGAACAAGTGGACGTAAGTCTATTAAGGTTTGATCTGGACGTTGCATATTATTCAGACAAATCAACAGTGGAATAGTTCACGAGGAATTCTTCCATGTATGAGCTCATGCGTTCATCGTCACTATTTCGAGCGAACAATACCTGTTTACACTTCGGCAAACTTTCTGCGAGACGTGCCACGAATCCTTTTTGTCCAGCACGCATTTGATCATCCATGCACAAGACAATGAATAATTTTAATTTTTTGATGTTAAATCCATTTTGAAAGTACATTTCGCATACACGACGTGTTGTTCCAACAATGATTTCTGTTCCATCGAACAAATCGTTCCGTTGTTTAAGTTTATTTCCTTTTTCAACGACTAAATCGACCGTAAGGTCTTTTGCTTTAGCTGCCTTTTGAAAGTATTCTTCGATATGACGCGCATCATCATTGTTTGCACAAACGATAATGGCGCGCGGAGATCCTTCTTCTGGATTTGGAATAATGTCGTCAACGATGGGCCAAAGATGATCCAAGTATTCTTCGGGTTCGGCATGTACCACAACAGAAGATCTAGATTTCAATTGTTTGATGACTTGGTCTATTAACTCGCTCATGGATTGATTTTTTTATTGGAAAGATGTCTATCGGCATCTCGGATTGTTTTCTTTTTTAAATTTTCTTTGAGCGCTTGCTCCAAATCAATGTTTGTTTGGTTCGCTAGACACATAACAACAAATAGGACATCGGCTAATTCATCACCGAGGTCTTTGTTTTTGTCACTCTCTTTTTCACTTTGCTCACCATAGCGGCGGGCCATAATTCGAGCAACTTCACCAACTTCCTCCATGAGAATAGCTGTATTGGTCAATTCGTCAAAATAACGAACACCAACTGTTTTTATCCACTCGTCAATTGTTTTTTGTGCTTCTTGAATCGTCATAATTGGGAATAAAATTAGTCAAAAGGAATCGAACACGAATATTCCCCTTGTTTTCCGTTTCTTTTTTCCAACTTTGTAGTATTAAATAAGTCAAATGGAAAAGCTGCAAAATTTCATCAACGGGACCTATGTTCCACCGAAGAATGGACAATACATCGACAATTATGAACCGGCAACGGGACAAGTTTACGCTTTAATTCCGGATTCGGATGAAGAAGATGTATTTGCAGCAGTGGAAGCTGCTGAAAAAGCCTTTCCCGTTTGGTCCAATATGTCAATTGAAGAGCGCAGTAAAATACTCGTTCGACTTTCAGAAGGAATTGAAAAAAATATGGATGAGTTTGTTCAAGCGGAAAGCCGGGACAATGGCAAACCGGTTTCTTTGGCAGCTCATGTGGACATTCCCCGTGCTGTTTCGAATTTCCATTTCTTCGCTACGGCAATTACCCATTTTGCTTCAGAGTCACATCACATGGAAGGGGTTGGGATCAACTTTACCACGCGTAAACCCATTGGAATTGTCGGCTGTATTTCGCCTTGGAACTTACCTCTTTACTTGTTTTCATGGAAAATTGCTCCTGCTTTAGCTGCTGGAAATTGCGTGATTGCCAAGCCGTCTGAAATTACACCATATACAGCTTATTTACTAGGGAAAATCGCTCAAGAGGCTGGAATGCCTCCGGGAGTATTGAATATTTTACATGGAACAGGTCCAAAAGTAGGAGACGCAATTGTGAAGCATCCGAAGATTAAAGCCATTTCGTTTACAGGAGGCACTAAAACAGGGGAGTACATTGCACGTACAGCTGGACCCATGTTCAAGAAACTGTCCTTAGAACTAGGAGGGAAGAATCCAAACATCATTTTTGCAGATTGCAACTTCGACGATATGTTAAGTACTACCATCCGTTCTTCGTTTGCCAATCAAGGTCAAATTTGTTTGTGCGGATCACGCATTTTCGTAGAACGACCGATTTATGAGAAATTCAAAGAAGCTTTTGTCGCAAAGGTTTCGAAATCAAAAGTATCTTACCCAAGTGATCCAGAAGCGAAATTAGGAGCCATTGTTTCTGAATCGCACATGGAGAAAATCTTATCGTATATTGAATTAGCGAAAGAAGAAGGCGGAACGGTTTTGACGGGTGGAAAACGCGTGCATTTGCCTGCGCCACACGATCAAGGATATTACATTGAACCTACCATCATCGAAGGACTTTCTTACGATTGCCGCACCAATCAAGAGGAAATATTTGGTCCAGTAGTAACCATCACACCTTTTGATACAGAAGAAGAAGCTTTAAGAATGGCGAATTCTACGATGTACGGATTGGCAGGGACCATTTGGACAACAAATTTGAACCGTGCTCACCGTGTAGCGGATCAGCTGCAATCCGGTATTGTTTGGGTGAATGCTTGGCTTGTGAGAGATTTACGAACACCATTCGGCGGTGTCAAAGCATCGGGTGTTGGACGCGAAGGCGGATGGGAGGCATTGCGATTTTTTACGGAAGCAAAAAATATTTTTATCAAATACGAATGAAAAAATTCCTGATCATTTTGTTTTTCACTGGACAACTAAAGGCTCAGATGGAGCCAAGAATGTTTCAGATTAAAACGGATGGGATCATTGCATGGAATTACCATTTTGGCGATGATTTCGAAAATCCAAATGTAGATGAATCCAAATGGCATACACGTTATCCTTGGGGAGGACTTTTAGCAGATCAAAAGCAATATGCTGCACCTGAAATGTTGAGTCAGTCAGGAGGAATTCTTCATCTAAAAGCAAACGAAAACAAGGGTTTTTATCCAGTAGAAGATTGGATGATCAATCACGAAGAAGCGAAAAAACATGGTTTAGAAATTCAAGGGAATGGCGTTAAATTGGATTACCTGACTTCGTGTATTTGGAGCAAACAAGCGTTTCGTTACGGGTACTTTGAAATCCGTGCGAAGGCACCATCCGGACAAGGACTCTGGCCAGCATTTTGGTTGTATGGACAAAATCAAAAGGATGAAATTGATTTCATGGAAATGAAAGGAGAGCGTCACAATGAAGTACACATTGACGTGCATTGTCCTGATTCCTGTGAGAAAGTTTTCACAAAACCCTTCGGATTACCAAAAAACTGGGGTGGATGGGTGAAAATGAATCAGCAGTTAACAGATGAGTATGTAACCTATTCAGGTGTTTGGCTTCCAAATTCTTTAACATATTATGTCAATGGCATCCCTGTTTCCCATTATTCGGGTGATTTCGATACGCCGATGAATGTTATTGCGAATATGGCTGTGGCTCGTGACGGATTTGCATTCAATCCAGGTCCGAATGCAGAAACGAAATTCCCAGCTGACTACCAAGTCGATTACATTCGTGTTTGGAAATTAACATCGGACAATGAAAATAAAGCAAGTGAATTCCAGGGAGCAAACAGAACAATTTCACCGCTTAAATATGGAAATCACGAACAGAATACGGTTGTTGCCGATATGAGCATTAAGCGAAAGGTTAGATATGTTTTTGACAAAAGAAAGCTTTCAACGGAATTGGGTTTTATTTCGTTTATTCCAATTCAAGTTAATGAAGATCAATCCATTGGAACTTATCTCATCCATTTCAATGGAGTGCATCCTAGCAAGGTCGAAATAACTATGCAAGACGAATTTAGCAATGTCTATTTAGGGGTAAAAACATCCGAAGGTTTACATGAGTTACGTTTTCCTAAAAAAGGCATCTATCAGATCACGATTTTATCCGGAAAGAACAAGGCAACATTCACGGTCACCATTTAATGCGATCGATGATTCCTTGTTTTTTGTTTTCCTTTACGGGGAATCTATAGCCACCTACTATTTTAATGGTGTAAAAGGATTGACGATAGATCAATTCATTGAAACGAATCGATTTGTTGTCAAAATCTGTCACTAAGAAAAGAAAACGTTTCGGAGTTGTATAGCCACCCATAATGCGAATATCATATCGAGGTGCGAGACCTAAAAAGCCGCGAAAATCACCGTTTACTTGGTAGTATTTCGCTTGAATGACCGGGCCGAATCCAGCCCAACCTGCGATTTGCCAATTTTTGAAACGATTCACATAAGCATAACCTGGAACAAAGCCTACATCGAAAGCCGAAAAGGTACTACTCATTGTTTTGGAGTTTTGTTCGTCTTGTAAAACCGATGGAATCAGTCCTCCATTTTTCGTGTCTACCCCGAAGAAGTTCATCGTTCCTTTTACGTACCACGTATGTACTAAGTTCGTGTAATAGGAGCGTTTTCCGAGTAAAGCGCCCATTTTAAAATCTTTGTTATGGAAATACCAAGCGTTCGCGGAAATATTCAAGGATTGTATTTTCGGCTGTATGGAATTTCGATGAACCTCATCGAGTGTGCTATCCCAGCGATTTGCGTCTTGAATAGAAAAACCATGAATGTACTTGAACTCGAAATCATAATAGACTTTTTTGAAGCTGAAGTCCATTCCTAAGTTATATTGTCTAGTTCTCCCGTAATTGCCCGCATCGCGGATGTTCCCAATATTTGGAATGCTCATGCGAAGGACAAACCACTTGTAATTAAAAGCCAATCTCAAGAAAGGTGCAATGTTATTCCTAAAAGTGATTTTATCGATTTCGCTCGTTAATGGATAATGCAACGTAAAGGGTGCAGAGGTATATCCCGTCTCAGCTGAAATGATTTTCGCGTCACTAAAATCCAAGATATTGGGATTCGTTTGCGCCGGCAAATGAAATGTCCACAAGAGACAGAGGCTACTGATGAATGTCCTCAAGGTCCAAGATAAATGCATATACCTTTGCTATTTCTAATCGTTCGCTACTTCTTCCGGATCCACCGCCATGACCTGCATCCATGTTACATTCAAAGACCAAGGGATTTTCATTCGTTCTCAAGGCGCGTAACTTCGCAACATATTTCATTGGTTCCCAATATTGCACCTGAGAATCATGGTATCCTGTCGTGATATACATTGCTGGGTATTGCATGGAACGCAAGTTGTCGTAAGGAGAATATTTCAACATATATTCGTAATATTCTTGTTCTTGCGGATTCCCCCATTCTTCCCATTCCCCAGTTGTTAAAGGAATGCTTACATCCAACATTGTTGTGACGACATCAACGAAAGGAACTTGAGAAACAATTCCTTTCCAAAGGTATGGCGCCATATTCGTTACAGCTCCCATTAATAGTCCTCCAGCAGATCCGCCTTGCGCGTAGATGCGTTCCGGATGACATAATTGGAAGCGACCTAAGTGCTCTGCAGCGTTTATGAAATCCGTAAACGTGTTGATTTTCTTGGTGAATTTACCATCTTCGTACCAATGCTCACCCATGTACTTACTCCCACGAATGTGTGCCATCGCGAAGACAAATCCACGATTTAACAAACTGATGCGTGTGGCGCTAAAGGTGTCCGGAAGGGTGTAACCGTATGAACCATAGCCGTAAAGTAGGCACGGAGCATTTTCTTGGTCAATTCCTTTTTTATAGACAAGCGACACTGGAATTTTTGACCCGTCGTTTGCCAATGCCCAAACACGTTCGGATTGATAGTCGGAAGATGTAAAATTAGGGTCCAATAAGCGTTTTTGAAACCAAAGCTTCTTATCGCCAGTTTCTATATCGTATTCAAAAACACTCGATGGTGTCGTAAGTGAGTTATAGGTGTAAAAAAGTCGTTTTGTTTCATAGGCATCGTTCACACCTAGTCCGAGGAAATAACATTCTTCATCGAAGGAAATGTAACTTTCCGAAACGGATGTTTTGATTTTGAATTTCCGTAAACCATTCTGACGTTCCTCGATTAACAGAAAATCTTGGAATGCTGTTAATCCCT
>JBIIAG010000051.1:0-5114 GCA_044240055.1 Crocinitomicaceae bacterium | reverse complement strand
TTCAAGAAATGTTTAAGTGGATTTCATCCTGAATTCGGCAATATAATTCTTCCCTTTTTTGCCAAAGTTCGCCAGATGAATCTCTTTTTTTATGTTGTTTTACACTCTTCCAAGTTAATATATACCGATGCCACTCATACCACAAAAGACCGAGTAAACCAATTTGAACGAAATACAAAAGAGCTGTCCAAAACGGAATGTCGAAAAGTTTCGGAAGAAGAAAGAGAACGGGCAAATTGAATAGTTGCATAAGCACCATCGTGATTACCATTTTGGTCGAGCACCAAAAAACCTTACGTTTAAATGTTTTCTCAACAAACCGCTTGACTACGATATACGGAACATAAGCATGAAGAAAACCGATGAACGCAAATGGTGTGCTGAATACAAAAAGCAACACTTTAAGAACATTTGTTTTCTGTTTACTTTGAAAAAAAAACTCCTCTGACAATCCTTCCTTGGTTAGTGATTCAAAATAACAAGCCAAATCTACTTTCAATTCATTAAGTTTTTTAGGATATTGCCCTCCGAATTGATTGATGTACTTTGCTAAACTTTTGGAATATTCCCAGCGTTGTTCGAGCTGGATTTGATCATCAAAACAGTGTGGATCCATACCTTTTCGAGTGATTTTCATCACTTGCTCATGAAAAGCAAAGTCTTGATCTACCTCAATGTGTGTAATTTCTCCAGAAACCAACTGTTCAAGAATTCGATTTAATTCATTGATTGTTTTTGAAGGATTGTCCTCGTACTGTTTGCGGTAATCGTTTAAAACAATCGGTTTCGATTCTGCAATCAACAAGTCACTTCGCATGACATTTGGATTGGTATAATTACAACCGATGCCAACAATTTGTATTTTTTTCTCCCAATTTGTGGATTCTAAGGCCGTAAATCCAATCCTAAGTGCACCTTTCTTTAAAGGTTTTAGTCGTCTTTCAAAGACATCATCGGTCATTCCCTCACCAAAAATCAACAAATTACGGTTGCTTGCCAAAATCTCAGTCGCTTTCCTAAAGGATGTTTTATTTTTTTCTGCGGCATTTCCCCCATCATGTTGGCGGTAAATTGGAATCATGTGAGCACTGGACAAAAAGGGGTGATTCCACTTCGTGAAAATATCTGATCTCGTCATGAAAAAAACAATCGGCCGTCTTAAAACAGCAATAATCATTGGATCCATAAATGCAGAAGCATGATTACTTACGTAAATCGTGCTACCAAAAAACTTTCTTGTTGGATTTACTAGTCGTATTTTTCGAAAATACATACGTAGTGAATAATTCAAGAAAATGATATAATTTAAGTAAATGAAACGCATTGTTTGCGAAAGTACGAATTTTCAAAATTCTGTTTTAACAATCCGTTGTATAATAACTTTTATTCCCACTCAATTTACAATAGATAAGTAAACATTACCTTCGTTACTTAAAGATTAGCTATGAAACGAATTGGTTTATTTTGTGGGGGATTTTCATCCGAATATGCGATTTCCATGTTAAGTGCGAATACGATCAAAGAAAACTTCCCTAAAAATTACGAAGTCGTAAAAATTACTGTATCTAAGGAAAACTGGATGGTTGAATTTCAAGGCGAATCAATCCCTTTTGACTTGAATACTGGTGGATTCGTTTTTCGCGGGAATCATTACTCAATAGATGCCGGACTTGTCTACATCCATGGGAATCCTGGAGAAAACGGTAAAATTCAAGCGCTTTTAGATATTCACGAAATTCCTTATTTAAACGCAGGCCCACTTGCCTCTTCATTATCGTTCGACAAATGGTTTTGCAATCAATTTCTTCGTGCATTTGACATTCCCGTTGCCAAGTCCATCTTTTTAAATCATATTAACGAGTTCACACATTCGGAAATCATTGAGACACTTGGACTTCCAATATTCGTTAAACCATCAGATTCCGGTTCGAGTTATGGGATCTCAAAAGTAAAACTTGCTTCAGAACTTGATCAAGCGTTAAAAAGTGCTTTTCAGGAAGGAAAAACAGTGGTTTTAGAATCCTTTTTGGATGGAACAGAAGTAACCTGCGGCGTTTACCAGACGTCAGATGGACTTCAAGCATTGCCCCTAACTGAAATTGCTTCAGAGAATGAGTTTTTCGATTTCGACGCAAAGTACAATGGTAAATCACAAGAAATTACACCAGCTCGTGTATCACCTGAAATCACCGTACAAATTCAAGAACGCGCAAAAAAAATATATCAATTACTTCAATTGCGTTCAATTTCTCGCATTGACTTTATGATTGTCGGTAATGTGCCACATGTAATTGAAGTTAATACCACTCCTGGATTTTCACCAGCAAGCATTGTGCCTCAAATGTTAGCAAGTGCTGGAATAAGTATTGAGTCCTTTTGGGAGTCCATTGTTTCCTTTGAACTAAAAGATTAATATTGCGCCAAGGCGTTTAATATTTTTTCCATTTTCACCACTTCGGATTCACTAGAACAAGAAAAGTTATTTGCACAAAGTGAAAACGCAATTATTTTTCCTGTGGAAGAATAAACATATCCAGAGAACGCTTTAACGCCTTTCAATGTCCCACTTTTCATGTAAATTCTACCCTGACCGGCTCCATCGACACATACGTACTTCACGGTTCCTGTTTTCCCGGCAACCGGTAATGTTGATTTGAACTGCTCAAATTGCTTCGATTTATACATGTAATTTAATAGCTGGCAAAAATGATCCGCAGAGATTGCATTAGATCTAGACAATCCAGATCCATCATTAAAAATCATTCCTTTCATATCAATTTTTGATTTCCAATAATCCGTTAAAATCTCTAATCCAACTTTCGTGCTCCCATCCCCTTTTTCATGGTGAGCAATGGCATGTAACAATCCATCCGCAAATAAATTCACGCTTTTAAGATTTGTCCAATAGGCGATTTCTTGAACGGTTTTACTTTTAATTTCAAAGAGTAAAAATTTATTTCCATATTCATTTGCATGAAGTTCTTTCTGATGCAATCGATACCCTTTTGCTCCATCCTCTACCTGAATGTTATTTTTCAATAATACATTTAGCCATTCTTGGCACAGTTGAAATTCCGGATCCGGCATGCTACCTTTCACCACATAATAGGAACGATTACACGGAATACTGCCTGTTATTTTGCGATTGTATTCAAATGCATCTCCATAGATGGAAGTTTGATCAGAACCCACCTTAGCGGATAGAGCTTTATTCTCTAATTGAAAACCTTTTATTTCTGGATAAATACCTAGAAAAACAGCCTTGGAACCAGCAGCTCCTGTTTTGAATTGCAATTTAACCGTGTTGTCATAAAAATTTAGTCCACCAGCGAAAGCACCGTAATAATTCCCTACATCACCATCACTCCATGTAGCAGGCGTGCCTTCATAACCGAATTCAGATCCATCTGCAATTAGCGCACCTTCAATGAATTTAATTCCTTTTGATTTCAAAGAATCTGTCCAGTCTTGCAAAAAATCCAATTCTTTATTTTCCTGACTAAAATACTTACTTCCTAAACCAACGTCTCCTCCACCTCGAATCCAAATATTACCATGTAAAACACTATCCTTGTCAATAAATCCATCCATGTAAATACGCGTCGAAACCCGGTAATCACCTCCCAGAATTTCTAAAGCACTACTTGTCGAAAAAAGTTTCATTGTAGAAGCAGCCACCAATGGTGTTTCGGAGTTAAAATCGGCGATTTTCTCTCCTGTTACCAAGTCGATTGCTTTAAAAGAAATTTTTGCGTTTTTGTTTACTGGATCCTGGACGAATTGATTCACTGCTGCATTCACAGAAACTTGAGCAACGATGGGTTGAACAAATATGAACGTAGGTAAAGTAAAACTTAAAAATAGGATGATTTTCATTGAACAAAGATGCAAAATTATTGTAATAACATGGATATCGTCAAAAACTTGTAATATTGTGGGTATTCCAAAAAATGAAGCATTAACGTGAAAATAAAATACGAATTTCCGGAGGGTCTAGTGTCCATTTATCCAACGTTGTTTGGAGATGAAAGAGGGTTTTTTCTTGAAGCATTTAACGAAAAAAACTATTCAGAATTTATCCCAGATTTAACCTTTGTTCAAGATAATTTATCTCAATCAAAAAAAGGTGTTCTTCGCGGTTTACATTTTCAAGCACCACCTTTTGACCAAGGTAAGCTGGTGCAAGTAATCACTGGAAGTGTTTTGGATGTTGCTGTGGATCTACGTAAGAATTCACCGAGTTACGGAAAGCATTTCAAGGTTATCCTCAACACAAAAGAACGTAACCAACTTTGGATTCCACCAGGATTCGCACATGGATTTGCTTGTTTGGAAGACGACACGATTTTCTCTTACAAATGCACGAATAATTACAGTAAAGAACATGAAGGATGCATCCTTTGGAACGATCAAGATTTAAACATTGATTGGGAAATTCACGATCCGCTTATTTCCGAAAAAGACCAAGAAGGAAGTTCATTTAAAGATTTTCAAAGCCCATTTTAAATAAATGTCAAAAAACAAAATTCCTAGCAAACAAGAAACCATAGATGTTTATGGCGCACGTGAGCACAATTTAAAGGATATAAATATCAAAATACCGCGAAACAAACTCATCGTTTTTACCGGTTTAAGTGGAAGCGGGAAATCCAGCCTAGCATTTGATACAATCTTTGCGGAAGGTCAACGACGATACATAGATACTTTTTCAAGCTACGTCAAACAATTCATTGGTGGACTCGAGCGTCCGGATGTCGATAAAATAGATGGTTTGAGTCCGGTGATTGCCATTGAACAAAAAACAGTTTCTCGTTCCCCTCGCTCAACCGTTGGAACTATTACTGAATTGTACGATTTCTTCCGCTTACTTTTTGCACGTATCGGCACGGCTTATTCTTACGTGACAAACGAACCCATGGTCAAATATTCGGATGAAGCCATTTGTGAACGATTGCATACAGATTTTAACGGAAAAAAAGTAGCATTTCTCGCGCCAAAAATAAAAGGACGCAAAGGACATTACCGTGAACTTTTTGAACAAATCCTCCGAAACGGCTACACCAAAGTACGCGTAGATGGTGAAATAAAGGACATTGTAAAAGGAATGAAATTGG
>JBIIAG010000001.1:0-261411 GCA_044240055.1 Crocinitomicaceae bacterium | reverse complement strand
GATATGCCAGCGGTCAATAATCCATGTGCGTTCGCTTGTTCAATACCTCCTAAGACATAAGGCGTGCTACCTGATGCAGCAATTCCCACCACAGTATCCAATTCGGTCATTTGATGCTGTTGCAAATCAACCCATGCTTGGTTTCGATCGTCTTCGGCAAATTCCACCGCTTTTCGAATGGCAGCATCTCCGCCGGCAATGATTCCAACCACAATTCCGTGATCAATGCCAAAGGTTGGTGGACATTCGCTAGCATCGACAATACCTAAGCGTCCACTTGTTCCGGCACCTATGTAGAATAATCTTCCGCCTTGTGACATGCGTTCACTGCAGGCGTTGACGAATGCTTCTATGGCTGGGATTTCTTTCTCAACGGAAAGCGCAACGGTTTGGTCTTCCCGATTGATGTTTTTTAACAAGTCCAAGGTGGACATTTTATCTAAATCTTGATAATTTGAGCTTGATTCGGTTACTTTTTTCATCTTAATGTAAATATGCTTTTGAATCCGTTTCATTCAAATCTACCTCAACATGATTTTTTAAGGTAGTGGATAGTCCAAGTCCAGCGAAATCAGTTTTGATTGGATATCGGCGATGCTGACGATCAACTAATGCAACTGTTTTAATCGCCTTTGTCGCTTGCTCTAAAAATTTCATCAGTGCGTATTGCATTGTTTTGCCGGAATTGATGACGTCATCCACTAAAATGATGTATCCTTTTTTTAATTCTTTTTCCTCAATGGATAATTTAATGGCCTCACTCCATGGCTCATCCTTATTCACCATAATATCAAAACAGACAACCTCTATAGCGCTATTTGCACGGATGATTTCTGCTAATTTTTTAGAAATGATGCTTCCATTCCCAGCGATTCCACCTATAAAAATGCGTTCTTCTTCGAAACAATTCTCCATAAGTTGGTGTCCAATTCGGATGATTTTTTGTTCGATTTGCTGGTGGTTCAGGATGATTTGCATAGTGAAATTGAATTATGAATCAAAGTTAATAAACAAACGACTTGTTCGAAGTATCGGGTAAAAAAAAATCCCGACAGAGCCGGGATTTTAAGAAGGTTTGAAAAGTGATTATAGTTTGATCACTTTTTGACTTGTTCCATTCAAGTTGACAAAATAGATTCCTGCAGGAAGTGTTTCGATGTTCAAGGTATTGTTGATTGTTGATTGAATCATCATTCCGTTCAAGTCTGTCAAGGTAACAATCGCATTCTCTGTTTTACCTTGGATGTTAATCATTCCGTAACTTGGATTTGGTGAAACGGTAAAGTCAGCAGTGTTTTCCGTTTTTATCCCTGCGGAAGAACGAATATCAAAAACGATGGTTCCTGGAGAGATTCCAGCAGCAAACTGATGGATTTCTGTATTTGTTGCATCATAAATGTACACTGTTCCTGTGGAGAAAAAATCCGTTGTGGATGCGTACAAATGTCCACTTATTGGTTCTTGTGCCAATTCATAGAAGTTTAAATTTGCACCACTCACTGGACCAACATTGTTCATTCCGAGGAGGTCAAAGTTATTTAAAGTGATTTCAGACGAGATTTGGTAGGTGATTTTGTCGTCACGCAATGCAGAGGTTCCGCAGCCTGCAATAGCATTTGCAATGTTTACCGTTGTAGATGCATTCGTTGCCAATTCAAACTTAGAAATGGAAGTCCCCGTCCAATCTTTGTTGTTTACGGTGTATAGTGCTGAGCCAAATTTGATGAGGTTATCAGGATTTTTTCCATCAGGACCTAAATCCACTTCGCTTCCATAACTTAGGTTTGACAAATCCAATTGTCCAATGATACCTTTTTCATTCCCCCATTCATAGGCATTGTTTACAACCAAATAAGCTGTTGTTCCATCAATCACGATATTTTGTGTCGCCCATTTTGGACCTGTAACCGTATCGAACGCTTGTATTAGTTGCAAATTAGTAGTGCTGTACACATGAAGGTATGAATCGTAGTTGGTCAAATATTCACCACGGGTAGCAATCAATTTATCTTGGTAAATTGCTAAGTTACGTACACCAGGACAAGCAATGCTAGAGATTTCTTGATGCGTGTTTAAATCCATTTTAAAGATTTTTGAATCTGCCGCAACGTAATAGAAGTTCCCGTCAATCACCAGATCAGAAGCGAAACGCATGTTCTCTAAGGTATCGACAACTTGGTATTGTTGTGAAACTGGATTATAGCTTCCGATTGTTACTGGTTCTAGAATAGCGTTTGTTTGGTAATCGTAATACCCTTCATTTACCACCAACACTTGGTGTAATTGATTTTGCGCAAAACTCCATGAGCTTGCAAATAAACTTAATGTAATCAATGCCTTTTTCATTCGTTCTGTTTTTTTGAATGTGAAACAATAAAAAACTAGAAGAAGAAAAAAGTAGGAAAAGCTAGAATGCATGACACCCTTGGCGAGTCCGACCTTTATCTGAAGTCTTCTCTCTGTTCATTGGCAAGTCTTCTGGCTCATGTCCTTTTCAATTCGTCTTCCCAATTGCTCAGTGACTAAATGAATTGCATTTTAGACATTTACAGCTGCAGATACAGCTCCGGATTCTAACCGGATTCCTTATTAATCTCGTAACGAGAACCTATGATCGATGCAAAGATAACATTAATTACAAGTTCACTCTCACGTTTAGTGCTTTCAATTGATTATTAGAAAAATAAGCGTGAGAAAATAATTTGGCACTTCTGAAAACTATGCCTATCTTTGCACCCGTATTGACCAAGGGTGTCAATCTACATAATAATCATTTACATAAATATTAGCATGTATTTAAATTCAGAAAAGAAAAAAGAGATCTTCGCTCAACATGGTGGATCTGAAGTAAACACTGGTTCTACAGAAGGACAAGTTGCATTGTTTACTTACCGTATTAGTCACTTAACAGAGCATTTGAAAAAGAACCGTAAGGACTTCGGAACGCAACGTTCACTTCAACTTTTAGTTGGTAAACGTCGTAGTCTTTTGGATTATTTAAAAAGAAAAGATATCGAAAAATACAGAGCGTTGATTAAGGAATTAGGACTTCGTCGTTAATCCGATCATCGATCACATTTTATTGGAAGAGGGGACTTCGGCTTTATGTCGCAAGTCCCTTTTTTGTACATTAATTAGTAAATAAATAAAGATGAATATAGGTTTAAAAAGGTCAATTGTTACCGGCGGCAAGGAGATAAGCGTCGAGACAGGTAAGTTGGCAAAGCAAGCGGATGGCTCCGTTGTTGTGCGCATGGGCGACACAATGTTATTGGCTACTGTTGTAGCTGCACAAGAAGCAAAAGATGGTGTGGATTTCCTTCCATTAACGGTAGATTACCGTGAGAAGTATTCTGCTGCTGGACGTTTCCCTGGTGGATTCTTCCGTCGTGAAGCACGTCCTTCTGAAACAGAAATTTTAGTAATGCGTTTGGTTGACCGTGCACTTCGTCCACTTTTCCCAGACGATTACCATGCAGAAGTTCAGTTGATGATTCAATTGATTTCTTACGATGGTGTGAACAATCCAGATGCATTGTGTGGATTTGCAGCATCAGCTGCGATTGCAGTCTCAAACATTCCGTTTAACGGCCCAATGTCTGAAGTTCGTGTTGGACGCATTGATGGAGAATACGTATTGAATCCAACGATGGCTCAAATGGAGTTGTCGGATATCGATATCGTAATCGCTGGAACAATGAAAGACATCAACATGTTGGAAGGTGAAATGCAAGAGATTTCCGAAGCTGAATTAGTAGAGGTTTTCAAAATTGCACACGTTGCCATTAAAGAACAATGTCAATTCCAATTGGATCTTGCAGCAGAAGTTCCTGCAGCTAATCCAAAAAGAGTATATAGCCACGAGTCACACAACGAAGAAGTTCGTGCGAAAGTGTACGAATTGGCGATGGAAAAATGTAAAGATGTTGCTCGTATGGGCTTGGCGAATAAGTCAAAACGTACAGAGTTATTCGATGCAATTAAAGACGAAGTGAAAGCTTCTTTCTCGGAAGAAGAAATGGCTGAAGCGGCGAAATTTATTTCTCCTTACTTCTCTGAAGTGAAGAAAAAAGCGGTTCGTTGGGTAATGTTGAACGAACGCAAACGTTTGGATGGTCGTAACTTCGACGAAATTCGTCCAATCTGGGCTGAAGTAGATTATTTACCAATGGTTCACGGGTCAGCGGTATTTACACGTGGAGAAACACAATCATTGACAACACTTACATTGGGTGGTAAAATGGATGAGCAGTTAATCGACGGTGCAACATTCAAAGGAACAGAGAAATTCTTATTACACTATAATTTCCCTCCATTCTCAACAGGTGAAGCGAAGCCATTACGTGGAACTTCTCGTCGTGAAATCGGACACGGTAACTTGGCGCTTCGTGCCTTGAAACCAGTTTTACCAGACGATAATCCTTACACAATCCGCATTGTTTCTGATATCCTTGAATCAAATGGTTCGTCTTCGATGGCGACAGTTTGTGCTGGAACATTGGCATTGATGGATGGTGGTGTGCAAATCAAAGCGCCAGTATCTGGTATCGCAATGGGACTTGTAGCTGACGAAGGTAAATTTGCTGTATTGTCTGATATCTTAGGTGATGAAGATCACTTGGGTGACATGGACTTTAAAGTAACAGGAACTGCGAAAGGGATCACTGCTTGTCAAATGGACATCAAAGTTGATGGACTTCCTTACGAAGTTTTGATCCAAGCGTTGGAGCAAGCGAAAGCGGGAAGATTGCATATTCTTGGTAAAATTATCGAGACAATGCCTGAACCGCGTAAAACATTAAAACCGCAAACACCACGTATCGAAGCATTCAATGTGCCAAATGATGTGATTGGTGCAATCATCGGGCCTGGAGGAAAAATCATCCAAGGTTTACAAAAAGAAACGAAAACGACGATTACAATTGAAGAATTACCAACAGGTGAAGGTCGTGTTCAAATCCTTTCTACAAATGGAGATGACATGAATGAAGCAATTCGTCAAATTCGCTTGATTGCATTCCCTCCACAAGTGGAAGATGGTGCAACATACGAAGGTAAAGTGAAATCAGTGAAAGACTTCGGTTGTTTCGTTGAAATCCTTACTGGTACAGACGGATTAATTCACATCTCTGAATTTAGCTGGGAGAAAGTAGCGAAAATGGAAGATGTAGTGAAAGAAGGTGATGTATTGACATTTAAAGTAATGGGTCGCGATCCAAAAACGAAAAAATGGAAATTGTCTCGTAAGGTTCTTTTACCGAAACCAGAACGTCCTGCTGATGCGCCTCAAGCGTAATCAACACGATTAAAAAGTTATAAACAAAGGCGGCCTCGGTCGCCTTTTTTAATGTTAAGACAATGATGAATACACATTGAATTCTTATTTTTACCGAAAAATAAATGATATGAAAAGAATATTACTAGTATTAATCGTATTTATTGGATTTCAAGGCTTTAGTCAAGCTTTTGAGTCTTTTAACTTTACAGGTTCTGCTAATGCAAATGGTTGGGCAACGCAAAGTGGAACAGCTGGAGAATTGGTAGCTATTACCACTCCTTCGACTTCTGGAAATAGTTTATCTTATGCAGGGTTGCAAGCATCCGCAGGAAATCGAATCAATTTGACTTCTACAGGATCTGAAGACATAAATAAACCCTTTGTCCCGGCAGGAACTACAGCATACATGTCATTTTTACTAAATGTGCAAAACACGACTGGTTTAACAACTGCAGGTGCCTATTTCACAGGTTTTGGTGGAACATCCGGAGCGACAGTAACCATTTATTTTCCAAGAATATTTCTTAAAGCAGGAACAACACCTGGAACCTTTCAAGTGGGAATTTTAAACACATCGGGTGGTACTGGAGCGGTTGCAACCTACGTTTCAACGGAATTCACACCAGGTACAACCTTGTTTATAGTCGCAAAAGTATCTGCTCCAGCAGTTGCAGGGGTGATTACTTCTTCTTTGTGGGTGAATCCAATTCCTGGAGGAGCAGAAACAGCAGCTTCAGTAACAAATTCAGGTGGAACAAGTCCATGGCCTGCGAATGGCGTTCAATCGGTTATTTTGCGTCAAGCAGCTGGAACTGGTAATTTAGAGATGGATGAGATTCGTGCAGGTGAAACTTGGGCTTCTGTTACACCAGCAGCGGCAAGTAGTTGCGTGACATATAACACGATAACGGCAACAGCTTGTTCTTCTTACACATTAAATACACAAACATATAGCACATCAGGGACATATATTCAAACGTTAGCGAATGCGAATGCTGCAGGTTGTGACTCTATTATCAACTTAAACCTGACCATCAACAATGCCAATAGTTCGACCTTGAACATTACCAATTGTGGTCCATATACGTTAAACAACCAAACGTATAGCGCTACTGGTGCTTACACGCAATTAACTCAAAATACAGCGGGTTGTGACAGTACAATTACCTTGAATTTAACCATTGTTGGTTCCTTAACTTATTATCAAGATTTAGACAACGACGGTTACGGAAACGCAGCGGTTTCTCAAACGGGTTGTTCTGCCATTCCGGGTTATGTAACGAATAGTTCTGATTGCAATGACAACAATAACGCTGTTTATCCTGGAGCTATTGATATCGCTGGAAACGGAATTGACGAAGATTGTAATGGTTTTGATGCACCGTTACAATTGGGTATTTACCAATTTGCGGGCACCTTAGATTGCGCAACACAAGATGTAGCTGCTACAAACTCTAGTGCGAATTGGTCCTTCTCTGACTTCACAGCTCAAGGTAATGTATGTGCATCAGGTGGAGGTATTTTTAACCGTAGTGATTGGAATCAAACAGCATTTATAAACCTAAATCAATACAACGAGTTTTCCATTACTGGTGCCAACTGTACCAATTTGAATTTATCGAAATTAGCGTTAAATCACCGAACGAGTTCAACGGGCGGAACACCAACTATTTTTGTGCGTTCAAGTCTAGATAATTTTGGATCGGACATCGACACTATTGCATCTTCTTGGAACGGCAATGTCTTACTATCCGACACAATCAGTCTTCCTGCTACTTTTGCTAACTTAAGTACAGTTACATTCCGATTTTATGTGATCAATCAAGCAACTTCTGGTTCTACTTTGCGTATGGACAACGTTTCTTTGTGGGGGAATACGATTTCAGTCACACCAACTTTGTTTTATGCTGATACGGACAATGATAGTTTCGGTGATTTAGCCAATGATTCACTTTCTTGTTCAACGCCTGTTGGTTACGTAGCAAACAGCACTGATTGTAACGATGCTGATGCAGCGATTAATCCAAATACTGTTTGGTACATGGATATGGATGGTGACCAACTTGGTGATTTGATGACAACTTTTACAGGTTGTACGCCTCCAACTGGATACGTAATGAACTCAGGTGACTGTGATGACACAAATGCTTCAATTACCGTTCCAACAACATACTATTCAGATGTTGATCAAGATGGATTCGGAGATGATGCAACAGCTGCAGATTTCTGTGTGACACCGCCAAGCATGGTGGCTATCGGTGGTGATTGTAACGATAATAACAATACAATTTATCCAGGCGCACCAGAAATTTGTGATGGTTTCGATAACAACTGTAATGGAACAAACGACGAAGGATTAATCTTCAATACGTACTACTTAGATTCAGACAATGATCAATTTGGTGCGGGTATCGGTTTGGTGTCTTGTCAAGCAATTCCACTTCCAGGTTATGTCCTTGTTAATGGCGACTGTGATAATATGAATCCAAATGTATATCCTGGCGCTACAGAAATTCTTGATAATGACATCGATGAAAACTGCGATGGAGTAGATGGTTACCTTGGATTATCTGATTTAACGAATGTTCAAATTGGACTCGTTCCAAATCCATCTAACGGAGTGTTTGCTGTTCAAATCAACTCGGAAGTGGCTAATGCTACAATCAAAGTAACAGACATGCATGGAAAAGTATTATTCCAAGAGTTGATGAATGGAGCGAGCCTTGAAGTGAATAACTTAAGACTTTCTACAGGTGCATACTTGGTTCATGTAACACTTGAAAATCAAAAAGAAATCCTCCGTTTGATCATTCAATAAGCGTGAAGTATTTCAAGAAAATAAAGAAAAGGCCGAAAGGCCTTTTTTTGTAACTTGTTGTTTCATTTTTCGTCTAACTTTGCATAAATTATTTTACGATTTATTATGTGGAAATCCTCATTATCCTTTCTATTATTATTGGTTTCTAGCAGCGTGATTGCCCAAGATTATTGGCAACAAGAGGTGAATTACACCATTCAAGTTAGATTGAACGATAACAATCATACCTTAAGTGGATACGAAGTTGTTGAATACGTGAACAACTCACCAAATACCTTGGACCGCATTTACATGCACATTTGGCCCAATGCATATAAAGATGCCCGTTCAGCTTTAGCAAAACAATTGTACCGTCAAGGGGATGGGAAATTAACCTACGCAAAAGAGGAAGACCGAGGATACATCGACTCATTGAATTTTAAATCTGAAGGAACACCTTTAAAATGGGAATTTGATGCCGAGAATCCCGATATCTGTGTGATTTACTTGAATACACCTTTGCGTAATGGAGATCGTGTACGAATTTCGACGCCATTCAAAGTGAAAATCCCTTCTGGTGAAATTTCACGAATGGGACACATCGAACAATCCTACCAAATCACTCAATGGTATCCAAAACCGGCTGTTTATGATAAAAATGGTTGGAATGCGATTCCGTATTTAAACCAAGGTGAATTCTATTCCGAATATGGCTCTTATGATGTGAGCATCACCCTGCCAAAAAATTACATCGTTGGTGCAACAGGTGACCTCCAAACGAAAAGCGAGGCGGCGTTTATGGAGGAGCAAGCTGAATTGACTCGTCTGAAATTAGCAGAAGATGAAAATTTAGTGGGAAGCGAGAAATTTCCAGAATCATCAAAGGAAATGAAAACCATTCGTTTTACGCAAAGTCTAGTGCACGATTTTGCTTGGTTTGCCGATAAAAGATACCGCGTTTTAAAAGGAGAAGTGGAATTACCTCACTCCAAACGCAAAGTGACTTCTTGGGCTTTGTTTACACCTCAGAATTCAAAATATTGGAAAAATGCCATCGAATACATAAACGACGGAACATATTATTACTCTTTATGGAATGGCGATTATCCATATAATCAAGTTACTGCAGTCGATGGGACCATTAGCGCTGGAGGCGGAATGGAATATCCAAATGTAACGGTTATTGGAAATGCAAGTTCAAAAGAGGAGTTAGAAGTGGTAATTGTTCACGAAGTTGGACACAACTGGTTTTACGGAATTTTAGGCTCCAACGAACGTGTACACGGTTGGATGGATGAAGGAATGAACACCTTGAATGAAATGCGCTACGTGCAAACAAAATACCCAAACAATACGCGTTTCTCTGACATGATCTTAAATGGACGTTTTCACATGGAAGACTTAGACCACCATGATTCGGGTGACATCACATACGCTACATTAGCCTCTCTCGGATTAGATCAGCCAATTGAAACACATTCAGATCAGTTTACGAGCGTCAACTACGGTGGAATCATGTACCAAAAAACGGGTCTTGTATTCTTTTACCTGAAAGATTATCTGGGAGAGGAGAAATTCAACACTGCAATGTCCGCATATTTTGAAGCGTGGAAATTCAAACATCCACAACCGGAGGACATGCGTAAAGTTTTGGAGACTTCTAGTGGTAAAGACCTTTCTTGGTTATTTGAGGATTTAATTCAAACGACCAATCACATTGATTATAAGCTTAAAAATGTGGGGATTGGAAAACAAGGTGCTGTCGTAAATGTGAAAAATATCGGACAAGTAAACGGTCCAATTGAAGTGAACGTTTATGCAATGGATAAACTTGTAGAAACACAATGGTTAGAACCTGGTCAAACATCCGTGACTTTAAAAACACCGTATAAAGACATTCAAAAAGTGATCATCGATGAGTCCAAGGACATTCCAGAACTGAATCGCAATAACAATACCTGGAGAGCGAATTCGCTATTTCATAAAATCGAACCAATCAAACAAGAGTTTTTATTCAGTGACAACGAAGCGGATCACAATAGTTTACGTTGGTTACCGATGTTAGGCGGAAATGTGTACGATGGTTTTATGTTAGGTGCAACGTTCCATAATTTGGGACTTCCGTTCCAAAAGTTTAGCTACGTCCTTACGCCAATGTATGGAGTCTACAGCAAAAAACCGGTTGGAATGGCCGAGTTTTCGTATACCATGCTTCCGAAAAAAGGGCTGAAATTCGCAAACTTAGGTTTATCTGTTAAATCCTTTTCGCGCAATAGTTATGCGGGTGAAAATTTCGTCGCCTTGACACCCTATTGGTCTGCAAGGATAGGAAACCGGAAAAACCGCAGTGATATTAGTCAAGATGTACTCATCAAAGGACTTTACGGACTAAAAACATCTGAATTCGGTTACAACGAGTCAGGTGCGTTGGCGCAATACGTGTTTCAATATTCAAATCCGGATCACCAAATTGGTGTGAAATTCAGAGCTGAATATGTGAACGGAGAGCAAGTTCAAGTTGGAAGAGTCTCTTTGTCTGCAAAATACGATTGGCGCTACTTGAAAAACAAAATGGAACGAAAGCTAGAGTTACGTGCGTTTTTCGGAAGTAATGTGCTGTACAAACAATCGTTATCGCCCATTCAAATTAATTCTGACCGCTATTCGTTGAGCATGAGTGGTGCACGTGGAAACCAAGATTTATTCTACGAAGAATATAATTTTGCACGTAATGACGTGTCTGGATTTTGGTCGCAACAACGTATGGAAAACTACGGTAACTTTAAAAGTACCAGCAATTTCGGTGTAACATCCAAATGGTTGGGAAGCATGAACTTATATTTCCATTTACCGCTTAAACCGAATATTTTTGGTGTTTTCGCTGATTACGGTGCTTTTTCAAATGGATTATCTGTTCAGACCGCTTATAATGCTGGACTTGGGTTGCGAATTTCAAACATCGTAAGCGTTTATTTTCCATTGATACGAAGTACAAATATGGGGTCGCTTTGGGTCAATTATGCGAATGAAATACGCTTTAGTTTAAAACTTAATCTTGTGAACACAAATAATATTCGTTCACGCTTTATTTAATACATTATGTCAGATCAAAAAGTCTCTTTCGGTAAATTATTTTGGCCAAGTTTTGTTGCGGTAATGATTGCCGGACTAGTTACATTGTTTCTCTTCTTTCTGGTGCTTGGAGGTTTGATTGGTTCATTTGGGGATTTTGGTCCACAGCCATTGGCGATTAAGAATTCGACCATACTTCAATTAAAATTGACAGGTGAATTGAAGGATAAAAGTGATGAGTCTTTCGATGTTGCAAGTTTCCAAGTGGATAGAACTGTTGGACTACCAGATTTATTATACGGAATCGAAAAAGCGAAAACAGATCCAAAAATCAAAGGGATTTATTTAGAACTTGGTTCTCTTACCTGCGGACTAGCAAGTGCCAAAGAATTGCACGACGCCATCAAAGACTTTCAGAAAAGCGGGAAATTTGCAGTGGCATATTTGTCTGGTGAATACGTTTCTCAAACAGCGTATTACATCAGTTCTGCAGCCAAAGAAGTTTACGGATTCCCATCTACAACAATGGAATTTACGGGAGTAGGAGTACAGTTGATGTTCTTTAAGAATTTATTGGATGATTTAAATATTGAAGTGGACATCGTACGGGGAAGTAACAATGACTTCAAAAGTGCAGTAGAACCGTTCTTTCGCACAAATATGAGTGATTCAAGTCGCTTGCAAACACAAACATTCCTACGTACCATGTGGCGTACCATGCGCAACGATATTTCCATGAATAAAGGAATTGATACGGCAATCATTGATAACCATGTTGATTCATTACACATTTTAGACTGTGAGTCCGCATATAAAGCGAAATTAATCACTGGTTTACGTTACCGCGATGAGTTTATGGGGCTTTTGAAGAAAAAGTTAAACATGAACCAAGATGAAGAATTGGAAATTCAATCCATGGAAAAATATGCATTAAAAGCTTTTGCTGACCGACAATTATTGGTGAAACGACAAAAACCAAATGTTGCTGTGATTTTAGCTGAAGGAGATGTTGTTACGAGTGGTGATGGCGTTTCATCTGCTAGCATTTGCAAGCTGTTTCAGAAAGTGAGAAACGACAAGTACATAACAGCAGTCGTATTCCGAATCAATAGTCCAGGTGGAAGTGCACTTGCTAGTGAAGAAATTTGGAGAGAAGTTTCCATGACACAAAAGAAGAAAAAAGTCATCGTTTCTATGGGAGATGTGGCCGCTTCGGGAGGGTATTACATTGCAACGCCTGCGAACCGCATTTTTGCAGAGCCAACAACGATCACTGGTTCTATTGGTGTTTTTGGGATGATTCCATACACAGGGAAATTTATGGAGAATAAATTAGGAATCACCTTTGACCGTGTCCGCACGAATCAACATTCCTTGACTTCGTTGAATACGAAATTGACACCTGAAGAATTAGCAATCATTCAAGGTCAAGTGGATAAAATTTACACACAATTCTTAATCCGAGTTTCAGAAGGTCGTCACATGAAAATGGAAAAAGCGGCTGTTTTAGCGCGTGGAAGGGTATGGAGTGGGGAAGATGCGCTGCGAATCGGACTTGTTGATGAACTAGGTGGGTTAAACAAAGCCATCGCTTATGCATGCAAAGGTCAGTCAATAGCGAAAGTCATTTACTATCCGATTGTGAAGAAAACCACGCTTTCTGAAATTACTGAAATGATTGAACAACAGCAGGAGGAGGAAGAGTCCTTAAAAATAGATGTCGCTATTCCAACTGAACTAAAAGCAATCTATGCACGCATCAAGAAAATTGAAAGCATGGCTGGAATTCAGATGCGTATGCCGTTTGAATATGTAATGGAGTGATAGAGTTTCGTTTGGTTTTTCGTTGTCCGTTTGTCGTTGTCCGTTCGCTAATCAGTCAGGGCGGATTAGTAACTAAACACTATATATGAGTCTTGTTAATTCTTTTATCAATCAAATTGGACGTGAGTTAGGACGTGACGCCTATCGATCTGTGATGCATACGTCAACTGGCAATAAACGAAAACCTCGAATTGATGAGTTAGAGGCGCCTATTTTTGATCAAGTGACCAACTTTGAATTGTTAGGGCGTGATGAAGATACTTTTCGACACCTAGCGAATCTTGTTGAAAAAGCAGAAAACACGGACGCTGAAGATTTTGAATGGAATGAATTATTTTTTGAGCTCGATAATAAAATAGATTTTTGCAAGGCTAATTTACCGACAGAATTCCATGCGCAACTGGATAAATTAGATGAAATGAACGCCGATAACTTTAAGCGAATCAAATCTGAGCATGTCATCTACATTGATTCGGTTATACAACATTTTGAAAGTACAGCGAATGCTTTATCTCAAAAGAATTTATCATTAGGTATTATTTTAACCGTCTTTGGACTGCGACCAAGTTATATGGGGGAGAAGTTGATCTATACCCTCATAAATGTCTTGTACATTTTTGTTTTGGGAACAATTGGCTTTAATGGTTGGATGACTTATAAATATCCTACTCTGTTTAATGGGAATTTACCAAATGAAACACCAGCTGACATTACATTGATACAGACAATGGGTCAAGTAATCCTCGGTATTTCAATAGGATTTTATATGCTGTACTTTTTCTTAGGACTTCGTAAAATCTCAAAATACAAACAAGAAATTCAGAAGAACATTGACTCAAAAATCAAGTTCGAAACGTACAAGGCTGAATTGCTGAAGTAACGTTTATCGTTCACCGTTCACCAATGTCCGTTTATTGTTTTCCGATTACTGTTGACCGATTTGACAGGATGGATTAATCCTTACGTTTAATATAAACTAGGAAACTTCGCTGGCTCTGCTTCGTGCATCATCGCGTATACTTTTTCAATGATATCGTCAATGCTTGGTTTAGAGAAGTAGTCTCCATCAGATCCGTATGCTGGACGATGGTCTTTCGAACTCAAGGTTTCTGGTGCGGAATCAAGGTGATAGTATCCTTTTTGTTCTACTAAGATTTTATCTAACATGAATCCGGTTGCACCACTGCTGACATCTTCGTCCACGATCAACAAACGATTGGTTTTTTCCAATGAATCACTGATCATGTGCTCGATATCGAATGGCAACAATGTCTGAACGTCTATCAACTCAACAGAAATGCCCATGTGTTCCAATTGTTGAACAGCAACTTCGCAAAGATTGAAGGTTGAACCGTAAGAAACAAGTGTTAAATCTTTTCCTTCTTTGACGATTTCTGGCATTCCCAAAGCTTCGGTAAACGTTCCGAAGTTAATCGGCATGCGCTCTTTCGTTCGGTATCCATTCAATGGTTCAATTACCAATGCAGGTTCGTCTGCTTGTAATAATGTATTGTAGAATCCTGCGGCTTTTGTCATGTTTCTTGGAACACAAACATGAATCCCACGAATGGAATTCACGATCATACCCATTGGGGAACCACTGTGCCAAATTCCTTCGAGACGGTGCCCGCGAGTGGAAACAATTAAAGGTGCTTTTTGTCCACCTTTTGTGCGGTATTGTACTGTTGCTAAATCATCTGACATGATTTGAACCGCGTATAGCAAATAATCTAAGTATTGAATTTCAGCGATGGGACGTAATCCGCGCATCGCCATTCCGATTCCTTGTCCGATAATGGTGCATTCGCGAATACCAGTATCAAACACGCGTCCTTCGCCAAATTGATCTTGTAATCCTTCTAATGACTGATTCACGCCTCCAATTTTACCAGCATCCTCTCCGAAAACCAGTACTTCTGGACGACTTTCTAAAATCGTGCGGTAATTTTCACGCAAAATGATGCGTCCATCTTCCATTTGCACATCGTCCGCATATTTGGGAGCTACAGCAGGAACATTCATGGCTGAATGAGCAGATTGAGAGTGTAAATGCGAACTGTAGCGTTCGAAATTACTTCCAATCATACTTTGAATCCAATTTCCTAGTGTTTTTTTCGAGCTGATGTTTTCTTCTCGAATTTGACGTAATATTTGACGTGCAACCGTTAACATATCTCGGCGAATCGGCTCTTTTGTTTTCTCAAGCGTCTCGATGTCCTTTTGTATGAACACGGATTGGGAACTTTCCCCTGCTACGCTTTTTAACACAGCAATTAAATCTGCTTGATCTTGTTTCATGCTATCCGTGAAACGCGACCATGCTGTATTTTTTGCGTTGCGAACCATTTCTTTGGCTGCTGCTTGTATCGTATTTAATTCTTCTTCCGTTGCAATAGGCATCCCTTTCGCTTCGAATGAAAGAACCCACTCTTTGAATTTCTGAATGCAATCAAAGGTTGTTTCCCATTCCAATCGCTCCGCAGATTTGTAACGCTCATGCGATCCACTTGTAGAGTGTCCTTGTGGTTGATTCACTTCTTTTACGTGCACCAACACTGGAATGTGTTCTTCGCGTGCCAATTTCACTGCTTTCTCGTACGTTTCACACAAATGGGCGTAATCCCAACCTTTCGTGATAAAAATTTCGTACCCAGGCTTATCTTCCGTACGTTGCATTCCTGAAAGCGCATCGGAAATACTTCCTTTGGTGGTTTGTAATTCTCTTGGAACTGAAATTCCGTACCCATCGTCCCAAACGGACATCACCATGGGAACTTGCAGAACCCCCGCTGCGTTGATGGATTCCCAGAAAGGACCTTCACTCGTTGATGCATCGCCAATCGTTCCGAAAGCGACTTCGTTTCCACCATTCGTGAATTTTTCAAACGCTGGGTTGTTTTGTAAAGCGGTTTGTTGACGGTACACTTTTGATGCTTGGGCAAGTCCAACCAAACGAGGCATTTGTCCAGCAGTCGGTGAAATATCCGCAGAACTATTCTTTTGTAACATCAAGTTTTTCCATTCACCGTTGGCATCCAAATTACGCGTGGAATAATGTCCACCCATTTGACGTCCAGCGGACTGTGGTTCAACGTCTACATCCGTGTGTGCGTACAATCCAGCAAAATATTGCTCCACGGTCAATTCTCCAATCGCCATCATGATCGTCTGATCACGGTAGTATCCTGAACGAAAATCGCCATTCTGAAATTGTTTCGCTAATGCGATTTGAGCGAGTTCTTTTCCGTCGCCAAAAATTCCGAATTTTGCTTTGCCGGTCAATACTTCTTTTCTTCCAAGAAGTGAAGCTTCGCGGGATTCGCAAGCTAATTGATAGTCCGCAAGAACTTGTTTTTTGAATGCTTCAAAATCCATTTGATCTTGCGTGTTGGGTGCTTTTTCTTTTGCCATTGTTGATTGTAATCGTATGCAAATATAAGGAAAAGCAGTGGCGTTTTTATATGGAATTTTTTAGCAAATTTGTGCAGCAACTATTGTCCTATGAAATTAGAATTATGTGCCGCATCAATTGAAGCTGTTTCCTTGGCGAAATCACTTGATTTTGATCGCATTGAGCTTTGTCAGAATTTAGAGAAGGGTGGACTCACACCGTCCGCGGGGATGATTCGTTATGCGCAGGAACTCGAAGTGGAGACGCATGTGTTAATACGTCCTAGAGCTGGTGGATTCTGTTACACAAAGGAAGAAATGGCCGTAATTGAACGCGATTTAGCTTTTTGTCATAGTGAGGGTGTAAAAGGAGTGGTCATCGGATTTTTAAAGTCGAATTTCGATTTGGATAGCGAACAGTTATCCTATTTTATAGAGAAGTTCCCTGACTTCGAGTGGACCTTTCACCGAGCATTCGACGAAAGCATCGACTGGAAACGTTCCATGGATTTGTTAATCAAATTGGGATTCCACCGAATTTTAACCTCCGGCTTTGCGAGTCATGTGGATATCGGACTACCGAATTTGAAGGAGATGATGGCTTATTCCAAGGGACGTATTGAAATCATGGCAGGAGGCGGAGTGAATGCGGGGAATATTGCTAAAATTGCGCGAGAAGCTCAACCGGATGCCATTCATTTTTCTGGCACAAGTAAAGTCCTGTTGGATGAAGATTCAGCATTCTCAGAAACGATTTTAAAAGTGGACGAACACCGTGTGAATCGGATCTTGGAATCGGTGCGAGTGGCCATGAAATAGATTATCCGGTTTATTTGCAGTACCTTTGTGCAAATCCTGGGTCAATCATTAATGTATTTGTTCAACCTTAGGATTGAATATCTATATGAAATTTAATGAATTAAATCTTTTAGAGCCGATTTTAAACGCTCTTACCAAACAAGGTTATACCGAGCCAACTCCAATCCAACAACAAGCAATACCATATGTACTCGAAGGACGAGATGTTATGGGTTGTGCGCAAACTGGAACAGGGAAAACAGCGGCATTTGCCATTCCAATTATTCAACGCATTCACGCATCTAAACAAGCGGATAATTCCAATAAAATTAGAGCGTTAATTGTTACGCCGACGAGAGAATTAGCGATTCAAATTGAAGAAAGTTTTAAGAATTACGGAAGCGAATTGAAATTACGTTACACCGTTATTTTTGGTGGGGTAAATCAGTCACAACAAGTGAACCGTTTGAAAAATGGAGTAGACGTTTTAATCGCTACACCAGGACGTTTATTAGACTTGCAACAACAAGGATTTATCAAGCTAGGAAATTTAGAGATTTTTGTTTTGGATGAAGCTGACCGTATGTTAGATATGGGATTCATTCATGACGTAAAGAAAATCATCAAAATGATTCCAGCGAAACGTCAAACCTTGTTCTTCTCTGCTACAATGCCGAAGGAAATTACTTCCTTAGCGAATTCGATCTTAACTGATCCAGTGAAAGTGGAAGTAAATCCAGTTTCATCGACAGCGGAAATGATTGAGCAAGCCTTGTACTACGTGGATACTCCAGCAAAAAAAGATTTGTTGGTACATGTGTTGAAAGAAACGAAAGCACCAAGTGTTTTGGTTTTCTCTCGCACGAAACACGGAGCAGACAAGATTGTGAAGTTGTTAGCGAAAAACAAAGTAACAGCGGAAGCCATTCACGGTAATAAATCACAAAATGCACGTCAACGCGCATTGTCTAATTTCAAGGATAAAACGTCTCGTGTATTAGTAGCAACAGATATTGCTGCACGCGGAATTGACATCGATGAATTATCGTTTGTGATCAACTACGACATCCCAAATATTCCTGAAACCTATGTGCACCGAATTGGTCGTACAGGACGCGCTGGAGCATCTGGAATAGCTGTTTCTTTCTGTGATAAAGAGGAACGCAAGTACATTCGCGACATTCAAAAATTGATTTCTTTGGAGATTCCAGTGGTGAACAATCATCCGTTTGCGAGTCGCTAAATAGAAATTTATAGAGAATAAAAAAGGAGCTTGAAAAAGCTCCTTTTTTTATGTGATCACATTTGGTTTGAATTAAACCGCTGCAATTTTATCTGAAACGTATTCGCCTGCTTTTAACTTGCCAACGATTTTAGAGAAACACTCAATCGTATATTTCACGTCCTCTAATGTATGTGTTGCTGTTGGAATCAAACGTAAGATGATCATTCCTTTCGGTACAACTGGGTAAACAACCATCGAACAGAACACATTGTAGTTCTCACGTAAGTCGTAAATTAAGTTGGTCGATTCTGGAATGGAGCCATTTAAGTAAACTGGCGTTACACACGTATTTGTTGGACCAATCTCGAATCCAGCTTCTGTTAAACCTTTCTGCAATGCTTCTGTGATTTCCCACAATTTCGCTTTGTATTCTGGGTGGTTTCTCATCAACTCCAAACGTTTCAATAATCCAATAACTAATGGCAGTGGCATTGCTTTCGCAAAAATTTGAGAACGCATGTTATATCGTAAATATTCGACTACTTGCTCATCAGATGAAATGAATCCACCAATCAAAGCAAAAGATTTTGCGAATGTACCGAAGTAAATATCGATTCCATCTTGACATGCTTGCTCTTCACCTGTTCCACCACCTGTTGCGCCAAGTGTACCGATACCATGCGCATCATCCACAAACAAACGGAAGTTGAATTTCTTCTTTAAATCAACAATTTCTTTAATGATTCCTTGGTCTCCACGCATTCCGAAAACACCTTCAGTAATCACTAAAATTGCTCCACCTGTTTCTGCTGCTAATTTAGTTGCGCGTTGCAATTGTTTTTCGCAATCTTCTAAATCATTGTGCTTGAACACGAAACGTTTTCCCATGTGTAAACGAACACCATCAAGGATACATGCGTGTGATTCTGCATCATATACAATCACATCGTGACGATCAACTAAACAGTCAATCGCAGAAACTACTGCCTGATAACCGAAGTTACAAAGGATGGTACTTTCTTTATTCACGAATGCCGATAATTCGCGCTCCAATTGCTCATGGTAATCTGAGTTTCCGCTCATCATACGTGCACCCATTGGTGAACCAAGTCCGAATTCAGCTGCTGCTTCTCCGTCAATTTTTCTAACCTCCGGATGATCCGCTAAACCCAAATAATTGTTCAATGACCAATTTAAACGAGTTTTTCCACGAAAAATCATGTGAGGACCAATTGGACCTTCTAATTTTGGGAAAGTAAAATATCCATGTGATTCTTTCGCGTGTTGTCCGATAGGTCCGCGATTTGCCTGAATTTTTTCGAAAATATCTGCTGACATGTGTTGTATTTTTATGCAAAGTTAAAGGATTCTAGCCTTGTGTATTCTGGATACCTTGTATTTTATTAACAGATAAATGCACAATTTTACTTTTGCTTCAATTTATCCTTTAGAAACTGTGCTGTTTCTGTGTTTTTAGCTTGAACCATGTCTTCTGGTGTTCCTTCGAAAAGTAGATGTCCTCCCTGTTCACCACCAGTTGGTCCCAATTCAATGATGTGGTCTGCGCACTTGATGACTTCCATGTTGTGTTCAATGACAAAAATCGAGTGTCCACGGTCAATTAATGCATTAAACGCAATGACTAATTTGTCGATATCGTAAAAGTGTAAACCTGTTGTTGGTTCGTCAAAAATAAATAGGGTAGGAGGTGCTTGCGTTCCTTTGGAAAGGAAGGATGCAAGTTTAATACGTTGTGCCTCTCCGCCACTCATCGTGCTGGACGATTGTCCTACTTTTAAATAACCTAATCCTACGTCTACTAACGGTTGCGTTTTCTCCACGATTTTAGCGTCTAGTCGATCTTGTCCTTCTTTGAAAAATACCAAGGCTTCATCCAATGTCATCTCTAAAATAGCATAAATGGATTTTCCGCGGTATTCGATTTCTAAGGTTTCTGACTTGTAGCGAGTTCCTTTACAGGCATCGCAACTTAGGTGTACATCTGCCATGAATTGCATCGCAACGGTTATGCTTCCCTCGCCTTCACACATCTCGCAACGACCTCCTTCAACGTTAAAACTAAAAAAGCCAGGTTTATAACCGCGCATTTTAGCAAGTTGTTGTCTTGCAAATAGTTCACGTATGTCATCGAAAGCTTTAACATAGGTTATTGGATTGCTTCGGGAAGATTTTCCAATAGGATTTTGGTCAACGAATTCAACGTGTTTAATGGTTTTTAAATCCCCAGAAATACCATCGCATTTTCCGATAAGGTCTCCACTTAATCCAAGTTCTTTTCGGATGGATGGGTAAAGTAAAGATTTGATTAAGGTTGATTTTCCTGATCCTGAAACTCCGGTGATGCAGACGAGTTTATTCAGTGGAAAATCCAGTGTTATGTTTTTTAAATTGTTTTGTCTCGCTCCGTGTAATGTGATGCGATTTTTCCCGCTGCGTCTTTTTTGAGGGACAGGGATTTCCTTGATTCCTAATAAATACTTTGCAGTCAAGCTGTCTTTTGCATCAATCAACGCTTTGTAATCTCCTTGAAAAACAACTTCGCCTCCATGTGAGCCAGCTAATGGACCAATGTCTAATATTTCATCGGCAGCCATCATGATTTCTTCTTCGTGCTCAACAACAATTACCGTATTTCCGAGTGCTTTTAGGTTGAGTAAAACTTTAATGAGTCGAGCCGTGTCTTTTGGGTGGAGTCCAATGGAAGGTTCATCTAAAATATAAATGGAACCAACGAGGCTGCTTCCGAGCGAAGTTGCTAAGTGAATGCGCTGCGATTCTCCACCGGATAAGGTGTTTGCTCCGCGGTTTAAGGTGAGGTAACCCAGTCCAACGTCTTGCAGAAATCCTAAACGTTGCTTAATTTCGGGTAGGATGTGTTTGGATACTTGTCGGTCGTAATCGTTTAATGAAAGTTCTTGAAAAAACGCTGCGGCTTCGTCAATGGATTTCAATACAATATCTTGTATCGAGCAATCATTAATCTTTACAAAAGCAGCATCGCCGCGTAGTCTTGTTCCCTTGCATTCTGGACAACTTGTTTTTCCGCGGTAGCGTGAAAGCATGACTCTATACTGTATTTTATATGTTTGGCTTTCAATGAATTTAAAGAATTTACTTAAACCTTCGAAGTAAGTGTTTCCATCCCAAAGCAGTGCATATTGTTCCGGGCTTAAGTCCTTTAACGGACGATGGATTGGGAAGTCGAATTTCTTTGCGTTGAATGTTAATTGATTCAAGTATTCACCCATCGAATCTCCTTTCCAAGGTGCAATGGCGCCTTCGTAAACACTTAAGTTTCTATTAGGGAAAACTAATTCTTCATCAATTCCAAGTACCATTCCATATCCTTCGCAGGTTTTACATGCGCCATAAGGATTGTTAAACGCGAATAAATTCACGCTTGGTTCTTGGAAACTCATGCCGTCCAGTTCAAAACGATTACTAAACCACTCGAGTTTTTTTTCGGTATGATGTAAAATCGCACAGATTCCTTTTCCTTCAGTAAAGGCTAATCCGAGTGAATCTGTGCAGCGGTTTAAGTTGCTTTCGTCACTGAAATCATTCGTGAATCGATCGACCGCTAAAAGGAATTCTTCATCGAAATCCGTGCTTAATAAGTCCTCTATTAACCTAAATGATTCATTTAAATATACTCTAGTAAATCCTTGTTTATAAAGTGATTCTAATTTATTTAGATAGGTTTCGGTCTCAAAAAGTGTGACCGGGCATAAAATGGCAATGGCTTCGTTTTTCCAATGTTTACTAAGGAAGTCCAGGACATCTTTGATTTGGTGTTTTTGTACTTCTTTTCCCGAAACAGGTGAATAGGTTTTTCCAACGCGGGCATAAAATAATTTGAGGTAATCGTAGATCTCGGTCGTTGTGCCAACCGTAGAACGTGGATTGCTGGAAATGACTTTTTGTTGAATGGCAATAGATGGTGCAATTCCTTTGATGTATTCCGTTTCTGGTTTGTTGAGTTTTCCAAGGAATTGACGTGCATAGGAGGACATGCTTTCTATAAATCGACGCTGTCCTTCTGCAAAGATTGTATCAAAAGCTAGACTGGATTTACCTGAGCCCGATACACCTGTGATAACCGTTAATTTCCCGTGGGGGATTTTTACGTCAATGGATTTCAAATTATGAACCCTTGCTCCTTTTATTTCTATGCATTTTTCCACCATACAAAAGTAACAGATGAAAAGGAAAGCTGTTCGCATTCTGCAGAAATCTTAAATAATTTCCTACTTTTAGTACCGCTAAACAATGAACCTATGTCTTGGAATTCCCTTTTTCGTAAAAAATCAGTGCATGATATTTTAGAGCAAGTCCGCTTGAATGATGAAAATAGTGATGCGCATGCATTAGGAAAACATTTGAAAGTAAGAGATTTAGCTGCATTTGGAATTGCAGCAATCATTGGAGCTGGAATTTTTAGCACCATCGGTGAGGCCAGTTCGCAAGGTGGTCCAGCGGTTATTTTCCTTTTCTTGTTCACTGCAATTGCCTGTGGATTCGCTGCATTTGCCTACGCTGAATTCGCATCGATGGTTCCTGTTTCGGGTTCTGCCTATACCTACTCGTACGTAGCCTTTGGAGAAATCATTGCGTGGATTATCGGTTGGGCATTGATTATGGAATATGCAATTGGTAACATAACTGTAGCCATTTCTTGGAGTGATTATTTCACTAACATGCTAGAAGGTATTCATATTAAAGCACTTGGAATCCCAAATGGCATTCATCTTCCCTCATGGATTCAAATGGATTATTTGAGCGCATCGAATGGATTCCACGAAGCAAAAACCTTATTGGCGGCGGGTAAAGAACTCGTAGATTTGGATTCTTCCTTGATTTTAGCTCGAGAAGCTTGGATGAGCGCACCGCAAATTTTCGGTTTCCATTTGATTTTTGACTTACCGGCTTTGTTTATTATTGTGTTAATTACATGGTTAGTGTACCGAGGGATGAAGGAAAGTCGCAACGCATCAAACATCATGGTGGTCATCAAATTGGCGATTATTCTTTTGGTTATTGGTGTTGGTATGTTCTATGTGGATACCAATAATTGGAGTCCATTTGCGCCAAATGGTGTGACAGGAATCCTGAAAGGTGTTTCTGCTGTATTCTTCGCCTACATTGGATTCGATGCGATTTCAACTACTGCGGAAGAATGTGAGAATCCACAACGCGATTTACCACGTGGAATGATGTGGGCGATTGTCATATGTACCATACTTTATATCATAATCGCGCTGATTTTAACAGGAATCGTTTCGTACGATAAACTCGCTGTTGGAGATCCATTGGCCTTTGTCTTTGATGAAATCCACTTACCGAAAATGGCCGGAATCATTTCCATCAGTGCCGTTGTAGCCATGGCCTCTGTATTATTGGTGTTCCAAATGGGACAACCACGTATTTGGATGAGTATGAGTCGTGACGGTTTATTACCAAAACGCTTTTCGAAAGTCCATCCGAAGTATAAAACTCCTTCATTCGCTACTATAGTTGTTGGATTTGTTGTGGCTGTACCGGCTTTATTCATGAATTTGACGATGGTGACCGATTTGTGTTCCATTGGAACTTTGTTTGCTTTTGTGCTCGTTTGCGGCGGAGTACTCGTATTGCAAAACAAAACGGATATTCCTCGTGGGAAATTTAAAACCCCGTACATCAATGGTGGATTAGTGATGCCGATTCTATTAGCCGGATCACTGGTGCTTTTGCTTACAACGTACCGCACAGAAACAATGGCTTTTGTTCAAAACGAACCGACTTTGAAAACATCCGAAGAGATGATGTTACAATTGAACGAAGGTCAAATCAAGACCTTAAAAGAATTTACTCAATTGGAAATGTATCGATTAGTGAGTAAATTACCAGAAGGAAAGTTCGGTCTTTCTAAACAAAAGGAAGTGAATTTGGATGAGTTTTTTGCGGTAGAAGGTGGTGCTGAAATTCTTCAAGGTCAAATAAAACATAACAATTGGAAAAACATTGAAACCCAAAACGAAGGTTGGTCACACTTTGCGAATAAAATTCCAAGCTGGATCTTCATTCTCTTTACTATTTTCATTACGATTATGGCCGTAAGAAACAAATTGTCACTTATTCCAATTTTAGGTTTGTTGAGCTGTTTGTATATGATGAGTCAGCTGGCTTTGGCCAATTGGATTTACTTCACCATTTGGTTGTTGTTGGGCTTGGTGATTTACTTCCTTTATGGACGCAAGCATTCGAAATTGGCCCAGAATGCAGCGTAATATTCGCTTTCTTTCTATTTGTCTTTTACTTTCATTGACGGCATGTACATCGCTTATTTTAAGCACTATGGGAATGAAAAATCCGCGCGTTATTACGGAGGATGAAATGTATGCCTACGGAAGAAAATGGAACATGAGTTTATACTTTCAGCAAACCCTGCTTCCGACTTACGTGGATGAAGTTCAGAAATTAGATTCAATTAATCCAGCACTTGCGAATAATTTGCTTCAGCCCATTCAAGCGATGTATTTCGATTCAAGTGGTAAACTGATTTCGTATCACATAAACTGCTTTGCTGGTGGATATCCCAATTTAAACTGGAATCGTAACGGAAACTTTGATGTTTTTCCGGCGAAAACACAAGCTCCTTGCGATTCTATGATCACGTTATCATGGCTTTTACCTCACCTTAAACCCTTGGAATATCCTTGTGTTAAAATAAAGGATTTGAATTATACTGTTGTCGTTTTTTGGAGTCGTTGGACTGGAAGACAAAGCCGACATTTGGTAGAATTCGTTCAGGAAAACCTGAAACTGGCTTCGAAAGAAACTCGAATACAAATCATGTACGTCAATACAGACGAAATTTTTACAAAATTACTCTAAAGTCCAAGCGAGTGTTCGATTCCTAGAATCAATGAATGAATAACTTTGATGTGTATTTCCTGCGCGCGATCAGCAAAGTTGGAATGTGGCGCACGGATTTCGATATCAGCTAAACCAGCAAGTTTACCGCCATCTTTTCCTGTCAGGACAATCGTTTTCATTCCTTTAACCTTCGCTGCTTCTACGGCGAGAATCACATTTTTTGAATTTCCAGAGGTTGAAATACCTAATAACACATCGTTTGCTTGTCCGAGTCCTTCAATGAAGCGCGAAAAAACGAAGTCGTAGCCGTAATCGTTGCTCACACAAGACAAATGCGATGGATCAGATATGCTGATGGCAGCAAGTGCACGTCGGTTATCACGAAAACGCCCACTTAATTCTTCGGCGAAGTGCATGGCGTCACACATCGATCCACCATTGCCACAACTAATGATTTTCCCACCGTTTTGAATGGATTTACTCATCACGTCTACCGCTTGAGCGATCAGTGAAAAGTTAGCCTCCGATTGAAAATTTACCAGTGTTTGTTGGGCTTCTTCGAATTGTTGTTGAATCAAGTTGCGTAGTTCCATGTCCGTCATTTGATTTCAAATTTAAACTAAATTCTCGTAGAGCGCGACATAAAGCGGGAGTTTCGTATCTTTGATACATCATGAATTCAAGCTATTTTCATCAAAAAGTCGTGTGGATTACCGGGGCATCCTCGGGAATCGGCGAGGAGTTGGCCCGACAATTAGATTGCGCTGGAGCACAATTGATTTTGTCCGCTAGAAACATAGAAAAGCTCAACGAACTGAAGGAAAGTCTTCAAAACAAAGACCAACATTTGGTTGTGCAAGTTGATTTAGCTGAAACCTCCAATGTGGGTATATTAGCGCAGCAAATCGTTGCTCATTATGGACGAATCGATCTGTTAATCAACAACGGTGGTATCAGTCAGCGTGCAACTGCATTCGATACAACGATGGATGTCAATCGTCAAATTATGGAAGTCAATTTCTTTGGAAATATGGCTATGACGAAAGCAGTTTTGCCTTTTTTTCGAAAGCAAAAATCCGGACAAATACTCGTTATTAGTAGCATCGCAGGAAAATTTGGATTTCATTTACGCTCCGCATACAGTGCGTCGAAACATGCGCTTTTTGGCTATTATGAAAGTTTGGTCATGGAGGAAAGTAACTACAACTTAAAGGTGACAGTTGCCTGTCCTGGTAAAATCAACACGCCCATTTCTACTAATGCAGTCACAGGAGAAGGAAAAGCCCATGGAAAAATGGATCATAATCAAGCAACGGGAATGCCGGTGGACGAATGTGTCAAACAGTTATTGAATGCATTGGTGAAAAACAAACACGAAGTATTGATTGGGAACAAAGAATTGTTGGCTGTTCATTTAAAGCGATTTTTCCCACGGTTATTTTGGAAAATTATTCCGAAACAATCAGCAACCTAATTTTTATAAAAAATATGAGCAAAAAAATAGGCTTCCAATCGGAAGCCTATTTAATTTAAGTAGAAATTTCTTCTTAGTTTACGCTTGAAGAAAGTTCAGAACCTGCTTTGAAACGGATAGTGTTTTTTGCAGCGATTTGAATCACTTCACCAGTTTTAGGGTTACGTCCGTTACGAGCGTTTCTTTTAGAAAGATCAAAAGAACCGAATCCTACCAAAGAAATTCTTTCTCCTTTTTTCAATGCCTCTGTAGTAGCTCCTACAAATCCGTCTAATGCTTTTTTAGCATCTGCTTTTGACAATCCTGCTGCTGCAGCCATTGCGTCGATTAATTCCGCCTTGTTCATGTTACGTGTTTTAATAATTAGTAATAAATTTTGACTTAACAAATATATCGGAATATCAATGCGAGTGGAGTTTTCAAGGAAAAAAAATAGTTAAAATGTTGAAAAATCAGCTGTTTTGTTAATAAAGCAGTCGATTTTCATTGATTTTACTAGGGATTCAGGAGATGTCTTGCGAAAAAAAAATCGTGAGAAGATGTATCCATTACTAACTTTTTAGCCTCACCTTTGTTAACAGATGATGAAAGTTGCAGTAATTGGATCGGGTATAGGTGGATTGTCAAGTGCAATTCGACTTGCAAAATTAGGATTTAAAGTCTCCGTGTTTGAAGCAAATGACTTCGTTGGAGGGAAGGTTAATGAGCAATGGTTGGGGAAATACCGCTTCGATATGGGTCCATCTGTTTTTACCGAACCTGTTTTAATTGAGGAGTTGATTACCTTATGCGAAAAAGATCCATCCATTTTTTCCTACCGTCAATTGGAAGAGTCTTGTCGTTATTTCTTTTCAGACGGTCAACAGGTTATTGTTCCATCAGGAATGGATCAGACTGCAAAAACATTTGAATCAGCTTTTGGTGAAAACCGTCATCGGACACAGCGATTTTTAAATCGGATATCTAAAAACTATAAAGCACTTTATCCTGTATTTATTTCCGCTTCGCTTCACCGACGTAATCAGTGGTTGAACAAAGGGATTATGAAAGCCATTTCGCGGATTCCTTTTTATGGGATGGCCACGAGTATGTCTGCAGTGAATCGAAGAACATTTCGAAATCCAAAATCCGCACAACTACTCAACCGAATGGCTACGTATAACGGAAGTAGTCCGTATCACACTCCGGGATTGTTGAATATTATTAGTCATTTAGAATTTAATGAAGGTCCGGCTATGCCCATTGGTGGTATGGTGAATATCAGTAGAACATTGCATCAACTTTGCTTAGGGCTTGGTGTGTCATTTTACACAGGTGAACGCGTTGATGAAATCCAGCATAAAGAAAATCGCATTTTGGGGATTCGAACCACGAAACAAGAGTTTCCTTGTGAACTAGTCGTTTCCAACATGGATGTTCACTTTACTTACGAACGCTTATTAAAAGGATTGCATTACCCGTCAAAAATCTTGAATCAAGAAAAGTCAAGTAGTGCCATTGTATTTTACTGGGGCATGAAAGCGAGTTTCGATCAATTGGGCGTGCATAATATTTTGTTTGCAGAGAATTACAAAGCAGAGTTTGAAGCGATTTTTACTACGAAAACGAGGTATGCGGATCCAACAATTTATGTGCACATAACTTCCAAAGTAGAAAAGGGAGATGCGCCGGAAGGATCAGAAAATTGGTTTGTCATGGTGAATGCGCCCATTGACGTGGGACAAGATTGGGATGCATTTGTTGCAGAAACACGCGAAACATGCATCAAGAAATTATCGAAAGCATTGAATCGAGATATTGAATCACTCATCGAAGTGGAGTCGCACAACGAGCCGAGAAAAATAGAATCCGATTATTTCGGTAAACAAGGATCCATTTATGGGAATTCTTCTAATAGTGCTTTCTCTGCATTTTACCGGCATCCAAATTTCTCTAAAACCTTGAAAGGATTGTATTTTGCTGGTGTTACTGTTCATCCAGGTGGAGGTATTCCATTGGCATTGAATAGTGCGAAAATTGTTGAGCGCTGTGTCAGGGAGGATTTTCAATAATTCCACTCCTTTCATTCATTATTCTTTTTAAGGCAAAAACTTTTTCCAATCTAATGTGTTGTTACAACATAACAAATAAAGTAGTAAACATTATCATATAAATAGTAATACTATTATATTTGCACTTAAAATTATCAGAATGAATCAGTTTTTTTCTAAAATGTCCATTCCTTTGAATGAACATTTATACTTAAAGGATCCAACTTCTTCTGAATTAGGTCAAAAAATCCTAAGTGGGAGTATTTCGTTGATTTCTTCACTTGGTTTTGAGAAATTCACGTTCAAAAAGTTGGCAGTTGATATTGATACGACCGAAGCCTCTATTTACCGATATTTCGAGAGCAAACATAAAATCCTTCTCTATTTAATTAATTGGTATTGGTCGTGCATGTGGTTTCGCATTCATATGGGGACTCAAAATATAGCAGATGCAGAAGTTCGCTTGAAAAATTGCATTCATATATTAACAGCAATTCCGAATCCAACGAATGAGCTAGTGTTGGATAATGAGTTAGAATTGAAACAAATTGTAATCAACGAATCTTCAAAGGCACTTTTGACAAAGAATGTCGATGATGAAAATAAAAATGGGGCATTTGCGGAATACAAAAAAGTTGTAGAATTTGTATCAGCGATTATTTTGGAAATCAATCCCTCTTATTCTTTTCCCAACATGCTTATTTCAACAATGATAGAGGGGAGTAATCAACAGCGCTTTTTTGCTGCACATTTACCTCGATTGACAAACATAAATCAGAAGGATGATTTGGTAGAATCCTTCTTTACAGACACCTTATTAAAAGCGATAAAAAATGAAAACTAGTACACCTAAATTGTTTGCGAGGTTTTGGTCTATGCTACGACCTGATAGTACAGAAATAAGGAATATTTATCTTTTTTCGGTCTTTAGTGGTATGCTATCACTTGGATTACCTCTTGGAATCCAGATGATCATCAATTTTATTGAGTTAGGACAAATGAGTACTTCCTGGTTTGTTCTTGTTTTGTTGGTTGTATTATCGCTAGGTTTATCTGGGGTTCTTAATATTTTTCAATTGAGAATAACGGAAAATCTTCAACAGCGCATTTTTACTCGTTCGGCTTTTGAATTCGCAGAACGCATTCCTCATATCAAATTAACGGAACTTTTAAAGAAATATGCAACAGATTTAACGCATCGTTTTTTTGATACCTTGACCATTCAAAAAGGATTGTCAAAATTATTGATTGACTTTACCGCATCGATCTTGCAATTAGTCTTTTGTCTTGTTTTGTTATCATTCTATCACAGTTTCTTTATTTTTCTTGGTGTTTTTTTAGTGTTCACATTAATTCTAATTGTGCGATTTACTGTTCAGAGAGGCATGCAAACAAGTTTGGAAGAATCAAGCTATAAATATAAGATAGCTCATTGGCTAAAAGAAGTTTCTCAAGCTCGATTTAGCTTTAGCTTGTCAGGTAACCATAAATTACACATTAGCCGGACCGATAGTCATTTGCAAGGATACTTGACAGCGCGCGACGAACATTTTAAAGTGCTCGTGAAGCAATATGTGTATTTGATTGTATTCAAAGTGTTAATTGCACTCGTGTTTCTTATTATCGGTGGTTTACTTGTGATTAATCAACAAATGAACATCGGTCAATTTGTCGCATCTGAAATCATTATTCTACTTGTGTTGAGTGCGGTGGAAAAATTGATTCTAAGTGTAGAAGTTGTTTACGATGTGTTAACAGCAATCGAAAAAATTTCTCAGGTAACTGATTTGGAACTTGAGCAAGAGTTGATCGATGGGTATAAATTAGAATCACCTGAAGGTTTTTCTGTACACTTAGACCATGTTACATGCCGAATTCAAGATCTTGAAATGGAAATTTTATCCAATATTTCATTTCAAATAAATTCAAATGAAAAAGTATGTATCGTAACGGATTCATCCGTATCAAGTAATCTTTTGTTTCACTTAATTGTTGGATTATGTGAAACCGATCTAGGGAATGTATCATTAAACGGATTGCCTCTGGAGAATTTAAATAAAGAATTTTTGAGGGAACAAATAGGTGCTGTAGTTGATCAAGATTTATTGATTTTCGGTAGCCTAATCGACAATATTTCTTTTGGTCGAAATCACATTGATCTGAAAAGAATTGAGGAGGAAGTAGTTGAACTTGAGTTAAAAACATTCATGCAAGCCTTGCCTGAAAAGTATCATTCCGTATTAAATGCAGATGTGCAATTTATTCCTCGAGATATCGTCAAAAAAATATTGATTGCCAGAGCGATGATTGGTGATCCAAGATTGGTTTTATTAGAGGAGCCAACAGCTGGTTTAACATTTGGACAGAAAAATGCGATTCTCAATCACATTTTAAAAAAGGACAACGTAACTGTTATTATCGCTAGTAGCGATGTTGAGGTTATGAAACGTTTCCCGAGAGTTATTGAAATTGTCGAAGGCTCTGTTGTCTTTGATGGAAGTTATGAAACATTTAAGACGAAATAACCATGTTAAATTTATCTCCGCAAAATAAAAGTAGATTGAATGTAACGAGTTTAAATTCAATTAGTAGAGTGGAAAATAAGCAATCCTCTCAACGATTAATTAAAGTGATTTGGGTCTTGGTGGGAATACTCTTGCTTGTTTTAATCTTACCGTGGACGCAAAATATCCGAGGAAAAGGAAAAGTGGTTACGCTTCGTCCTGAACAACGGCCGCAAATGATTCAATCCATTATTGCTGGTAGAATTGAGAAATGGTTTGTAAAAGACGGTGATCAAGTGAAAAAAGGGGATACGATTCTGTTTCTTTCTGAAATCAAAGAGAGTTACCTAGATCCGGACCTCGTTGGAAGAACAAACAAGCAGTTGAAAAACAAAGAGTTGTCAGTTGTTTCTTATGGAGGTAAAATTAGCGCACTAGATAACCGAATTGATGCATTAATTGAAACAGGAAAGTTGAAGTTGCAACAAGCTAAAATTAAGCTTAATCAATCCTATTTGAAATTAAAGACAGACAGTATTGAATTTCATACTACCCAAATTAATGCACGGATAGCGGAACAACAAGTGGAACGCTTTGAAAAATTGTACAAGGATAATTTAAAGTCATTAACCGAATTAGAAACACGAAAACTGACATATCAAAGAGCACAAGCATCCCAAGTTGCGGCTCAACAGAAATACTTGCAAAGTGCCAACGACATCATCGATGCGCGCGTAGAATACCAATCTATCGAAGCAAAATTTCGCGATGAAATAGCAAAAGCGGAGTCGGATAAGTTTTCTACACTATCATCATTGTATGACACGGAGGTGGATGTGATTAAATTGCAGAATATGTCGGCAAATTATTCTATCCGAAACGGAATGTATTACATATTAGCTCCTCAAGATGGTGTGGTTACAAAGGTGTTGTCGAGTGGTATTGGTGAAACAATTAAGCAGGGTGAATCTATCGCGACAATCATGCCTAAGAATTATGATTTAGCCATTGAAATGTTTGTGCAGCCTGTAGATTTACCTTTACTTCAGAAAGGTCAAAAAGTCCGTATTCAGTTCGATGGATGGCCGGCGATGGTTTTTTCAGGTTGGCCTAATACCAGTTTTGGAACGTTTGGCGGTGAGATTTTTGCCATCGATAATTTTGCCAATGAGGAAGGAATGTTTAGAGTATTGGTTTCCCCAAATAGGAAGGAAAAAGATTGGCCAGATGCACTAAGAGTTGGTGGTGGTGCGAAATCAATGATTTTATTAGATGATGTACTCGTCGGCTACGAATTGTGGAGGAAAATTAATGGATTCCCTCCTAATTTTTATCAAACGAAAAAAATTGAAAAACCGAAGAAATGAAACATTTCATTCTAGTAATTGCCTGTTGTTATTCCTCCGTATCGTCTTGGACTCAAGAGGTACTTAGTGAAAAAGAATATTACGAAATCATTTTGTTAAATCACCCATTGGTAAAACAAGCCGGCATAAAACCCCAAATGGGTGAAGGTCAGTTGTTGAAAGCTAAGGGAGGATTTGATCCTAAAATGTTTTCTAAATTGGACCGTAAAAATTACGATGGAGTCACCAATTACCAAAAAATAAACGCTGGATTATCGATTCCAACTTGGTACGGAATTCAGGTGAAGTCTGGGTTTGAATCCAACAGAGGTCCATATTTGTCGTCTGAGGATAAAACACCAGCTGGTGGACTTTGGTATGGTGGGGTTTCCGTTAATTTAGGGCAGGGAATGATGATTGACCAACGTCGAGCGGAATTATTTAAAGCTAGAATTTTTCAGCAAAGTTCACTTCTAGAACAACGACTGTTATTAAATGAACTAGTTTACGAATCTGGATACGCATATTGGAATTGGTTTTTATCACATTACTCAAAAGCTGTCCTACAAAACTCATATGAATTGTCAGTTGTACGATTGCAGGGAGTTAAATTAACCGCGGAACTTGGTGATCGTCCAATTATTGATACCGTTGAAGCTCGGATTCAAGTACAATCCAGGTTGTCGATGCTTAATAATTATCAAACGGATTTATTGAATTCGAAAGTAAAGCTTGAAACGTTCTTGTGGACAGAACTCCAAGAACCTTTGGAGATCGACGTAACAACGGGTCCATTGGAAATGGATTCTGTGTCTGTAACTATTTTGCCTCTGTTATCTGATATTGAAGTGGATTCTCTTGCGGAAAACCATCCCTATTTGAATATGAATAATCTGAAAATTAAGTCATTGGAAATCGATCAAAGATTAAAAAAAGAGCAACTAAAACCAACTTTAAATCTGAGTTATAACTTGTTAAATGAACCAATCAATTATAATCCAATTACTAATTTAAGTACTAACAATAATAAAATTGGTGTCCAATTTGAAATGCCACTCTTATTTAGAAAAGAACGAGGTGATTTGGAATTGGCAAAATTGAAAGTTCAAGACGAACAGTTAAGTTACTTGAACAATAAGGTGTATTTGAAGGCTAAAATCAAACAAGCCCAAAATGACGTATTAAATGCACAAAATCAATTGGATATTTACCGTCAAACTGTTTTGGACTCACGTCAATTATTTGAGGCCGAGAAAACGATGTTCGAACAAGGTGAAAGTTCATTGTTCTTAGTTAATGCTCGGGAAATGACATACATTCAAGCGAACTTGAAATACATCGAAGTATTATGTAAATACCAACAAGCGCTCTTAACTTTGCGTTTTTCCATGGCTAAATTAATCTAAGTTCTTGCTAAGAAAAATAGGTTTCGATAATGCTGTTTTTGTTGTTCTCTAGGTGTTCTACAAAAGCTCTTGCGCTTGGTGTGAGTCGCGTACCTCGGTTCCAAACAATGTGCCAATTCGTTTGCAATGGTAAACCGTCCATTGGAATGATTTTTAGTTGCTTCGTTTGAAGTTCTTGACGGATTCCAATGATTGGCATAATGGAAAGTCCCATGTTCGCTATGACCGCTTGTTTCACTGCTTCATTGGATGTTAATTCTAATTTTTTTTGAATTGAAACACCCTGCTGTTCGATGTATTTTTCCATTGCAGATCGAGTGGCAGATCCTACTTCCCTGTAAATAAAAGGAATGTTTTTTGGCAGGTCATTTATGCTTTTAAACCCGTCTATCTCAAATTTAGAACTGCACACGAGGTATAACTCATTTTTCATCAAAGTGATTTTTTCAAGATTTAAGTCTTTTGGTAAAGCCGAAACTAAGGAGAAATCCATTGAATTTTCTGTTAAATCTGATATAACTTGTGCTTTGTTACTCACATCAAGTTTTAAGTCAATATTCGAATTTTGTTTAAGGAAATCCGTCAAAAAATAGGGGATGACGTACTTTCCAGTGGAAACAACGGATATGCTCAATTTACCTGCTAGTTGTCCATTGTAGAGCGCTGTTTTGTAATTGATTTCGTTCACTTCATTTACAATCTTTCCGGCCAAAGCAGCAATTTCCTGTCCAAACGCGGTGATATAAATTCTTCGGTTGATCAACTGAGTCAAAGGAACGTCAAATTGCTCCTGAAAGTTCTTTAATTGAATGGATACGGCAGGTTGTGATAACGCCAATTCTTGTGAAGCTTTTGTAATACTCCGCGTTTCAACGATTTTTAAAAAGACACGAAGTTGATTTAATGTAAAGTTCATAAATATATTTAATGAAATAATGATAAATATAAATAAAAAACTATGAATTATAAAGGAGAATTTTGCGCGACGGTATTTTCATTGACTGAAACAGCAATTATAATTCATCTAAAAAAAAGACTCATGGAAAACGAAAAAAAATTAGAAGTAAAATTTATAACTGGTGAATTTTCTCAGGAGGACGCTAGAGAATTGTTACTAAATATCATTTCGAAAAAAATTCAATTTCATTCTGTTGATTCTCATCGCCTTTGGGAGAAAAATACCAGTGAGGATTCCATTGCTAAAAAACGTTTTGAAGAATTGCAAATTTCGCGTTCTCAAGTGTTGCAGCTCTTAACGAGTCAAAGTACACAGGGTAAGAAAATAAAAATCAATTCGATCATAGAAATCGAAGTTTTAGACTAAAAGATGTTTTCCGATCGACTTTTATTCATAGCAACAAATCACCACAAGGAATGGGTGATTCAGCCATTATTAGAGCGAGAACTCAATCTGAAATGTTTTACTTTAACCTTGTTTGATACGGATCAATTTGGAACATTCTCAGGTGAAATTGAACGTACTCAAAGTCCAATTAATACATTGAAAGCAAAGTGTAACTTGGGATATAAACTTACAGGTTGTGATTTGGTTTTAGCGACAGAAGGTTCGTTTGGAGCGCATCCTGATATACCTTTTTGTTCTGCGCAGGATGAACTCATGTTATTAATGGACTTTAAGAATAATATGACTTATTCAGCTCGTATTCTTACTACTGAAACAAATTTCCAAGGAAAAAAAATCTTAAATGTAGATGAATTGATTAAATTCTGTGATTCAATCGATTTTCCAAATCAAGCAATTATCCTAAGGAATGATGAACAGTCTATGTTATTCTTGAAAAAAGGGATTAACGATTGGGATGAACTTGCTACAGCATATAATGTATGCATGCGAAGGCATGGGACAATATTTGTCGAAACGGATATGCGTGCGATGCATAATCCACCAAGAATGAAGCAAATTGAATTGCTCACACAAAAACTAATCGATAAAATAAAGGTGTTGTGTCCGTCGTGTGAAATGCCTGGTTATGGAGTTTCTACCATCTCACCAGGACTTCCATGTCAGATTTGTGAAACACCAACATCTTCGGTTTTAAAGCATGTTTTGCGTTGTGAAAGTTGTCTTTTTCAAGAGGAAAAATACTTTCCAAATGTTAGAGAAACAGAAGACCCAACTTTTTGTCCAGCGTGTAATCCTTAACTTCATATTGCCTTGAAAACAATTATTCGACAAGCTTTAATTATTAATGAAAACACTCAAAAAATTGCGGATGTACTCATCAATCATCAGCGAATTGAGAAGATAGCACCTCACATCAATTTACCCGTAAACGAAAAGTTTAATGAGCTCAACGCAGAAGGATTAATATTAATCCCAGGTATGATTGATGATCAAGTTCACTTTAGAGAACCAGGATTGACGCACAAGGGTTCCATTCATACCGAATCAATGGCCGCTGTTGCTGGTGGAATTACATCTTTCATGGAAATGCCCAACACTGTGCCAAATGTTTTGACAAATGAACTTCTCGAAGAGAAATACCAACTAGCGAGTCAGTCCTCTTGGGCGAATTACTCCTTCTTCATGGGGATTTCAAAAAACAATTTAGAAGAGGCCTTGCGAATTGACAATGAACAAGTTTGTGGAATCACAGATGATGGACTCTATTTCCAAGATAATGAAGGGATTCTAGCTAATTACCCTGATTTTCTTGAGAAATTGTTTAGCCGTTCAAATTCACTTATTGCATTACATTCTGAGGATGATGCAATCATTCACGCTCAAAAGGAGTTTTACACGAAAAAATTCGGCGCAGATATTCCTTGTGAATACCATTCCAAAATCCGACCAACAGAGGCATGTGTAAAAGCCACAAAACGAGTCTTGGAATTGGCGGAAAAGCACCGGAACAGATTGCATCTTTTCCATATTTCCACCAAAGAAGAAGCGAATTTGTTTAAGAAATATTCTGGTGACATCCGTTCCAAACGCATAACCGCGGAAGCTTGTGTCCACCACCTGTTTTTCAACGATGAAGACTACGCGCAGCTCGGAAACCGCTTAAAGTGGAATCCTTCGATTAAATCTGCAGATGATAATCTCGGATTATTGAAAGCACTGAATGAGGATGTACTTGACATCATCGCAACGGATCACGCACCACACACTTGGGAGGAGAAAACAGGGAATTATGACCAGGCGAAATCCGGTGGTCCATTGGTTCAAGAGGCACTTTTAGCGCTTTTTGAGTTGCATCACCAAGGAAAAATAGCATGGGAGAAAATCGTTCAGAAAACGAGTCACCACGTAGCTGAGATTTATCGAATTCCGGACAGAGGGTACATTCGAGAAGGCTATTTTGCCGACCTTGTTCTTGTGGATATTCATGCAAAAACCGAAGTGTCGGTGGATAAATTACATTATAAATGTGCTTGGTCACCATTTGAAGGTAAATTGTTTCAATCAAAAATCAAATACACCTTTGTTAATGGTCATTTGGTTTATTCTAATGAAAAAATACAAGAATTTAATCCGGGAAGCCGATTGAAATTTGAAAAAAATAGATAATATGAATTTAGACTTACTTCTTACAAACTTTACGAATCCTACCTTACTTTTTTTCATCCTAGGAATTATTGCTGTCATGGTCAAAAGCGACCTAGATATTCCTGAATCATCTTTCAAATTTATTTCATTATACCTGTTGTTTTCTATTGGCTTTAAGGGCGGACAAGAACTCGCGCATCACGATTTCAATCCAACCGTGCTTTATGCAATACTTTTTGGGATGACTATTGCTGCCGTAATACCCATTTACTCTTTTTTTATTTTAAAACGTAAGTTGAGTATTGCAAATGCTGGCGCTATCGCGGCTTCTTATGGTTCTGTTAGCGCTGTAACGTTTGTAGCAGCATCTACCTTTTTAGAAACGGTTAAATTGTCTTTTAGTGGTCACATGGTTGCAGTCATGGCCATTATGGAGGTTCCAGCAATTATTGTTGGTGTATTGCTCATGATGAAGTTTGAAAAGAAGACAAAGAAAGACTCGAGTTTGGCTAGTATAATTAAACATTCGTTAACCAATGGTAGTGTTTTAATGCTTGTTGGTAGTTTGTTCATTGGATTTTTGTCGGATGGTAAACAAGCGGTCGATATACAACATTTCACTACGGATATTTTTAAAGGCTTTTTAGCGATTTTTTTACTAAAAATGGGAATGACCACAGCTAGTCGATTCAACGCATTCCTTAGTCATGGTCGTTTTTCTTTTCTTTTCGCATTACTCATGCCTTTATTTAATGGAATCTTAGTGGCGATCTTAAGTGGATTTGTGACACCGGACGTTGGAGATCGATTTATCTTTTCAATTTTAGCAAGTAGTGCTTCCTATATTGCTGTGCCCGCGGCTATGAAACTTGCGGCTCCGGAAGCAGATCCTGGTTTATTTGTTCCAATGGCTTTAGGCGTGACCTTTCCAATGAATATTATCATCGGAATGCCCATATACTTTTCAGTCATACAACTCTGTTAATGGGCATTATTTCCAGTTTACTTCGATTCTCGTTCGATGCAAATCCTGTTCATTATTTTTGTTCATTAGAAAAAAAATAAAGTACAATGGTTGTTCTATCTTCGAAATTGAAATGGATTTGTTTTCGCTGTTCAAGTGTTCAGAAATAAATAAATTTTCTACCGTTTTCGTCCCGACAACACGTCCTTTCTCAACGATGGGATTTGGATCAAAGCGATGCCACGTATCCACCTTTGGATTGTAAAACCAATAGAAATAGCTTTCCTTCGAAACGATTATGTCTTTGTCAGCATTATTTTCCGGTTCGACGGCAATTTTCCATTGGATGAGGTCCGGTTCCGGCAATGATTGATTCAGTGGAATGCGAAACACTGAATCGCTTAGTGAAGAGGAGCCAAAGACACCGTCGACTTTCAATAATTCGACTTGGATTTGAAAGGGTTTTTTGGCTAACAGAACTTTTTCATTGATGATAGGAATCTCTATTCCATCTTGAAGAAAATGAATGTTGTAAGACTGCGTAAACGAAAAGCGCGACCAAAAAAATAGACAAAGTAAAACGAGGAAAACTTTCATTCTTTTAAATTAGTAATCCGCACGAATGACAATGGATTTATTTTCATTTAGGAAAATAGAGCAAGCTTCGAAAGAAGGCGCGCTTAACATGGGCCTAAGATTATTCGAAAACGCAAATCGCTCCGTTGGAATCCCAAAGAAATTCTTGTCACATTGGTTGTTATTGTTTTCATCGAGATAGATACAAACCGCGTATTTTCCTTTCGGCAAGTTATGGAAAGTGACCGTTTCCTCAGCAGCATCTACTTTCACGCGCAACATGCGATAAGTACCCCCAATTTTCGTGAACTTTTCCGCATCCCGAAAGAGTCCAAACTCTACCATGCCTTTTTTCACCGCAATTCCAGAAACTTTAACCGTTAGATTGTAGGTCGATGCTTGTCCAAAAAAATGGAAAGAGATAAACAAACTCAAGCAAGTCAACAGCAAAGTTTTCATCATTGGTGAATTTTCAACGAGAGTGAAAGTACGAAGATTTGTTTGGATAGAAAAAATAGGAAAAAACTTAACAGTATCGTTAAGGCTTTTGTATTGTTTATCTTGATAGTCGAAGGCTCATATGGGAGACTGAGAGTTGAATACTGAGGCAAGGTCAGCATTTTGACAGCTTACATACGGGTGATGAATAAAATTACTAATATATTTTTAGGATACTGATTATTGTTTATGTCAAAAGTTTCTACCAATTTTCAATGATCCCCAAGGCGCGGCATTAGAACGATCGCCAGTTATAGCAAGCATCGCACCTTCAATAGAAAGATGAAAACCATGTTTAGTCATTAATTGAACCCCAACAGGAATATAAAAAGTCATGAATTTTCCCCATCCACCTGAACTTCCTCCAATTCCCACCTCAATATCAGGTAAAGTCATATATCCTAAATTGATTCCGGTATATGGAGCGAATAAATTCTTTTTCTCCTGTTTGCTAGTGAAAAAATGAACACCGCCATATGCGCCAACTAAACCTAAACCTGCTTCTAAATTTATTCTTTCATTTATGAAATGGTTCATTGAAAATGATAAAAAGGGAGCTGGTCCTAAAATCCGAAAACAGTAACCAGTTTTATAGTTGCTTCTTGGATTGTGCATTGGCATGTTATCTTGCCCTAAAATGATCTGCAAATAAAGAAATGAAACTGATAGCAAAACATACTTCTTCATTAAACAAAAATAAAAAAAAATCAAAACCACCACTTTTTCATTTTAAGATAAAAACGGACAGTATCGTTAAGGTTTCATTGTAGCGTTTATTCTGATTGACGTAGACTCATCAGCGAGGCCAAGAGTTGAATGCTGACGAAAGGTCAGCGTACTTACAGCTTTTGTAAAACAAAAGCACGTAAGAGCTCGGTTCCTTAGAGTTATGAATCCTCTATGCTCGAATACCTACGATTCAGCTATCTCAAAATAAAGGCATAAAAAAAGCCCAGACAAATCGTCTGGGCTTTTGTAGCGAGACCGAGAGTTGAACTCGGGACCTTAGGGTTATGAATCCTACGCTCTAACCAACTGAGCTATCTCGCCAATTAATGTCACTTAATAATCTAGTAACAATCTCATCGAAGAGGGTGCAAATATAAAGAGAAATTTAAAATCTGCGCAAATTCACGCCGAATTTATTTCTAGTCTAGTTTTTTTAATTCCTCTTGAATGAAATCTGCTAATGATTTCAAACGATCCGATGAAAAGTCAAATGGTACGTGCGCAGTTTCATAAATTTCAGGGATAGACTTCGTATAACCTAATTTCAAGGCTTCTTGATATGCTGTCAATCCTCTTTCGAAATCTGTTAAACTGTTCATCCAAACACCCAAAGCACCCAATTGCGCAATGCCATACTCGATGTAGTAAAAAGGAACTTCGAATAAATGCAATTGTCGATGCCATGATGTGGCAATTTGATCTTCGTATCCTGTCCAATCGGTTAATCCTGTTCCAAAGTCCTTGGATAAACTAGACCAATGTGCGTGACGTTCCGCAATGGTATGCGTTGGATGTTCGTAGACCCAATGCTGGAAAGCGTCGATTTGTGCAATCCATGGCAAGACTTTCAAAACGCCTTCTAATTGTTCACGTTTCGCTCTGTTCAATTCATCTTCGTTTGTATAGAAATGTCCCCATTCTTTCATGGAAAGTAATTCCATAGACATCGATGCTAATTCGGCAACTTCGGATGGTAGGTTCTTGAATCCTGTCAATGAAAGATCACGACTCAAAAAAGAGTGAACGGCATGTCCGGCTTCGTGAATCATCGTCACTAAATCACGCTGTGCACCAACCGCATTCATAAAAATAAAAGGAACGCCTATTTCATAGAGTGGATAATTGTATCCGCCTGGCGCTTTTCCTGCTTTGGAGTCTAGGTCTAAGTGACCCATTTCTTCCATGGTTTTTAAACAGTCAGCAAAATAAGGATTCAAGTTTCCTAACATTTGAACGCATCCATCTAACATCTGTTTGCCCGTTTCAAAAGGTTTCAATGGCGCTTTTCCTTCTGGATCAACTTCTGTATTCCACGGTTTGAATTTTGCTTCTCCGGTAATCGCTAATTTTTTCGCTTGAATGTCTTTTACAAGCGGAACAATATGTGTTTTAATGGCGTGATGAAACGCAAAACAATCTTCTTTGGTGTAATCGAAACGACCTAAAGATTGGAATTTGTAATCTCTGAAATTATCAAATCCAGCGTTCAGGGCTAATTCATGTCGCTTTGTAATCAATTCAGTATATAACTCGTTCAAAGTATCTTTGTCAACTCTGCGACGCTCGACTATTTTATTAAAAACGGTTTGACGAATTACTTCGTCTTGTTCTTTTAACAATTGACTCGCTTTTTGCATGGTGATTGTTTCACCATTGTATTCAATCGACTGAGCTGCACTAATGGCCCCATATTTTTGAGCCAATTCGTTTAATTCTGCCTCGATAGACACATTTTTCTCCTGAAATAAATTCACCTGCGTTTCTATGCTTCTAAAATAAATTTGATGCGCGGAATCCGTGTAGTCATGACGAAAAGATGATTCCATGAATTTTCGATTTAAAGCATCGTCCAACGGCGCTAACTCCGGTTGAATTTTCGTGACAAAAAAAGTATATGCGTTCGCTAATACTTCGTTATTCGTTTCGATGGACATGCGAATGTAGCGCCAAGCCAAATCTTCTTCTAATATGGCATCCAATTCACTGCGGTCCAATAGCCATTGTTGAAAGGATTCTTTATTGTCTATTTCTCGTGAGAGTAAATCGTCGAAATATGATTTTAAATCTTCCCAAGATTGAATAGTTAGGTCTTCTTTTATAAATTGACGTTTGTTTCTTTGGATAATCATAGGTGGGTATTTTTAGGACAAAAAAATTCACCTGACGGTTGGACAGGTGAATTTTTAATATTGTTTAGGTTAATTATTTCCCGCGAGAACTTCCTGTTTTAACAGGTGCTGCCTTTTTGATGTTTGCTGGTTTCGCTGCTTTTGCTGGACCTGCCGTTGCTGCTGCTTTTTTCTTTGCTGGTTCAGCTTTTACCTTAGCCTCTTTCACTGGTGCATCGGTAGTTTCCTCTGTTGTTGCTTCAAATAATCCAGCTTGTTTGATTAAATGATACCATTGGAAAATTTTACGAACATCTGATGGATACACGCGCTCCTTGTCCCAATTCGGCAAGAACGTTGCTAACGCCGCTTCTAACGCTTTCATATCCTCCTTGTGGGAAGGACAATTATCAGTAAACGATTCATTCATTTTTGCCAACACTTCGGTCAATTTCACATCTTCTTCATACGTGAAAATACTAATGTCCTCTAATGTGGAAATTTTCTCTGTAGCATACGCTGGAAAACGTTTTTTGTCAATCATTGATTCAACAATAACGCTGTTTTTTCCTTGAGCGATAACTTTAAATAGTCCTGGTCTACCAGAGATGGAAATGATACCTGTCAGATTCATGTGTTCGTTTTAATTTGGGTCAAAAATAGGAAATTTAGTCTTTGTAAACGCGGGTTTTTCAATTCATGTTGTACAAAGCAAGGAAATAAGTTGATTTTATAGTAAAGATATCAATAAAAGACTACCTTTTAATAGGAGTTAAATCGAATAAGTTTGGTCAGAAAGTTTAATTGATCTAATTCTAGGCATCTTTTATTACTCTGCGCATCATTATGCCTCGAACGGCGCTTACAAACAGATTGATGTAAGCATGATTTTAAGGGCAACGAAAATAGATACAAAGCAAGTCGATTTTTGTTTTGTATCATGAAGTGAATCGTACCTCTTCGGATGCATGAAGGGACTCCTAAAACGCTATTTTTTAAGATGTTTAATGGTTTTTTAACAATAAGAATGAACTTATTAACAACTTATCTTTTTATTATGTGTATCTTTGCACCCAAATTTAAAATAACAAGATGACATTTGAAGAGCTCGGATTGAGGAGTGAGGTGCTGAAGTCGTTAACAGAATTGGGTTTTGAAGCACCGACCCCCATCCAAGAAAAAGCAATTCCCTACCTGATGCAGGAAGATTGCGACTTTGTCGGCCTAGCGCAGACAGGAACAGGAAAGACAGCGGCATTCGGCTTGCCGTTAATTAATAACATCGATACAAAAGCCAGACTTCCACAAGGTTTGATCATTTGTCCAACGCGCGAACTGTGTTTGCAAATCGCAAAGGACTTAAATGTTTTCGCTAAATACCTTGACTGTAGCATTACAGCGGTATACGGAGGTACAGATATCAGAAAACAAATTACGGACATTAAAAAAGGTACATCCATTATTGTGGCTACACCTGGACGTCTCGTTGATTTAATGAATCGAAAAGTAATTCAACTATCACAAGTTCGCTACGTCGTATTGGACGAGGCAGATGAAATGTTGAACATGGGATTCAAAGAGGATATTGATGCCGTTTTAGAAACGACACCAATTGACAAAAATGTTTGGTTGTTCTCTGCAACAATGCCAACGGAAGTTGCGCGTATTGCGAAAACATACATGCACGATCCATTAGAGGTTTCTATTGGACACAAAAATCAAAGTAACGAAAACATTGACCACATCTATTACATGGTGAAGGAACGTGATCGTTACGAAGCAGTAAAACGCTTGATCGATTTTAATCCAACTATTTATGGATTGATTTTCTGTCGCACCAAAAATGAAACAGCAACAGTTGCAGAAAAATTGGGTCGCGAGGGATACAACGCAGAACCTTTACACGGAGATTTAACGCAAGCAATGCGTGATCGTGTAATGGACCGTTTCCGTTCAAAAGAATTACAAATCCTAGTAGCGACAGATGTTGCTGCACGTGGACTTGATATTGACAACATTACACACGTCATCAATTACAATTTACCGGATGATATCGAGAATTATACGCACAGAAGTGGTCGTACAGCTCGTGCTGGTAAAAAAGGTGAATCATTGGTATTAATCAATGGACGTGAAATTGGCAAGATTAAAGCAATCGAACGTCAAATGCGCACGACTTTCACTGTAGGTGAAATTCCAAATGCAGAGGAGATTTGTGAAATTCAATTAATGAAATTGATTAACAAAACCATTGCAACAGAAGTAAAAGAGGATGACATCGCGAAGTTTATGCCGCAAATCCTTGAAGCTTTTGAGAGTTTATCCAAAGAGGATATCATCAAACGTTTCGTTTCAACCGAATTTAACCGTTTCATTAACTATTATGATCGCGCAGGAGATTTAAATGCTGCAGCAAGAGATGATCGTGGTGGTGAACGTGGAAAAGGTGGAAAATCTGATCGCACACGTGAAGAAGGAAAAACACGTTTCTTCGTAAACCTTGGAAAACGCGATGGATTAAATCCAGGTGCCTTGTTAAGAGTTGTTTGTGATGCAACAGGCTTGAATTCTCAAGCAGTTGGACGCATTGACTTATTGACTTCTTACTCATTCTTTGAGGCAGACCAAGAGCATACAGAGAAAATCTTGAAAAATGTTAACGGAACTGACTTTGAAGGTCACCAAGTTAACATTGAAGTAACCGCACAAAAAGAAGGTGGATCAGGTCGCAGCGAAGGCGGACGTGGACGCGGACGTTTTGGAGGTGATTCTCGCTCTGGTGGCGGAGGATTCTCAGGTCGTTCTGGTGGATCTGGTGGCGGCGGTTACGCTGGTCGCTCTGGTGGATCAGGTGGCGGAGGTTACGCTGGCCGTTCAGGCGGTTCTGGTGGCGGAGGCTATGCAGGTCGTTCTGGTGGATCAGGCGGTGGCGGTTACGCTGGTCGCTCTGGTGGATCAGGTGGCGGTGGTTACGCTGGTCGCTCTGAAGGAGGAAACGCAGGTGGATCTGGCCGTAGTGGTGGATTCGGTGCGAAAAGCGAGGGCGGAGATCGTCCACGCGGAGAAAGAAAATCGTTCGGTGGAGACCGCAAACGTTCATAATTAGAAACTCAAATAAGTAGATACAAAAAATCATAATAGTATTATGGAAATTAGAAATATCGCCATCATTGCCCACGTTGACCACGGTAAAACGACATTGGTGGATAAAATCATTGAAGCAGGAACAATGATCAACGAACGTGATCGTCCAACTGGGGACTTAATCATGGATAACAATGACCTAGAACGCGAGCGTGGTATCACAATCGTCTCTAAAAATGTTTCTGTTACCTACAAAGGAACGAAAATCAACATCATTGACACTCCAGGTCACGCCGACTTTGGAGGAGAAGTTGAACGCGTATTGAACATGGCGGATGGAGTGTGTATTTTGGTGGATGCCTTTGAAGGTCCAATGCCTCAAACACGTTTCGTTTTGCAAAAAGCACTTTCGTTGGGATTAAAGCCATTGTTGGTGATTAACAAAGTGGACAAAGAAAATTGTACACCTGAAGAAGTGCACGAAAAAGTATTCGACCTGATGTTCGAATTAGATGCAAACGAGGAACAATTAGATTTCCCTACCATTTATGGTTCAGCGAAAAATGGTTGGATGTCCGAAGATTGGAAAAAGCCAACGACGAGCATTACTCCTTTGTTAGATTCTATTTTGACATACTTTCCACCGCGTAAAATCGAAGAGGGAAATACACAAATGTTGGTGACTTCATTGGACTTCTCTTCTTATGTTGGTCGTATCGCAATTGGACGTCTTTCTAGAGGTGTATTGAAAGAAAATCAACCAATCATTTTGTCGAAATCTGACGGACGTTTAGAAAAACACAGAATCAAGGAAGTTTTTGTGTTTGAAGGAATTGAGCGCATGAAAGTGGCAGAAGTTCAAGCAGGAGATCTTTGTGCTGTAACAGGTATCGAAGGATTCGAGATTGGAGATTCTATTTGTGATGCTGAAAATCCAGAGCCACTTCCAACCATCAAAATGGATGAGCCTACAATGAGTATGTTGTTCTCCATCAATGATTCACCGTTCTTCGGTAAAGAAGGTAAGTTTGTGACTTCGCGTCATATTTCTGACCGTCTAACAAAAGAATTGGAGAAAAACTTAGCGATGCGTGTTCAAGATACGGACAAAGCTGATAAGTGGATGGTATTCGGACGTGGTGTATTGCATTTATCTGTATTGATTGAAACGATGCGTCGTGAAGGTTACGAAATGCAAGTTGGTCAACCACAAGTGATCATTAAAGAAGTGGATGGCGTGAAATGTGAGCCGATTGAAGAATTAACAATCGATTTACCTGAAATCCATAGCGGAACAGCTGTTGAGGCAGTAACTCGTCGTAAAGGTGAAATGAAAAATATGGTTCCAAAAGGAGAGCGTATGATCGTTACATTCGAAATCCCTTCACGTGGAATTATTGGATTGAGAAATTACTTATTGACTCAAACCGCTGGTGAGGCAATCATGAACCACCGTTTCTTGGAATACCAACCTTACAAAGGTGAAATTCCTGGACGTCAAAATGGATCATTAATTTCTTTGGAACAAGGAACTTCAATTCCATTCTCGTTGAATAATCTTCAAGAACGTGGTAAATTCTTTATCGCTCCAAATGAAAATATTTACGAAGGACAAGTGATTGGAGAAAATTCTCGTGCGGGTGACTTGTGTGTGAATGTAACCAAAACAAAGAAACTGACGAACATGCGTGCTTCTGGATCTGATGACAAAGTTCGTTTGGCTCCACCGAAAGTATTTAGTTTGGAAGAGTGTTTAGAATACATTCAATCAGATGAATATGTAGAGGTAACTCCAAAGAACTTACGTATCCGTAAAATCTTTTTAAAGGAAGGTGATCGTAAACGTAACGGAAAAGCGTAATAAATCGTAAGTTTATACGTTATCAACTACGATGCGAAAACTGATTTTTATGTTTCTTATATTGTCTTGCGTTGGAAGCTTTAAAGCCCAGCGCAAGACTTTTTTTTCTAAATCAGAATTTGGTTTGAATATTGGAAAGATGTATTACATCGGTGACCTGAATCAATTCAAACCTTTTTATCAAAGCAATTGGTCCGGTGGAGTAATGTACCGCTACAATTTGCAACCGAGAATTACCTTACGTCTAAATTACCTGTATGGCAAAGTAGAGGCATACGACAAGGAAAGTTCCAATCCCCTTTTTATTAATAGAAATTTAGAATTTCGTTCTGTCATTCACGAAGTAGCGGCAGGTGTAGAATTCCATTATGTACCGTTTACATTTGGTAAAGGAAATAAGAATACTGGAACCGCTTACTTATTAGCTCAGCTAGGCGGCTTTTACATGAATCCAATGGCGATGTACAAGGATTCTTTAGTCGCTTTGCAATCAATGTCTACTGAAGGACAAGGTACATCTACTGCAACAAGTAAACCATATAGTCGTTACCAATTATGTGTCCCGCTAGGAATGGGTGTTAAGTTTGCAATCGGTAATAAATTAACAGTAAATTTTGATCTCGCTATTCGCAAAACATTTACGGATTATTTGGACGATGTTGGTGCATCTGCTTATGCAAATTCAAAAGTTATCGATAAGGAAGTTTCTCAAATGGCAGCTGATCTTTCAAATCGAAGCATAGACGGATCGAAATACGGAGTTCGCGGGAATCCTTCTACAAAAGATTGGTACGTTTACACCGGAATGACAATCGCCTTTCGTCTAGGAAGAGAAAAAACCTGCTTTTACTAATCAACGAGGATCCTTCCAGATCAAGGTTTTGTTCGCATTTATTATTCCTGGAACACAATTACCGTCTCCCATGCCAGTCAAACCACCATCTGGTGCACAAACAAAATTGCAATCAGCATCGAATAAGGTACTGAATTGATCGCAGCATGCAGCCGTGAAATAATAGTAATTTACTCCATTATATTCCCAGAGCCAAACTTCTTTTGCTGGATTCTCAACAGGTTGATTTTGAATAGCTTGAATTTTATTTTCAATACAGTCAGGAACATTAACCTCTAAATCGGGTTTATCACATCCCAAATAGAGGAAGGCTAAACAAATACTTGAGAATAGGTTTAAAATTTTCATTGTATGTTATTTGTGACATTCACATTCTTCACAGGCTGTTTCCGTTTCAAAACCAATAGGATTACATCCGCTATATCCTGTGAATTCACAATTGTCTGTCTCAGGATTGTAAACCCAACTTTCCCAATAAGCCATACAGGTCATTCCATCGGGTACTTGCTCTAAACATGCTGCCGCTTGATTCTTCACACATTCACGTTTACATGAAGTGAAAGTGATCATTAAAAGTCCAATAAATAAAAATCGTTTCATGCTATTTGGTTAAATAAAATCTGTTTGATTTAAATTAATCGTGTATGTAAAAACATCTTTCCATCCTTTCCAATGAGCATAATCTCCAATGGTCTCATTGTGCCAAATGTAAGAAAACTGTCCACCAATTTGACAAACTTCTTGGTATAATGATTTAATTTTCTCCATGGCTTCCTGTGGACTTAATTTGAGGTATTCGTGTAAAGTTCCGTCCATATAGGTGAACGGATGAATGCGCAAAGAAGTGGTGTCGTTAGTGTGTAAATCAAACCAATTAAATACACGTGCCGTACCAGCCCTAAATCCAACAATATCTGCATATCCCATGGAATAATCGTCGGTGATGTTCTGTTGAATTAACGATTGATAAGTCATTGGAAGATTCATGACCAAGAAATGTTGCCTGTTTTTTGTGACGGGTTTCAATGTAATCAAGTTTAATCGCTCGATTTCAATTCCTAATTGATAGTCTGATTCATTCGAACCATAACTCGCATGAATTCCTATTTCAGCATATTCTGCCATTTTAAGAATCAGTGAGCGTTGATTTGGTTGTAAATGTGAAATGTTTTTATCGTAGGTGCCATAATCTCCAAGTAACCAGAAAATAAGCACATTTGCTCCTGACATTGCTAATGTCTGAATGAATTCATAGGTGTCATATGGATCCTTCATTTCTCCAGCAAGAACTTTTTTTCGATCTGAAATGCGTTCCTTTCGTTTGTATAGGTAATCCTTTGCAGTAGCAAGTTGCGTACGAAGCGCATTTTTATGCAAATAAGCAAAAGCATTGTCTATATCAAAAGTGGCAATGGATTCTACTAATTCTAATTTTGGATGCCAATTTAATGCACATGATTCTTTAAGAAATAGCAGGAAGTCATTGCTCCAACGATCACACATTGCCTTTTCATGCCACTCGTATTGATATAACAAGCTGCTTTTTCCGGGGAAACGACCCAGGCTATCTTTCTGATCTGTGAGGTATTCCTCCATACGAGAAAGCGTAAAGAAAATACTAGCAAGTGGATCTGTAACCCCGTTGAAACAAAAGCATTCTTCCTGGTAAAAAAGTCCTGTTGTCACTTCATATGGTTCAATCGTTTCTTCAAACAAAAGTTTGCATGGAACGAGTTGAAGAACATGTTCAAACTGACGTTCGGAATAATTGAGTTTAATCCCGTCTAGTTGTTTGAAATGCATATAATCGTTGCATAACTGAAAGGCAACGCACCTTTGTTCAAAAACAAAGTTGAGTGTGTATTTCAGTCGGCTCGAAATTTCATCAACGTAAATTGTTAGCATAGTAAATCCTCCAATATTTTTGTGCAAATAAAAGTTGCTGCTTGTCCATCACCAAAGATATCAGGATAGTTGAAATTTGATTTATGGAGTAATTCCATTGTCTCTTGAAAAATGCGTTTTTCATTAGATCCAGCCAAACGCGCATTACCATTTTCCACCATTTCAGTCCATTCTGTTTGGTCCCTCAAAATGACGCACGGTTTTTTGAAGAAAAATGCTTCTTTTTGAATTCCTCCGCTATCAGTAATAATAAGTTTGGCGTTCTTCTCTAGTGAAATGATGTCTAAAAAACCCGTTGGAGGAATAAGCTTGAATCCTTCAGTAAGATTGATTTTAGCGTGTAATTCTGCATCTAATAACTCTTCCATTTTCTTTTTAGTCCGAGGATGCAGTGGGAGAATAATGTCTAAACCAGTCTCCGTATGAATCTGCATTAATGCGGTGAAAATGGAATTCAAATTTTGTGCGTCATCGGTGTTTGAATCTCGGTGAATGGTACAAAGAATGAATTGATTTTCTTGCACCTTGTTCTCTTCCAAAACACCTGATTTTTCATCAGATAGTTTCGAAAAATAAAGGCTATTATCGTACATGATGTCACCGCAATGGTATACGTTTGGACGGTTAATGGTAGCTTTTTCAACAGGGATTAATTCAAATCCTTCGTTTTTTAAATTATCCATTCCTGCTTTTGTTGGTGAAAAAAGCAAGGAGCTCATATGGTCACATGCAATGCGATTCAATTCTTCCGGCATATATTTGTTAAAACTCCGAAGTCCCGCTTCTACATGAATAAGAGGAATGTGTAATTTCGCTGCAGCCAATGCCGCGGAAATCGTTGAATTAGTGTCTCCATACACTAATACCGCATCTGGTTTTTCTGAAAGAAACAAGGATTCAAGTCCTTCAAGCATTTTCGCTGTCATAGAACCATGCGAGCCGCTTCCAACATGTAAGTTAAATGAAGGCTTTGGAATTCCAAGTTCATTAAAAAATATATCTGACATATTCTCGTCGTAGTGCTGTCCAGTATGCACAATAAACTCAATCATTCTATCAGAGTAATTACCTGAAATAGATCGGCTTATCGCAGCAGCTTTGATGATTTGAGGTCGCGCCCCAATAACGGTTATGATTTTTTTTAGCGACATAGTTAAACAAGGCCTTCGTCGGCGAAGCTAAAATAACCATTATCTGTGAAAATAAGGTGATCAATCAACTGCATATCGATAAGTTTGGCGAAGTCACGCAGTTTGTAGGTGAGGTTTTTATCCGAATCACTTGGGCTTCTATTTCCACTTGGATGATTATGACTTATGATGAATCCAGTTGCCTCACAAGTTAATGCATGATGGAAAAGTACTTTTCCATCAACAACTGTACTTGTCATTCCTCCTTTGGAAAGTTGTTTTGTGTCAATAATTTCATTGGCGAAATTCAGATAAACAACATAAAATTCTTCATGAGAAAGGCCCGAAAAGTGTTTCCTTAAATGGTCGTAAATCATTTTTGAATTCTTCACCTTTGTTTTCGCTGGGATAACTACCGAGGCTTTTCTATTTCCTATTTCCATCGCAGAAATAATGTTAATGGCTTTCGCTGGACCCAATCCTTTGATTTTCATTAATTCGATGGCTGTCATTTTTCCAATTTGATTCCAATCGTAATGACCATAATCCAAGACATCTTTCGCTAAATCTAATGCACTCTTGTTTCGATAACCTGTTCCGATCAGTATGGCAAGTAATTCAGCATCTGACAAGCTTGCTTTACCTTTTAACATCAATTTTTCTCTCGGACGATCGTCCTCTGCCCACATTTTTATCGATGGCTTCTGTGATTCATAATTCAGGTTTTTCATCTTTTTAGGTTTAGCTTATACCTTAACTTTATTTCATAGAAATTATTGTTGTTGATGGATTGAATTTCGAAGTTGTTTGTAAATTTGTTTATGTCAAAGAAAGAAAAGAGCCGCGTTAATGTTGTGTATTCAACGAATCCAGATTTTCAATTCCAACATGAAGCGGAGGATGAACCGGATACTTTAGCAAATAATCAGCAACGACTGTACGTGTCCATTGATCGTAAACAACGAGCAGGGAAAGAAGTAACCTTAATCGAAGGTTTTACGGGCGCCGAAGATGATTTGAAAGATCTCGGAAAGTTACTAAAAAGTAAATGTGGGGTAGGAGGTACTGTTAAGGATAACGAGATTTTGATTCAAGGAAATTTCAAGGACAAGATTTACGATTTACTCGTAAAGGAAGGATACACCCAAACAAAGAAAAAAGGCTGATCTAATTTGCCTGTCTCGCTGGTTCAATGTGAATCAGGACATCGGCAATTGTTGGAATGCTTTCCATTAAATGATCTTTCAATCGATGTGATATTTCGTGTCCATCAAAAACACTGATGTCACCTGCGACTTCCACATGTAAATCAACAATGTAGACCATTCCTGTTTTTCGTACCCAACATTTCTCCGTATCGATCACACCTGAAACTTCAAGCGAATGAAAACGAATTTCATCAATCAAGTCATGGTGTATGTGCTCGTCCATGATTTCGCCAAGTGCGGGACGAAAGATTAAAAAGGCATTGTACACGATGAAAATTGAAGCCACGAGTGCCGCCCAATCGTCCGCTTTTTCAAATCCTTTTCCAAAAATAAATGTGAGTGAGATCCCAATAAACGCTATTCCGGATGAAATCGCATCGCTTCGGTGATGCCAGGCATCAGCTTTTAGTGAGGATGAATTCGTTTCTTTCGCTTTGCGATTGACATATTGATAAGAGAGTTCTTTGATTAAGATGATTCCCCCCAAAACGTACAAGGTGAAAAAGGCAGGTTTTTCTTGAGGCTCACTTAAGTTTCGAATGCTTTCAACGGCAATGATTGTCGCAGAAATTAGCAGGAATCCAACAACAGCAAAGGTCACAAGTGCTTCTGCTTTCCCGTGTCCGTAAGGATGATCGTCATCGGCAGGTTTCGTAGAGTAGTTTAATCCAAATAAAACCAAGAAACTGGCAAAGATGTCCGCAGTGGATTCAATGGCATCGGCAATCAATGCGTCCGAATGTCCAAAAATTCCAGCAGTACCTTTTACTCCAGCCATTACCGAGTTGGTAATGATGCTCAGTAATGCCGTTTTTTTTGCTGTTTTTTTGATTTCGTTCACGGATGCAAGGTACAAAAAAAAACGCCCAAGATATTGGGCGTTTTTTATAAAAATGTTGTGTATTTCTTAAAAAGAACGTTTGGTTTTTTCAGCTGTTACGTTTTTATAATTCAAGATTTTATCTCCGTAAAACAATGTAAGTAAGCATATTGACAAACATGGGAGCAAACCGCTTATAAAAGCTCCGGGAAAACCTACAATAATTAATGACAAAATGATATAAAGTAAAAATCCTGAACCAAATTTTAAAAGTCTTTCAGTTTTACTCATGTTCTTTGTCATAAAAACAATAAAAATAGGAATAAAGAAGCTCAATAGAAATCCCGCAAATTTGGAATTTATGTTAGCATCTGAATCTAAGGTCGCCCAACCAATAATTCCCATCAAAGTCAAATTAATAATCACTAGAAAAAAATAGTTGATGATTAATTCTATTTGATTTGGTTTGGATGGTAATATTTGCGATTCAGAATTGGGAATCTCAATTTCTAAAATATCACATATTAATTTCAATGTGTATCCTCGTGGTTTATTTTCATTGTTTTCAATTCTCTGAATTGTTCTCAAATTTACTTTCGACAATTCAGCTAATTGTTCTTGTGTTAAATTTTTACTTTTTCTGGAATGAATAATTAATTCAGCGATTGAACTCATACTTTTTTTCGTCAAAAATACATTGTGAGTATTAATTTAACTATGACATTTGAACGACAAATAAGCGTCATTTCCTTTGACACAGGATCTTCTCAAAATGTCACATAACTTATTGTTTGATCACCTTCACACTTGAGTTTCCTTGGCTCGTTTGCACGTTCAATTGGTAAATCCCAACTGCTGCATTGGAAATAGAAATGCTTTCTGAATCCGTTGCTGATCCGCTTGAAATGATTCTACCTGACAAATCAACGAGTTGATAGTCAAAGTCACCCTCACAAGAAATCGTTACTGTTTCGCTTGCTGGATTTGGGAATACTTTTACATTTAATTCATTGTTTTCGGTTAAACCATCTTCGCCGATCACGTTTATGTTATAGGTTGTATTGGTAATGATTGGTGCGTTCCAGTCAAAATAAATGTAAGCTGTATTTTCGATTTCAGTTCCCACTGTCGCCGCAGCATTCTCTGTGATTCGGTACACTAAATGTCCATGACTTTCTGGTTCGTTCGTTGTACTATCTGCAAGCCAAATGCTTGGGAATTCAAAACGTATGACGCCATTTCCAAGGTTGATAACCTGCATGTTATGCGTTGCTTCAACCAGTGTTAATGTACTCCAGTCTAAATCTGCGTCTAAGGTATCAATGATGTAGATGTTCTGTGCAGGTGCAGTTCCCGTATTTTGGAATCGAATGGTGTATGTTAAGGTTTCTTGAGTTGCATAATGTAACGAACTCACTGGATCTCCCACTGTTTGAACGGTTGATGCTGGACGAGCAACTAATTTATCGTTAGGGTCATAACTGTTTCCAACTAATTGAAGTAAACTTCCAGCGTTGTTCACTGTAGAACAATCTGTTCCGCTTGTCGGTGTAATCGTAGATGTAAAATAATGTGCCGCTCCAGAGGTAAGTCCACCAGGTACGTTGAAGGTAATCACGTCGTAATTGCTGAAGAAACTAGATGCGGAATTTAAATTCCAAGTAATGGTATTTCCACTAACAATTCCTCCATTAGCAATCGAAGATGCATTGACGGTCACGCCGGCAGGGAAACTCATGGTTAAAGTGTACGATCCAGCTGCACTTGGTCCATAATTCCCCCAATTGATTTTAACGTAAGCAAGGCTGTTTTGATAATATCCAATCCAAGGTGTAACGGTTGTCCACAAGTCAGCACAAGTTGTTGTTCCACCGCAGTTTATTGCAATGTAACCGGTGTTTGTCGTCCCAGCTGGACTTCCAATTAATGTAATCACACCAACGGTTGGATTATATCCGTTGTACGTTAACCAATACTGGCTGATCGTCGCAAACAGGTATGTGCTTGTACTGTATTGTCCACAGTAGGAAAAATATCCTGTTGAGTCAGTGTACACAGTAACGGAACTGTTTGTAGTGGAGTTATTGTATAGAATGACTGGTGCACCTGCCAATGGTGCTTCATTTGGATTCATGACGCCGTTTCCGTTTGAATCACAGAAAACAAATCCTGAATAACACATAGTCGGTGTGACTGTTCCTCCACATTGCAACGGGAAGTTGATCGTATTAATAGGCAAACCACTATTACAAGGTGTTCCAAAAACGTAATTAAGGTTACTTCCATTGTTGTTTAAAATGGCATAACCATTTTGGTTCAACCAATTCGAATTCATGCTTAAAATAGCAGTGTCATTGATGATGCCAGGATAACTGATGTTATAAAATCCGTTTGCATTAGAGTACGCAACCGTTCCATTTATGGAGATTGGAGCATTCGCAATCGGAGTTTCTCCAGTATCCATCATTCCATTGTCATTTGCATCGCAATATACTTGACCTGTAGCACAAAGCATGGTTGTTTGGGTGGCACAATTTAACGTGATAAGCGTCGTTGTCGTTCCGCTACCAACAGTTACTGATGGACTTGGGATAATATTTCCAATCACGTAATTATTCGCTGCTAGCCAAGATGGATCAATCGATAAGGTATAGTTTCCCGCCCAAACATTATTCATCATAAACATGTTGTTTTGAGTGGTGTCTGTATAGGTGGTTGTTCCGTTCGTTATGGTAACAGGCACAGGAGTATTGATTTGAGAATCAATGGTTCCATCGTTGTTGCAATCCACTTGAATCAGGCAATAAAAGTATGCTGTGCAAGACCCAACTGTTAATGAAACTGAATCCATTGCGTAGGTTTGATTGGATTGATTGTATACCGTGGTGTAAACATTGTATGTGCCAGGTGTGCTATATGTGTGCGTTATTGCAGGGGACATTGAGATGTTTGTTCCGCTTGTTCCCGTTCCGCCATTGGATGTGGTTGTCGCACCATCACCCCAATTGACTTGAGAAACGAATTGAAAACCTGAAAAGTTATTTCCCTGAATGACATAAGGAATCGTAGCGTTTCCTGCTGTACTATTACTTGGTGTTAATGCTGAAAAGGAAATATTTGCTGTTAGACCACATATTGTCGTTGGCATTGTTGATGGAGTTGTAAGGTCATTAATTGCAAATCCAATAACTTGAGATTGAAAGGATAGCACATTTGCTAAAAACAACACAGTAATAGCAAGACTTTTGATGTATATTTTTTTCATATCGTTTGATTTATAGTCCTTTGACGTCTTGATTCCGATTTGGTTGCGTGAATACGTTGATATTGTTTATTTTTGTTTAAACAATTCAACTATGAATCCCACAATTGATCGATTACGTATAGCTAATTTCGGAAATCTGGAAGTTTTAGCCAAACAAGTAGTTGAAGGATTTATTACAGGACTACATAAAAGTCCATTTCATGGTTTCTCCGTTGAATTTGCTGAACATCGTTTGTACAATCCTGGTGAGTCGACAAGAAACATTGACTGGAGATTGTTTGGTCGAACGGAAAAAATGTTCACTAAAAAATTCGAGGAAGAAACGAATCTACGTTGTCAAATCGTCATTGATGGCTCAAGTTCAATGTTTTTCCCGAAAGGAGGATTAACGAAATTTGAGTTTTCTGTTTACGCTGCTGCTAGTTTAATTGAGTTATTGAAACGACAGCGTGATGCAGTTGGTTTATCCCTTTTCTCAGATAAGTTGGACTTGCATACGCAAGCGAAATCATCTTTAACCCATCACCGATTTTTGTACAGTGAATTGGAAAAGCGAATGAAAGACTACGAAGAAAAAAGTCGTTCAGGAACAGATGCCATTCAAGCCTTACATGATATTTCCGAGTTGACACATCAGCGTAGTATGGTGGTGGTTTTTACTGATTTATTAGATGATCCTAATCGCATCGATGAATTATTTCGCGCCATTCAACATTTAAAGCACAATAAACACGAAGTCATTCTTTTCCATGTGTTGGATTCAAAATTGGAAAGAGATTTTGAATTAGAAAACCGTCCATATCAGTTAATTGACATGGAATCAGGTGAGAAAATGCATCTACAGCCTGCAGAGGTTAGAGAGCATTACGTAAAAGGAATTGAAGCCTATTTCAATGAGGTGAAAATGCGTTGTGTCAATCACCGTGTTGATTTTATGACGGCAGACATTCACGAAGGATACAATCAAGTATTGTTGCAGTACTTGTTGAAACGTCAGAAATTATTTTAGCGCCGCGTCCACACGTTTGTTCATCACTTTGAAAAATAATGGTGGGATAAACGTTAACAACATCATTCCGGGATAACCAGTTGGCATCACAGGAGAATCATCATTTGTTTCTAATAATTGATAGGGTCTATCGGCTTTAAAGTGATGGTCAGAATGACGACTTAATTCAAACAAAACCGCGCGTCCAATTAAGTGATTGGAATTCCATGAATGTTTTCTTTTTACCGTTTCAAAAGTTCCGTTTTCTCTTTGTTGACGATACAATCCATAGTGTTCAATGTAGTTTACCGTTTCCAATAGTAATATTCCAATTGTTGCCGCATACAGAAAATATACGAGAACTGTCCAGCCAAATCCGATGTAAATTGAACCTAATAAAATCAGGTGGAGCAATGTATACTGCACCATTTTATGGTGAAAACTGAATCTTGGCTTATGTAGTATTTCCATGCGTGTATTTTCAATTTCCCAAGCTTGAAGGTAACTTCCTATTTGCGAACGAAACCAAAATACATAAACCCATTCATTTCTTCTGGCTGTAGCAGGATCTTTTTTTGTTCCTACATTGGTATGGTGTCCACGGTTGTGGTAAGGGACGAAATGATTTTCTAAGGATGTTAAAAGAAGTAATTCACCAATCCAACGTTCCCAATTGTTAGATCGATGCCCAAGTTCATGACCAATGTTGATTCCAATTACGCCACACATGATCCCCATGGAAAGAATTTGACCCACCAAATCTGTTGTGTTTTTTGTCTCGGTAATATGCGTCAAAAAGAACCAAAGAAATCCAAGTTGAATGGGTAACATCAAGCAAAGAAGTAGCGTGTAAAATGAATCCTTACTTGCCAATTCCTTTTCTTGTTCGGTTAAATTCTCTGTCGATGAAGTGAATATCAATTCTGCTAAAGGAATTGCTCCGAAATAGATGATAGCAGGCAGGAAGGTTAGAAGTCCTTCAGCATGAAAACTAATCCATACACAAATTGGAAGGGAAAGTACACTAAGGTATTTAAGCTTATGCATACGATAGGTTTTTACGTTACTTAACTATTTTTTGAATCGTTTTCCCAATTGTTGTGTAGATGTTCAGGTAATAAATTCCTTCAGAAAGTGTCTCTGTATTTAATTTAGCTTTTGTTCCAGAAATAATTTCTGAGCACAATTTCATTCCATTTGAACTGAAAAGCTCATATGATTGCAAGTCTTCATCACTTTCAATTGTCAATTCTGTGTTGAAGGGATTTGGGAATGTTTTTATTCGGTTAATAGTCGATTCAACTAGATTGGCACTGCTAGGATTTAACCTTGTAGGATAGGATTCGAAACAATCGGTTTGAATGCGCATCATATCGAAATAAAGCGCTCCAGCATTACTGATTGTTCCTTGACTCACAACAAGTCCAGTTTGTAAGGAAACTCCGTAAATGGTAAGTCCAGTTCCGGATCCACTGATGAAATAGTAAATCAGATTGACTGGGTCAATCGTTGAGCTGCCATTAACCGAAAAGGAACTAACACCAATTGATTGCGTGCTGATTTTCGTTACTTCTCCCGTCATAGCATTAACTTTTCCAAGGTGTACAGCTGCGGAATCAAAAACTTGTGTGGTCATCCCTGTAACAGGATTGTACACAGGTGTATAATAGTTTGAACGTACCAAGCCGTACATCGTGGTGTCCGAACAACTATATGTGAAATTGTCAAAGTTCTGTCCACCATTTGGAAAAGTTAATGTAGGATTAGAAAAGATACTTCCATTATACATGTCTAATCCAACCAATTGAGATCCATTCGAATAGTAAAATACCATTTGATGCGGGTCAATTGCACTTCCAGATAAGGCGAAACTTTGTCCAATGGAAGTTGGTGAAATTTCGGTAATCGTACCAGTTATCTCATTGATAGTTGCTAAGTACATGGCTCCAATTAATCCGCCAGTTTGTGGATTTGGGATGTTTCTGCGTGATAAACCATAAATTAAAGAATCAGACGTATTGATTCTAAAAAGATCAAAGTATCCGGTTCCATTTGGATTGTTGATTGTTGCAGTATTCGTTATCAGACCTGTTGTTAGATCAATGGATTTTAATCCATTATCACCGAAAAAACAAAATTGATTCGTGTATGGATTCAAGGCTGCACCGGTTAAATTAATCGAGGAGGAAACCGATGTTTGACTAATATTCGTAGCAATTCCGGTTACTGGATCCATTGATGCAATGTATACACCTGCAGGATTCGTTGTGCGCGCAAGTCCATACATTGTGTTTCCTAATTGTGAATGGGAAGTTAATGTGATAATCGTTAAGCAGATCGTAATCAATGTTTTCATAGCGTAAATTATAGCTTAAAAGTAGGAAAATTAATCGTTTGGTAATAGTTACTAACTGTTTAAACTACTGATAAGGTAAAATTGTTCAAGTTAGATTAAAAGAGAAATAAAAAGTCCCGACGAGCGGGACTTTATAACAAACAACAAACAAATTCCTTCACTTGCCATGCAAGTTAGCGAAGGAATACCTTTTCTCCATTCGGTAGTTGTTCGTCCGGAGAAGAACCTTGATTCATTCTCATCAGTGATTTCAGTCGAATCCCTTCTTGATTGGCAATTTGACGAAGTGTGGAGGAGTGATCCACTATAACAAACTCTTTTTGAGTTGATTTTCTTTTTTTATGTGCGAGGTAAACAATTGTACCCGGTTCTAAAACATCGGCTTGTGGTCCAAAATCATTGAACTTATACAATTGACGAAGTGTAAGTTGATTGGATTTACTAATCATATACAAGGTTTGACCTTCCTTCACAACGACAGATGAAACTTCCTTTTTAGGGAAAATCGGATTCGTATACATTGTCGTAGCTCCCAATGAGGAAGTACTTAATGCAAATACGAACATGCCAAAAATCCTTTTCGTTTTCATGTTTGTCCTTAACGGAGTGATGGCGAAAATGGTTACATTGTCTGCTCAAAAACCTGTGATTTTTGATAAATCCGGAAAAAACGACATTCTTTTTATGGTATTTCGGAAAAAATGGCTGAATAATTTGACTTGGATTGGCTTTTGACGAAGCATTTATACAAAAACAGAAACAAATGGACTTACAAAAATTCACTATCAAAACACAAGAGGCAATTCAGCAAGCGCAGAATATCGCTGAACTTAAAGGAAATCAATCCATTGAAACTGGACACCTACTTCAAGGAATATTTGCCGTTGACCAAGAGGTCATTCCCTACATTTTAAAGAAACTTTCCGTTAATCAGACGGTTTTCCTGGCAGCATTAGAGCGCATTGTTGATACTTATCCAAAAGTAAGTGGAGGTCAAGTCTACTTGAGTCAAGGATCGAATCGCATTTTTCAATATGCGTTAAGTGAATTAAAGAATTTCGGTGATGAGTTCGTTTCCATCGAATTGTTATTCTATTCTTTGTTGGATTCAACAGATACGATTGGCAGATTGTTAAAGGATAATAAACTGAGTAAATCATTAGTAAAAACAGCTATTATGGATGTGCGAAAAGGGGAGAAGGTAAACTCTCAACATCAAGAAAACACCTATCAATCATTAGAGAAATTTGCAAAGAATTTAAATGAACTTGCCGAGTCAGGAAAGTTAGATCCAGTGATTGGTCGTGATGATGAAATTCGACGCGTACTTCAAATTTTAACACGAAGAACGAAAAATAATCCCATTTTAATTGGAGAACCTGGGGTTGGTAAAACGGCAATTGCTGAAGGACTCGCTCATCGAATTGTCAATGGTGATGTTCCTGAAAACCTAAAATCCAAAATTGTTTATTCCTTGGATATGGGAGCCTTAATTGCAGGAGCAAAGTACAAAGGTGAATTTGAAGAACGTCTGAAGGCCGTTGTAAAAGAGGTTATCGCAGCGGAAGGAGAAATCATTTTATTTATTGATGAGATTCATACCTTAGTTGGTGCTGGGGGCGGTGAAGGAGCAATGGATGCAGCCAATATCTTAAAACCTGCGTTGGCAAGAGGTGAATTAAGAGCTGTTGGAGCAACTACTTTGAATGAATACCAAAAGTATTTTGAAAAAGATAAAGCACTCGTTCGACGTTTTCAAACGGTTCTGGTTGATGAGCCCACGACAGAAGATGCGATTTCTATCCTTCGCGGAATTAAGGAAAAATATGAGAACCACCATAAAGTAATCATCAAAGATGCGGCGATTATTGCTGCGGTGGAATTATCTCAACGCTATATCACAGATCGTCATCTTCCCGATAAGGCAATCGATTTAATAGATGAGGCAGCGTCCAAATTACGAATGGAAATTAATTCCAAACCGGAGGAATTGGATGAAATTGAACGTAAAATAATGCAATTGGAAATTGAACGTGCAGCCTTGAAGCGCGAGAATGATTTTAAGAAATTAGAGAATGTCGAGCGGGAACTTGCTAACTTCAATGAGCAAAGAAATTCTTTGCAGTCGAAATGGCAAACGGAAAGGGATGTGATTGATTCCGTTCAACGCGTAAAAGAAGAAATTGAAAACTTAAAATACGAGGCAGATCTAGCTGAACGAAATGGAGATTATGGCAAAGTAGCTGAAATTCGATATGGCAAAACGAAGGATGCAGAGGAGCGTTTAGAATCATCTAAACAACAGTTAATCGATCTTCAAGCTCACACAAAAATGATTAAGGAAGAAGTGGATGTGGATGAAATTGCGGAAGTTGTTTCCAAGTGGACGGGCATCCCGGTGAATAAAATGTTAGAAAGCGAAGTTTCAAAATTACTGAAGTTGGAAGACGAATTGCATAAGCGCGTCGTTGGACAAGAAGAGGCAATTTCTGCTTTATCAGATGCCGTTCGTAGAAGTCGCGCTGGATTGCAAGATGCGAAACGTCCCATCGGTTCATTTATCTTTCTTGGGACTACTGGGGTTGGGAAAACGGAACTAGCAAAAGCGCTAGCTGAATACCTGTTCAATGATGAAAATGCGATGACTCGTATTGATATGAGTGAATACCAAGAGAAACACACCGTAAGTCGTTTAGTAGGCGCTCCTCCGGGATATGTGGGGTATGACGAAGGTGGACAATTAACGGAAGCTGTTCGACGTAAACCTTATTCTATTATTCTGTTGGATGAAATCGAAAAAGCGCATTCAGATGTATTCAATGTTTTGCTGCAAGTTTTAGATGACGGACGGTTAACCGATAACAAAGGACGTTTGGTAAACTTCAAGAATACGATTGTCATCATGACTTCTAATCTTGGTTCCTCGATCATTCATGAACGTTTTGAAAAGGTAAAAGAAAAAGAATTTGACGTTACAGCGGAAAAAGCGAAAACTGAGGTGATGGAATTATTGCGTCAAACGATTCGACCAGAGTTTTTGAATCGTGTTGATGAAATCATCATGTTTACGCCATTAACGATGGAAAATGTTAGGCAAATTGTGCAAATACAGCTGGACGTGTTAAAGAACAAATTAAAAACGATGGATTTAGTACTGTATGTGACGAAAGATGCCTTTGATCACATTGCGGAAATAGGATATGATCCATTCTTTGGTGCACGTCCAATTAAACGTGTGATACAAAAGCAAGTGTTGAATGAGTTATCCAAAGCTCTTTTAAGTGGCACCATTGACCGAACAAAAAATATTGTTATGGATGTTTTTGATGGCAAGATGGTCTTTCGAAAACCAATCACTGAAACAGAAGAGGTGTAAATTATGGAACAAAAAAAAAGGAGCGAATTCGCTCCTTTTTTTGTTATCTATTGTAGTAATTAGATGCGGTATTTTTTAAAGAATGCGTCCCAATTCCAAATGAAATTTGACATTACTTCGTCCATTCGTTTTAAGAATAATGGATTTGGCGCTTGCATGCGACGGAAGTACTCATCTTGACATTCATTTAGGTTGTATTTGTGAAAAACAGCTTTTGACATGCCGTAAATCCAGTTTTTGGAAGGATGATTAACACGCATGATGAAAGATTGGTATTCACGCACCAAATTTCTGAATGAAGCGGTATCCATTTCGTACATCTTCGAAACTTTGTCGAAAATGATGTTTTCTACTTTTTCAGCTTGGTCAGCATCAAAAGTACTTTCTAAAAAAGATAAATTTCCAACAAGCACAATCATACCAAATTCCCCATTATTTGTTGCGGGAATAGCTGGCGATTTAACGAACGCTGAATCTTCATTAATCATCAACGACACTTCAGAAAAGCCATTATCAACGCTGTCAAAAATAGCATTGATGAAAACATTGGCAACTTGATTGTCGGTAAGTTTTCGTTTGGTAAGAGTGCTAAACATAGAAAATCGTTTGTTGGTTCCTTCTTTACAAATTTAACATTACCTTAAAGTCACATGAAAGTACCGGTACACACGTTATCAACTAAGTTTTCAACAAGTATTCTAACGTGTAATTGTTCAAAACTCCATTTTAGCAATTCAACTTCAAGGCGTATTTTCGCAACATCAAATTTAGCTTATGAAAGGAATCATTAAAACGAACAAAGGTGAAATGCATGTGACATTTTACGAAAACGATGCACCAAAAACAGTTGAGAATTTTGTAAAGTTAGCTGAATCAGGTTATTACAATGGATTGAAGTGGCACCGAGTGCTTCCAGATTTCGTTATTCAAGGTGGTTGTCCAAACACACGAGAGGGAGAAAGAGGAATGCCTGGTACAGGTGGACCTGGTTATCAAATCGATTGTGAAGTGACCGGAGACAATCAATTTCATGACCGTGGAGTACTTTCAATGGCGCATGCAGGTAAAAATACAGGTGGTTCTCAATTCTTTGTATGCCATTCTAGAAGAAATACCTCACACTTAGACCGAGCGCATACGTGTTTTGGGAAAGTTACGGAAGGATTAGACGTAATTGATGATATCCGTGAAGGAGATAGTATCGATACAATTGAAATTATTCGAGATTAATCAATTTTTCAAATAGTAAAAAAGGGATGTGCAATTGTACATCCCTTTTTTATTGAGTTTGAATTGTTTATTTCGCCAATTCAATAATTAATTGTGCCAATTCTTCTCCGATGCGGTCTTGAGCTTCCAAGGTAGCTGCACCAATATGTGGTGTACATGCAATTTTGGGATGACTCAATAATTCTTTATTAGGATTTGGTTCGTTTTCATATACGTCTAATGCAATACCAGCAATCGTACCGTTGTTTAGGGCTTCGATTAAGTCTGACTCATCGACAACTCCTCCGCGTGCAGCATTTGAGATAAACACACCTTTTTTCATTCGTGCGAATTCTTTTGCACCAAGAACGGCACTTCCATCTTTTTGTTTCGGAACATGAATGGAGATATAATCCATTTCTCCTAAAAGTCCGAGTAGATCGGTTTCTGTCGTCATGTTAACCAAAACATCTTGATTTGCAACAGTAACCTTTACTTGAACATCTTGACTCTTATTGTCAATGGCAATGACATTCATTCCAACTCCAAGTGCGTAAGATGCTAAACTTTGTCCAATTCTCCCGAAACCAATGATTCCTAATGTTTTCCCACGAAGTTCAACTCCTTTAGCATAATTTTTCTTCAAGGTCGAGAAATCACTTGTTTCCATGTTTTTGAAGGAATCATGAAGAAAACGTGATAAAGAGAATAGTTGTCCCATCACCAATTCAGCTACCGATTGAGAAGAAGAAGCTGGCGTGTTGATGACATGAATTCCTTTATTTCGAGCGTATTCAACATCAATGTTGTCCATTCCAACGCCACCTCTTCCAATTATTTTAACATTTGGACACGCATCGATGACTTCTTTTCTAACGGTTGTCGCACTGCGAACCAAAATGGCTTCAATTCCTTGAGCATTCACCTCGTGTGCCAGTTCATCTTGAGGTACTTTGTCGGTGATAACAGTATGACCAGCAGCTTCTAAAAGTTGTTTTCCTAAATCTGAAATTCCGTCGTTGGCAAGTATTTTCATTTTGTGTGATTTGCTAGTTGATTATTGTTGTCTAAAAGAACGCATGACATTCACCAATACTTGAACGCTTTCAATTGGCAATGCGTTATAAATGGAAGCACGGTAGCCACCAACTGAACGGTGTCCTGGCAAACCAACGATTCCTGCTTCTTTCCACATGGCATCAAATTCTGCTGTTCGACTTTCATCATTCAACAGAAAGGTAACATTCATATTGGAACGATCTTCGACTTCAACAGCACCTTTAAACGCTGGATTATCATCGATTTCTTTATATAACAAAGCTGCTTTTTCATTATTGCGTTGTTCCATAGCTTTCACACCGCCGTTCGCTAATAAATTGCGTAAATTCAGCATGGCTACGTAAATGGAAAAAACAGGTGGTGTATTTAACATCGATTCTTTCTCGACATGTTGCTTTAAGTCCAAGTAGGTCGGCATGAAGGCTGAACTAGATTTGCCTAAAATTTCGTCTTTGACAATGTAAAGTGTTGCACCAGCCGGACCTAAGTTTTTCTGAGCCCCAGCATAAATGATATCAAAGTCTGCGACATTAATTTCTTTCGAGAAAATATCCGAAGACATGTCACATACGAGTGGTAAGTCTGTTTTTGGAAAATCTTTAAATTGAGTTCCGTAAATCGTATTGTTTGATGTGAAGTGAATATAATCAACATCGGTAGGAATACTGTATTCTTTAGGAATGTAGGTAAAGTTCTTGTCCTCGGAGGAAGCGAAAACATCTACATCTATTCCAACTTTTTTGGCTTCTTTTATTGCTCCTGTAGCCCAGGTTCCAGTATTGATATATCCCGCTTTCTTTTTGTCACGCATCATATTCAACGCAACAATCGTAAATCCTAAAGATGCGCCCCCTTGAAGAAATGCTACTGAATATCCTTCAGGTACATTCAAAGCTTTCTTTACTAAGTCAATGGCTTCATCCATTACAGCAACAAAATCCTTGTGGCGGTGAGATACTTCTAGGATTGAAAGTCCGTTAAAATCCAATACTGCATTTGCAGCTTGTTGAAATACTTCTTGGGGTAAAATGCAGGGACCTGCTCCGAAATTATGTTTCATTGTTGTGTTATTTGATTCAAAATTCATGAATACTTTTCACATAGAATATACAATGTGAATTAATGTAAGATTTTGTTAAAAAAAAAGCTGTCATTCGACAGCTTTTTTTTTATTCAGATTTTGCGGTTGCGGTTTTTTTCGCTGCCGGTTTTTTCGCTGCTGGTTTTGCAGTTTCAGTTTTAGCCTTTTTCACTTTCTTTTCTTTCGGAACAATGACTACTTTTTCCTCTTTTCGTTTTCTGGTCACTCCATAAGAGCCCATGGTACGTTTACCTCTTGCTGTTTTTTTATCTCCTTTTCCCATAAGTAATTGTTTATCTTGACAAATAACTACACAAATTTATCAATCTTTTTGATACCTCGCTCGGAATTCTTTGCTAAGTGCTTCACCACCGTTAAGAATTTTCTCACACCATTGAATTTTAAGCGCAATTTGTTCGTTTTCTGGCAGTTTCCAAAGATGATTGCTCATTTCGAGACGTTGACGTATCGTTTGGAGTAAAATTGCAACGGACACCGAAATATTAAAACTTTCAGTAAAACCATACATAGGAATCCGAACATGTAAATCTGCAGCTTCCATCATTTCTTCACTCAAACCTTGACGCTCCGTTCCGAAGAAAAAAGCCAATGGTTTGTCGATTGGTAAATCATGCACATCGAATGCGTCCGTATGTGGAGTGGTCGCGACAATTTGATACCCTTGGTTTTTTAACTGATCAATGCATTTTAGTGTTGGATCAATTTCTTCGTTAAAATTGTGGATGTCTACCCAACGACCAGATCCTAAAGCAATGTCACGTTGAATCTGATACTGATTATCTTTTTCAATGACATGTAAGTCTTGAATACCAAAACAATCACATGTTCTTAAAACGGCAGAAGCATTGTGCTCTTGGTAAATGTTTTCGAGAGCAATTGTTGCATAGCGCGTTCGTTCAGCAGCAATTCGGTCGAATAACTCGATTTTATTAGGGGTGATGAGCTCATAAAACGCATTAAGAACGAATTTATTTTCAGTAACTAGACTCATATTTTCTTGCGCATTAAATAATGTTGAATTTCATTAAACAAGAGGTGTGACTTTTCAATGATCGTGTAGTTCAGTTTCTCGTAAAAGGGGATTGCTATTTCTCGTGCGTGTAAAATGATTTCTTTGCAGTTTGCTTCTTTTGCAATCGTTTCCATGTGTAACATGAGGTTTTTTCCAATTCCTTTTCCTTGCTGATGCTCTAAAACAGCCATGAAACGTATTTGTCCAATGTCGTTTGACATGATGTCAAGACGTCCAACACCCACAATCGATTCTTTTTCAAAAAATGCTAAGTGATTTGCCGTTTCATCTCCTTCGTTGCGTTCAGTTCCCCGCGCTTGATTCCAAGGGGCTCTCAAAATAGTATATCTGAGGTCATAGTAGGAATTCCATTCCTCTTGTGTTTTTGGACTTCTAATCATGGATGAATTTAAATGCCGTGGTTTTAACGCGCTTCGTTTCAATACCATTTATATTTTCTGTCAGGATCAACTCTTGCGCTTTTTCATCTGAAAAAACCGAGTCAATGGACTTCACTTCAGCGCATGGAACGTTCTTAAGAAGCAATTCTGAAAGGATTTCTTTGCTTTGATAATTCACCAAAATGGATTGTAGTATCTGAGCGAGTATTGTTCTATTTTCAATTCGTTGTAGGTTGTGTATGAAGCGAGTATCTGTAGCAAGCTCTTGGTGATTCAGTGAAGTAACTAACTTCTCAAAGTGTTGATCTGAACCTATTGCAAAGGTGATTGTGACACCATCTTTTGTTTGAAAAAGTTCGCCATAAGGAGCAATGTTGGGATGTAAACTACCCATTCTTTTGGCAATATGTCCAGTCATTAAGTAGTTAGAGGCTTGATTTGCAAGGCTACAAACTGCAGCATCGTACAATGAAACACTGACTTCTGAACCTTTCCCTGTAAGTTGACGATCCATTAACGCCAGAAGTAGTCCTTCTTTGAGTTGATGTCCGGCAAGGATATCAATTAACGCAACGGGCATTTTCACAGGTCCAGAATCTGCAGTGCCATTCATAGACATAAATCCAGTTTCAGCCTGGAGTATCAAGTCGTAAGCTACACGGTCACTTTCCTCGCCAAAACCACTAATTTTACCGACGATAAGGCGCTTGTTGAGTTGATGCAGTCTCGTGGTTTCAATACCGAATTTATGATCGTCGCCTTTTTTAAAGTTTGTCAATAAAATATCAGCATTCTTGATTAATTCAATGAAAATTGAATAATCTTCGCTATTCAAGAGGTTTAAAGTTTGGTAAGATTTTCCGTAGTTCACACTCGAAAAATATGCGGAAACAGGAATATCAGGTTGTTCGGTAGGTAATTTCCACAAGCGTGTAACATCTGGAATTGTTGGGTGCTCAATCTTAAGGACATTCGCCCCAAGTTCGGCAAAAAACATACCTACGGATGGTCCCGCAAGGACCGTTGAGAGTTCAATTACCGTTAATTCTTTAAGGCTGTTTAGTGTCTTCATTTTTGGTAGTCAGGACCTCGATTGTAACAGAAGCCATCCCGTTTCGGACAAAATTAAGTTTTTTTGCGGCAGCCAAGGTCACATCAATAATATGACTTGAACTTTTTGGGAGTCGATCATTTATTTTAAGGACCACAACCGAATCATTTTTACTATTGGTTACTTTCACCATTGTTCCAAATGCAATTGATTTGTGCGCTGCTGTAAGTAAATTATTGTTGAAAACCTCACCGGATGAGGTTTTTCGTCCATTGAAAGCACTACTATAAAATGTAGCACTACCTTTTTCCGTGTCTGAAAAGCTTGCTGATACGAGAAGAAAAATAAAAAATATCCCTGTAAAAATACGCATGGTTCGATTTATAATGCAGTAAGTTACAATCAATCTTTAGGAATAAAAAATAATTCAGTCATTTTCAATTTCTTTAATGCGTCAAAATCATTAAATTTGCGCGCACATCAAAATTACATTAGCACTATGAAAGTATTCGATCTTGACATGATTCAAAAGGTATATGCACAATATCCTGAGCGTATTGCAGCAGCAAGAAAAGTGGTTGGTAGACCATTGACTTTATCTGAGAAAATTCTTTATGCTCACCTTTGGGACGGAAACGCTCAAGCAGCATACGAGCGAGGAAACTCTTACGTTGATTTCGCACCAGATCGAGTAGCTATGCAAGATGCGACTGCTCAAATGGCTCTGTTGCAATTCATGCAAGCGGGTAAAAAAAGAGTAGCGGTACCATCAACGGTACACGCGGATCACTTAATTCAAGCGAAATTAGGCGCAAGTAAAGATTTGCAAGAATCATTGAATCAAAACAATGAAGTATTCAACTTTTTATCTTCGATTTCAAATAAATACGGAATTGGCTTTTGGAAACCAGGAGCAGGAATCATTCACCAAGTTGTATTGGAGAATTACGCATTTCCAGGAGGTATGATGATTGGTACCGATTCACATACAGTAAATGCTGGTGGACTTGGAATGATTGCGATTGGTGTTGGTGGAGCAGATGCTGTAGATGTTATGGCAGGAATGGCTTGGGAATTGAAATTTCCAAAGTTAATTGGAGTGAAGTTGACTGGTAAACTAAGTGGTTGGACTTCTGCGAAAGATGTGATTTTGAAAGTGGCAGATATCCTAACTGTAAAAGGAGGAACTGGTGCAATTGTTGAATATTTTGGTGAAGGAGCAATTTCTCTTTCTTGTACTGGAAAAGGAACAATTTGTAACATGGGTGCAGAAATTGGGGCAACCACATCAACTTTCGGTTATGATGAGTCTATGCGTCGTTATTTAATGGCAACTGGACGCGAAGAAGTAGTGAAAGCGGCAGATCAAATCGCTGAACATTTAACAGGTGACCAAGAAGTTTATGATAATCCTTCTGCCTATTTTGATCAAATCATTGAAATTAACTTAAGTGAATTGGAACCGCATATTAATGGTCCATTTACTCCAGATAGAGGAACACCTGTTTCCAAAATGCGTGCTGAAGCAACAGCGAACAATTGGCCAATGAAAGTAGAATGGGGATTAATCGGTTCTTGTACAAACTCTTCTTATGAGGATTTGGCACGAGCAGCATCCATCGTTCAACAAGCAGTTGCACAAGGCATTTCTCCGAAAGCCGAATTTGGAATCAATCCGGGATCTGAACAAGTACGTTTCACTGCAGAGCGTGATGGCATCTTGTCTGATTTTGAAAAAATGGGCACGAAAGTATTTACGAATGCATGTGGTCCATGTATCGGACAATGGTCAAGAGAAGGAGCTGAGAAGCAAGAGAAAAATACAATTGTACACTCATTCAACCGTAACTTCTCAAAACGTGCAGACGGAAATCCAAACACACATGCTTTTGTTACTTCTCCAGAAATGGTAGCTGCATTAGCAATCGCTGGTGACTTAGGATTTAACCCATTAACGGATACCTTGACAAATGACAAAGGTGAACAAGTGAAATTAAATCCACCTCACGGTGATGAATTGCCAACACGTGGATTTGCCGTTGACGATAACGGATATCAAGCTCCAGCAGAAGATGGCAGTGGCGTTGAAATTATTGTGGCTCCGGATTCTTCTCGTTTACAATTGTTAGAAAACTTCCCAATTTGGGACGGAAAAAATATAGCGTCAGCTCGTTTGTTGATTAAAGCAAAAGGAAAATGTACAACGGATCACATATCTATGGCTGGACCATGGTTGCGTTACCGTGGACACTTAGATAACATTTCAAATAACCTGTTGATCGGTGCTGAAAATGCATTCAATGGTCAAGCGAATTCAGTGAAAAATCAATTGACTGGTGAGCATGGTGAAGTTCCAGCTGTTCAGCGTGCTTACAAAGCAGCAGGGATTCCAACAATTGTCGTAGGTGACCATAACTATGGTGAAGGTTCATCTCGCGAACATGCAGCAATGGAACCGCGTCATTTAGGTGTTTGTGCAGTAATCGTGAAATCATTCGCTCGTATTCACGAAACAAACTTGAAAAAACAAGGAATGTTAGGTTTGACTTTCTCAAACGAAGCAGATTACGATAAAATCATGGAGGACGATACTTTCGACTTCACCGATCTAGAATCATTTACACCAGGAAAACAACTTACCTTGAAATTGAATCATGCAAATGGAACAAGTGAAGATGTCATGTTGAATCATACCTACAATGCATCTCAAATTGAGTGGTTTAAAGCAGGTTCAGCGTTGAATTTGATTAAATTAATGGAATCATAGTACATGAAAAAGATACTTGTTCTATTGTTTGTTGGAACGATTGGTCTTGTTCAGGGACAAGCGTCCTTTCAAGGAAATCATTCGTTTGAGGTTTACGGGGGTGGTCCAAATTTCTTGAAATATGATTTTTTTGGTTTGGGACCATTAACACGTCCTATTAGTACTACGAGTATTCCTCCATGTGGGCTGCGTTATGCTTATATGATTTCAAACGATGTTAGCGTTGGAATCGATGTGATGTATAATTCCTTTCGTGAATCATATATTTCGACAGATACTTTTTTCGTCGATAATCAATGGATGTATAGTGAATCGAAATATGTGGATTTCAGGTCACGCTTACGCGTTCAAGCCCGTTTCAATTTCTTTTTACCGATTTCGAGTCCAAACGTGGATAGTTATATTGGTTTTGCGCTTGGTACGAACAATCGTTGGGAAAAACAATGGGTTAATGATTCACTAGTGGTTAACAAGACATCAACAAATCTAGTAACGGTTCCAGTTTCAGCAAGATTATGTTATGGTTTCAGGTATTTCTTTAGTTACAATTCTGCTTTGGGAGCGGAGGTAGGAGTAGGAGGGCCACTCTTCTCTGTTCAATATACGTACAAGTTTTAATAGAAAAGTAAAGGCATAAAAAAAGCCCTGACAATTAATTCAGTCAGGGCTTTTTTATGCTTTATAGAATTCTAGTATCGGTAATGTTCCGCTTTGAATGGACCTTCAACTGCTACTCCAATGTAGTCAGCTTGATCTGTACTTAAGGTTTCAAGTTCTACACCGATTTTTGCAAGGTGTAAACGAGCAACTTTTTCATCTAAATGCTTTGGAAGCATGTAAACATCATTACCATATTTATCAGCATGCAACCAGATTTCCAATTGAGCTAATGTTTGGTTTGTAAATGAATTCGACATCACAAATGATGGGTGACCAGTTGCACAACCGAGATTTACCAAACGTCCTTCTGCAAGGATGATAATGTCTTTACCATTAATGTTGTATAAATCAACTTGTGGTTTAATTTCAATTTTAGAAGCACCATGATTGTTATTCAACCAAGCCATATCGATTTCATTGTCGAAGTGACCGATGTTACAAACAATCGCTTTGTCTTTCATGTTTTCAAAATGACGTCCAACAACGATGTTTTTGTTCCCTGTAGTTGTAACGATGATGTCACCTAAATGAACTACTGTGTCTAAACGTTTTACTTCGAATCCGTCCATCGCAGCTTGAAGCGCACAGATTGGATCAATTTCAGTTACGATTACTCGTGCTCCAGCACCTTTTAAAGATGCAGCTGAACCTTTTCCAACATCTCCGTATCCACATACAACAGCAACTTTACCAGCCATCATTGTATCTGTAGCACGACGAATTGAATCAACCAACGATTCTTTACATCCGTATTTGTTGTCGAATTTAGATTTTGTCACTGAATCATTCACATTGATTGCAGGCATCACCAACGTACCGTTTTTAACACGCTCGTACAAACGGTGAACTCCTGTAGTCGTTTCTTCAGACAAACCTTTAATGTCTTTTGTTAATTCAGGGAAACGATCGAAGACCATGTTTGTTAAATCTCCACCGTCATCTAAAATCATGTTTAATGGCTTTCCACCTTCAAATGCGAATAAAGTCTGTTCAATACACCAATCGAATTCTTCTTCGTTCATTCCTTTCCATGCAAATACTGGAATTCCAGCGGCAGCAATTGCGGCAGCAGCATGATCTTGTGTAGAGAAAATGTTACAAGAAGACCAAGTTACTTCAGCACCTAATTCTACTAATGTTTCGATTAGAACAGCTGTCTGAATAGTCATATGAAGACATCCAGCAACTCTTGCTCCAGCCAATGGTTTTGACGTTCCGTATTCTTCACGAAGCGACATTAGTCCGGGCATTTCTGCCTCAGCTAATTTAATTTCTTTTCTACCCCATTCAGCTAAGCTGATGTCTTTTACTTTATAAGCCATACTTATTTATCTATTTGTTTTATGTAATCGAATGCAAATTTACTACTTAAATGTGTAAACGTAAAAGGATACAATAATTATCCTAATTCATTTTTTGACGAATCAGTTTTTCTAATCCATTGACAAATAATGGATGGCTGTTCGAACTTGGAACTAATTGTACTTTTTCACCACCGTGTTCCTCAAAAATCTCTTGGTATTCTTCACCAATTTCGATTAAGGTTTCTAGGCAATCAGCGACAAATGCAGGACTAAAAACCAAAAGTTTTTTCGCGCCTTTTTTACCCCATTCTTCCACGACTTTATCGGAAAAAGGTGTCAACCATTTTTTATCTAACCTTGATTGAAAACACACCGTGTATTGGTCGTCCGTTAAACCAATTTTTTGTGCAATCAGTCGTGTTGTCGCAAATGCTGTTGCTTTGTAACAGAATTTATTACGGTCGTTCAATTCTGTCTCACATGGTTCATCTGCACACAAGTCGGTTCCTTCATAGACTTTATCTACTTGTCTTTCTGGAAGTCCGTGGTATGAAAATAACACGTGATCGTACTCCTTCAAGTTAAACTGTTTTGTGTTTTCTACGATGGAATCAATGTATCCTTCGTTGTCCCAAAACTGACTAATGATTTTAAGTTCAGGAATGACCCACCACTTCCGAATAATATCCATTGCCTTCTCAACAGCAGATCCTGTGGATGCACTTGCGTATTGAGGGAACAAAGGAAGGATGATGATTTCGTCGTAATTCGCTTGATGCATTCGTTCAAGCACGCTGTCCATAGATGGATTCTGGTAACGCATCGCCATTTCTACAGTAACATGCTCATTCTGAAATGCATTTTGCAACATTTCCTGAACCTTCAGTGTATGTGTCTTGAGTGGTGAAATACCGTCGCCCAATTCCCATAACTCTTTGTATATTTTTGCTGATTTTGGTGCTCTAAATGGTACAATGACGCCATTTACCAAAATTTTACGTAATATCCATGGAATGTCTATGACACGGGGATCATTTAGAAATTCTGTTAAGTAACGTCTAACGTCACTTGTTTTCGGACTATCTGGTGTTCCCAATTGAAGCAATAAGACTCCCGTTTTTTTCATATAACTATAATGTGTTGTTTGTTTAACAACGTTTTTCAACGCTTGTTCAAAATTACACACATTTCCTGGCATGACGTCTCGTAATAGACATTTCATCTTAACTTTGTGAGATGAATCCAATGGAATATTTACTCAGTACGAGCCCTGAAAACTTCGAGGAACGTGCATTGGCTTTATTTCGCTATCAATATGAACACGTTTCTATTTTTCGTTCCTATGCAGATTTGACTCATAGGAATAATCCAAAATCATTGAATGAAATTCCTTTTCTTCCAATTTCATTTTTTAAAACGTCTCGTGTTGTGGACCAAGAAAGGAAAGAGTTTGATCTTCATTTTCAAAGCAGTGGCACAGGAAATTCTGGAAGAAGTCAACATTTCGTCGCGGATAAGCAATGGTATGATCACTCTTTTTTACTCGGTTTTTCACATTTCTTTGGATCTGTTGAGGAGTATGTCGTTTTAGCCTTGTTGCCAAATTATGTTGATCAAGGTGATTCTTCCTTGGTTTACATGGTGGATGCATTAATTCAACATTCCAGACAAGATCTTTCTGGATTTTTATTGAATGAACCCGGAACGGTAATTCAGCGTTACCAAACAGCCATTTCCTTAGGTAAAAAAGTCATCATCTTTGGTGTTTCTTATGCTTTACTGGATTTAGCTGAATTAAACATGGATTTATCTCAAGCCATCATTATTGAGACGGGTGGAATGAAAGGCCGACGAAAGGAATTTACGAAAGTAGAATTGCATGCTGAATTAATGAAAGGCCTAGGAGTTGATCATGTTCGTTCAGAGTATGGTATGACGGAATTACTATCGCAAGGATATTCGATGAAGGATGGTAGATTTCAAGTAGTTCCATGGATGAAAATTCTCATCAGAGATCCCTATGATCCATTTTCATTTTTTCCTTCGGGACGCACTGGAGGAATCAATGTGATTGATTTAGCTAATCAATATAGTTGTGCGTTTATTCAAACACAAGATTTAGGACGCAAAGAAGCTGATGGGTTTTATTTAGAAGGCCGATTCGATGAAGCAGATATCCGTGGATGTAACCTTCTCGTCGATCAATAAGCAATTTTTAATATCTTTGAATACATATGACACCACAAACCATACTTATACTAGCCATAATTGGAGTTTTTGCAGGAATATTAAGTGGTTTCGTTGGAGTGGGAGGTGGAGTAATTATTGTTCCAGCCTTGGTTTTCTTCCTTGGTATTTCGCAACATACGGCGCAAGGGACAAGCCTCTTTGTCTTATCCATGCCTGTAGTGTTATTTGCAGTCATTAATTATTGGAAGACAGGTAACGTCGAATGGAAATATGGACTTGTCATTGCAGCTACGTTTTTAATCGGTGCATATATAGGATCAAAATTATCCTTGAAACTTTCACCAGGGCTCGTAAAGTTGATTTTCGGTGTTTTTTTAGCATATGTTTCTTTTCGATTGATATTATCCGGTTATTCATCTATCTCATCTAATGAATCCTGAACAGCTAAGCACTTTGGTAAGTAATCTTTTCGCTGATGTTCAATCTTGGCGAGAACACATGCACCGAAACCCCGAGCCTTCTTTTAAAGAAGAAAAAACAATGCTTTTTGTTTCTGAAGTTCTTTCTCGTTTTGGAATTGAACATGAAACCAATGTCGCGAATACGGGCGTTGTTGCATGGATTGGAGCAGATCATCATACAAAAGAACAGCCGTGTATTGGATTGCGTGCTGACCTCGATGCTTTGCCAATTCAAGAGGAAAACGATGTGCCATATAAATCAACGGTAGATGGATGGATGCACGCCTGTGGACATGATGTTCATACGTCTATCTTATTAGGTTCAGCAGTTATTTTACAGGCGAATCGCAACGACTTGCCACAACCCATAAAATTAATTTTTCAACCGGGTGAAGAAATGAATCCAGGTGGAGCGAGTTTGATGATGAAAGCAGGTGTTTTGCAGCATCCAACAGTAGAGAAAATGTATGCACTTCATGTTTTTCCAGAAATGGAAGTAGGAAATATTGGTTTGCGTTCAGGTTTATATATGGCTTCTAGCGATGAATTGCATGTGCAGATTACAGGTGTTGGTGGACACGGAGCCTTGCCTGAAAAATGTGTGAATCCAATAGAAATGGGTGCCCTGTGGATGAGCCGTGTGAAAGCAAGATTTATTGAGGAATGTCCGGAAGCGGTGCCACATGTGTTAACATTTGGACGTTTTGAAGCACTTGGTTCGACAAATGTTATTCCATCTGAAGCGTTTATTAAAGGAACCTTTCGAACGATGGATGAAGTATGGAGGTCAAAAGCTTATTCCATTTTAGCGGAAGAAGCGGAAGAAGTTTCCATGTTATTTCGTGGGAAAATTGCATTAAACATTTCAAAAGGCTACCCTTTTTTAAAGAACGATGAAACGCTAACAGCTGAGTTAAAAGTCCTATTTGAGTCAGTCTTTGGGACTGATCACATTCACGAATTAGCACTTCGTATGACAGCAGAGGATTTCGCATTTTACAGTCAGGAAATTCCCGTTTGTTTCTTTCGTTTAGGTGTAGGGAATAAAGCGAAAGGAATCACACATGCAGTGCATCATCCGCGGTTTGATATTGATAGTGAAGCTTTGAAAATGGGTATGTTGGCAATGTGTAGTATTGCATTTCAAGAATGAAAAATACCTTATACATATTAGTTTCACTGATGTTCCTGGTTACTTCGTGTAACAAATCGAAGGCGCAGCTTAAACGGATTGATGGAAATTGGCGGGTTGATTTAGCTCGGGTTTCAGTTGGAGAAGGCTTTACATTTTATGATAGCTTGCCAATGGGAGAAATAAGTATTTCTTCCAGTTTAAGAAAAATCAACGGTCGATTAGATTTCGTTTACAGCGAATTCGGTATGGGGCAAGTTCAGGATTCCTTCGTTACAAACAATGCAACATTTACCATGAATGATAAAGGAGATCGAATCAAGGTGTTTCGCGAAAATGACACGATTGAAATGCGCATATTACTTTCCTCAAAGAAAAATTTGGAATTAGAATATTACGATGAGCAGCAATACCGATTGCGCCGTTTTGCTTTAAATAAGAACTAAAGGAATCCTAGTTCTAATTTCGCTTCCTCGCTCATCATGTCTTTGTCCCATGGTGGATCAAAAACAATGTTCACTTTAGCAGAAGACACACCATCAACGGAAGCTACTTTGTCTTCAACTTCTTTTGGTAAGCTTTCCGCAACAGGACAATTGGGTGAAGTTAAGGTCATGTCAATGAAAACGTGGTTGTCTGCTTCGATTTTCACTTCATAAATCAATCCCAATTCAAAAATATCTACTGGTATTTCTGGATCGTAGATCGTTTTCATCATTGACACAATGCGGTCTTCTAAATCATTCATGATGCTGAAATATGTTTAATTGCTTCTAATTTTAATCGTTTGACCATGCCAAGTAATCCATTGGCACGGGTTGGAGAAAGGTGCTCTTGTAATCCAATTTGAGAAATGAAAAACAAATCTGCTGTTGCAATGTCTTTTGGTTCTTCACCGTCTAAAACTCGGATCAAAAGTCCAATGATTCCTTTGGTAATAATAGCGTCTGAATCTGCTGAAAAATGCATTTTTCCATCGCTGTAATTCGAATCTAGCCACACACGAGACTGACAGCCTTCGATGAGTCGATCCTCTGTTTTATTCACTTCAAGGATTTGAGGTAAGTCTTTACCTAAATCAATGATATATTCATATTTTTCCATCCAATCGTCGAAAATTTCGAATTCTTGAATGATTTCTTCTTGTTTTTCTCTTAAGTTCATCTTATTTCAACATGCTTAAACTGCGTTCAACAGCGGTAACAAACGTATCAATTTCTTCTTTCGTGTTATAAAACGCAAAAGAGGCACGAACTGTTCCGGGAATACCATAAAAATCCATGAGTGGCTGCGTACAATGATGTCCGGTTCGTACGGCAATCCCTTGTTTGTCAAGTAACGTACCAATGTCGAATGGGTGAATTCCTTTCACTGAAAAAGAAACAACGGAAGTTTTATTTTTTGCCTCACCAATTATTTGTAAACCTTCAAACGTATCCAACATGTCTTCTGCATACTTCGCTAATTCTCTTTCATGACGCTCTGCAGCTTCCATGTCAATAGACTCCAAGTATTCAAACGCTGTGCCTAGACAAATTCCGCCCGCAATGTGTGGTGTCCCGGCTTCAAACTTAAAAGGTAGTTCGTTGTATGTTGTTCGTTCAAACGTAACACGAGCAATCATGTCTCCTCCACCTTGATAAGGTGGCATTCGGTCTAAAATATCTTCTTTTCCATAAAGAACACCAATTCCTGTAGGGCCAAATACTTTGTGGCTTGAGAAAACATAAAAGTCACAATCCATTTCTTTTACATTAATGGACATGTGTTGAATACTTTGCGCACCATCGATGAGTACTTTCGATCCAACGGCGTGTGCTTTTTGAATGATTTCCTTTATTGGATTTATCGTTCCAAGTGTGTTAGAAATATGCGTGATTGCGACAAGTTTGGTTTTTTTCGATAGAAGTTGATCAAATTCTTCCATGATTAGTTCGCCCCGCTGGTTAATTGGAACAACTTTTAATACACATCCTTGACGTTCGCATAACATTTGCCAAGGAACAATGTTTGAATGGTGTTCCATCGCAGAGATGAGGATTTCATCCCCTGCAGCTAGTGTAGAACCATAGGAATAGGCAACTAAGTTTATACTGTCTGTCGTTCCTTTAGTAAAGATAATTTCTTCCGGTTTTCGAGCGCCAAGGTAACGTTGAATTCGTTGTCTTGCTGCCTCGTAATCCGTAGTGGCTCTTTGACTCAAGTAATGAACGCCGCGGTGAATATTAGCGTTTTCTTTAGAGTAAAATAAATTAATGGCATCTAAAACCAGTTTCGGTTTCTGTGAGGTAGCACCGTTGTCAAAATAAATAAGATTCTTCCCATAAATTTGTTGACGTAATGCAGGAAACTCTTCACGAATTTCGCGCACATTGAAAGGTTTTTTGTCCAAGTTGCTCATATTCGTACAAAGGTACGAATTCCCTTATTTTGAATTGTTCTAAAGAAGGATAAAATGTTAGATTATTTTGCCTTTAATGAGATGTAAGGAATTAATACTTCCTCCAATGAAATTCCACCATGTTGAAACGTATTACCGTAATAATTGACAAAATGATTGTAATTGTTCGGATAGACAAAGAAATCTTGTTCTCTAGCAAAAACAAATTCTGCTGATAACTTAAGTTTTGGCAGAAATGCTTCACTTGGATTTTTCACTGAAAACACTTCTTTTGCATCGTAGGTTAATCCGCGTCCTGCTTTATAACGTAAATTTGAATTCGTATTTCTTTCACCAACGATGCGAACTGGTTTATTCACTTTAATGGTTCCGTGATCAGTCGTTACAATCAGGCGAATTCCAGCTTCTGCTATTTTTTTAATAATTTCTAATAGAGGAGAGTGCTCAAGCCAAGAAACAGTGATGGATCTGTAGGCTGATTCGTTATCAGCAAGTTCTCGAATAACTTCCATTTCTGTTCGTGCATGTGACAACATGTCGACAAAATTGTACACAATGAAATTTACATCGTTGTCTTTCCAAGTATGAAAAGAATCCCCCAGTTTTTTTCCGGCTTCAACATTTGTTATTTTGTTGTAACTCCATTTTACGTTTTTTCCTAAACGTTTTAATTGCGCGTCAAGGAATTCTTTTTCGTGCATATTTTTCCCTCCTTCATCTTCTTCATTTTTCCATAATGTTGGGAATCGTTTTTCGATTTCAGATGGAAGTAATCCTGCAAAAAATGCATTTCGGGCATAATGCGTTGCCGTAGGGAGAATCGAAAATACAATCTCTTCTTCTTCTTTTGAAAAATAACGGGATAAAATGGGTTCAATCATTTTCCATTGGTCGAATCTTAAATTATCGATGACTAGAACAGCGGTTTTTTCTTTTCCGATATATGGAGCTATTTTGTCTTTGACAAGCGTGTGTATCATTTGAGGGGAGTCCTCTGTTCCATTTACCCAGTCGAGGTAGTTGTCTTCAATGAAATCACAAAATAATTTATTGGCTTCTTTCTTTTGCATGTCGAAGATTTCACGCATCCCAGAGTCTTCAATATTGTCTAGTTCAAGTTCCCAATAAACAAGTTTCGCATAGAATTCTTTCCATTCTTCTGCATCCATGCGACCCATCAGTTGCATTCCAAGTTGACGAAATTCTTGTTGGTAGTTAGAATTGGTCTTTTGACTTACTAACTTAGATAAGTCCAAATTTTTCTTAATGCTTAATAGAATTTGATTTGGATTCACTGGTTTGATCAAATAGTCTGCAATCTTGCTTCCTATAGCTTCTTCCATGATGTGTTCTTCTTCACTCTTTGTAATCATTACGATCGGAACAAGAGGTTTTTGTTCTTTGATTTGAAACAATGTTTCAAGACCTGTTAAACCCGGCATATTTTCATCCAAGAAAATAATGTCATATGGATGAAGGAGCGCCTTCTCAATGGCATCCTGTCCATTCGTGACCGGATCCACACTATATCCTTTTGCTTCTAAAAACAAAATATGTGGTTTCAATAATTCGATTTCATCGTCCGCCCAAAGAATTTTACCTTGCATATGCCTTATTTTTAATAGTTTTGAATGAATTTAATTAAAGGTACTCAATTGCAGCCGAATCAACATCGAAACAACAAGAAGAAAATTATTAACGACCCAGTCTATGGTTTTATTACAATTCCAGACGAAATAATTTTCGATATTTTGGAACATCCTCATATGCAGCGACTTCGTCGAATCATGCAATTGGGATTAAGTCATCTTGTGTATCCTGGTGCAAATCATACGCGTTTTCATCACGTTTTGGGAGCAATGCACTTAATGAGTCAGGCAGTTTCAACAATTCGTCGCAAAGGTCACGAAATTACCATCGAAGAGGAGCGCGCCGTTTGTTTGGCTATTTTACTTCATGACATCGGGCATGGTCCATTTAGCCATGCGCTTGAGTATGATATCGTTTGTGGAGTTAGTCACGAAGAAATCTCCTCTTTCTTTATTGAAGAATTATCCAAGGAATTCGATGGTCAGTTAGATATGGCCTTACTGATCTTCCAAAATAAGTACACTAAACCGTTTTTACATCAATTGGTTTCGAGTCAACTCGACATGGACCGACTTGATTATTTAAACCGTGATAGTTTTTATTCAGGGGTAAGTGAAGGAATCATCGGGACAGATCGGTTGATAGAGATGTTGAACGTACGCGAAGGACAATTGGTTTTAGAGGAAAAAGGAATCTATTCCATTGAAAAGTTCATTGTTGCGCGACGGTTAATGTATTGGCAGGTTTACCTTCATAAAACAGTGGTTGCTGCAGAGTTTATGTTGATTCATGCATTGCGTCGCGCCAAATTTTTAGCAAAACATGGAGATGCTGTTTTTGCGAGTCCGGCTTTGTCCTTTTTTATGAAACAAGACATTACCGAAAACGACTTTCATCAACGAAAAGAAGTGCTGGGAAATTTTGCTCAGTTAGACGATTGTGATATTTGGTCCGCTATAAAGGTTTGGCAATCGCATTCTGATCTCATTCTTTCACAACTTTCAAAATCACTAGTTAATCGTAAGTTGTTCAAGATCGTAATTTCAAAGGATCCATTTAGTGACGAGCGCATCGCTGCAGAGCGTAAAAGAGTCCTAGATACGTATCAATTAACCAATGATGAGGTTGACTATTTTGTTTATTCTGATATTTTAACAAACAAAGCCTACAATCAAGATAAACAGAACATTAACCTCCTAATGAAAAATGGAGACATCATCGATTTAACCAAAGCTTCGGATAATTTGAATATTTCTGCTTTGGCGCAACCAGTGGAAAAATATTTCCTCTGTTTCCCTGCCTAAATTAAAACCACCGAACAATAAATTCCCATTTCTGCGTTATTTATTTGGTCTAAAAATCAAATATATAAAAAAAAAATACGTGAAAAGTTGTACTAAAGTGAAACTAATTGTATTTTTGTATGGAGAAAGTGGGAGAGAAGTTAAGAGATATCCTCTTTTTTGAATCGTATTTTGAAGATTTTTTTGTTCAGCAGAAGCCTAAAGTAAAGGAGAAAATCATTTGGACCCTAGAGTTGCTACAAGAGTTACCCGTGATTCCAGCCCAATACCTGAAGCACATTCACGGAACAGATGGTTTGTATGAAATACGCATTCAAAATGGCAGTGATATTTTTCGCGTTTTTTGTTTTTTCGATGAAGGTAAATTAGTAGTACTCATCAACGCATTTCAAAAGAAAACTCAAAAACTTCCACGTAAAGAAGTCAAACGTGCCATTCAATTAAAAAAGGACTATGAAAACTACAAGTAAAGTACTGACATTAGATCAGTTCAAAGACAAGCATTATGGCCCTAAAGGTTCTGAAGATCGAGATAGTTTAGAACGAGGCTATCAAGAATTTCGAATAGGAGCGATGTTACAAAGTGCAAGATTAGAGAAAGGGATGACTCAAGAACAATTAGCCACAAAAGCAGGTACGACTAAATCCTATATTTCAAAATTGGAAAACGATATGAAAGAAGTACGTTTTTCGACCTTGAAAAAAATTGTGGAACTTGGTTTAGGAGGACAGCTTGAGTTATCCATTCGTCTTTGATTATTTGCGCACTATCGTTTTTGCTAAAACTACGGATGTTGGAATAGTTACCAAATGATTTTCTTTCGTTTTGATGTACATAAAGAAGAAACTAATATCGGTCAGCTCTCCTTCAATGTCATATTCCTTATCTAAAATGTGTATTGTTTCGCCAATTTTCATCGGGTGATTAAAAAAGAGGATTAAACTAGCTGTAATATTCGATAAAATAGACCATTGTGCAAAGAATGCCACACCCATCACAGTAATAATCGAAGTGATAAAAACAACCAATCCTTCTTTATTTATGTTCCAAATCCCGGCCATAACAATGGCAATAAAAATCCACAGGAATAAATTGATGATGCGCACAGTTATGCGTTTTCGCTTCAAATCAAAATCGAAATGAGCGAGGAATCGATTGACTGATTTTGTAGCTAAAATCTTAATTAACAGTGCTAATGCAATTAAAATAACCGTTTCTAATAGTTGAAATTCTAGTTGATTCATGGTTTCTTTAATTTAAGTTTGGCTTGATCCCAATAGGAGTCCAATTCATTCAAGGTCATGTTTCGGATATCTATCTCTGCTTCTTTAATCATTTCTTCCATCATTTGAAAGCGAAGAATAAACTTTTGATTTGTCTGCGCTAATGCATTTTCAGGTGAAATTCCAATAAAACGTGCGTAATTGACTAATGAAAACAAAACATCACCAAATTCTTCTTCTACATGTTCTGAATTCGCCTCAACTTCAACTTGAAGCTCGTGCATTTCCTCTTCCACTTTTTTCCATACATCTTGGCGATGTTCCCATTCAAAGCCAATTCCTTTCGCTTTCTCTTGAATACGTGTTGCTTTTACCAAAGCCGGCAACGACGATGGAACTCCTTCTAGAACAGATTTTTTTCCTTCTTTAAGTTTTAGTTTTTCCCAATTCGCTTTGACTTCCTCTTCGCCAGAAACTGTAACATCACCATAAATGTGTGGGTGTCGATAGATTAACTTTTCACAAATGGCATTCAAAACACTGGTTACATCAAATTGACCTTGCTCATCACCTAATTTGCAATAGAAAACGAGGTGCAAGAACAAATCACCTATTTCACCTTTGATTTCATTCATGTCATTTTTTGTAATGGCATCTGTTAATTCATAGGTTTCCTCAATCGTTAAATTTCTTAACGTTTCGAAGGTTTGTTTTTGATCCCAAGGACATTTTTCCCTTAAATCGTCCATGATGTTTAATAAGCGTTCGAACGCTGCAAGTCTAGAATCCATAAAGCAAAGTTAAAGTTATTCTGTCACCCAAGAATTCATTAATTTTGGATTATGAAAAAAAGCGGCCTACTTTTTTACATTTGTATACTATTTTGCAAATTCACCTTTGCTCAATCAGGATTTGAAATCCGTCAGAAAGTCGGGTTTTTAGCCGCTCATCATGCAGGAATGGCACATGTTCCAAAACAATTAGCTGTCGCAACGGAATTGAGTTATTTGAAGCGTTTAAGCGGTGAGCGAGTTTGGCAGAAGTCATACCGTCAACCAGTTGTAGGTTCAACGCTATTCATAGGTTCTGTAGGAAATAATGACATTTTGGGGCATTATGTTGGTGTTTACGGATTTGCTGAATTGCCAATCATCAAATACAAGAAATACCGAATGGACTGGAAATTCGCCACCGGATTAGGATATACCAACAAACCGTATGATCCGATAACCAATCCAAAAAATGTAGCTATTGGCTCACATTTTAATGCACTAATGTGTTTTGCGCTTAAACAAACGTTTGGGTTTAGAAATTCTGGAATTACCTTATCAATGGACATGACGCACTTCAGTAATGGTGCATTTAAAGTCCCGAATTTGGGAATTAATTTACCTTATCTGTCCCTCGGATTTCAACATTATTTTCAAGGCAATTCCTCATCTACCCACAAGGGGGATTTTGAGAAGGATGCCGCATATCGACTCAAACCGGATCCAAAACAAAATTTCTTAAACTACCAACAATGGCAATTGAGTATTAATGGAATTTTTACAAGTAAAGAAACCATGCCGATTGGTGGAAAAAAGTACCCAGTATATGCCGGATCAATATCGCTGCGACGCTACGGCAGTCAAAAGTCAGGTGTTGAAGTGAACTTAGATGTCTTCTCTAAACAAGCATTAATGAATTACGAACCAATGGTAAGTAAAACGCAGTTGGATATTCTTCAATTGGGTATTTCAGCTTCTTTTATTCTTCCGTTTGATCGTTTTAATTTTGTCTATGGTGCTGGATTTTACATTCGAGATCTTTACCGTGCAGATGGGCCATTGTACATTCGTCTGGGTTGTAGGTATTACCTCACGAAAAACATCAGTGCCGTATTTGGATTAAAAACACATTATGCAAAAGCAGATTATTTAGAGTTTGGTTTGTCCTATCATTTTCTTAAACTGAAAAAATGAGCACCGTAAAGTCACTATTGCTATTCGTTTTATTTTTTCAGGTAAGCTCCTGTAAAAAAGCGGAAAATAGGTCGTGTTTGAAAACAGCAGGAAATAAAATCACCAAGATTATTCCACTTCCATCATTTCATAAAATGGAATTACATCAAGGTATGAAAATTGAATTGATTCAAGATACGGCGGACTTTTTGGAAATTGTATCAGGTGAAAATTTGGTGAATTTCATTGATTGGACTATTACGAATGCTAAACTTGAGGTTTGGAACAACAATAAATGTCCTTATTTGCGCTACAAAAATGGGGATGTTACTTTAAAGATTCACTTTATAGCCTTGTCTGCGCTGACCTATTGGGGATCTGAACTTTTAACAAATGTGGATGCCATTCATACAAATCACTTGGATGTGTTAATGAATGATGGAGCGGGTGATTTGAGTTTAAACATTCTAGCAAATACTATAAACATTCAAAATCCACATGGTTTTGCGAACTTATTTCTGAAAGGTTCTTGCTCTTATCTTCGACTTGATTTTGACGGAAATGGTTGCTTTGACACGCGTAACATGCTTGTTGATGATTCAATTTCTGTCATGTATGCGTCCAATGGAAAGTCATTCTTGTCGGTTGATCAACTGAAAATCAAAGCTGAATTATCCAATACCGGTGATATTTGGGCTTATGGTGTCCCATCTAGTATTCAAAAAGTCCGCTATTCAACGGGTGATTTAATTTTAAAATAAAATGAAAGGTTGGCTAATTATGCTGTTTCAAATTTGCAGCATCGTTGTTTGGGCAGAAAACAAGGATACGTTGCATTTTCAAATGCATGGACTGATAGATGGTTATTCCACACTGGGCAAGTCCAATCCAATGGGAAAGGTGCCTTATTTGGTCTCTTCATCTAACCTTAATTCCTTTCAAATCAACTTAAATTTAGTGGAGCTAACTTGGGAAAATAGCAAATGGAAATATGCCCTTTCTCCTGCTATGGGTAGTTATATGCAACAGAATTACGCGAATGAAAAATGGTACAAAAGATGGATTTATGAAGCTTACGTACAGCGAAAATGGAGCCGATCAAGTTTAGCTATGGGCGTCTTTAGTTCGCCATATACACAAGAAACACCTAAAAGCATTGATCAATTGAGTTACTCTAGGAGCTTGGCCCCAGAATATGTTCCATACTATATCAGTGGAATTAAATACCAATTAAATTTAAACCGTTACTGGAATTTGTCCTTGTTTGCCATGAACGGTTGGCAGAAAATGGATTATTCTCAATTTTCACCATCCTTTGGTTCATTGTTAGAATTTAAGCGAGACCGTTGGAAGTTCAATTGGTCGACATACATTGGGAGGGAACTACCTGTCCTTGCAAAAGAATCACAAACACGCTTTTTAAGTGAATGGAATGTCCAATATGCGTTCAAAAAAATCACAGTTCAGTCTTGTGCTTTTTTTGGAACTCAAGGAATGAATTTCTCCCGAAATTGGTGGCAAATAAATGCCCAAGCAATGTATGGGCTTAGCGAGAAAACAAAGTTGTTTGGTAGAATAGAGTATTTTGATGATGCTTCAATGCTACAACTTTCAGTAAGTCATTTATCATCCTCAAGTTTTGGTGTGATTTATGTCTTGAATGATGTAATGAACATCGGAACGGAGTCCCGCTTTTTTAAATCTGAAAAAAAAGGCTTCGAGCCATATCAATTCTTGTTTTTTCAGCTTAAATTCTGATTAAATTTGAAACTTCGCTTTGCGATGTATTTTTAATATTACGCCCCATGAAAATTATTTCCTTCAATGTGAACGGAATCCGAGCGATAGTCGGAAAAACCTTCGTTCCAGACATGAAACGAGTCGATGCTGATGTTATTTGTTTGCAAGAAACAAAAGCAACACCAGAACAAGTACAGGATGCATGTGCAGGTTTGGACGCTTATCACGTTTTTGCAAATTCTGCCGAACGAAAAGGATATTCTGGGACGGCAATTTTAACAAAAGAACAACCGTTAAACGTGACGTATGGCATTGGAGTTGAAGAACATGATTCGGAAGGACGTGTAGTTTGTGCAGAATACCCTTCCTATTTTGTAATATCGGTTTATGTTCCAAATTCAGGGAGTGAATTACTTCGATTGGGATATCGTCAAACTTGGGATGCAGCCTTTCTTGCCTATTTAAAGAAATTAGAATCAATAAAACCTGTTATTGTCTGTGGCGACTTTAATGTGGCACATCAGTCAATCGATTTAGCTCGTCCTAAAGAAAATTACAATAAGGCAGCTGGATACATGCAAGAAGAAATAGATGGAATGAATCATTTTGTCGAAAACGGATTGGTTGACACCTTTCGTGCGCTGAATCCTGATGAAGCGAAATATTCATGGTGGAGTTACCGCGCAGGTGCTCGAGAAAAAAATGTCGGTTGGCGGATTGATTACTTTTTGGTATCTGAATCTTTTATATCGAATGTCAAAGAATCGTACATTCTCACTGATGTTTTTGGTTCGGATCATTGTCCAGTTGGAATTCAATTATAACGCTTCGAATGCAACATTTAAAAGATACATTTAAACACAAGGGAAAACGCAAACAGCTGATTCTAGCGCTTGCTGATATGGGAATTAAGGATCAACGCATTTTGGATGCATTCGATGTTGTTCCTCGTCATTTTTTCTTAGATACTGCTTTTGAAGATCAGGCGTATTCCAATATGGCCTTCCAAATTGGAGCAGGACAAACCATTTCACATCCGTATACCGTAGCTTTTCAAACGGAGTTATTGGAAATACAAAAAGGCGATAAAGTGTTGGAAATAGGCACGGGATCTGGGTTTCAAACATCTATTTTATGTGAGTTGGGATCAAAAGTTTTCTCAATTGAACGCCATAGTGAATTGCATTTGGCTGCAAAGCATGTGATTCATCACTTAAATTATTCTCCAAAACTATTTTTCGGTGATGGATATAAAGGAAGTCCACTCAATGCACCATTTGATAAGATTTTAGTGACTTGTGGTGCTCCAGAAATTCCGCAAGAATTGTTAAAGCAATTGAAAGTGAATGGAATCATGGTGATTCCGGTTGGGGAAGGTAGGGAGCAGAAAATGTTAAAGATCATTAAACAAGCTGAAACTTCTTTTTCTAAAGAAGAATTTGGCACCTTTAAATTTGTTCCGATGTTGGAACGAACGGTTAAATAAAAAAGAAACTATGAAAGTGCTCATTATAGATGATGAACGGGCAATCCGAAGGGCATTAAAAGAAATTCTAGAGTACGAAAATTGTCAAGTTCTAGAGGCTGAAAATGGAAAGGATGGATTGGAATTAATTAGGTCCAATTCTTTGGATGTTATTTTTTGTGACATTAAAATGCCGCTCGTAGATGGAATGGAATTACTTCAACAAATCCAAACAGAAGGCAACGAAGTTCCCATCATCATGATTAGTGGCCATGGAACACTTGAAACTGCTGTTCAAGCGATTAAATTGGGTGCTTTCGATTTCATAGAAAAACCACTTGATCTTAATCGAATTCTGGTGATTTTAAGAAATGTAAAGGACCGAAACCACTTGGTTCAGGAAACAAAAATCCTCAAAACAACGGTTAAAAAAATGAAGGGGAGTGCGATTATCGGTGAAACATCCGAAATTATGGAAATCAAAGCCATGATTGAAAAAGTTGCCCCTTCTGATGCACGTGTATTAATTACAGGAGGAAATGGAACCGGAAAAGAACTCGTTGCCCGTTCTTTACATGAGTTGTCGAATAGATCCAAAATGTCGTATATAGAAGTGAATTGTGCTGCTATTCCGACTGAATTAATTGAAAGCGAACTTTTTGGGCACGAAAAAGGAGCGTTTACATCTGCCGTAAAAGACAAAAAAGGAAAATTCGAATTGGCTAGTGGAGGAACCTTGTTTCTTGATGAAATAGGGGATATGTCATTAAGTGCACAGGCTAAAGTATTGAGAGCGCTTCAAGAAAATGTCATCCAACGTGTAGGCGGAGAAAAGGATGTAAAGGTTGACTGCCGCGTTGTCGCTGCAACTAATAAAGATTTAAGGAAAGAAATTGCGGAGGGAAGGTTTCGTGAAGATTTATTTCACCGTTTGGCCGTAATTTTAATCCATGTCCCTGCTTTGAATGAACGAAGAATGGATATTCCGCTTTTAGCCAATCATTTCATTCAGCTCATCTGTCAAGATCATGGAATTCCATGTAAAAAGTTAAATGATGCTGCTTTAAATGCACTTAAGGAACTCGATTGGACAGGCAATATTCGTGAATTACGGAACATTATAGAACGATTAGTTATCCTATGTGATCAAGAGATTGATGCAAAGGATGTGCAGAAATATGCCAATGTAAAACCCTAACTTTTAAGAGAATTAGCTACTTTCACAAAAAATAACATTATAAAATGAACTCAAAATTAAAATCCATTTTACCACATTTAGTTGCAGTTGCTGTATTTCTAGTCTTGTCAAGTGTGTTTTTTTCACCTTTATTTGATGGATACAGTTTGAAGCAAAGTGATATCCGACAGTTTCAAGGAATGTCGAAGGAAATTGTCGATTACAAGTTTGTCCATGGTGAATTACCCTTGTGGACAAATTCTATGTTTGGAGGGATGCCCAGTTATCAAATCGCAGTTGAGCATAATGCCAATTGGTTAACATACGTTGATCAGGCAATAAAACTCGGCTTGCCAAGACCGGTAGGGATTTTATTCATTAGTATGTTAGGTTTTTACATTTTAACGTTGTGTTTGCGCGTGAATCCATGGTTGGGGATGGTCGGTGCCATTGCTTTTGGATTTTCCACGATAAATATTCTTTACATTGGTGCGGGACACATGTCCAAGGTGAATGCAATTGCTTATATGGCTCCAGCTTTAGGAGGACTAATTCTTGCCTTCCGAGGAAAATGGTTACTTGGCGCGGCTGTTTTTGGACTCTTTTTCGGGTTGAATTTAACAGCGAATCACTTACAAATGACCTATTATTTAACATTTTTATTGGTTGCTGTGGCAATAGCGGAGGTTATTCGATTAGGATTGAAACAAGAATGGCTTTATTTAGGAAAGACAATTGGCGCGTTATCGGTAGTTTCAATTTTAACGCTGATGGCATCCGCAAGTAATTTGTTGACCACCTTCGAGTACAGTAAATACACAACAAGAGGGACATCTGAATTAACGATTAAACCGAAAGGTCAATCAGCGAAAATGTCGACCAAAGATGGCTTGAATAAAAATTATATTTTGGAGTATAATTTTGGTGGTGGAGAATGGCTTTCATTGCTTGCTCCGAATGCGAAAGGTGGCAAAACAGATTTACTAGGTAACAATGAAAAAGCTGTAGAAATTGTCAATGCGGATCCTAATTTGTATGAGTATGCTGATATTTTATTAAATACAGATCAATCGAAACCGGCCTTCCCAAGTTACTGGGGCGGACAAAGTTTTAGTGGTGGGGCATTTTACTTTGGAGTAGTGATGTTGTTTTTCTTCCTGATGGGACTTATCTTTTTGAAAGATTCTTTGAAGTGGCCTTTTTTTGTTATTGGTGTTTTAGCGGTGCTTCTTTCATCCAATGACCCAGGAGGAATCAATGATTTTTTCATTCATAAATTCCCAATGTATAACAAGTTTCGTGATTCTAAAATGATCATGACGCTATTACAAGTGATGATTCCAGCTTTAGCCGTTCTCTTCTTGGATAAATTATTCCGAAAGGAAGGATTAATTGGACATAAAAAAGCTTGGCTGATTGGAAGTGCATCGCTCGTTTTTGTTGCGATAGTTTTATATGTTTCCCCGTCTTTATCCGGTGATTTCTTGACGAAAAACGAACTTCAAATGTTTACGGACCAGGCCAAAAACACAAAGGATCCAAGTCAAATTAGTTACTTGAGCGGTGTAAAAAATGCCATAGAGGATGTTCGAATAGAATTGTATAAATCGGATATTGGACGTTCCATCCTCTTTATCATGTTAGGTGCAGGACTTGTCGTGTTGATTTCGCGTTCCATGTTGCCAAAATCTATTGTTATTGGCGGTTTGATATTGTTGGTGTTAATAGACAATATTTCAGTCAATAAACGGTATTTAAACAATGAATTGCCTGGTGATCAGATGTCGAGTTATGTAATTGCATCTGATGCATCTGTACCTTACGTGCCAAGTGCGGCAGACATGAGTATCTTGGCAAGAGAGAAGTCATACTCCAAAGATGAACAGTCGATTTTTTCCAAAATGGCAACAAATGAGTATTACAAAGACGCGTTAGATCAGGAAATGAATTCAGTATATGCAAAATTCGGTGCATTAAATTTGAATACGGATTACCGCGTGTTGAATTTCTCGAATCCATTTGCAGAAACGGGGACAAGTTATTTTCATAAAAGTATAGGTGGTTACCACGGGGCAAAGTTAAAACGCTATCAGGAATTAGTTGATTTCAATATTTTGAATGAAATGCAACAATTGAACCAAGAGATAAGTACAGAAAAGAATGTTCTTTTAAGAAAGTATGCAAGTCAAATGGAAATGACTCAGGAAATGGCGCAAAAGATTTTTGATACGATTTCTGTTGAATCTTTGGCGGTGTCAGATAAAAATCCAGTGATAAATATGTTAAACACTAAATACATCGTAGTAAATCCATCCTCTAAAGCCATACGCAATACGAATGCAAATGGTCCGGTGTGGTTCGTTAATTCTGTGAAATGGGTTGCTAATGCGAATGAAGAAATACGCTCTTTGAAAAACTGTGACACGAAAAAACAAGCCATCGTTCATCAGGAATTTAAAACTCTTGCTTCAGGGATAAAGATTGACTCAACAGCAACTATTCGTCAAACGAAATATGCAACGACCGAACTGTCGTATACAAGTAAAAGTAAGACAGATCAACTAGCCGTGTTTAGTGAGATTTACTATCCCGAAGGATGGAACTGTTATGTGGATGGAAAAGAAATCCAAACCATACGAGCAAACTACATTTTACGTGCTGCTATTATACCAAAGGGGTCACATCAAATTGAGTGGAAATTTGAGCCAAAGGCATTTCAGACAGGAAGTAACTTGTCTTTTGCTGGATCAAGTTTACTTTTGTTAGCATGCATCGGTGTATTTTGGATGAATCGCAAAGTGATACCAATCGAGGAAGCTTAGTTTAAACGATTGAGTATATCATCGATTGCACGAACACCGAAGTTTCCGCTTTCCCATGCATGAATGATGTTTTTGTCCTTGCTTAAAATAATGCAAGGAAAACCTCCTTGTGCCATTATGATCCAATTATCAGGTTTGTTTGATAGTTCTACGCCAATCTTTGGATCTAATTTTGATCGAAATGCTTGCATTGTTTGTTTCGATTTTGCCACCACAACATAGCGTATGTTTAGTTTAGGATAGCTTTTCTTTAAATTGTTCATGAGTTTGATGGTTTCATGACAATAAGGACAACTCGGTAAAACAACGATATTTAAGGTCAGTCGTGAGGGGAATTTATCGAGTTTTTTTGGTTTAAAATGAACATTAACGAAGTCACCTTGATAAATCGGGCAAAACGCAAAATAAATTCCAAAAGGTAATAAACAAAGAAGCGTCATGCTGACCCATTTTTTGATGCGGTGTTCGATTTTTCTATGAAAAGTATAAACTAGCGTGAATCCAAGGATGGCCATCATTAAATAAGGAATTAATTTTGCAGCCGTCCAGGAAAACCCTGATTGTAAGAAGATTGTTTCGAAAAAATTCATTTAGCGAAGTTTTTGATGAAAAAAAAAGGGGGCAATGCCCCCTTCAGATAATACTGAGGTCAATTTATTGAATCTCACATTTTGTAGTAACAGTTCCTTGAGTTGCATTTCCAGCCTCACAAGCAGCTTTAACATCTTTTTTCTTACCATTGATTGTAGTCTCAGCAGATGCGCTAGTTCCTGTTACTGATTCAGTAACTGTACATTTACAAGTGTAATCTTTAGCACAAGATACCATCATTAATGAAGCAAAAGCTCCTAAAATAATTGTTTTTTTCATTTTAAAACGTTTAAAAAGGTTAATTAATACTTGTCAAAAATACAAAAATTTTTAATATTCAAACTTTTTTCGTTTTTTTTTTCATTTTTAAACATCTTGTGCTATTTTTTTAGGGGGAATCATGCCGCGAAATTTCTCTTATTACTGGCCTTCGTTTTAGTCTACATTAAGGTAGCCGATTGTAATACTTAATTACGATTTATAAAAGACTTCTAATACTTATTCTTACTGTGCAGGCAGAACATGTTCCATTTAGGCATAGTTTAAGAAAAAGATTTACATGAACAAATGTTGCTAGGATTGACTATGAACAGGAATTAATTCAATGGGTTTATTTTATCGAAATAAAATGTTCAATCCAAGACCTTTTTTCTTTGGGAACAAGTAAGTAATTCGCATATTCTTGATCAAGACCAAGATCGTTAAGTGAAATTTCAAGGAGTTTTGGATGCCTCACTTGATAATAATAGTAATCCGTCCAAGTAGTTAATGTTTCTTGACAATTACGGGCAATTTCAGGGTAAATTTCAATCATGATTAAGGGTCTATTCTCCATGAAAATCCCACTACTGTCTGCAAGAATAAGGTGTTCATTATGTTCCGTATCCAATTTTATTAAATCGAATGATAAAATGTTATTTTGCTTGAGGAATGTGCTTAATCTACAAACGTCTACTTTGTAAATCTCCGTTTTTAATCTACCATGTGTATCTTGTAAACTACTTGATCCATTCAAATTATGTAATAACCAAGGGAACTTTGGATGGGATGCTTCATGAAATTCCAGTTGAGCATCTTGATCGCTCATCGCAAGTTCATAAATGTGAACATTACTGATTCTGTTTAGTGTAATGTTTTTTCTTAAAAAATGAACAGCGCCTTTTCCAGGTTCAAAAGCATGGATTTCGATAGTTGGATTGATTTTGGCAGCCATCACGGAATAAAGTCCAATGTTCGCGCCAACATCAAGAAAACACCGCGCATTTTCTGCTAAATTCAAAAATAACCAATTGTATTCATATGCATCTAAACCATTATAAAACATGTTTTTTGTAACGTAACATGTTTGATTGGTATGTAAATAAAATACGTTTGAATCAATGGAAAAACGAATATACCCACTTACAGACATGAGTTCTTTACCGGATATTAAATAAAACAACTTTGTGAACGGCCTGAGAAGGGCATTAACCCAAGAAATATAAATGATGCGATAAAGTAAAGACATGTGGACTTAAAAGCTCAAAGTTATTAAATTTGAGCAAAACTAGTAAACAACCAAGTAGGATGCAAGCCAGAAAACCGACACTTACATATTTTTACCCACATGCGTCTACTTTTATACTTCGTGATTTAGAGTTGTTGTCTAATGATTATCATGTGCAACCTTATGAGTTTTCATTAAAAATCAAATGGCAAGTACCTTTTGAATTTTTGAAACAGTTGTTTTTTTTGATTTTCAAAGCGAAGGGAGCTTTTTTTGTTTGTCATTTTGCAGGTTATGCATCGTTAATTCCTGTAATCTACGGACGATTAGTTGGCAAAAAAGTATTTGTCATAGTTGCGGGTAATGATGGTTCGAAATTCATGGATTTCCGCTACGGTAATTATACCAAAAAAATACTCGGTTGGGCGACCAAAACATCGTTGCGCTATGCGACACACATTATGCCAGTCGCACAAGGACTTGTTTATCAGGATTACAATTATTATGAAGGAGGTGCACCTGCACAAGGCTTTCATTTTTTTGCCCCTAAAACGAAACACATTCCTTATACGGTTATTCCTTACGGTTTTGACACCTCCTTGTTTGCTTTCAATCAATCCAATTCAAGACAGGAAAATAGCTTCATTACTATTGGGAATTTAAAAGATCCATATTGTTTTTTTAGAAAAGGTTTTGACTTAATTTTAGAATTGGCGGCGAGAAATCCAGCTTGGAACTTTACAATTATTGGATGGGAGGCAAATAGTAAAGAAGTCCCAAAGAATGTTCAATTGGTGCCATTTTCTCCGATTCATGTATTGATTGGGTATTTACAACAACACAGGTATTATTTACAACTTTCAGTCATGGAAGGTTTTCCAAATGCACTTGGTGAAGCCATGGCTTGTGGATGTGTGCCAATTGGGAGTAATGTCTCTGGTATTCCAGAATTGATAGGAGACACAGGAGTGGTTCTAAGTAAAAAAAATGTAGCTTATTTGGAACGCAGTATTCAGTTGCTCATGGAGCAAGATTTTATTCAAGCAAGTTTGAAGGCAAGGGCGCGAATTGAAAAGTATTTCCTACCTATTCATCGCTTGAACAAAATGAAGGATGTTTTTAAACAATACGGTGTATAGCCTTATTTGAAAATAAGCTCAACCACTACTTCCTAACAGTGCAATTTTTTTCGTTAAAGTTTGTAAAAAACAAACGGTTAATTTAGAAAGGTTTTTTTGCTACTATAAAGTATCCAAAAGGATATTTAACGGCTGTTTTCTGTGCTAATTTATAAATTGGTTTGATTTTTAAAAGTTGCCAAGTCAGGAATTGTGAGAATTGACACAAAGGTTTCCCAATAAGAGGAATTGGTCGGATGTTTTTCGCGAATAAATCGGTCATTATTTCAAGAGTACCACCAGTTCTTTGCAACAATTCCATCTCGAGTCCGGCATCAGCTGTCATTGATTTTAATGCAAATTCGGTATACCGGAAGTAATCATGTGGTTCTTCATGTAAACAATAGTAATAAGGAACATTCATGATTAAAACACCATCCCTTTTTAATATGCGATGTATTTCTTGAATCAGTTGTTCCGGTTTTCTGATGTGTTCTAATACATCAGACAGTAGCACGGAATCAAAACTTTCAGCCTCAAACGGCAAAGATTCATTTAAGTCACAAAAAACATCTAAAAATAAATTTTGATGCATACTTTGTTCCCAGTCGGCACACGTGACTTGTGTCACTTTATCTTTGTAAAATGAATAAAACGGAACCGATCCACATCCTAAATCAAGTAAACTACCTTTAAAGTAAGGAAGTGCATTTTGCTGATAATGTTTTGCAATAATGTCTACCGTCAAACGAGAAGAAACAAAAACGAATTTCTCATTGTGATTTGCGCGCAATTTACCTTTTTTGAAAACAAATTTGGTTTCTTTCCAATTTTCACTGTTTTTCATATGCCAAGTTGTGAAACACGTGTTATTCTGTGATTTTGTTAATTTTGACCTAAAAGTAAGCAATTTTGACAAAGAAAATTCTCATAATCGTCGGTACCCGTCCGAATTTCATTAAAGTAACTCGGTTTAAAGAACTTGTAAAAAAGCATCCTCAATTAAATGTCGAGATTGTGCATACCGGTCAACATTGGGATCGTAATATGTCAGAAGTGTTTTTTGAAGAATTTGGATTAAAGCCGGATTATATGCTTTCCGCTTCTGCTCATTCCGTTGTGGACCAATTTTCTAGCATGATGAGTAAGTTAAGTGAACTCATTTTGGAAATTGGTAAGCCCGATTTAATGATTGTTCCAGGAGACGTGAACTCAACGCTTGCTTCCGCACTTGTAGCGAATAAGATGGGTATTCCATTGGCGCATTTGGAAAGTGGACTTCGATCAAATGACCGTTCGATGCCGGAAGAAATCAATCGACTTTTAACCGATGAAATTTCTGATTACTTTTTCGTTACCGAAAAAAGCGGACTGAATCACCTAGAAGAAGAAAAAAAACAGGGGGAGGTATTCTTTGTTGGAAATACCATGATTGATACACTTGTGCATTTTGAACCACAGATATTAAAAAGCACCATTCGTCAAAGCTTAGGTATTGAAGAAAAACCATTCATTTTGGTCACTCTTCACCGTCCCTCTAATGTAGATTCTCCAGAAGGACAAACTAAAATTATCCGCTTATTTTCTGAATTGAGTAAAAAGTATACCATTGTGTTTCCGATCCATCCAAGAACAAGGAAAAACTTTGAAGCTGCTGATCATGTCTCACAATGGTTAGAAAATGGAAATTTACACTTGTTGGATCCACTCGGATATTTTGATTTTCAGTCTTTAGTAAAACATGCGGATTTAATTCTAACAGATAGCGGAGGTATTCAAGAGGAAAGTACATACCGTCAAGTTCCATGTTTAACACTCCGAGAAAATACGGAAAGACCAATTACGGTAGATTTGGGAACGAATACCTTGGTTCCATTTAATGAAGCATTGATTTTGGGTTTAATTGAGGATATCCATAAAGGAAATTACAAAAAAGGTGAAATACCTCCATTGTGGGATGGCAAAGCGACGGAACGAATCCTCGAGGTTATTTCGCGGATTCTTGAATAAGTTGATTCAAAAACGAACTCATTTCGTTGGCTAATTCTTGTCGACTGTATTTGGATAAGGTACTTGACCTATCAATGGAATCATCAGTCAATTCTTGAATAACTTTCCAAGTAGGTTTTTCATTAAAATCAATTACCAGCGTATTTGCTTGTTCTTGCAGAATTTGAGCCGAATCACCCGTTTTTGGTCCAATAGCTAAAATAGCTTGGTTGCTAGCTAAGTACTCAAATAATTTCCCTGGAATGATTCCTTGTTGATTTTTGACATCGTTAAGCGGAAGTAGAAGTAGAGTGCAGGAGGACATGAGTTCAATGACTTCTTCATGTGGAATAAATGGACGTTGATCCAAGTATGAAGTCAAACCGTATGATTCAATTGACTGAATGACTGAAAAGTCTACGGCGCCAACTAATTGTATTTTGAGCGTATTCTTTAATTCCTCATTGCGTTTTATTTCTTCACCCAGGAAGGACCAAAAAACAATCGGATTACGATCCGCATTCAACGATCCTGTGTGTAAAACAGTAAAGCTTGTATCAGCTTTTTTATGAAATTGCTTAAAATCATCCGGTGCAAATCCATTTGTGATAAGTTTCACTGAACGCTTTCCTAACAATTCAAATTCTTGCGTCCACGTTCGACTCACACACGTTATTCCTGTAGCTTCGGTCAAAACTGCCTGTTCTAGTCTTTTGTGTTTTCGAATGGAACTTTTCGTCATTGGAAGTTTATCAAACCAGTCGATGTTTGTCCAAGGGTCTCTGAAATCGGCAAGCCAAGGAATCCCTATCGCCCGTTTTAATCCGAGTGCAATTAGGTGCGTTGTATGTGGTGGTCCGGTTGAAACGATGATATCAACGGGATGATCACGTAAAAAATCAGTTAAATGTTTTACAGAAGGTTTGATCCAAAACTTTTTAGCATCTGGAATAAACAAGTTGGCACGTAACCAGAGTGCGAATTTTTGAATCCACTTTTTATCTTGCTTACCTCCATCATTCAAGAATCCTGTTTGTAATTTTTTCCCTTTTTTCCCTGTAAGTGCTTTGTAGGCTTCAAAGGGTTCCCAAATTGGGTATTTAATCACATGAACAGATTCGGTGAATTGATCCAGAAGACTATTGTCTTCAATGGGTGCTTCTGCGTTTTCCGGGGTATAGATAATGGGTTCCCATCCTAATTTTGATAAATAACGGCTAAAATGTAACCAACGTTGAACACCACTGCCTCCACTTGGAGGCCAGTAATACGTAATGATCAATACTTTTTTAGCGTTAGGCAATTTTTGCTTTTATTTCGTCGATAGCTGTTTGTAATCCCTCACTGCGCTTTCCACCTGCGGTTGCGAAAAACGCTTGTCCACCACCACCACCTTGAATATGAGTAGACACCTCGCGAATCCATTGCGCGGCATTCCAATTGTTTGATTCAACTATTTTTTCATCGATCATCAAACTCAATCCACATTTGTCAGACTCCTTATTGCCAATTATAGCAAGGAAATTATCGTTTTCCCCTTTCAATTGAAATAAAATGTCCTTCACAGAATTTGCATCTAATTCAACAATGCCTCCTAAGAAAGAAATACTGCCAATTTTGACAATTTGCGATTTTAGATGTGATTTTAACTGTCCGGCTTTTTCACGGATTAGTAAATCGATTTCTTTCTGTAATTGTTGATTTTTTGTCATTAAATCTTCGACCGATTTAATAATATCCTTTGGGTTTTTGAGGGCTATTTGAATTTGACTCAATGTGGCCGCTTTTTCTTTAAAATAGTTTTCAGCAACTTTCCCTGTAATGGCTTCAATCCTTCTAACTCCTGCTGCTACGGCAGATTCAGAGACGATTTTAAAGAGTCCGATTTTCGCTGTGTCTGGAACATGGATTCCTCCACATAATTCTACGGAGTCACCAAATTTAATAACACGAACATGTTCACCGTATTTCTCTCCAAACAAAGCCATCGCTCCTAAAGCTTTTGCTTCGTTGATTTCCATGGCCCTGCGCTCATCTAATTGGATACTTGAAGCAATGGCAGAATTTACGCGATCTTCAATAAGTGAAATTTCTTCATCACTAACCTTTGAAAAATGAGAGAAGTCAAAACGTAAATTGGAAGAATTAACTAAAGATCCTTTCTGTTCCACATGTGACCCCAAAACAGTTTGCAATGCATGATGTAATAGGTGTGTTGCACTGTGGTTTTTTGCGGATTCTTCATGCGTTGCTAGGTCAATAATTGCATGGAATTCATCCGTTAAATTTGATGGGAGTTGTTCACTTAAGTGGATGATCAAGTTATTTTCCTTTTTCGTGTCAAAAATTCGAATGGATTCTGTTGCGTTTCGCAAAATCCCTTTATCACCGACTTGACCTCCGCCTTCTGGATAGAAAGGAGTTTGATTTAAAACGAGTTGAAAGAAATGTTTTCCTTTTTGACTGACTTTACGGTATTTCGTAATGTGAACCGAAGCTTCCTTTTGGTCATAACCGACGAAAACAGTTGGAATATCTGTGCCAATTTGAACCCAATCGTCGGTTTCAATAATAGATGCTGCTCTGGATCGGTCTTTTTGAATTTGAAGTTGTGCTTGGAATCCATCTTCATCGATGAAGAATCCATTTTCACGTGCGATAAGCGAAGTCAAATCAACTGGAAATCCATAAGTATCGTAAAGCTCAAATACGTTTTCCCCAGAAATTACAGTGGAATTTGATTTTTTACTCAAAGCCATTAAATCGTCCATTCGTTTGATTCCTTGCTCCAAGGTTCTGAAGAAACTTTGTTCTTCTTCTCGGATAACTTTTTCAATGAGATCTTTTTGTTTGATTAATTCCTCATAAGGGTGTCCCATCAATTGAACTAAAACGCCAGATAATTTGCACAAGAATGGTTCTTTCATACCTAGGGTTTGATAACCATAACGAACGGCGCGACGCAAAATGCGACGAATAACGTATCCGGCACCAGTGTTAGAAGGCAATTGTCCATCGGATATGGAAAAACTAATCGCACGAATGTGATCGGCAATGACACGCAAGGCAATATCGGTTTCCTCGGATTTACCATAAGCAATGCCACTCTCTTTTGAAACAAATTGAATCAAGGTTTGAAATAAATCTGTATCGTAGTTGCTTTGTTTTCCTTGAAGGGCCATTGCTAATCGCTCAAGTCCCATCCCTGTATCTACGTGAGTGGATGGTAGTGACTCCAAACTTCCGTCTGATTTGCGATTAAACTGCATAAATACGTTGTTCCAAATTTCAATCACTTGCGGATGGTCGTTGTTAACTAACGTAAGTCCGTTAACAGCTTGACGATCGTCTTCATTTCTTAAGTCCACATGAATCTCTGAACAAGGGCCACAGGGTCCAGTATCTCCCATTTCCCAGAAGTTATCTTTTTTAGATGCTAGGATAATTCTGTCTTCGGCGATGAATTTTTTCCAAATGTCAAAACTTTCTGAATCTCTTGGTACACCATCTTTTTCATCTCCCTCAAATACGGTAACATACAAACGGTCCACGGGAATCTTGTAAACAGAGGTCAATAATTCCCAGGCCCAAGAAATGGCTTCTTCTTTGAAATAATCACCGAAAGACCAATTTCCAAGCATTTCAAACATGGTATGATGATAGGTATCAACCCCTACTTCCTCAAGGTCGTTGTGTTTACCTGAAACACGTAAGCATTTTTGGGAATTTGCCACGCGCTTTTGTTTTGCTTGTTGATGTCCAAGGAAAAAATCTTTGAATTGATTCATTCCTGCATTGGTAAACATCAGAGTAGGGTCATTTTTTACCACCATTGGCGCGGAGGGAACAATTTGATGTCCTTTACTTTCGAAAAAGTCAAAAAATTGTTGGCGTATTTCGGAAACCTTCATTGTGTCGTTTTGTTTGCTTGCAAATTTAGGAATTTGAGAGAACTATAGGCAATGAAAATGGCCATATCGCGTTCTAAAAGAGAAATATTTACACCATTGAGGTATTCAATGCATCTGAAATCCCTGAAATAAATGAATGAACTGAGTCAAATTGAGTCTAGGTTAGTAATTGTTCGCAATCAAAAAGTACTATTAGACCGAGATGTTGCTTCCTTTTATGGAATTGAGACGAAACGTGTAAACGAAGCCTACCGCAATAATCCGGAGAAATTCCCTGAGGGATATGTTTTGTTTTTGGATGAAGAAGAATCAAATTCTTTAAGGTCGAAAATTTCGACCTTAAAGAATTTAAGTAGAGGAAAACACACGAAATATCAGGTGAAAGCTTTTACGGAGAAAGGATTATACATGTTGGCTACGATTTTGAAAAGCGAACGTGCCACTGAAACAACATTGGCGATCATTGAAACATATGCTAAATTAAAAGAGTTTACGCATTTAATTCGATCGCGTGTTGATGATCAAACTGGTGAGGTAACGAATGATTTGCTTGAGAAGGGTTCTGGACTTTTAAATGAATTAATTCTTCCTGATTTAAAAACGGATGAAACGGAGACATCTATAGAATTTAACTTTGCTGTAATGAAGCTTAAACACACCATTAAACGAAAGAAGTAAATTCCATTACTTTTGCAGTAAGAATACTAGCACATGGAATTTATCGCACAAGAATTAGATCAGTATTGCTGCAATCATTCAGCACAGGAAAATGACTTATTAAAACGCATTAATCGCGAGACGCATTTAGAAGTCTTACAACCGCGGATGTTAAGCGGTCATTTTCAGGGACGAGTATTAAGTATGTTTTCAAAAATGATTCAACCAAAACGAATTTTGGAAATCGGAACATACACGGGTTATTCAGCACTCTGTTTAGCAGAAGGATTAACTTTAGATGGGAAGTTGGTAACGATTGATGTAAACGAAGAACTTGCATCACGCGTTCAGTCGTATTTTGACGCATCACCATTTTCGAAACAAATTCGGTATGTAATTTCTCCAGCTTTGGAAGTGATTCCAACGTTAAATGAAGAATGGGACATCGTTTTCATTGATGCAGATAAGCAGAACTACATTGAGTATTATGAGATGGTTTTGCCTTTCGTAAAAGCGGGTGGATACATCATTTTAGATAATGTGCTTTGGTCTGGAAAAGTTGCTGATTTAGACAAAAACGATAAGGACACAGTATTGCTTCGGAGATTAAATGCCATCATTCATGAAGATATTCGGGTAGAAGAAGTTTTACTTCCTATTCGTGATGGACTCATGATTGCCCGTAAAAAATAAGATGAAAAAAATCGAAATACGTCAAACAGCGGATGGATCAAATACGCTCTATTTACCTGATTTGGATGAAACATATCATTCCAGTCATGGTGCTGTTCAGGAAGCGATGCATGTTTTTATTCAACATGGATTAACGTTTCTTGGCCAAAATAAAAAAACGATTTCCGTATTCGAAATGGGTTTTGGCACCGGTTTAAACGCATTATTAACCGCGGAATGGGCACAAAATCATCAACGTACGATTCAGTATATTGGGGTTGAACTGCATCCAATTTCAGAAGAAATTTGGAGCGAAATGGATTATGTTCAAGAAAAATCAGCGATTGAATTGTATGCGAAAATCATGTCGGCAGAGTGGGGGACTAATCAAGAAATTACTCCAAACTTCCACTTGAGAAAAATTGAGCAAGATATCCATCAACTACAGATTGATGAGCAAGTGGATTTAATTTATTTTGACGCCTTTGGACCAAGAGCACAAGCTGAAATGTGGGAGTTGCCTGTTCTGAATAAAATGAATGAGTTATTAAAGCCAGGAGGAATCTTCGTGACGTATTGTGCGCAAGGACAAATGAAACGAAATTTAAAATCACTTGGGTTTCAATTGGAATCACTTCCTGGTCCACCAGGAAAACGAGAAATGACAAGAGCGATAAAAATTTAATATAAAATTTACATTAATTCATTGCTAATCTAAAAAAAGACTTTAACTTTGTATCAAATTACAGTTCATAGTTGTAGTTTTAGTTTTATAGTTTTAGCATGGTTTAGCAGGAAGAGGAACAAACAAGATTTGTTCCTCTTTTTGTTTTTTAGTCAGTTAGTAGAAGCATTTTCAATTCAGCGAGAATGAGTGCGGTTGCTCCCCAAACGATTTTTTCATTCAGTATAAAGCATGGAACATCTTTCATGTGTACTTCTGTAGTTACCTGAATTGTTTGTTTCGAAACGGAATCTTCCCTTAGTAAATCGTTCAAGTTAATTTCATGGTATTGCGCCACTTCACGTTCGTTTTTAGAAATAGGTGGACGTTGATCATGTATAAAGACAAAAGGACTCACTTCAAAACTAGAAACAGGAATCCAAACCATCGATAATTCCGTTATTTTTTCTCCGCTAGTAAATGGAATCGCAAGTTCCTCCTCTGATTCCCTGCGTGCTGTATGTTCCAAATGTAAATCAGAAGATTCGGGCTTCCCTCCCGGAAAAGCCATTTGAGCACTGTGTTTTCCGTCATATGTGGATCGCTCAATTAAAAGAAAATGCCACTCTTCATTTTGTAGATAGAGGTGAACGCCAACAGCTGCCTTCTTTCGAATAGATTCGGATTGATTTTCAAACTGTTTGCGATAAGGTGCAAATTGTTCGTGCGCCCGGAAACCAGGCAATGAATTATTCAGTCGATTGATCAATTCGCTTCTCGTCATAACTGCAAAAATGCATTTTTTTGTCCAAAGTCATAAAAAACAGAGTCAAATTTCACGGAAAAAGCAATAATTATTAAAACACCCCCTAAAAAATAGGGGTGTAGCGATAAAAATAACAAAAAATATGAATCAGTTGCCCTGAAAAGATATAACTTTGTCAAAAAAACACCCAAAATGGCAACTAAAAGATTAAATGCGTATCAAGATGTGTTGAGTAGAGAACCAAAACACATTGAATTTGATGGGAAACTGTCAGAATTGTTTGGTCAAAATGTATTTCACATTGATGTGATGCGTGAATACCTTCCTTCAGAGACTTATAAATCGATGTTGGAATCCGCACAAAACGGAACTCGTTTAGATCGTAAGAATGCCGATCAAGTGGCTTCAGCAATGAAAGATTGGGCTATTTCTAAAGGAGCTACGCATTATACGCACTGGTTTCAACCTTTGACTGGTACAACAGCAGAGAAGCACGATGCGTTCTTTAAACCAATTGGACCAGGAAAAGCGATTGAGCGTTTTGACGGTGATTTATTAGTGCAACAGGAGCCAGATGCATCGTCTTTCCCAAATGGAGGTATTCGCAACACGTTTGAAGCTCGTGGATATACAGCTTGGGACCCAAGTTCTCCAGCATTTGTTATCGGAAAAACATTATGTATACCTACAATTTTTATTTCTTACACGGGTGAATCGTTGGATTATAAAATGCCTTTATTAAAAGCATTAAATGCAATTGATGGAGCAGCGGTGGAAGTTTGTCAGTACTTTGATAAAAATGTCAATAAGGTAAACGCAACCTTAGGTTGGGAGCAAGAATACTTTTTAATTGACTCAGCATTGTTTAATGCGCGTCCAGATATCATGTTAACAGGTCGAGCGTTGTTTGGACATGCTCCGGCTAAAGGCCAGCAGTTAGAAGATCATTATTTTGGATCCATTCCAGAAAGAGTAAACGCATTTATGCGCGAGTTTGAAGTGGAATCATTGAAATTGGGAATTCCTGTAACTACGCGTCATAACGAAGTGGCACCAAATCAGTTTGAATGTGCTCCTATTTTTGAAGAATGTAATTTAGCTAATGACCATAACTTATTGTTAATGGACATTATGGAGAAAACCGCGCGTAAACATAATTTCCGTGTTTTGCTTCATGAAAAACCATTTGCAGGTGTAAACGGTTCAGGTAAACACAACAATTGGTCGTTAAGCACAAATACAGGTGTGAACTTATTGGCACCTGGAAAAAATCCAAAATCAAATTTACAGTTCTTAACATTCTTTGTGAATACCATCATGGCTATTCATGAGAATGCTGGATTGTTGCGTGCAGCGATTGCATCTGCAGGAAATGATCACCGTTTAGGAGCAAATGAAGCACCGCCGGCAATCATTTCTGTATTTATCGGAAGTCAACTTTCTCAATTATTAGATGATTTAGAGAAAAACATCAAGGCTGGAAAAATGACACCGCAAGATAAAACGGAGTTAAAATTGAACATTGGTAAAATCCCTCAAATATTATTGGATAATACCGATCGTAATAGAACATCCCCATTTGCCTTTACGGGAAATAAATTCGAATTCCGTGCGGTTGGATCAGCTGCAAACTGTGGATCGGCAATGATTGTTTTAAATACCATCATGGCGAAACAACTACGAGTTTTTAAAATTGCTGTTGATGCGCGAATTGCTAAAGGAGAAGGAAAAGACGAAGCAATTTTAAAAGAACTTCAGTCCATGATCAAAAACTCGAAGAAAATTCGTTTCGAAGGAAATGGATACGGTGATGAGTGGGTAAAAGAAGCTGAAAAACGTGGTTTGGCAAATTTGAAAGATACACCGCGTGCTTTGCAAATTTGGCATGATAAAAAAGTTGCGAAATTATTCAGTGAAATGGGTGTTCTTTCTCCTCGCGAGTTAGATGCACGTCGTGAAATTGAATTCGAAAACTACGTATTGAAGATTCAAATCGAATCTCGATTAATGGGTGATTTGATTCAGAATAACTTTATTCCTGCAGCAGTTGAATATCAAAATAAATTGATTGCTAACGTTCAAGGATTGATGAGCATTTTAGGTGATAAAGCAGGTAAGGCTGCATCCAAAGCGCAAATTGAAATCATTGAGAAAATCAGTATGCACATGAATAAAATGAAAACCGCATCAGATGCCATGTTGGAGCAACGTAAAATAGCCAACAAACTAGAGCATGCGGAGGAAAAAGCGCTAGCTTATTGTGACCATGTGAAATCACATTTTGATGAGATTCGTTACCATGCAGATAAATTGGAATTATTGGTAGAAGATGAGCTATGGCCATTGCCAAAATTCAGAGAAATGCTATTTACGCGTTAATTTACGCATTAAAAAATAGAAAAGTCCCTGACAGGTGTCAGGGACTTTTTTTTTAGAACAAAAAAACTGAAAAGCAAATTACGCTGCTTCTAGCGTTTTTGCAGCCACACTTTTACGAAGTGCATGGATTTTCCCTGTGACCATTTCAAGGTGAACTCTGAACTCCAAGCAATGTTCTGGAGACAAGTATCCCAAGTCTCGTGCAATCAAGGCATGGTTTAATAATTCCATTCCGGCAGCATATGCCTTTTGATAATACACAACTTGTTCTTTTCTAGGAACAGGTCCACTTCCCAAGGAAATGTTACTCACAATTTCAATACTGGATTGCTTCATCCAGTTGGAGAGTCCGAAACGCTCTGAAGTTGGAAATTTTTTTGTTGCTGTGAATGTTAAAAGCACCAATGCATGCGCATCTTTCCAAACATCCAGCTTTTCAAATGAAAAAAGGTAGGTTTTCATAATTAATGAATTTAAGTTTCATTCATTACGACGAAAGTTGATTTTTTATTTTTATGAAATATAGACTTAAACGATTTTAATCGTTTCGAAGAAGGCTAGAACTATTCTTGTCCATAAACAACGAGGGTTTTGAGTAACTCATGAAGTACAGCTTTCCCTGGTTTGAAAGTAATCTCTATTCCATTTTTAGTACTGCTGATATTTTTCGTTCCATCAAATAATTCTTTGCTTGCACGAAATGCTGGAATCATGTCTAAAACCAGTCCGGCCCAACCGGTGTTTTTGATGCTTGTTAATCTACCTAAATCTCCTTTACACAGAAAGCCGGTATTGCATCGCGTTAAATTTGGATTCCCATTTGGACAAAACTTATTTCGATTGGAACAAATGTAAAGTGTCTTCGGACTTGTCCGTTTAAAGAAAATATCTTGTGTTCCCATCTTAACGGTCTGTTCCTTCCAATCCAATGAATCATATACGGACTTCATGGTTTGAATGGCGCGTTCCATTGCGGCTGGATAGTTATAAGTTAACAACGCTTCAAAAGATGGTGCAAATGGAAATTGTTGGTTCTCTGTTAATTTGCCACCTTCGTAATTGAAGGAAATATGATTCAAAGAAACGAGCATTGATCGCATATTGGCTTCTGCCGGAATATCTTCAAGGATTTTATGTGGGAATTGATTACTGTAATGAAAGAAACGAGGACTTAAAATCACTGTTTGATTGGTTTTCATTTCTTTTGTTACATAGTGAAGTTCATTTTTATTCCATTGAATCTTTCCTTCGGATATTGCTCCGTTTAGTCGTTGTTGAACAATGAACTGTCCTTTTGAGATTGATTTACGTGTCCATTTTACATGGTTTAAAATCCACGTAGCTTCTTTGCTTGTGAGTGGTTTAACCGGAGTGTAAAAGACATCATTTCCAAGTTGAACATAGTTTTTCCCTAGGTCTTTTTTTGTTGAACTTTTTTCAGAGTAAAAGTGAATCAAAGGTCCTTTAAATTCCTTTGAATTTATTATAAGTAAACTCATGGCTTGGTTAAGGTCCACATTTATTCCTTCTAGTTCATTTTTTGAACCTTTTGATGACTGGAATTGATGAATTTGGTTTAAAAACACTTGGTTTTTTACTTCAAACAATTCGGTAGACAGAACTTCTTTTATTAGGCTTAATGGGTGTGCACTCAATTCGAAACTAGCTTCCTTCATTAGAGGAATTCGTTGTTCCATACTCGGTTTTTTCGAGACTGAAAGGGAAAGTTGAACTATTGCAAAGAACAGAAAACTTAAGCCGAGCACATATAATATTTCCTTGAGACGATTCATTTCAGTTGTAAAGATAAATGAAAGATGAATTGATTATCTTTGAACATGAAGATTATCGTACGATTTATTTTTTGGTTGACCGGGTGGAAGATTGACCAAAACGTTCCAAGTGACATCAAAAAGTGTGTTATTGCAGTTGGACCTCATACCTCTAATTGGGATTTTGTATTGGGTAGAATGGCATTTATTTTATATGGTGTCCAGGGTCGATACCTTATAAAAAAGGAATTGTTTTTTCCTCCATTGGGATGGTTTTTAAAAGCAATTGGAGGCATTCCCGTTGATCGAAAAAAGAAAAATAACCTAACAGAAACTGCTTTAAAGTATTTTCAGGAAAATGAATCCATGTTCATTGTTTTTTCGCCCGAAGGAACCCGAAGTTACAATCCAAATTGGAAAAAAGGATTTTACCATGTTGCCCAAAAAGCTGGAGTTCCTATTTATATTTGTTACATTGACTTTAAAACAAAAACGGGAGGATTTCATAGTTTGTTTTATCCAACAGGAGATGTAGAAAATGATATTAAGTACATCAAAAGTGTTTTGAGTCAGTACGAGGGACGTTTTCCAGAGAAAGGAATTCGAAGTGAGGGGTAATGAGTTAATTTGCTAATTTACTAATGAAGGAATGTGCTAATGAACTAATTTGCTAATGAACTAATTTACTAATTTGCTAATGGGTTAATGAGCTTATGAGTGAATTTGCTAATGGATTTTGAATTACGCGCAAGGTTCATTCTCGAAATACGAGCAAATCAGCACATTGAAAAACTAGCACATTGAAAGACCAGCACATTAGCACATTAATCCCCATCCTTCTTAACTCCCTTCACCGTGCCCGTTTTAAAATCATAACCATAAGGACAATGTTTACAACCACTTTTGCAACAATGACCACGTTTTAAATGATACTTTTCGGTAAAAATAATATAACCTTCAGGAGAGACATAATAGTCTTCTTCGTCTAAATTTGACCTTTTTGAAAAACCAGAAAAATCCAAACTCATTTGTTTCTAAATTAGATAGTTGGTTTACTGAATTGACTCATAAAAGTGTAGTACAACCTGTAAACTTACCATGTAACACAGCAGGGCTTCAAATGTTCGTGAAACGTGACGATTTAATTCATTCGTTCATATCAGGTAATAAAATACGTAAGTTAAAGTTCAATATTCACGAAGCGTTAGCGAACAATTGCCAGGGGATTATCACCTATGGTGGCGCTTATTCGAATCACTTAATTGCAAGTGCGGCGGCGGGAAAAGAATTAGGAATCGAGGTGCATGGAAAGGTAAGGGGAGAGGAGTTGACGGTTCATTCGAATTCCATTTTACAGCAATGTCATGAAATGGGAATGAAATTGGATTTCTTACCGCGCAGTCAATTTACAGCGCAAAAACACCAAAGTGGAATTGTTGAGATAGATGGAGCCACATATTGGTCCATTCCCGAAGGTGGTGCAAACCTTCAAGGGATTCAAGGATGTACCGAAATCGTCTCGGAATTGGATCAAGACTTTGATTATTATCTGGTAGCCCAAGGAACAACCACGACCAGTTTGGGCTTATTGTTATCAATACCTCCGAAATCTAAGTTGATTGTCGTTCCCGTATTGAAAGGCTTCGATGTCTTAAACGAAATGCGGCACTTACTCAATGACGATACTTTGTTTGAAACGCTAAGATCAAAACTCATCATTTGGGACGATCAACACCATGGTGGTTACGCAAAAACAAGCGATGAACTTTTGTCTTTTATCGATGCCTTTCACCGCATGAATGACTTTCACATTGAGCCGGTTTACACGGGCAAGGTGTTTTTTGCTTTGAATGAACATATCTCCAAGCAGATTGAATTATTCGTTGGAAAGAAAATAGTGATTGTTCATACTGGTGGCGTTACAGCAGAGCAGTAAAGAGAGCGAGAGTGAGATACAGAGCATTACGGCAGAATGCGGCAAGAGCGGGTGACTTATCATGTCATTTTTTTAATAAATCTGTAAATGATGTAAATAATGTGCGCCATTTTTGTTGATTCCTTAATATTCTCATAAATTTAAAATCCTGCGATTTCCAAGCAACCTATTTTTTTCATTAGGAATGCAGATGAAGGTGAAGTTTTGAAACAAACTGCTTTACATCTTCCCGAACCTCGTCCTGTTCCGCGTCAAATTCTGCGCAAATTTTTGCAACTAAGCTTCCTTCATCATCGTTTGGTTCAATATTTTCCCAAATGAATGCACCAACTTCGTTTAATGTAAGGTATTGATTGAAATCTGCGACGTTGTTTTCTAATCGAATTAATATCATTTCTTCTCCCGTGTCTCGACAGATAAATTGATTTTTTTTTGCGCAGATGGAATTGATGAGTTCATTCATAGGATAAATTTATTCTTTTTTCTCAAAGCTTGTTATACTTTTTATTTATCTTGAATTGAAGTCATTTTTTTTGGGAAATGCAGTTTATGTTGATTAATTCACTGACCATGTATTCAGCAATTTATATAACGGCATTTCTGGATAAAAAAAGTCCTGACTGCTGGTCAGGACTTTTTCGTTTAATATTAATTAGTTCAATTTTCTTCTATGATTCGTTTTCTTGTAGTAGAGTAGGGACTTGAAGTAAACTTCGATTGCGCCTACACTACTTGTCGCTTGATTTAATTTTGAATAGTTAGCGTCTAAAGCTATACCAAATTTAATTGCATTAATTTTCATTCCAGCGGTTGCAACAATGGCATCGTTATGTCTGTAGTAAAAACCATAGGTTACGTTGCTTGCTTGATTGATGTTTGTGATTTCAGAGCCTTCTTTGATTGTATGCTCAAATGAAACACCTGCTGTTAAATTGTAAGATGGTCCTGTACGGAAATAAATCATGCTCGGTTGAACATGAAAATCGCGTCGTTTTGTGGTAAGATCTGCACCAGCTTGAACAACCATGTTTGTATACATTTTGTCACCGCCAAAAGAAAAGGCGATTTTTTGACGCGTTAAGTGATTCAGGGCATAACCCGCGTAGAAAGTCGATTTGTTTTTAGTAGTATGTTGGTAGTATACTCCGGTTCCTAAATCAATGGTTGCGTATGAACCGTTTAAGCTTAATTCAGTATTTGGCGAATTGAAGAAATCAATGCCATTCCATTCATTTTCCCATGTTTGAGCGCCACGATTTACACTTTGCATGTAAAAACCAGGAGAAAGTCCGACAGATAACTTGTTATTACGATCAAGAGCTACCGTGTAATTAAACGGAATCGAAACGCTTGTTGTCATAAAACTTGCATCACCTGTTTGATCATTTATTGCTGCAAGACCAACACCAAAGCTATTTCTTCCCATTACACCATCGCGAATTTTAAATTCTGCATTTAATGTATTCGTTCTCATTCCCGCTTCAGGTACCGTTAACCATTGTGCACGGTAATTCGTGAAAAAGCTGTAGTCCTCTGCACCAGTAGCAACAGCTGCTGGATTATACAATACTTGTGATTGATACCAAGCACTGATATTTTTATCTTGTTGACCATTTGCCTGTAAAAAACACAAGGCAGCTGCCGAAAAAAGGATAATTCTTTTCATAGGGATTATCTAAATAATGTTACATTTCCTGAACGATCATCTGATCGACCATCAATGGTTCTGAAGTTTAAAATATACGTGTAGGTTGCAGGATTTAAAGGTTTCCCTTTGAATGTGCCGTCCCACCCTTCGTGCGGATTTGTCGTTCTAAAAACCATTTGACCGTAACGGTTATAAACCCTTAAATCCAATTCGGCAATAGCTCCTCCTTCTTGAAATCCGTTGTTTGTATTGTTCGTGAAGTTTTGATCTTCATCTACATTGGTTAAAACACGGAAGAAATCATTTTCACCATCACCATTTGGAGAGAAAGAATTAGGAAGAACAACCTTTACTTGAGAAGCAAAGTTTACCGTTACTAATACCGTATCCGAAACTGAACATCCATTTAATGTATATGTTGCAACGTAATTTGTCGTAAAGAAAGGATTAACGGTTAAAGAATCTCCTGCAATACATGGAGAACAACCTAAGATACTGTCAGAAATAACGCCACTCGGATACCAATAAAGATCACCACCTGCTGGAGTACCCTCAGAGTACAAGTAAGCATTTTGATACATATTAATTGTTGTATCATTGATTTCAACATACGCACCTGCAGTTGTATCAGATAGAGTAAGATTTATGAATGGTGTCGTGTTAACAGTTACAAATTGTGTTAATGTACTCGTTACACCTGATAGGTTCGTTGCTACTAATGTAATGGAAAATGGTGTGGAACCACTCGTTACAGGAAAGCAAATTGGACCTGGGTTTTGTCCAGCATATGTAGCTGGAGTAGCTCCTTGAAATGACCACGCATATGTTAAGTCACCACCGGTAGAATTGTTGGTTACATAAATACAGTCGCCTTCACAAAGGATTAAATCTTCATCCGAAATGGTGAAGTTTGCACTTGGTGCTTGAGCAAAAATAAGTTGCGTAAAACACAAGGCAGCAAAGAGGAAAATTGATTTCATATAGCTTGAAAAGTTGATTCAATAATACGAAAGTAAGCAAAAAAGTTTCAATTACATAAAGATTTAAAGACTAGCCTTCATCAAAGTGCGTACTTCATTCATTTCTTTCACATCGTGAACACGAAAAACGTGTGCATTTTTCGCATATAAAAGTGTATGAAGGACGGTTGAACCATTCAAGGAATTTTCGGTGTCTACCTGCAGTAATTCACGGATCATGGATTTTCTAGAAATCCCAACGAGTATGGGTTTTTCAAAAATGTGAAGCATGTCGAAGGATTTAATAAGTTGGTAATTTTCCTCGGTCGTTTTTCCAAATCCAAACCCTGGATCCAAGATGACATTATGGATTCCTAACTTCTCTAATTGTGCCATTTTTTCAGAAAAATAACGAAGTACATCTAGAATAAAATGATCCTTAACATAAGAGACACTTTCATTGGATTTTTCTCCGCGATGATATGTCAAAATATATGTGGCTTGATACTTCGCAATGGTGGCCCATAACTCAGGGTCAAATTGTCCGCCAGATATATCGTTGACAATATCTACGCCGTTTTGAAGCGCGAATTCGGCTACCTCGCTGTAAAACGTATCAATGGAAAGTAAGGTGTCTTGAAATGAACTGCGCAAAATAGGGAGTACATCTTTTAATCGGTCTAATTCTTCTTGAGCGCTAGGTGTTTGTGCTCCTGGACGCGTACTACTTGCGCCAATATCAATGATGTCAGCACCTGCTTCAATCATTTTAGAAACCGTTGAAATCAAGTCGGAATTTAGTGTCACTCGACTTTTTTCATAGAATGAATCTGGTGTCATATTCAGAATTCCCATTATCTTTGGGTTGCTGAAATCGTAAAGTTGTCCTTTAATTTGAATAAAGCGACTGATTCGAAAAGAGGTGTTTGAAGTCATATAAAATACATGGAGAAAACGACACTAGAATACACAAATGTAATGAATGTTTGCCGAGAGATCTTTGAAAAAAAATCACTTGATTACGGACCTTCATGGAGAATATTGCGTCCAAGTTCCCTTACAGACCAAATTTTCATCAAAGCGCAGCGCATTCGCACCATTCAAGAAACCGGTGAAAATAAGGTAGGCGAGTCCTTCGAGGATGCATTTATGGCAATTGTCAACTATTGCATCATGGCCATTATCCAAGTGAGGCATGAGGCGAAAATAAACGATGATATGACTGTTGAACAAGCAATGGTAGCATATAAAAACATCGAAAAGGAAGCATTTGAGTTAATGGAAAAGAAGAACCACGATTACGGTGAGGCGTGGCGTGAGATGCGCGTAAGTTCTTTAACTGATTTGATTCTAACCAAGGTTTTACGCATCAAGCAAATTGAGGATAATGCAGGTATGACGCTCGTATCTGAAGGAATAGAAGGAAATTATTTTGACATGTTGAATTACAGCGTCTTTGCCCTTATTCATTTGCAGTGATTTGTTAAAAGGCTGTTAATTACACTGGAAAGACTCAATCTTCTGTTAATTTCACAAAAAAAACGCACCACATGAAAGAAAAATTAACCATTAGCTCATGGTCCATTCGAATTATTGTCGCTGGATTATTTATCGTCTCAGCGCTTGGGAAAATATTCCCAGATCCTTCTATGTATGGAACCATTTCAACGTTTGAAGTGCAACAATTATACCCAATGGGGTTTTCAGAAGTTTTGGCAAAATACTTTTCACGCAGTTTAATTGGGATTGAGTTTGCACTTGGAATTTTACTCTTGTTTCCATTTAATTTGAAAAAATGGGTGATTCCTTCCATCATTTTGATGTTGGCTGTTTTTTGCGTGCATTTATCGATTGAAATAGCGACCAAAGGAAATGTTGGGAATTGCGGTTGTTTTGGAAGTTTACTTCCGATGACACCTTTTCAAGCAATCATGAAAAATATTCTTTCCATCGGATTACTTGTGCTCCTTCTTTGGAAACATGATGAAGTGATACCAAAAAAATCAAATTACCTAGCCATGACAAATATTGTAACTGCATGTGTTCTAGCAATGTTTATGCTAATTCCGATTTTCAAAAAACCAGCTGATATTGATGCATCTCCAATTAGTGCTCCGGCTCCAACATCATTAAAAGGTAATGACGCGTCTCCAACCGTGGAGGGTGGTAAAGTACTTGTTGATTTAAAAGACACGGTTAATACACCGGAAAAGCCAATTGGACCAAAGCCAAAGAAGTCGGGATTTGCAAAGTACTATGCAAACATCGATCAAGGAAAGAAGATTCTTTGTTTTTTCGCTCCTTCTTGTGAGCACTGTCAAGCCACTGCAAAGGAATTAACAGAAATGCGTAAAGCTAACCCTGATTTCCCTGAAATTCAGATTTTATTCATGGATGAAGCGCCAGAGGAAATTCCAAATTTCTTCAAGTTTGCAGGTGCAACATACCCTCACAAAGTGATAGAAATCATTGAATTTTGGAATGCGATTGGAAATGAGAAAAACGTTCCAGGTGTGTGTTACTTGTGGAATGGAAACATCATGAAATTCTATGAAGGAACAGAGGGTAAAAATCAGTTCAGTAAGTCTGATCTTAAACTTCAATTACAGAAAATAAAGAAATAGTTTAAGGTATTATTTCCGCTTGTTTTGGGCTTGATTCCGCTAATTATTACTATTTTCGACCATGAGAAAATATATTCTTGCGGCAAATTGGAAAATGAATTTATCTGCAGCTGAAGCTCAGGATTGGATGTTTCAATTTAATGGCTTAGTCACTGAAAATCCCAAAACTGAATTTCGTTTATATGCACCGAGTCTTTTTAGTTCGGACTTGGCCAAATCTAATACCATACACGTTGGTGCCCAAAACGCTTTTTCTTCAGACTCCGGTGCATATACAGGGGAGATTTCGATCCCTCAATTGAAAAGTGTTGGTGTGAAATCATTGCTTATTGGACACAGCGAACGAAGAATGATTTTCCATGAAACAGATGAGTTCCTAAAAGAAAAAGTCGTTGCTTGTTGCCGACATTCATTTCCCTTTATTCTTTGTTGTGGTGAGGATTTGGAAACACGTGAAAAGGGTACACATTTGTCTTTTATTCGCAATCAATTATCGATAGCGCTTGAACAAGCCGTAATTGATCATGTAGGTTTAGTGACGATCGCATATGAACCGATTTGGGCAATTGGAACTGGACAGACTGCTACTGTTGAACAGATTACTGAAGTACATGCCTATATTCGATCTATTTTGTTTGATTTCTTTGGTGAATTAGGAGAGGCGGTTCCCATTCTTTATGGTGGAAGTGTAAATGCTTCGAATGCCAAAAGTATTTTTGCTTGTCCAAATGTAGATGGCGGGCTTATAGGTGGTGCATCCTTGAATGCATCTGTTTTTCTTGAATTAGCAAGTTCTATTTAACATGAATTATTACGAATTAACCGTTCAATTATCAGATTTTGATTCTTGGAATGATATCCTAATCGCTTACTTGGCAGATTTGGATTTTGAAAGTTTCCAAGAAGAATCCCCAAAAATTAAAGCATATATACAAGAATCAGCATATAGCGGCGAAAAGTTGCAGGATTTGTTTCATGAAATTCAAATAGAACAGCATGTTATTGAATCCTTTGAAGTGAAATTAATTCCACAGCAAAACTGGAACGCTCAATGGGAATCGCAATTTGAACCAGTTTTTATTGGTGATGACATTCGCGTTGTGGCACCTTTCCATAAACTTGAACCATTCGATGGAATTGAAATCATGATTGAACCAAAAATGTCTTTTGGAACAGGACATCACCAAACTACCCACTTAATGTGTGCATCGATGATGGAGATGAATTTCCATTCAAAACGCGTATTAGACATGGGGAGCGGAACTGGGGTGTTGGCAATTTTAGCAGAGAAACGAGGGGCAACAGCTATTGTGGCAATTGATATTGAAGAATGGTCGGCTGAAAATTGTTCAGATAATGCTTTGAGAAATGCATGTAATCACATACAATCGCTGCATGGTGGAATGGAAGTCATTCCGTCCGAAAAATTTGATGTTGTACTTGCGAATATCAATAAAAACGTACTAACAGCTCAAATCTCCATTTATTCAGATCGCATGAATGAAGGAGCTCACTTACTTTTAAGCGGATTCTTTGTTTCAGATACCGATGAATTAAAATCGTTAGCAGCTGGTTTAAACTTAACATTTATAGCTCAGCATGAACGTGAAGGTTGGGCTGTTTTAATCTTTAAAAAATAACCGATGAAATTCCTTTTTTCTCTTTTTGTTTTCATTCTTTTTATCGGGCAAGTTACTGCTCAAACCTTTCCGAAGGAACGAGATAAATTTGTCAAAGAATGGCAAAAATTGGTTTTGGATGAAGGAGCGGTAACATTTCTAAAAGAAGACTTACCACAAAAAATAAAAGGAAGTTTACTAAATGACACCCAATTTCTTCGTCTAGTGGAAAATTGTAATAAATATGCTCAAAAGGAAATACCACTTTATCCAGAGATTTATCAATACATGATTGCAAGTATTTACCAAGTAGAAAATAAATTCCCTGGTGAATTGGTGAATCCATGGTTTAATTACGTCAATGACTACGCGAAAGATCCAGGTGAAGAATTGACGGAATTCCTGAAGTTTTCCGCAAACTTTTTCCGTTATAATTCATTTTATAGAGAACCGTCGTATCGTTGGACTTATTCCAAAGGTCAAATTGCTTGGGAGGAAGGCAAAACCTTAAGGTTAAAGGCAACTGGAATTGATTTGAAATGTTTGAAATATAATGAGGATAGGAAAATAGAAGATTCCGTTATTGTCTATGGAACGAGTGGTTATTTTGATGTACTTCAAAACAAATGGCAAGGTTCCAAGGGAATGGTCACATGGGAAAAAGTAAAGTTTTCTAAAACGGAAACATTTGCTAACCTTCGCGGATATAAATGTGATTTTTCCACAGCTAAATTAAAAGTTGATACTGTAGAATTAACAACGCCTTATTTCTCTACGCCAATTTTAGGAAAATTGCAAGATATGACAATCTTGGATTTAGGTGAGGGACAGTCTGCTCCACAGTTTAATTCCTATGAAAAACGCTTGAAAATTACCAACCTGCGTGATCAGATGGACTATGACGGTGGATTTACGTTAGAAGGCCCCGACTTTATTGGACGTGGTACTGTTGAAAAACCAGCCATGATTATTTTCAAACGTCAGAACATTCCGTTATTCGAAATTAGTTCTATTTATTTTGAAATGAATCCACAACAAGTAATTGCTCGAAACGCTCGTGCAAAAATGAATTACAAATCCGGTGATTCTCTCATTATTCAATCGTGCTTTTTTACCTTGGATCAAAATAACAAGGAGATCAGTATTAATTCTGTAAAGAAAGGCTATGAATATTTACCATTTATAGATTCTTATTTTAAATTGTATGTCTACGCTCCCGTTTTAAACTGGAAATTCGGAACCCCAGATCCATATTATACCTTCGAGGTGGGTACTGCACAGGAGCAAAAAGTAGCAAGTTTTCAATCCATGAATTATTTTGATGTTGCCATTTTTCAAAAGTTTCAGAGTGTAAGAAGTACTCATCCATTTTCCTTGATTGCATCGCTGGTCAAAAAAAACAACAAATATGAATTTAGTGAAGGCGAGGTAGCATCCGCCCTGAAAAAGACCATCGATCAGGTCAAACCACTTTTGGTGGACATGGCTTCTTTTGGATTTTTACTTTTGGATTCGGATTCTAAAAAAGTTCGGGTATCACCAAAATTGATCTCATATGCAGAGGCGAGTACAGGAGAAAGCGACTACGACAACATCAAGATTCAATCTGATCTTCGACCTCAAACAATGCAAGAGTCAAAGGAGCAGATTGCAGCGGACCCTTATTTGAAGGAAATCGCCGAACGAATGAATGTACAGAATAAGGTTAAAAGAGCGACTACGGCATATGCTTCAATTCAATTAGATAGAAATGAAATGCGTTTGAATCAAGTGGATCAAGTTGCTTTGTCCGATGCGCAACAAACATATGTTTATCCCGATTCCATGTATGTAACGATGTATAAAAATCGTGATATGAGTTTTCACGGATATATAGTTGCAGGAAAAATGGAGTTTTTCACGAAATTTTCCAAGTTCGACTATGAAGCTTTTAAAATAAACTTGTTATCCACAGAGGAAGCGACCTTGAGAGTCAATCCACTGAAAAAGGACGATGGAACGGAGCGCATACTTATGTTTAGTTCCTTCAAAAACATCAAAGGTGAATTGTTAATCGATGACGTTGAATCGAAATCAGGAAGAAAAGGAAACAATGCCCAATATCCAATTTTGAAGTCAATCGGTGAATCAAAAGTGTATTATAGTTCCAAAGAAATCCTAAAGGGAGCATACGACAGCACACGCTTTTATTATGCCGTGAATCCATTCGATTTGGATAGTTTGGATGACTTTTCAGAGACAAGTTTACGTTTTGAAGGAAGTTTGAATTCCGCTGGGATTTTCCCGAGAATTCAAGAGTCCTTGAAAATTATGAATGATTATTCATTAGGATTTGTTGCGCAAGCTCCTGAAGAAGGATATCCTTTTTATGAAACAGATACGAAGTATCAAAATAAAATAGTTCTTTCCAATAATGGATTGCAAGGGACAGGTACCATCAATTTCTTGCAGTCAATTTCAGTTTCGAAAAAGTTAACTTTTCTGCCAGATTCCACTATTGGACTTGCCATTTTTGATAACAAAGAAGTGTCCACCGGTGTAAAATATCCAAATGTTCATTCAGAACAAGCACTTATTTCGTATCAGCCACGAAAAGCCTTAATGAAGGTTTCTAGTTACGGAGAAAATCCAATAATTATGTTCAAGGAAAATGTGTTGATGAATGGAACATTGCTCTTGGATAAAAAAGGAATGACGGGAAATGGTACAATGGAATTTAAAGAAGCGACACTAAATTCCAAACTATACCTTTTTACCAATGAGGACATTCTCTCGGAAAATTCATCATTTAGTCTTCGGAACCGATTTAGTCAATATGGAGAAAATCCATTGGCCATTCAATCAGATGAAATGAAAACTAACATCAGTTTTAAAACCAGAATTGGTGAGTTTAATTCAAATGGCACAAAACGAATCATGTTCCCAGCTAATCGCTACTATTGTCAAATGGATAAATTTACCTGGTTCATGGACGGGGAAAATTTAGAATTTCAAAAGAACAAAGGGGGAGAAACAAGTTTTGAAAGTGGTGCTGACCTGACAAGAAACAATTTCTTTTCAACCGATGAAAAACAAGACACACTTCAGTTTAAGTCGCTAAGTGCTAAATACGATTTAAAAACTCAATTGATTTTGTGTAATTCGGTGGATTACATCCAAGTTGGAGATGCACGTATTTATCCCGACAGTTCAAGGGTCCGCATCCGAAAAGCAGCTGCAATGGATTCTTTAATGAATGCGGTGATTGTAGCAAATTACATTACAAAATACCATACGTTTAAGGATGCAAAAGTGAAAATTTCTTCCCGGAAATATTATGAGGGTACAGCCAATTATCCGTATTACGACAGAGATAGCAACTTAACTGTTTTGCCAATGAAGTCTATCAAGTTTGTGAATTTAACAACAACTGCACAGGGAGAAGTGAAGGAACAGGATCAGTTTAAATTGAGTAAGGAATTCGATTACTATGGTGGTGTCATTGTGCGTGCTTCCAATCAGGGATTGTTTTTGAATGGATCAACCCGTTTAAATCATACATGTAAATATGATAAATCATGGATGACCTTTGAGGATACCGTTTTAGCAACGAACATTCAAATCCCAATTAAAGCGGAACCAAAAAATGCGAAGGGTGAGCGCCTTGCGGCTGGTTTCTTGTGGCGTCAATCGGAACGAATGGATAGTGTGCGAATTTACCCGAGTTTCTTATCTAAAACAGAAGGGACTAGTGATCCAAATTTGTTTAATTCATTTGGTTACCTACAATACAGTCAAACCTTAAATGAATACCAAATAGCTTCTAAAAATCGCTTAAATAAATTAGATACATTGAGTAGCATGCTTACGCTTGATGTGAATACATGTAAGGTAACAGGATTCGGAGACATCGAATTAGGAATTAATACCGGTGATGTTAAAATGGACCTTTACGGGAAAATTGAATTTGATCAAGAAACAAAGAAAACACGAATTGCAGCAAATGCTCGTGTTACGATGCCAATTGCAGCAAATGTGATGGAAAACATTGCTTCAAAAATAAAACTTCAAGAAGGTGCAAAAGAAGTCGACATCAAAAAACCGAGTTTAGGACTTAAGAATACGTTTGTTCATTGGTATGCCATGAAGGATGCTCAGGAAGTATTCAAGGATTTTGATGAGGACAAATTGAGAAAGATGCCTTCATCTATGGAGCAGTCTTTTATCCTCTCAGATATCATTTTAGAATCGTATGGAGCAATGAAAGCAAGTGCTAAAAAAGTGGATAAAGGATTAATTTCAGTGAATAATCAAGTAGGATTAATCAGTATGAATGGAATTCCAATTTTAAAACAAGTGGAATGGCACCAGTTTTACGTGCAATCTTTTTCAGATGAAACAGCGCAAGGTTTTACGTGGGATTTGAGTTTAATGGATGATACCAAATACTTTATGCATTACACCATGGACAAAAAGGATGGTGATTTTCAATTGTTTTCTAATGATAAAGTCGTTACGGATGCAATTTTAGCGATCAAACCGGATAAACGTAAAACGAAAAATTTTAAATTTGATGTCATGGATGATGTTACCGCTAAAAATTTACTTTCAAAATTCAGGGGATATTTTCTTTACAAATAAACAATGCTACTGTTAACTATCATTTTTCTTGGATATATATTAGGGTCCATACCGACAGCGGTATGGGTGGGAAAAGCATTTCATAACATCGATATTCGGGAGCATGGAAGTAAAAATGCTGGTGCGACAAATACGTTTCGAGTATTAGGAAAACGTTATGGATGGCTTGTACTTTTTATTGATGTGTCAAAAGGTGTTTTAGCCGCGAGCCTTCCTCATTTCTTTACGGACATACTGGAAGGATATAAAGATGAATTTTTAATTCTTCAACTTTGCGGGGCTTTTAGTGCTGTAGTTGGACACGTATTCCCGATTTTCGCCAACTTTAGAGGTGGAAAAGGCGTAGCGACATCTTTGGGAATTGTCATTGGAATTAATCCATATGCAGCAATCGTATGCTTGGCGATTTTTCTTGCCGTTTTTTTAAGCTCTAGGTTCGTTTCTTTGGGGGCAATAATATCGGCACTTTGTTTTCCGTTTATAAGTTATTTCATGATTAACGAAGATGCACGCATTATGATTGTTTTTACCGTTGTTCTTGGAGTAATGGTCATACTAGCACACCGTAAGAACATCGATCGTTTGTGGAAAGGTGAAGAGAACAAAATGAACCTTTTCGCTAAGAAATCGTAAGTAAGCAAGTAATTAAAATACTTAGTTGAAACAAAAGTCCATACCGTATCTTTTTGTTTGTTTTTTGCTGTGCTTATCAGTACAGATAAGTTATGCTCAATCCATAACAGCCATTAAAAAACGAGCAGATGCGGCATTTGATCAAAAGGATTTTGAAAGTGCAAAAGTAGATTACCGTCAGCTTCTAGCACAAAACCAAAAAAACATTGAATTAAATTACAAATATGCCACGTGTATATATTATACCGAGGATATTAAAAATGCCCGCAAGTATTACGATTTAATTCTAGCTAAAAAAGATGCTGAATTTCCTTTGGAGACCTACTTTTATTCGGGTAAAATCTACCAGCATCAGTACTACTTTGAAACGGCTATTCAACAATTTAATTTATTAATAGAAAAGGATCCGAAATTGTCACTTTCACTGAATGTGCAAAGTGAAATTGCTGCTTGTCAGTCTGCCATGGCTGGAATGAAAGATATGCGCACTTTACAAGTAATTAAAAAGTCACAGCCCTTTGGAGAGGCTTTCTATGATCATTATACATTTTTGGATGATAGTTATAGTTTTTATAAAGCGAGTGAAGTGTTTCCGAAGGAGAACGCAAAACGGAAATATGAACCGATTTATGCGTTTAAAAGAGGAATGAAATTTCGTGTTTTTGCTAGTTATGGTCCAGAATCAACGAATTTAGATGTCTACATTCAACGAAAAAATGAGGAGAATGAATGGGGGAAACCCTTGAAAATTCAAGGACCAGTGAATTCTCTTCTGGATGAGTCATATCCATTTTTTGATGCGGAAAATGGGTATTTGTACTTTAGTTCAAAAGGACATCAATCGATGGGTGGATTTGATTTGTTTCGGGCAGTTTACTCGCTGGAAACAAACATTAGTTCTGATATTGAGAATTTACATTTTCCATTTTCATCTCCAAACGACGATTATTTTTACATTCCTGATTTATCCAATGGGAACGCCAATTTTGCGTCTAATCGAAATGGAAAATTATCGGCCGTTCAAACGTATTTGGTGAATGCTGCGGAAATTCCTAAAGAGCTTTATTTTTTCACAGGTGTTTTGTCCGATAAAATTGATCAATCAAATTCGACTGTTAAGTTAGAATTGATTGTCGCAGAGACGAATGAACGATTCGGTCCATTTATAAGTCAAGCTGATGGTTCATATTTAGTTGGAGTGCCTGGACCCGGAACCTATTTGATGGAAATAAATGTGACAGGTTCTAATCAATTATTTAAAGAAGAGTTGATTCTTCCTTTTGTCGAAGAAGACATGGAATTACAGCAAGAATTGATTTATTCCATGGTGGACTCCAAGGAACAAATACAAGTTGTTAATCGGATCAAATCAAAACAAGTGGAATCCATGCAAATGCTGAGTCAAAAGATGAATTTAGCAGCGAATTTGGATGTGAATTTAGCTTCCTTCAACCGTAAAGTGGAATTAAGTCCACAACAAAAAATGCAAATGGAGTGGGGGGTAGAAGCGAAAGATACAGCTAGTTTGATTCTTGTATTATCCGATTCACTATTGGCTGCCGAAGTAAATTTGGAAAATCAAGTCCGTTTGACAAACTACCTAGTAGATCAGTTAAAAGAAAAACAAGAGTCCTTGCAACAACAAATGGAAGCATTTGACCTACGTATCGTAAAAGGTAGTAAAACGCTGGATCCTCAAATGAATGAGAAATGGCTGCAAGAATCTAAGCAATTAGAGCAACAACTTGATTCAGAATTAAAAGATGTTCAGTTTTTACAAGATTGGTTGACTGCTAATCAGCAGCGTGGAATTCCAAATATTGAAGTGCTTAAAAGTTTGGAAGAAATTAATAAACAAATTGCCTTGTTGCAGTATCAACAAAATTCCGAAGCGATTATGGACTTGTTGAGCGACAAAAAAGAATTAATCAAAGGTCAATTGTCCGTTGCGGGAGAAGATTTAGCGGCAGTAATTCGCACATACAGCCAAGAACAAGAACGCAGTCAAAAGGAAGAACGCGCACAATTTCAAGTTCAGCAGGAAAATCAAATCCAGCTAGAGAAACAGATTGGAGAATTAAGAACACAAGCTTCTACCACGAAAGGCAAGGAAAGAATAGCCTTAGACGCACAGATTCAGGAGAAAGAACAACTCAATTCGAAGTTGAAAAATGAATTGAATAATTGGTCCGAACAGTTGGATGCGCAAGCAAAATCCTCGAATCTTAGTTATGTACAGCGTGAATCGGATGTAGAAAAAATCCTACTTTCCTCCGAGAAAATGCCCATGCCAACAGCTAACATTTCATTTTATTTAGCCAAAGAAAAAGAGAATCAATCAGCATTTGTCCAACAGCGTTTGGAGCAACAGCAACAAATGACTATTCAAGAAGAAAAAGCGAAAAAATGGACATCCATTGATCCAATGTATGCTACTGATATTGCTCAAATCAATGCTTCGAACGAAGACCCATTCAAGCGTGTTGAACTATTAAAACAACGTGAGTCGACTCATGTCAATCAATTGAAAGCTGTTGTTTCCACAATGTCAGAAGTGGATCAAGAATGGTTACAAGAACAAATTCAACTGGCAGAAAATCGTATAAAAACTCAAGAAGAAGAGATTCAAAATCACACTTTGAGCAATTCCACTTTGGCTACAAACCAAGATATGTCCACGGAAACTGCACAACGAACAACGGAAACCGTACAACCAACAACCAACAACGACCAACCTGCAACGGAAACCGCACAACCAACATCGGACAACGGACAACCAACAACGGAAACCGCACAAACAACATCGGACAACGGCCAACCTGCAACCGAAATCGCACAACCAACATCGGACAACGGCCAACCAACAACGAAAACCACACAACGAACAACGGAAAACGGCCAACGAACAACGGACAACGGACAACCAACATCGGACAACGGCCAACGAACATCGGAAACCACACAACCAACATCGGAAACCACACAACCAACATCGGAAACCACACAACCAACATCGGAAACTACACAGCCAACAACGGAAAACGGCCAACGAAAATCGGACAACGGCCAACCAACAACGAAAACCACACAACGAACAACGGAAAACGGCCAACCAACAACGGACAACGGACAACCAACATCGGACAACGGCCAACCAACAACCGAAACCGCACAACCAACAACGGAAAACAGTCAACCAACAACCGAAACCGCACAACGAACAACGGAAAACGGCCAACCAACAACGGAAAACGGCCAACCAACAACCGAAACCGCACAACGAACAACGGAAAACGGCCAACCCACAACGGACAACGGACAACCAACAACGGAAACCACACAACGAACAACGGAAAACGGCCAATCAACAACCGAAACCGCACAACCAACATCGGAAACTACACAGCCAACAACGGAAAACGGACAACCAACAACGGAGACCGTACAACCAACAACGGACAACGGACAACGAACAACGGAGACCGCACAACCACCAACGGAAAACGGCCAACGGATATCGGATAACGGACAACGATCATCGGACAACGATCAAGTAACATCGTTCCCGGAAACAATTAAAGTGGAACAAGTAAAAGAAACTAGGCGCATGGCTTCCATTGAAGATGCGATTCGACAAATTGACCTTGTTGATTCACAAAGTTTAAGTTCAAAAGAAAAGGCTGTCTTAAAAGCAGAATTGGAGGCGACATTGGTGCTCGAAAAACGTCGTGCTGCTGTGGAAGAATCATTGGAACTACTTGCTAAAAGTTACCCAAGTGTACTAGCGTTGAAACAGTCTTATGAGCAAGGTCAAATAGCGATAAATAGCTTAAACATTCAGGCTTTGGAACAAGTGCTTCAAAGCGAAAAAAATCCAGAGAAATTAAAGGTGTTAAAAGCGCAGTTGGAGTCGTTTAAGTCTAATCAAACCGTTGAAGTAGAGCAGTCTGCGACTACGTTGAAAAATTTAGAGTCGCTACTCCCTATTTCAAGTGAAACACCGACGAATTTAACGGAATTACAAGCACAACCTTCTTATGTGATTTATGCGAATAAACGATTAGAGTATCAACAAAACTTGATATCCCTCGATTCACTTGGTAAAGCGAAAATTCAAATGGAAGATAGCATGCGAATTTTGTTGACACAAGAGGATGAAATTTCTATTCGTGAAATCGAACAACTTGCGAAAAGACATGCCGAAATAACTCTGGACACGGATAAGAGAACGAGAATTATACAGGAAAAGCAGGGCAGTTTGATGGAATTCAACGAACAAGCTACTTTTGAATGGATGATGCAAAATGGAATTCAAGCGAGCTCAATGATATCAGGATCTGACGTTTCATCCAGCACTTCTGTGGTTCCATCTGTTCCATTTGCTATGAAAACTGTGACAACCATGAATCAAGTATTTCCTTCCCACCCAATAAATGTTCCATTGCCAGAAGGATTAATTTTCCGAGTACAAGTAGGTGCATTTAGAAAACCAGTTCCAAATCAATTATTCCGTGAATTTGGCCCCGTTTCTGGTGAGATGTTAACAAACGGATTGACTTGTTACTTAGCTGGATATTTCAATGGTTCTCAAGATGCGCTTGAAGCCAGAACCATGATTCGAGGCCTTGGTTATGCAGATGCATTTATTGTGGCATATTGCGATGGTAAACGAATGACTTTTAATCAAGGAAAGGCAATGGAGGCAAATGGACTTTGTCGAAAACAGTCGAAAGAAGAATTACAACTGGCCTTAAATCAATTACTGCAACAAAACAAACAAGAAGTTCAAGCTCCGGTTACAACAGTGGTAGTTGATCCAAATAGCACAGAGGCTAACCAAGATTTATATTTTACTGTTCAAGTGGCTGTTTATAATAAACCGTTAATAAATCCAACAATTAAAGGTGTGAACGAATTATTGGTAACGAAGACGGAAAAAGGTCAATTTCGTTATTCCTCCGGTGAATTTACAAGTTTTGCCGAGGCTCGAGATCGAAAGAACCAAGTTGTCGCGAAGGGAATTCCGGATGCATATGTGGTTGCATATTACAGAGGGAAACGCATTTCAATTGGTGAAGCCAATAAATTGCTTGCTGCTGGAATTGTTCCAAAGAAACGAGGTCAGGTTCTACCTTCAACAGAAGAAAATCTTAGTCAAGTTGCTCAAACGATAGAAATTCCAGTATTAATGCCGCTTGTTAAAAAAGATTCCGTCGTTCAATATGAGTTAAAGGTTACTGATGAAAATTACTTGGCTCAGTTAGCAAAATTAAATCGAGTTGGAACCTTTACCTATCAAGCAGATAAAAACCGCATTATTTCAGAGAAATATTTACTTGATAACATATCGGTAAACCAACAATTATACCTCTCAGACATGAAACGCATGCGAGATAACAAAAGTAAAATTCCAACACAAGAATTTGTTGTAAACCCAAGTTGTAGTGAATGCTATGATTGGTTATTGCGCCAATCAATAAGCTACGATGCAAGAAAGGAAAAAGATATTTGGATCTTCCGTTTTTATCCAGAAAATAAAGAACAGGAAGAGTTGATTTTACAGGCGTCAGAACAATTTAAATGGACATTAAAAGAGTAAAAATATGAGTGTAGTAGAACCAAAAGAACGTGTAAAACGAAAAGTAAAAATCATTGAAGAACGCGGGTTGATTTTGTTCAATGATGATGTGAATTCGTTCGATCATGTCATCTACTGTTTAATGAAGATTTGTGATCATGAGATGGTTCAAGCTGAGCAGTGTGCATGGATTGTCCATACAAATGGGAAATGTTTGGTTAAAACGGGGTCCTTGGATGAGGTACAAACCATGTGTTTGAAATTGGTGAATCAAGGATTAAGTGCTAAAGTCGATTAATATGAAAATTACATTTCAATCAAAGGGTACTTTGTACTTATCACTTCTGTGTGTTTTAGGAAGTTTCATTGTTATGACCATGTCAAAAACAACTTTCAGTCATATTTTCATGCTCAATGGTGCGGCGCAATTTGGTGAATGGGAGTGGTACGTGAGTTTGATTACCTATGTTTTTGGTCATTCCTCTATTGAACATCTGTTGGGAAATATGTCCCTGCTTTTAATTTTAGGACCCATCATTGAATTAAAATATGGCACAAAGCGCTTTATTATAATGAGCGTCATTACTGCCTTCATCACGGGAGTTTTACATACCCTGTTATGGGATAATGGACTACTTGGTTTTAGTGGACTTGTTTTTATGTACATTGTTTTATCCACGCTTTTGAATATTCGCAACCGTGAAATTCCATTCACGTTTATTCTAGTCGTGGTTTTGTATTTTGGAATCGAAATATTATCGTCATTGAAGGAAACTCAAATCTCACATTTTGCACACCTTTTTGGCGGAGCGATGGGGGCATTTTGGGGATTTTATCGAAGGTAATTACTACTGCCTTATTGTTGCATTGAAAAACCGTTCGATGGTTTCATAACGACCATTTGGTGTCGGACTGAGTGCTGGAGAAGCATACAGAAGCAGGTTTGGATCGAATAATACGTACATTGGATACGTGGTCAACTGCAAATTTTTAATTATTTCATGATTTTGATCAATGGGAAACTTATCCCAAGTTAATGCATCCAAGGTGCGTAATTCTGATTTCGTGTAGACTTCTTTGCTTGGATAGATACTTACAAATTGAAAGGTGTTTCCGTATTTAAGTTGTAATTTTTTCAAAGCTGAAAGTTCAGATATACATCGTTCGCTCGATGGGTCGAAAACGTGAAGATAAATCCATTTACCCTTGTATTGATGGAAGTGTTTGCTAGCGGATAAAATATAATCTGGCGCTTTCATACCAACCTGCATTTGATTGAAGAGGTTCAATAATTCGTTTGCAATAATTTTATGTTCAGAGCAATCACTTTCTTTTGTCATGGCAACAAGTAACTCAAAAATCAGAGAGCGCGCCAAATAACCTTGATAAAAGGCTTCTTTGCACATGATTAGCGTCACAAATTCTGCGCGTTTTTTGGATTGAATGAACGGATCTTCCATCAATATGGAAGTAAACTGATTCAAAGAACCTTGACGCAAAGCGTCTTCTGCTTTCAATCTAATTTCTTTGTCTAGTTGATAAAGGTACTTTTCATAGTATAATTCAGCGTATTCAATGAATTTAGGATTTTTGTAATGTATGCTGTCTTCAGTCAAATAGAATTCAAATTTATCTTGCTTTGTTGGTCCTCCAATTATATTGAAATTATCTACAGTCAACCCAACACTGTATTTCACGTAGTTAAAAAAGAACGGTGATTCAATTTTGTCGTAAAGAAAGGATGTTTCTTTTTTGAAGGAACGAACCTTTGCGATAAACTGTTCAGGATGAATATCTTTCAGTTGATAGATTTCAGCAATCGTTTCATCCATCCATGCTTCAAATCCAAGAATTTTATAATTGATATCCGAACTGTCTAAGCGAAAAAACAACATTTCTATTTCATTGTTACTTTCCATTGAACTAATGAATTTATCAGGTTCGGGTAATTCAATGAAATAGGTTATTTTAGGTTGGATATAGAGCCAGGCGTAGAAATTAGCGCCTCTTAAAATTACTTTTTCAATCTCCGTATTGGTAAATTTAAATTCAAAAATGGAATTCGTATCTACTTTTGCTCTTCCAATTTCGACTTCTTTATTTGAAATATAATCGGTTACGCTATACGCTCGAATTTCGGTTGTTTTCCAGTTAGAGATACCACGCAATAAAGTTTGACTTTGAATAACGTTCAAAAACCCACTAGAGATAAATAGAAAGAAGAATAAGCGATTCACGTTCATTGAAATTAGTTAACGAGAATCTTTGGTGATGTTACAAACGGTGAAATGTCTGCATGGTTTTGATGCATTTCACGAATGATGGATGAATTAATCGCACTATGCTCTTGACTTGTCAAGAAAAATACGGTTTCTATACCTGAAATGGCATGGTTCATGTGGCCAATGGTTTTTTCGTACTCAAAATCTTTAGAGTCCCGAAGCCCACGAACAATATGTGTTGCGCCAATTTCTTTGCAAAAGTCAACCGTTAATTTTTGGTACTTACAGACGCTTACCGTTGGATAATTGACGAATAAAGATGCAATGTGCTCCATGCGGCTTTCTAGAGTGAAATAACCTTGTTTTTTACTATTGATTCCAACTCCGATAATGATTTCGTCGAACACCGCAAGTGCCTTAAGAACCACCGCTTCGTGTCCTTTTGTAAATGGATCAAATGATCCGGGAAATAATCCGCTACGCTTCATCGCTTAAAAAACTAAAGTGAACATTCCCAAAGTTACGAGAAAAGCTGAAAAATGGAGAAGAAGTTAAATCTGTTTGTTTTCCATGCTCGACAATCAGTAAACCACCTTTTTTTAATAGCTTTTTCTCAAAAATGGTCTGAATTAATTCCTCGTGAAAATGTAAATGGAAGGGTGGGTCAGTGAAAATCAAATCGTATTGTACGTTTTGTGCATTCTTGCAATAAATCACACAATCTGACTTGTAAACTTGCATTTGTGATTCAATCTCTAATTCTCGAATGTTTCCTTTGAGGTATTGTACACAACGGGGATGGCTGTCAATTGACAGGACATGTTTTGCTCCTCGAGAAACAAATTCAAAAGAAATGTTTCCAGTGCCAGCACATAAATCAAGGATTTCCATATCGTCTAAATCTACTCTGTTTTCAAGGATATTGAAAAGTCCTTCCTTCGCGAAGTCGGTAGTTGGACGAGAAGGAAAGTTTGGAGGCGTTGCGAAACGCTTTCCTTTTAAGAAACCACGGATGATGCGCACAAAATTGTTTTTTGGTAAGCTGCTTGAGAATAGAAATGGGTGCTGAAATCGTTGAAATCTTTGAATTGGTTCCAAAGAGATTCGAATGCATCCTGATCGAAATGGTTATTTACGACATATGCCGAAAGTGAATTTATTTTGGGCAAGTTCATTTTTTGATGATTTGACAAAATAAAATACAAGACATCTGTTGCTGATTGGTATTCTGTTGGAAGACAAAGTTGAAGTTTTCCATTTTGTTTCACTGAAAGGACAAAGGTATGATCAAACAATACTAGAAAGATACTGTCAGAAGTGTTTTGATCAAATTGATTTTGTAGTAAAAAGGAAATATGGCTACGAACTGATTTTTGCAATAAGGCTCCTTGTGCGAGTTCTAAAATCCATGTTGGAACAGTATAAACAACCACAAGTTGTAAGGAGTGAATGTGTTCAAACTGAATTGTTAGACTAGTTTCGCGTTTACCGAAGTTTAAGTGGTAATACGTTTCAAGTTCGTTTTCTGTGAAAAGGGACATCGGAATTAAGGTGAAATTCGCATCAAACCAAGTTACTTGTTGCAACGTAGAATCTGATAATTTTTGACGAATTTGATCCTTTACTTCTTCAATCGAAAATGGTCGACTTGTGTCGAAAGGAAGTTGCTGATGATGCAATTCACCATGCAAGTCCTCCGTGATGATCTGAAGAACATCTGCTTGGAAATCAAGAAATAGTTTATTACTCATACTCCTTCTGTTTTTTCACACGGAACTATTGAATCCTTGAATGTTTTTTGAAACAAGGAAGATAAATCACGCTTTACAAAGCTACAATATTTAACTTTATGCCCACGCCTTCTCAAGGGAAAAATCCAGGCGGTTTATTGCATTGAAATGGATCAAAGAAGAGAAACATACCTCAAGGCTGTTCAAGCGAATTTTGGTTTCGAGTTTACCTCGGATCAATCGGATGCTGTGCATACTTTTTTTGATTTCGTCATGGATGATCATGGGCGTAAAGTTTGGCAGTTGTCAGGATTTGCAGGAACAGGAAAATCGAGTTTGGTTTCTGCATTGGTGAAAACTTTGAAACAGGAGAAAATAGGATTCAAATTGCTCGCTCCAACCGGTAGAGCAGCGAAAGTACTTTCCAATTTCGCGAAACATCCGGCAAGTACGATTCACAAGCAAATTTACTTTTCAGGAAACGAATTAACCAATTCAAAGATAACACCGGCCAAAAATTTATTTAAAAACACTTTGTTCTTTGTCGATGAATCTTCAATGATTAGTAATGAGTCTGAATATGAAGGTCCAAATGTCCTAATGGATCTCATGAATTACGTATTTCAAGGCGTGAATTGTCATTTGGTTTTTATTGGTGACCTTGGACAGCTTCCGCCAGTCGGACAAGATGAATCCATTGCCTTGAATAAAGAAGTGTTTGAGTCTTTTTTTCCATTAGTAAGGGTTTTTTCTAGTCAATTGACTGAAGTTGTGCGTGTGCAAGAAAATTCGGCCATTCTTAAGAATGCGACATTCATCCGCGAAAAGGAAAATTACGAATTGCCTTTTATTTCAGAAATTGATGAGCATAGTACCTTTCGTTGTGAAGGTGGTGAATTTCAAGAGTGGATAGAACAATCGTATGACCAAGTAGGAGCGGAGGATACCATCGTGCTCACACTTTCGAATAAACGCGCAAATCAATGGAATCAAGAAATTCGTCAACGCTTGTTTTACCGAGAGGATGTCCTCGAAAGAGGTGATTTGTTGATGATTGTCAAGAACAATTATTTTTGGTTGGATCCGATTTCTGTGATGGGTTTCATTGCAAATGGTGAGTTGGCAAAGGTGGAACGCGTGCGAAAGGTAGAACAGCAATACGGATTTGAATTTGTTCATGTCGACTTGTCTTTTGTTGATTATCCCGAGGTTCCAAGTGTTACTGTGATAGTGCATACAGCAAGTTTGACGGAGGAATCACCCAATTTAAAGCGCGATAAGTTGAGTCAATTGTTTTATGCCATTGAAAAAGATTTCTCTGACGAGAAAATCAAATCCAAACGCTACCAGAAAATCATGAAGTCTCCATATTTTAATGCCTTACAAGTGAAATATGCACATGCAGTGACAGTTCATAAAGCCCAAGGTGGACAATGGAAACATGTGTACATCGATTATGGGTTTATTCCAGAAGAAATGAAGACAAAAAATTATTTGCGCTGGTTATACACTTCTGTTACCCGTGCAACCGAAAAATTGAGTTTTTTAAACTTTCCAAAGGATGCGTTTCGGCAACTAGTCGATTGACAAATTCGCCCAATATTTCAATGCTTTTCGTTGATGCTTATCCAAGAAATCTAATTTCTTAATGGAGTGTGTTTGGTAAAAGAAACGATTGACTTCCGGTAATGATTTCTCAAGGAGACGTCCACCTCGATTGATCAAAACGGTTTTCATTCCTTCCTCCTCGTATGACAACCATTGATCCAAGTTATTTTGCAAGCGCATGTTATCAACCGCTATAATTTCGTCGTTCAGCGCTAGTCCACCAATGTCAGCGGGGGATCCAGGATAAATGGAAACAATTTGTGCATCTGGTCCTTTTGGCAGCACTTTTATTCCCAATCTTGCTTCTGCATAACTTGTAGAAGGGATTTGATTGATTTCCAATCCAAAAAATGTACATGCTTCTACTAAAATGGATTCAAAAGGTTCTTTACCGAATATGAATCGATCAAAAAAGTCTTTGAAGGAAATGCCACTGACATTTTCCAGTGTTTGTTGGTAGTCCTGCCACGTATAGCCAATTCCTTTTTCAGCGAAATTAAAATAGAGTTGTTTCATTACCTCTTGAATGCCATTCTTATCTTTCGTTGCTTCACGAATTTTCATGTCTGTGACAAAAGCAAGTAAACATCCTTCTGTATAAATGGAAACCTTGCGTCCTGGAGCTCCAGGTGTATAACCATCCAACCAAGTGTCAAAAGAAGATTCACCTACAGAATAGTTAAAACGAGCAGGATTATCAAAGTGCTTTTGAAGTTGTTTAGAAAGCTCCACTAAATACTGTTCCAAGCTAAAAACGCCACTACGTAATAAATATAAATCACCTAAATAGGTGGTAATCCCTTCATATACAAATCCGGAAACTGAGTAGTTTTCTTCTTTAAAATTGTAAGGGAGCATTTCTGCTGGACGAATACTTTTTACATTCCACACATGGTAAAGTTCATGCGACGAAACGCCGAGTAATTCTTTGTATAAGTAACCAAAAACATCGTAGTTGGGTCCAAGTGTAATCACGGTGCTTTCCAAGTGTTCTACGCCGTGGTATGCTGCATATGGTAAGGTTTGAATCAAGAAATGAAAATCTTTGACTGGAAATTCAGTGAAATCTTCGACTTGCGCACGCGTAAATTTCTCGAAATCATGAAGAACCTTCTCCCATTGGATGAACTTTTGATTGTTAAACCAAATATGAAAATGGTATCCATTCACTTCATAAGATTCCTTTTGAAGCTTTGCAGAACAGATGAATGGACTATCAGCTAGTTTGTCGAAGTGTTCAACGATACAGGAGTTTGATTCAAAATTCAATGAGGAAGCAATTTCCCAGTTTGATGGAATATCTAAATGAATTTCATACCCTTGTGTTTCGTCAGTGAAAAGAAAACAATTCACAGGATTCACATATAACTGCTGGTCATCCAAAAATGTTGATCCAGCATTTAATTCACTCGCATAATAAGCATATTCCACACGGATAAATTGTGTGTTTGTGCTTTGAATTTGCCACGTATCCTTGTTTGACTTTTCAAAAGAAAGTACTTTGTTTTGATCATCAAAAACGCGAAATCCTTTGATGTTTTTCGCGAAGTTTCCTAATTCATACCTTCCAGGGCGCCAAGAAGCCAAATGTAAGCTTATGTGATCTTCTGGACATGGAAACATCACCGAAAATTGAATGTAACGCTGTTGTGCGTTCAAACAGGAAATGCGGTATTGAATCGGAGTAGACATTACGCGTATAGTTCTTGCTGTAGTTGTGTGATTTTATCGTCTGCCAAATATTCATCAAATGTCATCATTTTATCGATGATGCCATTTGGCGTAATTTCAATGATGCGATTAGCAACTGTGTTCACCAATTCGTGGTCATGGGAAGTAAATAACAAGGTTCCTTGGAATTCTTTCATGGCGTTATTCAAAGCCGTAATGGATTCCAAGTCCAAGTGGTTCGTTGGTTCATCCATCAATAATAAGTTCGCTTTTGCTAACATCATTTTGGATAACATACATCGCACTTTTTCTCCTCCAGACAACACGGTGGCGTGTTTCATTGCTTCTTCACCCGTGAATAACATACGTCCAAGGAAGGTGCGTAAATACACTTCTTCGCGTTCCTCGTCCGTTTGAGCATATTGACGTAACCAATCAATTAATGGATTCTTCGAATCAAAATAATGATGGTTATCATTTGGTAAGTATGCTGTCGTAATGGTTGTTCCGAAAGTAAACTCTCCGGTGTCCGCTTTGATGTTACCTGTCAAAACTTCAAAGAATGCCGTTAACGCAACTGATTCTTTGGAAACAAAGGCAATTTTATCTCCTTTATTTACCGTAATATTTATTTCTTTAAACAAGGTTTTTCCATCAACTGTTTTCGATAAATGTTCGATGTTTAAAATTTGATTTCCTGCATCACGGTCTTGGTGGAAGGTGATTCCAGGATACCTTCTTGATGACGGCTGTATTTCCTCTAAGTCCAAATTGTCGAGCATTTTACGACGGCTTGTAGCTTGTTTGGATTTCGATGCATTCGCAGAGAAGCGTGCAATGAAGTCCAATAGTTCTTTTTTCTTTTCTTCCGCTTTTTTGTTTTTGTCAGAACGTTGTCTCGTTGCTAACTGGGAAGATTGGTACCAGAATGAATAGTTTCCGGTAAACATGTTGATTTTGCTGTAGTCAATGTCGCAAATATGGGTACAAACGGTATCCAAAAAGTGACGGTCATGTGATACAACAATCACTGTATTTCTAAAGTCAAGTAAGAAATCTTCCAACCAAGAAATCGTTTTTAAGTCAAGGTCATTCGTTGGCTCATCGAGGATCAATACATCAGGATTTCCAAAAAGCGCTTGTGCCAATAGTACACGTACTTTTAAATCGTTGGAAAGATCTTCCATTAAGAGGTAATGCTTCGATTCATCTATCCCAAGGTTGCTCAAAAGTGTTGCCGCATCCGTTTCTGCGTTCCATCCTTCAAGGTCAGCGAATTCACCTTCTAATTCAGCGGTTTTCATTCCGTCCGCATCTGAAAAATCTTCTTTGGCATACAATGCATCTTTCTCAACCATGATTTCATACAGGCGCTTATGTCCCATAATTACGGTTTGTAGAACTTGAACTTTGTCAAACTCAAAGTGATTTTGTTTCAAGAAGGCCATGCGTTTTCCAGGCTCTAACTCTACGCGTCCTGTCGTTGGATCTTGATCTCCTGTTAATATCTTTAAGAAAGTCGATTTACCCGCTCCATTCGCCCCGATGACACCATAGCAGTTGCCATTAACAAATTTCACATTTACTTCGTCGAAAAGTACACGTTTTCCGAACTGGAGGGATAGGTTATTTACACTTAACATGCTTCAAATTTTGCGCAAAGATACGCAAAAGAAATCAGCTATTCGAACAGCAATAAACGAAGGCAGGTGGAAAGTTGAAAGCAGCGTAACTGATTGATACCTGATTAAATAAACTTTTGAAGTGTTTTTTTGATTGCAGTGTGTATTGGAACTGAATAAACGTTCCGGTAGGGATTAAACATTGAAGAACCGTTTGCATAATGCTGACACGTAATTCTTTTGGGAAATTTGAAAGTGGGAGGGACGACACAACGCAATCCGCTTTGCCTAATCCTAGGCCTGAAAGTATTTTCTCCAAATCATTTGCGGAACCATGCACAATGTGGCAATTTTCTTGCTTTGTTTTTTCTTTCAGATTTTTATAAAAAACATCGTTTAATTCGATCACGACTAAATGCGTGTCCGGATTTAATCGTTTCATGATCTTTTCTGTAAAAATTCCAGTTCCCGGTCCCAACTCAACGATGACTTTCGCTTCATTAAAAGGAATGTTTTTTAGCATTTTTTTAGCTAAAAAACGCGAGCTCGGAATCATTGATCCGACCATCTTGTTTTCTTTGAAAAACTGATTTATGAAAGACTTCTTCGACACCTTATGCGATTTGTAGGCTTGCTTGAGCGCCGTTTATAATTCCAAGGACTTTACCTTTCATCTCTTGGTTCTTGAATGGACTGAATCGATGGTGTTTGGATTCAGATGACCATTCAAATGCTAAACTTGGATCAAAAATACTGATGTCTGCTTTATTGCCCTCTTCGATGCTGATTGATTGTATTCCTGCAATTTCTCTACTATGTTGACTTATCGCAGTGATCATGGTTAATAAGTCAGCTTCTTTCATGCTATTTAACGCTGCAAAACAGGTTTCAAGTTGTGGTGCACCGAAATTAGCCAAGTCAAATTCAAGTTCCTTTTCTTCTGTATCCGCTGGACGGTGATCTGTAACAACGGTGTCAATGGTTCCATCGTTTAATCCTGCCCACAATGCCAAACGATCTGATTCTTTGCGTAAAACGGGTAGAACTTTCATGTGTGAGTCGAAGTCCAACATAGATTGTTCTGTGAAACATAAATTCATCACATGAACATCCGCGGTCACATTTAAACCACGCTTTTTTGCTTCTTTTACTAAACGTACGCTTTCTGCTGATGATAGTCCACTTAAGTGAAGTGTGCCATCTGTGTATTCCAATAAGCGTAAGTTTCGTTCGATTTCAATGATTTCAGCGATGCTTGCATCCGCTTTCAATCCTGTTCGAGTAGAAGCTTCTCCTTCATTCACAAGTCCTTTTCCTGCAAGGGATTCATTTCGGCTAAATGTCAATACTTTTCCACCAAAATTCTTCGTGTAAAGTAAAGCGCGATACATGATTCCAGCGGAAACACTATTTGTGTCATCTGTGAAAACTTTAGCGCCAATCTGATACATGTCGTAAAGTTCAGCTAACTCTTCACCTTTTAATCCTTTGGTTAAAGCTCCAAGAGCATGGATGTTCGTGCTGTGTCCTTCTGCTTTTTGGTACAAATAAGCAATTTGTGTTTTGCCATCAATGCAAGGTTGTGTTCCAGGTACGACATGCACATGGGTATATCCGCCCATTGAAGCAGCATCAAGTCCACTCTGAATTGTTTCTTTATGTTCCATTCCTGGATCACAAAAATCTGCTTTCAAATCTACCCATCCCATGGAAACATGTAAATCTGTTGATTCAATGTGAATCGCATCTACATCCTCAATTTTGTTATCAATTTTCAATATTTGACCGTCGACAACAAGAATGTCCATTCTTTTTCCAGAGTGGGAAGAAGTTTGATCAAGGATTTTTGCGTTTTTAATCAGGATTTTCATTTCCAAAATTTAATTAATGTCATTTCAGTTAAAACAAATAGAAGTCCTAAAATCAAAAAGATTCGCCAATATTCGATTGGTTTATCGATTTGTATTTGAGCGAGACTTTGTCCGTCTTTCACTGCGTTAAATTTAATGTTTTTGATTCCTTTTTCTTCCAATCCATTTACGATTTCATCGGAAGATTGTTGTTTCATAATGGATTCTTTTCGATCGTAATTTACAGCCAAGAGTCCAAGAGTATCCTCGTTTTGAATATAATACGTGCCAGCTTTTAGTCGCTCAATAGCCTCCATGCCTGCAATGGAAATTTTTGTTTGTCCTGCGGATTTGCGCGTACTTGGAATAAATGAATTTTTACCACTTACTAGTTTCAGGGGTTGTTCATTGCTTACTTCTTGTTGAATCGGTATGTTCGAATCTACGCCAATTGTTGCGAAAAGCGGGAAGTTTTGAGAGGAAAATTCGCCTACACGCAATAATATCGTAGGAAAGAGTGCGTTTGATGTGAAATTTCCAAAATCATCTTGTAGGGCGGTTGTTAACAGAAATGATTTAGTTCCTGAACGTAAGAAGAGGGGTGAGTCGCTTCGGAAGTTTAAGAGTTGAAATCCACTTAATGAATTTACACTATACGCTTTTCGAACATTTGGTAAGTTTAGTGCCTGGTTTTCTTTCTCAAAAACGCCGATGAAAAATGGATCCTTGTAACGAATATCATCCAATTTTAACCCTTCGGTCATAACCTCGCCTAATGTGGGTAATTCTAAACCAGAAAGCAATTCTGAATAGTCATTCCGGTTGATTTGATTTCCCGGAATCACGAAAACAGTTCCTCCCTTTTCATGGAATTCTTTTAAATCGGTACTTAATCCAGATGGGATTTCATTTAGTCCATTTAGGATAACCAGATTGCTTTGTTTTAATAAGTCTTTGGTATAATTGTTACTTGATATTGACGCTGTATGATAAAATGGTTCAACGGAAAACACTTGTGCTACTTTAGGATTTGCATTTTCGCTATTTAAGATCAATACTTCAGCGCTTTTTGCCACTTCGTAAGCAAAGTAAAAATCATCATCCCAATACAGCTGCTTGTCACTGATACTGACAGTTCCGGTTTTAAATCCGGTTTCTTTTTCCGTAAATGGGAAGCTAGTGGTGCGTTGTTCATTCGAAGCAATATCTAAAAACATGGCTCTATTTTGAGTGCCAATTTTCGCCGTTAGTTCCAAGTTTACTCGTTCTGATTTAGAATCGTTTTTGAGTCGTACAAAAAGTTCATTTGGTTCGCCTGCTTTGTGAACAGGTGTTGCAAACCAAACCGAATCGATGAATAAATTCCCGGGATCTTGAGGGACCAACTGAAATGCGTAGTAATTTGATTCTTTATCTTCTTTTAAATTCTTAGTTTGAAAAGTACTCGTTTGAAAGTCAGAAAGGAGTACGATTTGACGCGTTTTGATGCGTTCAACTTCTGCATTTTCTATATCTAAAAAGGATTTTTGCCAAGAAATGACATCGTCTAAATTTCTGCGAATCGATGTGGGTTCGATTTTATCGAGGTAAGAAAGAGCTTCCATTTTTGTCAACAAGCGCTGTTCGATTCCGTCCATTTTATTGGTAAATAATAAAATGCGTGTCTCCAAGGGTGCTTTGTCCAACATACGTTTGGCCATTTCACGTGCTTCGGACAGAAGTTCTCCTTCCTCACCGATTGAAGTCATTGAAAAGGAGTTGTCTACGTATATTGCTAAAACATTTTTTCCGCCATTGTTCCCATTTTGGTTTAAGGGAATAATAGGAAGTGAAAAAGCTAGAACGATGAATATCAGCGCTAAACAACGGCTTATCAAGACCAATAAGTGACGTAATTTTTGTGTGGATTTGTTTTCTTGTTCAATGAAACGAATAAATTTCAGAGAAGAAAAGTAAAGTACCTTTTGTCGTCGAAAATGAAAAAGGTGAATGATGATTGGAATCAGCAATAAAGTAAGAAGCCAAAGGCGTTCTGGATGTATAAATTCCATGAGTCAAATGTAAGAAAATAAATCCATTATTTACTTTCTAAAATGCCTTTTGCAATCAATTTTGCTTGTGCTCGAAGTTCTCCTATCGCTGTACTTTCCCATAAAGTTCCTTTGCAAAGATTTCCCAAGGCAAAGATTTTCAGTGGTGCTTTTCCTAAAACAGTGTGAGCTGTTGGATCAATTTCAATTCCTTGATTGACCATATCAGGTGTGATCCATCCTCTTTCATAAAGTTCCTTGATGACGGGATTGTTCATGCGGGTAATAGCAGTTTCAGGGCCAGTACAATTAATGAGGCATGCGAAATCATCTTGAATCATTCCTTCTCCCGAGAAATATTGGATAGATCCACCACGAATCGTTAAATCAACAGATACTAGTTTTCCTGCACAAACTGTTAATTGGCCTTTTTCCCGTTCATCATTGATGGTACGTGCAATCTTTTCTGGAATTCGGTGACGAATGGTCCCCCAGATATGGCGAAAACGGTTCAGAAATGTCTGTTTCTCTTTCAGTGAGAAACCTTGCCACCACGAAGAAAAATGAGGGCGAAAGGAGTCTACAAACAATAGGAATTGAGTGTTCGAACGTGTTTTTCTATGAATATTGAAAAAATGGAACAACGAGACAAGATCTGAATTTATCGGTGGTTCCTTTGGGTCAATCAGAACTTCATTTTCAGGATGAGCAAGCATATTGAAACCATGAGTTGACAAGGCGACAATTTTCTGTTGGAAACCAGCCTTTCTTAAACTAAAAACAGTGTCAATCATCGTGAGTCCGTTTCCTAATATGAAGATAGGAAGTTCGCGGTCAATCCGTTCGAAGTCAATATTCCATGGATTTCCTTGGTAAAAAGTAGAGGAGTTAGCCTGAATTGAAAGTGCTTTCGGAAGGCGTGGAAGTTCATTTCCTGTTGCTAAAACAATGACGTCGTATTGTTCGTAATTTGGACGTGATTCACGGAAAATGTTTAGCTGAATTTGTCTTTGTTGGGCTAGTGTTTGTGTCTCATTCCAGATTTTAGTCAGGTAATCTCCAAAGATGGACCTTGGGACAAATTCATTCGGCATGGATTGTTTCGGATGATCTGTTTGAAGGAAGCTAAGGAAATGAGATGGGGCATCTGGAAATGCACTCATATTTTGACTTCTGACATTGAGTAGGAGTGAGGACGAAGATTCTTGGTAAGCGGGTCCAAGTGTTTGGGATTCTCCGCGAATAAATCTGTCGATAGTTCCCGTGAATCCTTGGTCAACTAAGTGACGGATTACCATTGTTCCGGAGAAACCTCCACCGATGACTGCTATTTTTTTAGGCATAAAAAAACTGCCCGAAATCGGGCAGCCTCCTTTTATTTATTACAAAATGACTATTGTTGTTTTAATGCTTCTAAGCGTTTTTTATACTCTTGACCTTTTTCAATACGCCCAAGTTTCGTGTTTGTTTTGTATAAAATATCCAAGATTGATTTTTCATTCGGATTTTTCTCAATGTATTTTTCCAATGGAATTAAGGCAAGAGTAAATAATTCGTTTGCTCTTTTCTCAAGGTCCTTAACTTTAGGATCTTTCATGTCCAAATTCATTGCAGCGGTGCGTGTTTCAGCTGCCCAGTTGTAATAATGCGCCCCCAATTGATATAACGCTTCGTTGTATTCAGGATCAATTTCGATCGCTTTAGACAATGCTTCAGCTGCTTTATCGTTCTGTTTTAATTCAATGTAAGATGTTCCTAAAATGTAATAAAGCTGTTTGTTTTTCGCGTCAATCGCCAAGGCTTTGTTGATGTAAATTTCCGTATTGGAAACATCACCTTTTTGCAAGTAAATGTTCACCATTGAAATTAAAGCATCAATATTGTTTGGGAAAACCTCCAATACACTTTGTACTGATTCGGCAGCTTTATCAAACTCTTTAGAATCAATTAATTTATCTACATGATTATTCAGACTCAGCGTAGTATTGATTTCTGCATCTTTATATTCCTCAGAGATAAACGTTCGTAAATAATAGGAAACTAAAAATGCGTTTAACGACTCCTCGTATTTTTTAGCGTTATATGCTTCGATTCCTTGGTTAAACATTAAATCTGAACGATAAGACATAAATGTTTGAGCATCAGAAGTATATGTTTTCTTTGGGTCTTTTAATACTTTAGTGAAAGAAGCTTTAGAAATCGCCTCATATTCATCCATTTTTGCTTCGTCTAATGGATTCTTTGCAGCGTCCATCGTTGCAACTTCGATTAAACTATAGTAAATCTCCGCACGGTATAAATGCATTTTGAAATCCTCCGCAGTTTCTGGATTCACAGCCGCCAAATCAATGAATTTACGCGCTTCTTCAACCGTTTTTTTCGATGGTTCGATGCCGTTTGACATTGGATTGTACTTTTTGTACGTCATAATAGCATCGGTCACATTTTTCTTTTGTGCAAATGAACCGAAAGTCAAAGCTGTAAATGCAATTCCAGCAGAGAGTTTGATGATGTTTCTTTTCATAGTTAATAAGTTGATTACGTCTAAAAATTAATCTTCGTCGCTTGTTTCAATTTCTGTGCCAAGTTCCTCCGTTGCATCCGTCAATGGAACATCTGCCGCTTCAATTACTTCGATTTCTTCGTCTTCATCTTCCGTTCTTGGAACACGTGCAATCGCTGCAATGGCCGCTGTTGATTTCAAGTTGATTAAACGAACACCTTGTGCTGCTCTTCCCATGGTACGGATTGTATCTACGTGCATGCGAATTGTAACACCCGATTTTGTGATGATCATTAAATCATCTTCATCAAAGACATTCTGAATCGAAAGTAATTTACCCGTTTTATCCGTAATGTTTAACGTTTTCACCCCTTTACCACCACGGTTTGTGATGCGGTAAACTGGTTCTTTGTCTTCTGGATCGTTCAAGAAGGTACGTTTTCCGTATCCTTTTTCTGAAACAACTAAGATAGTTGAGAAGATATCTTCCACGCAAATCATACCAATTACGTAATCTTCGTCACTTGTTAAGGTTACTCCACGTACACCGGAAGCATTTCTACCCATTGGACGAACGGTTGATTCGTTGAATCGGATAGCGCGTCCAGAACTTGTTGCTAAAACAATTTCGTTAGTTCCATTTGTTAATTTTGCTTCTAACAATTCATCATTTTCGCGAATTCCGATGGCATTAATACCATTTGAACGTGGGCGAGAATATGCTTCCAAAGATGTTTTCTTGATCACACCTTGTTTCGTACACATCACGATGAAATTGTTTTCTACGTAATCTTTATCTGTCAAGTCAAGCACTTTTACATATGCTTTTACTTTATCATCCTGTGGAATATTGATCAAGTTTTGAATCGCTCTTCCTTTCGACGTTTTATTTCCTTCTGGGATTTCGTAAACGCGCATCCAGAAACATCTTCCTTTCTCGGTAAAGATCAATAAGTAGTTGTGGTTGGTCGCAACAAATAAGTGTTCCAAGAAATCTTGGTCACGTGTTGCAGAACCTTTCGATCCCATTCCACCTCTGTTTTGAACTTTGTATTCTGCTAGGTTTGTACGTTTGATGTAACCAGCATGTGAGATTGTTACAACAACTTCCTCATCTGCAATTAAATCCTCCATGCGCATTTCGCTTGCAGAGTATTCAATTCTTGAGCGACGTTCGTCACCGTATTTTTCGCGCATTTCGTTCAATTCATCTTTGATGATTTGCATACGGCGATCCTCATTTTCTAAGATGTCTTTTAAGTCAGCGATTAGCTTCATTAAATCATCGTATTCTGAACGAAGTTTATCTTGCTCTAGTCCCGTTAATTGACGCAGACGCATGTCTACAATTGCGCGCGTTTGAATCTCTGAAAGTCCAAATCGTTCAGATAGGCGATCTCTTGCAGCATCCGGACTAGAAGACGTTTTGATGATTTCAATTACTTCATCGATGTTGTCAGATGCAATGATTAATCCTTCAAGGATGTGTGCGCGTTCCTCTGCTTTGCGCAAGTCGAAACGTGTGCGACGAATCACTACTTCATGACGGAATTCAACGAATTCTTGAATCAAATCGCGAAGCGCCATCATACGTGGACGTCCACCAACCAAACAAATGTTGTTTACCGAAAACGACGTTTGGAGTGCTGTAAATTTGTATAATTTATTTAAAACAACGTTTGCAATCGCATCTCGTTTGATTTCAAATACCACACGCATTCCGCTACGGTCTGACTCATCACGTAAATCAGAAATACCTTCGATTTTTTTGTCGTTTACAAGATCGGCGATCTTTTTGATCATCTCAGCCTTGTTCACTTGGTAAGGAATCTCTGTGACGATGATTTGCTCACGTCCATTTTCTTCTTCGATTTCCGCTTTTCCGCGGATAACGATTCGACCACGACCTGTTAACAATGCATCGCGAACACCTTCGTAACCATAGATGATACCGCCAGTTGGGAAATCTGGAGCTTTGACGTATTGCAATAATTCTTCTCCAGTGATATCTTTATTGTCAACATAGGCAATAACTCCATCAATGACCTCTGTTAGGTTATGTGGTGCCATGTTTGTTGCCATTCCGACAGCAATTCCGGCAGCACCATTAATTAGTAGGTTAGGGATTTTTGTTGGTAAAACCGTTGGCTCTTGTAAACTGTCATCAAAGTTCGCCTTGAAGTCTACGGTTTCCTTTTCTAAATCCGCCAACATTTCCTCTGCGATTTTACGAAAACGAGCCTCGGTATAACGCATTGCCGCTGGGCTATCTCCATCGACTGAACCAAAGTTACCTTGCCCGTCCACAAGTGGATAACGCAAAGACCAAGGTTGTGCCATACGTACCATTGTATCATATACGGAACTATCACCATGCGGGTGATACTTACCTAAAACTTCTCCGACAATTCTCGCCGATTTTTTATAAGGTCGATTCGAATAAACACCTAAGTCTTGCATACCATACAAAACCCTTCTGTGTACTGGTTTAAATCCATCTCGTACATCAGGTAAGGCACGTGAAACAATAACGGACATCGAATAATCGATGTACGCTGATTTCATTTCATCTTCAATGTTTATCTGAATAATTCTTTCTCCTTCAGCCATGTTTATTGATAATTAAATTCTGCTTGTCAATTTAAGCATTCAAAATTAATGAAATATGAACGCCATCCTCGCTTCGAAATCTAAATTTACTAACAAAATCACTGCATAAATTGTGAATAATTATCGGTGCGTGCGAAATATAAAAGTTATATTTGTAATGCTTAAAAAGTGAACACATGGAAGCGAAATTTTCACCTCGTGTCAAGGATTTAATTAGTCACAGCCGCGACGAGGCTGTTCGATTGATGAATGAATTCGTTGGCGCTGAACATTTATTGTTGGGATTGATACGCTTGAACGAAGGTACTGGGGTTCATATTTTACAAGAATTTAATTTGGACCTTACCAAAGTCAAAGCGGAAGTTGAGAAGATTTTATCAAAGTCTTCTGTTACCTATATTGCAAATCTCAATTTACCTTTATTAAAACAAACAGAAAACATTATTAAGCAGTCTTATTTGGAGGCGAAAGAATTTAAGTCGCCAGTAATTGGTACGGAACACTTATTATTGACCATTCTTAGGAATGAAGATAGTGTTGCCTGTCAAGTATTAAATAAGTTCGGAGTAATGTATGAAAACGCACGAGACGAATACGAAGTTATGTTAGAAGAACGCAAACAACCAAAAGCTGAGTTCCCTAGTAATAGTGGTGGGGAAGAGGAAGAAAACTACAGTGCTCCACGCAAACCAGCGGATCCAAAGTCAAAAACACCAGTTTTAGACAACTTTGGACGTGATTTGACCAAGATGGCAGAAGCGGGAAAATTAGATCCAATTGTTGGACGTGAAAAAGAAATAGAGCGTGTCAGCCAAATCCTTTCTCGACGAAAGAAAAATAATCCAATTTTAATTGGTGAACCTGGTGTTGGTAAAAGTGCCATTGCTGAAGGACTTGCATTGCGCATCGTTCAACGTAAAGTATCACGCATTCTATTTAATAAGCGCATTGTCTCTTTAGACCTTGCTTCACTTGTTGCTGGAACAAAATACCGTGGTCAATTCGAAGAGCGTATGAAAGCGGTCATGCAAGAAATTGAGAAAAATCCAGACATCATTCTATTCATTGATGAAATTCATACCATTATTGGTGCTGGCGGGGCAAGTGGTTCGTTGGATGCTTCCAATATGTTTAAGCCTGCTCTGGCTCGTGGTGAAATGCAAGCAATTGGTGCGACTACGTTGGATGAATACCGCCAATACATTGAAAAAGATGGTGCTTTGGAACGACGATTTCAGAAGGTAATTATTGAACCAACATCAGTGGATGAAACGATTCAAATATTGAATAATATCAAAGAACGTTACGAAGAACACCATTCTGTTACTTACACCGATGACGCCATTGCTTCTTGTGTGAAATTAACGGAACGATATATTACGGATCGACATTTACCAGACAAGGCAATTGATGCCCTGGACGAAGTAGGATCAAGAGTGCACATCACGAATATAAATGTCCCACAAGAAATTGTGGACATCGAAGGTCAAATTGAAGGACTGAAAGAGCAAAAAGCTGAAGTGATTCGTTCACAGCAATATGAGAAAGCAGCAGAATTACGTGATAATGAGCGCAAACTTCAAGAACAACTAGAAGCAGCAAAAACGAAGTGGGAAGATGATTCCAAAAATAACCGTGTCGTTGTAACTGAAGAGGATGTTGCGGAGGTCGTTTCTATGATGTGTGGCATTCCAGTAACGAAAGTTTCGGAGTCTGAAATGGGCAAATTGGTGAAAATGGCAGAAACCATTCGCGGGAAAGTTGTTGGTCAAGATGAAGCTGTTGATAAAGTGGTGAAAGCCATTCAACGCAACCGTGCTGGATTAAAAGACCCGAATAAACCAATCGGTTCGTTCTTTTTCTTAGGCCCAACAGGAGTTGGAAAAACGCAACTAGCTAAAGTGCTCGCAAGAAATTTATTCGATTCTGATGATGCCTTGGTTCGCATTGATATGTCCGAGTACATGGAGAAATTCTCTATTTCTCGTTTAGTTGGAGCGCCTCCGGGATACGTGGGATACGAAGAGGGTGGACAATTAACTGAGAAAGTTCGTCGTAAACCATATGCGATTATTTTATTAGATGAAATCGAGAAAGCGCATCCGGATGTATTTAACTTGTTGTTACAAGTTTTAGACGATGGACATATGACAGATGGTTTAGGTCGTAAAATTGATTTTAAGAATACGATTTTAATCATGACATCGAATATTGGAGCACGCCAATTGGCGGACTTTGGTACAGGTGTTGGATTCGGGACGAAGTCACAAGAAGAGGCGAAGGAAACCAATTCCAAGTTGGTAATTCAAAATGCCTTGAGAAAAGCATTCTCGCCAGAATTCTTGAATCGTGTTGACGATATGATTATGTTCAAGTCTTTGAGTCGTGAGGATATTCACAAGATCATTGACATTGAATTGGAAAAATTACACGACCGCATCAAAGGAATGGGTTATTTCGTGGAAAGTACAGAGAAAGCGAAAGACTTTATTTTGGAAAAAGGGTACGACGAGAAATTTGGCGCACGTCCAATGAAACGAGCGATTCAAAAGTTCATCGAAGATCCATTAGCGGAAGAAATTATCAATGCTAACCTTGTGGAAGGTGATACAATTTTACTTGATCACGAAGAAGGCAAAGATGAATTAAAAGTAACCATCAAAAAACCGAAAGCGTCCAAGAAAAGCTCGGGAGGGGATTCGGATAAAAAAGAATCATAAAACATAGAAAAGCGAGTGTAAAACTCGCTTTTTCTTTTTCTAGTTATGACGGTAGAAGAAGCATTAGTCGCACGGATAAAAGAACCTAAATTTGCTGAATGGCACACGTATTTTGTTGCCCATCCAGAACTGATTCCTGATTTGGTGGACTTAGCGCTCAGTTCAAAAAAACCTCCATTGCCTGCACATGCTTCTTGGTTACTGATTCATATAGCCAAAGCCGATTGGACCTTATTGCGGTCCTACGAACACGCGTTTATCGATCATTTTCTCGTTTCAACGAATCAATCCATCTTACGGAACTTATTGTCTTCACTCTTGGAATTTCCCTTAACAGATTACTGTGAAAGTGAATTATTAGATTCCTTGATTACCCATTTTAAAAACGAAGAGGATAAAGTGGCATTACGCGTTTATTCACTTTATAAACTAACGGGATTTGTACAGCGATATCCAGAAATCAAAGTGGAAATTGATGCGATCATAGAAATCATACAGGATAATCCCATGTCACCTTTTATGAAAATTGGAATTCGACATTTCACGGAAATCTGTCGAAAAACACTCAATTAAATTAGTGTGTAAAAATCACATCTTTATTCGGTACGCGCATGCGTGGTCCCCAAATCCCAGGTTCTGTGCCAAGTCCGACAGAGATAATCATATTGATTTCTGCACCTCTCGGTAGATTTAAGGCCTTTTTCACACGTTTCTCGTCAAATCCTTCCATTGGACACGTATGAAATCCTTCTGCGGCTATCGAAAGCATAAACGTTTGAGCAGCTAAAGCACAGGATTTGTGCGCACCAATGCGTTGATTTGCGCTACCTCCAGTTCGGACAAATGGTTTTTTCAGTCCGGCAAAGAAACTAATGCTGCGACGAAGCAAACTCATGAATCCAAATGGATCGTTCGTGTATACAAGCGGCATTATTTTTCCATAGTAGTTCAATCCCATGGTTTGTGCTTTATTTGGCTCTCCAACGATACTTGCCTTCACCATGTTCAAGTTCCATTTTGCGCGACTTTTCCATTTGTCCTTGCGGGTAACGAAAACGACCATTTGTTGTGCGGTTTGTGCGGCACTTTGTCCAAGACACAAGGGAACGAATGTTTCGATCATTTCCTTAGACTGTATCCAATGGAATTCCCAAAGTTGCATGTTGCTACTATTTGGAGAGAGAATCGCGCGTTCAATACTTGTTTGAATGACTTCGTTGGGTACTGGAGTGTTTGCGTCAAATTTTCTGTTTGAACGTCTAAATTCGATGATGCGTTGAAATTCTGTGTTCATTTGGTTAATGTGCTAATTTTTTAATGTGCTAATTGGTTAATGTGCTAATTGGCTAATGTGCTAATTGGTTAATGTGCTAATGTGCTTCCGCCGTGGCGAAGTGCTAGTTGTTGATTCCGGTGATGGTGTAGCCTTGTTTTTTTAACAATTCGAGGACGCCGTTTGTTCCACCAAGGTGTCCGGCACCGACGGCGATGAAAGTAGCTTCCTTGCTGATTTGTTTGTCAATGACAGGGATCCAATTGGCGTTTCGAACATCTAAAAACCAATGATTGAATTCTGGAAGCATGTCTGTTTCTTCTGAAATCATTTGGTACAGTCCGTTGATGTCCTCTTTTTCATATAGTTCAAATAGTACGTCGAACTCTGACATATTCGAAAAGTCGTCCATGAATTGAACTTGGTCTTTAATGCTGATTCGGTCAATTGTTTCCATTTGATACATGACTGTTTCGAGTCCAATTAATGGTTTCTTGTACTTTTTAGCGAGTTTATCGAACTCCATTTCAAAGGACTTTTGTTTTCCTATTTTCTCTTGTAGCACCAATGAACTAAAGAAAAAAGGTTTTAAATGTGCGTATTGTTCAAACTTACTATCCTTCCAACCCAGGCTATCGATGCAATAAGATTTTAGTTTTACATACGACGAATCTACCATGTAATTTTTCAATGTTTCTCCATTAGGAATCATGGTCATTTTTGCGATTTCAATTTTCTCGGACATGTTCATGTCTATGTCGATTTCCAAAGCGATCGTAGCACATGTTTTAATGGCATCCGTTACTTTTTTTGGCATTTCAAAGTCCTTTTTCGGCATGGTATGAATTGTTCCGAAAAGGTAAGAGTCTTGATTTAATCCATTTCCTGAAATTCGGTAAAGCAATTGCGTGTTTGCTGAAGTTATTGTGAGTAAAAACAGCAGAAGACAGGAAAGTCGGTTTGTTAATTTCATATGCGGGAATTAATGCGACAAATTTACGTGGAATATTCATTGCTGATGGGTTTTACTGACAACTTTTCTAGGAATATTATAAAGGGACTGACACCTTGACTTAATTTTAACAATGGTCTTATCTTTGTCAACTTCAAACCGAATTAAATTTTTCAGAATATGTCAGAAGAGAAGGATGAATTGAGAGATGACCAACATCAAGATCCAAAAGAAGAAACAACGGATTCAGTAGAATCGACTGTTGAAGAAAATAATGAAGAAGCTCCGAAAGAGATGACTGCAGAAGAAAAGTATGCTGAATTAAACGATCGATTCCTTCGTTTACATGCTGAATTTGATAATTTCCGAAAAAGAACTTACAAAGAACGCATCGAATTAACAGCAACAGCAAATAAAGATGTTTTGTTGAGTCTTTTACCGGTTATGGATAACTTTGAACGTGCGATTGTAACAAATGAAAAGTCGGAAGACGTTGCTGCAATGAAAGAAGGATTTCACCTAATTTACACGATGTTTAAAGGCATCTTAGATTCCAAAGGGTTAAAGTCAATGGAGGCAAAAGGAGCAGCATTTGACAGTGATTTACATGAAGCGATTGCGAACATACCGGCACCAGACAAAAAGATGATTGGTAAAGTGATTGAGGATGTTGAAAAAGGATATTATTTAAACGATAAAGTGATTCGTTTTGCGAAAGTAGTCGTAGGACAATAACAGGACCCAAATTATGAGTCAAAAAAGAGATTATTACGAAATCCTAGGTATTTCAAAAAATGCTGACGAAGCAGAAATCAAAAAAGCTTACCGCAAATTAGCGATTAAATACCATCCGGATAAAAATCCAGATGATGCGAGTGCGGAAGATAAGTTTAAAGAAGCAGCAGAGGCATACGAAGTATTGAGCAACGGTGAAAAACGTGCGCAATATGATCGCTTTGGACACGCAGGAATGGGTGGACAAGGTGGTTTCGGCGGTGGAGGTATGAACATGGATGATATCTTCTCGCAATTTGGAGATATTTTCGGTGGTGCTTTCGGCGGAAGTTTTGGTGGAAGCCGAAGCGGCGGAGGATCTCGAACGGTACGCGGAACAAATTTACGTGTGAAAATGAAATTAACCTTGGAGGAAATTGCCAATGGGGTTAAAAAGAAAATTAAGGTGAATAAATTGGTGAATGCCGAAGGAGTAACCTATAAAAATTGTACAACCTGTAATGGTACAGGAAGAATTACACGCGTAGCACAAACCTTTTTAGGTGCGATGCAAACGCAGTCAGCTTGTCATGTGTGTCAAGGCGCAGGGAAATCCATCGACAAGAAACCGGCAGATGCAGATGCACAAGGATTAAAACGTCAAGAAGAGGTCATTGAAATCGAAATTCCAGCAGGAGTAGAGGAAGGAATGCAGTTAAGCGTTCAAGGACGTGGAAATGCAGGTCCATTCAACGGTGTTTCAGGTGATTTAATTGTTGTCATTGAAGAAATAGAACACGAAGAATTGCGACGCGAAGGAGAAAATGTGCATTTCGATGCATACATTAATTTTGTGGATGCAGTTTTGGGTGAATCAATCGAAGTTCCTACAATTGGTGGGAAAGCGAAGATCAAAGTTGAGCCAGGAACACAAAGTGGAAAAGTACTTCGTCTAAGAGGGAAAGGCTTGCCAAGTGTTCAAGGATATGCAACAGGAGATCAATTTGTCCACATTCACATTTATACGCCAACCGCGGTTTCAAAGGAAGAAAAAGAAATCTTGGAAAATTTAAAAGAAAGTGAGAACTTTAGTCCAAGCGCAGCACAGAAAGAAAAAGGATTCTTCAAGCGTATGCGCGATATGTTTCATTGATGAAATTCATTGATTTAGCGGAAAACGGAAATAATTCACCATTGACCTATGTCAGTGGGATTCTTCTCATTTTCATCCTTTATTTCCTTGGTAGCTTGGGGATTTTAGTGGACATTCATTACAATTTTCCTGCCTTGTCAATCGGATCCATGGATGCGGAATTCTATCAGACGATGGGGCATACTCGTTTTTTGTTCTGGGTCCTTTTTCCCTATTTACTCGTATTTATTGGCGTGTTATTACACCACCGTTGGATGCATCAACGTCCTTTGTTACAGGCTTTCACATCAATGGATAACTTCCGTTGGAAACGCTTGTTTTTCGCCTTCTTTTTGATTCTTTTCGTGATGGTTGGATTGATGTCAATGCAGATTTTTGCGGATCGTTTTAACCATGGACAAGCTTTTACCTTTCAATTTAATCCCTCTAAGTTTTTCCCTTTATTGTTGGTGAGTTTGATTATGTTGCCCATTCAAACCGCATGTGAAGAATTGTTGTTTCGTTCGTATTTATTGAAAGGACTCAAATTACGCATCAAACGAAGTGGGACGGCTGTTTTATTGAGCGCATTGATGTTTGGTTTCATGCACATTGGAAATCCTGAAATTCAAGAAATCGGTTACCATATGCTGGTCTATTATATTTTGTCCGGATTGTTTTTAGCCTTGATCACTACCGTAGACGACGGACTCGAATTAGCGATTGGTTATCACGCGGCAAACAATTTAATTGCGGCTATTTTTGTAACGACAGATTGGCAAGTGTTCAGAACGGATGCTTTATACTTAAATCACCAAGATCCAGGAGATGGATGGTCATCATTGATTTTCCTACTCGTCTTATTTCCGAGCTTATTTTTACTGTTCAAACGAATGTATCGCTGGCCTAGTTGGAAAGAAATCATGCAAAGCATGTAGGAATTCTACGCTTTTTTTTAGCTTTACCTTCGATATGCTTGAAATCAACAACCTTCAAAAATCCTTTCAACGGAAAATTGCCCTCGATGATATTTCTTTGTCCGTTGGGAAAGGTGAAATATACGGCTTGCTAGGTCCGAATGGGGCAGGGAAGACGACCTTAATTCGGATTATCAATCAAATCCTTGAAGCGGATTCAGGAACCATTCGATTTAATGGTCAACTCATGACGCAAGCACAGTTAGCACAAATTGGTTATTTACCCGAAGAAAGAGGCTTATATAAAAACATGCAAGTTGAAGAACAACTAATTTTTCTTGCACAACTTCGTGGTTTAACGAAAAAAGAGGCGCAGCGAAATGTACACCACTGGTTGACGAAATTCGGAATACAAGATTGGCGTACAAAACGCATTGAGTCTTTATCAAAAGGGATGGCGCAGAAAGTTCAATTCATTGCAGCTTTGGTTCATGATCCACAGTTATTAGTTTTGGATGAGCCACTCAGCGGTTTTGATCCGGTGAATGTAGAATTGATTTTAACAGAAATGAAAGAATTGAAAGCGAATGGTAAAACAATCATCCTTTCAACACATAATATGCGGAGTGTTGATGAAATTTGCGACCGTGCCAGTTTGATCCATGAAGCGAAAAAACTAGCGGAGGATACCGTGTGGAATTTGCGTGAACAACACAATCAAGGTGAATACTTAGTTCGATTTAAAGGGAATATGATTGGTTTTGTGAATGCACTTTGGACGGACTTCGAATTGCTGGGGCACGAAGAAATGGGTGAAAATCGATTTTTAGCCAAGTTGAAAATGCGAGGAGCCAGCCAAATGAATGATTTAATTCAAGCATTAGTAGGGAAAGTCGAATTAGAATTAATCGAGAAAAAACTACCATCGATGCAAGAAGTATTCATTGACATCATTCGAGGAAAGGAGGAAGTACATGCGTAATTTTTGGCTATTAACGAAAAGAGAATGGTCCGAACGTGTTTGGAACCGTACTTTCTTGTGGATGTTGGTTATTGGACCAATCATTTGCCTACTCATGTTGGCGTTCTTATTCAAGGCAGGAGACGAAGGCAAAAAAAGCATTAATGTCTTAATAGTTGATCCAGCGAACATGATGGATAACCGTGTCATGGCACAAGCAGAACACGAAGTTCATTACTATTTCATTGATGATTACGTGGAAATTGAAGAATTCCGCGATGGAACGCAATACCAGAAATTCGATGCGATGGTGGAGATCAATGAAAAGATCCTCATCAACAAGAAAGCCTTTGTTTTTTACCGAACAAATCCTTCGGTGGATGTGAAAATGCAGTTGAAATTTCAAATGGAACGTCGCATTGAAGAATTAGTTGTAGAGTCATTTACGAACTTGTCATTGGAGCATTTTCGCCGCATCAAGCAACCATTGATCATGGATTTCCGAAACGTCTTTGACCCGAAAAATGAGTCAAATGATCTAGAAAGTTGGGTGGGATTCGTTTTTGGCGCTTTCATCTTCTTGTTTATCGGTATCTATGGAATGACCATCTTACGTAGCACGGCTAAGGAGAAAAGCAACCGCATTGTTGAAGTCTTATTGTCCGCGGTGAAACCACGTCAACTCATGATGGGAAAAATGACTGGAATCGCACTAGCTGCCTTGTTTCAATTGCTCATTTGGTCACTCTTCATCGGATTAGGCTTGTGGATTTTCCGTCAAACAATCTTTCCGGACATGTTGAACCCAGCGAATTGGCAAGGTGTTCAATTGGCGGCGGATGTACAATCGCAGGTGATTGCTACGCAGGAAGGATTGAGCAGTAATCCTCTGTTAGATTTAGTTTATGCGCGCATCGATTACGTATGGATGAGCATTCACTTTGTCTTATTCTTCATTGCGGCCTATTATTTCTATGGTGCCTTTTTCAGCATGATTGGTGCGATGACGGGAACCGAAAGTGATGGCCAGCAGTTTGTCATGCCGATTTTGTTACTCCTCGGATTCGCTATTTTATCAGGTTACATTTTCATTCAATACCCAGATTCAACTTTTGCAGGATGGATTAGTTACTTACCGTTTACCGCACCGATGGTGGTCATGATTCAGTTAGCGCAAGGCGTCCCGATTGAGGCCTATTACCTGATTTGGATTCATTTGTTGATCATCTTACTTTCTGCCATGTTGATGTTGCAAATTGCAGGTCGACTTTACAAAAATGGCATCTTACAATTTGGACACCGTTTGCGATTGATACAAATTTGGCGTATGTTTAAGTCTTAACGAAACCATCGCTTATGAAAGCTCTCATTGATTTAGGTACCAACACATTCAACTTGATGATTGCTGACATTGATGCAGCCGGATTGATTCACGTGATTCACAGTGAAAAAGAAGGTGTTGCATTGGGGATGGGTGGTATTCACGAAAATCGTCTGGCCGAAGATGCAATCGATCGGGCAGTTGCGTGTTTACTCCGTTACAAAAAACAATGTGAATTACATGGTGTTTCTGCCATTCGGGCCATTGGGACATCCGCGATTCGTGATGCATATAACCGTTCGGAACTGATTGATCGTGTCGCAAGTGAAACAGGAATTCACATTGAGGTCATTACTGGCTTAGAAGAAGCACAATTGATTTACAGAGGTGTTCATCAGACGATGCCTTTTGGAGATTCGGCTTTAATCATGGATATTGGAGGAGGAAGCACCGAGTTTATTCTCGCAAATGACAAAGGTCTTCTAGCTATGGAATCGTTTAACATTGGTGTTTCTCGCATCTACCAACAGTTTACGTTTTCTGATCCAATGAGTCAAGCTGACATTCTTGCACTCGAATCTTATTTAGAAGAAGCCTGCGGGACGTATTTACGTCAATTGAACACTATAAAGCTCATTGGTGCGTCAGGAAGTTTTGAAACTTTTTTTGAATTGATGCACGAAAAACCATTCCACGCAAAGGGTAGAGCAGTGGAGGTTGATTTCTCCCATTTCATAGACATGTTGGAGAAAATTATTGCATCTAGTCAAGTTGAGCGTGATGAGAATCCACACATCATCGACATTCGCAAGCGAATGGCGCCATTGGCAGCGATTAAAACACGTTGGGTCTTGCGTCAGTTAGCCGTTAAACAAGTTTTTATCTCACCTTATTCATTGAAGGAGGGCGCGATTATTTCGTGATTTCCTCATTGTTGTAAATTTCCATTGACAAAACAAAAAATCGAATGTATCTTTGTTCCTAGGTAGGAGAGTGCATTACGTGCTCATTTATCTAAAAGGCTCCGTGGCGCAACTGTATAGCGCACTGGATTTCGGCTCCAGCGGTTGTGGGTTAGAATCCCTCCGGGGTCACGACTAAAGCTAAAAACCCCATTCCTATTAGGTTTGGGGCTTTTTTTATGGTTAAACCCCAAGCGGAGAACATGAAGGAATTTTAGGCGTTCCCCCTTTATTTCACTGAGTTTAGAGAAAAAACGAAAAGTTAGAACTATAACGCAGTAATTAAGTGTTTTTCACTTAAATTATATTATTTTAAGTGGATTTCACCCTGATTATATAAATTTCACCTACCTTGCACTTAATTAAATTTCACCGATTAGTATGAATATTAAGAGTTTTTCCTTGCAATTAAGTGTTTTTCACGGCAGAACTGTTCCAGAAGATGGAGTTATTGTCGGATATGGTGCAATTATAGAAGCATATAAATTAGCTATTCCCATACCTGTGAAATTGACTTTTATAAGCACTAAGAAAAGACAATATGAGAATCATGAATGGAAAGTACTCCCTGCAAGATACCTTCCTGAGGAAAACCTCTACAAGCAAATCACTTTCGCTCTAAAGTATGAAGGAGTTGATCTGCTCCTATTTAAAAAATTATTTGAGGTGCTCAAAAAAACAGAGCTAGAAGAAATGATTCAACAGGAAATACAAGGTCAGTTTAGTCGCAGAATTTGGTTCTTGTATGAGTGGCTAATGGAAACTAAATTGAACTTACCTGATCTAAAAACTGGGAATCTCGTCCCTATTATTGACGAAAAATTACAATATGCAATTGATGGTGTAAGTTCACCACGCCATAAAGTAATTAATAATCTTCCTGGAAATCAGAATTTCTGCCCACTAATTAGGAAAACAGAGAAGCTTGAGAAATATATTGCATCTAATATTCGTCAAGAAAAAAGCAATTACTTAAATCGGGTTCATAAGGATATTCTACAAAGAGCTTCCTCATTTCTTCTACTCAAAGATTCAAAAGCATCCTTTTCAATTGAAGGAGAAAATCCAAGAAACAATCGAGCTGCCCGTTGGGGAATAGCAATTGGACAGGCGGGTAAAAATGAACTTTCAATAGCAGAATTGAATCGCTTGCAACAATTGGTCATTGAAAATGACAGATTTGTCAAAATGGGAATCAGGAGTCAGGAAGGGTTTATTGGAGATAGGGATCGTGCAACGCAAGAACCAATTCCAGATCATATTTCTGCCAAGCAAGAAAATCTTGAACAGTTAATGGCTGGATGGTTACAATCACAAAAAGTGCTCACAGAATCGCGAATGGACCCCGTATTGGTGGCTGCAAAAATCGCATTTGGCTTTGTTTTTATTCACCCTTTTGTTGATGGTAACGGGCGTTTGCATCGTTACATTATTCATCATGTTTTATCGCAAACAGGTTATACAGAACAAGGAATCATTTTCCCAATTTCCGCATCTATCTTAACACATATTAAGGACTATGCAAAATCCTTGGAATCCTATTCACATCCAATTTTGAATTTTATTGATTGGAAGCCATCCGAGAATAATAATGTCGAAATTTTAAATGATACCATAGACTATTACCGCTATTTTGATGCAACAGCACAGGCTGAATTTCTATTTTATTGTGTTAATGACACTTTGGTTAATGTTATCCCTAAAGAAGTCGAATATTTAATGAAGTTTGACGAATTCAAAAGATACTTAGATCATAATTATGAAATGCCAGACAATATGGTCTCCCTTTTAGTTGGATTTTTAGAACAAGGAAATGGAAGACTTTCTAAACGAGCAATAAGTAATGAATTCAACGCATTAACTGTGGATGAAATCAGAAGCATCGAGGAGCAATATCAATTAGTTTTCTTTGAAAATTAGAGAGTCAAGCAATTACTTATAAAACGGTACTTTTATCTTTTTTTACTGTTTGCTCTTTTTTCGACGGTATGTCTAAATCCATCACCCCCTCCCAATCATCCTTCACAATAATTTCAATAATTAAATCGTTCTAATTGCTTATTTTCAACTCAAATTTTGGCTGAATGATTCAAAAAATATTTTTTTCTTGCCTTTTATTGATTTCCACAAACTGTTTCGGCTTAAAACCAGATAGTTTATACATATCAACACCTGAGGCACTTGGTTTGGAATATGAATCTGTAAAAGTAAAAACACCTGATTCATTCAATCTCCAAGTTTGGAAAATTAAAGCAGACAGTGCCGTTCGCACAAATACCACAATCATTCTCGCTTATGGTGACTCAGGCAACATGTCTTACTGGTTGAATCATGCGGCGATAATGAGCCAAAAAGGATTCGATATGGTTCTTTTTGATTACAGAGGTTTTGGGAAAAGTGATCCCTTTGTAATGAATCCGAATCAATTGTACTACAATGAATTCGTGACAGATTTAACGAGTGTTATTCAATGGACAAAAGAACAATATCCGAAAAGTAAAACAGGTATTTGGGCCCTTTCAATGGGTACAATTATGTCCACGATTGCACTTCAAAATGAATCCGTAGATTTTTTAATAGGTGAGGGTTTTGTGTCAAATCCATCCGATATTCAAAGGAAAATACGTGAGGTGAAATCCAAAGAAATTATTCTTCCTGTAGGCTATGAAAACTACCAAGATCAAGTAAAAAATCTAAAAGTTCCCATTTTATTATTTGCTGGTTCTCAAGATGTATTCACCACTCAGGCAGATAGTAAACAGATAGCGAAACAACGGAAAAACCGCTCTTTAACCGTATTTAATGGAGGACACTTACAAGGCTTTCAAACCATGACGAAAGGATTTTTTGGAGATCGGTATATTGCCCAAATTGAAAAGTTTATCTCGAAATTGAACTCATAAAAAAGTTGAATATGAAATTTCAAATAGTTCTTCTCTGCTTATCTTTGATAGTAAATGTCTTTTTATTCGGACAATCGTCAACCCACCCAAAAATCGCTGAAGGCTACACTCACTTTCAAACTACCCTAAAGAAAGACACCATCGATTTCGTTGTTGCTGAAACTGATTTAACGGTTAAAAAACCTGTTTTACTTTTTTGTCAAGGCTCTCAGCCTGTACCCTTATTTTTTGATTTTCCAGATCAAGGAATTATTCCAGTAACGCTGAATAACTTTGATGTGAGTGAAATGAAGAAGAACTACCATGTGGTGGTCATTTCCATGCCCAAAACGCCTGTTACGGTTGGTTGGGATCATCTCAACAAACAATACAATTATGTTTTAGATACTGCAAGCGAATACAGTTATGATCCTGAATTTGCAAAAGCAGATTACCTTGAAAATTATGTTGCGAGGGCCAATCAAGTACTGAAGTATTTAAGCAAAAAGAAATGGGTTGATAACGAGCAATTGGTAGTTGCTGGTCATTCACAAGGATCACATGTGGCATTGGGAATTGCGCATGCAAACAAGAACGTCACGCATCTTGGTCTTTTTGGATTTAATCCGCTAGGGAGAATTGATCAATACATCCGTTCGGCAAGAAAACAAGCAGAGTCTGATGAAATTACCTGGCAACAAGCGGACTCGATTCAAAAAGACACTTACGAAGAATACCAATCTTATTATAAGCCAAATAGCACTCAAACTAGTCCCTTTGCTAACTCCTGGAAATCATTTTCAAAAAGTCAATTAAACGAACTTGTCGACTTGAAAATTCCAATTTACATCGCCTATGGCTCAAATGACATCAATAGCGATTTCTGCGATTTATTGCCCTTGTATTTCATTGAAAAAGGAAAATCCAACTACAAGGTCCTTCGTTATCCCAACTTGGAACATAACTTCTTTCCAACCGACAAAAATGGAAATCCAGATTATCAAAACGGAAGGTGGTTTGTGGTGATGAATGAGTTTGTTATTTGGTCTTTCCCAAAAAAGAATTGATAATGATTCAATTAAAACCACTTACCGAAGTTCACCTCGAACCTTTCTTGAATTGGTTAAGAGATGAGGAAGTAATAAAATATTCCTTGACTGCTTTTCAAGGTTTCACCTCGGATAACGACATTAGATCATGGTATTCCACTTTATTGTCGAATGATAAAGACTTTATCAGGGGGATTTTTCTTTCGTCAAATGATGCTCTTTTAGGTTACGCAGGTATTTGTGCTATTTCAAACCTCAATAAAAGCGGCGAATATTTTGTCTTTATTGGTGACAAGTCCCAATGGGGGAGAGGAATTGGAACGGTCACAACTCAGAAAGTCCTTGAATATGGATTTGAGCAGCTCAAGCTACATAGAATAATGCTCACTGTATCTGAACCGAACATTGGTGGTATTCGAGCGTATGAAAAGGCAGGATTTAAATTGGAAGGAAGATTACGTCAAGCTTGTTTTAGAGACGGTAAATATCATGACAAATTAGTGATGTCAATTTTGAGAGAGGATTGGATTTTATAAGTGTTTTTTGAGTTGAATACTTCCAAGTCTTTTATTCCCTCCAAATCCATGGGAAAACGCGGTAGCGTAATCCCTCAGGGCGCAAAAAAAAGGGTATCGTTAGATACCCTTTTTCTAAAAAGTTTCCCAAAAGAACTTAATACGTCAATTTTTCCAAACGCATATCGATTTTCTTTTCTTTTCGATAATATTCTGAAACTGAAATGTAACCTGGTTTACCTGGTTGGATCCACCAATATTTAGATTCACAGCTTATCGGAATTCTACTTTCAGCAACTTTACCTGCTTTAATTGAAATTACACCAACCATTAAATCGCTTTTCGCAGAATTATCATTTTCTTTTCTATTCGCATCAATATAAATTACGTCGTAGTAATCTTTTTCTTTATTTCTAGATGTGAAAGAATAGTCAAAAGCTCCAAGAGATTTGATGTAATAACCCAAAGTTGTTGAACCATATATTCCCATACCTGAAGGAAGTATGATGTTCGTTTTTTTCTTTTCAATCTTTTTAAAATCAACTAAATTCTTTTTTGCATCAAATTCCACAACAATCATGTCACCTAAGATCATTTCAAAAGAAGAAGCGTTTGTTGTACCACCCAAAGCGCCTGCTGCAACTTGCAATGCGATTCCTCCAGCACTTACTTGTTTCAAAAATTGCTCACCAATCAAGAAAACATGTCCATTTTTAGATACGATTACATCATGAAAAAACGCATAAAATGGACGCTCTTTTTTTCCATCTTCATCAGTTGGTGACATAAATTGATCAATATCACCTTTCCAAGCATAGTTTGTAACACCTAAATCTTCACCTTCCAATGAAATCTCCTGCATATATAAGCCTTGACTTTTATCTTTCACAATGTCATCATTCGGTTCATAGTATTCACCCACAATCGTAATGTTTTTCTTGCTTTCATTTAAGAATGATTTAAGTAATGAACGTAAACCAGTTGCATCATCTCCCATACTTAATTCTGTAATTTTTGATCCATCAGATAAATTAAGTAAAAGCAAGTAATTTGACATTTCACGAGTTGTCATGTTTTTTTTCTTTGTTACAGTTGCTGTTAGATAATTAGCTGAAACATCATTAATTTCTACCAGTTCCAACATATCTGAAGATTCGTTTGATTTGTAACTCCAAACTTCATTTGCTTCGTTGTCATAAGCCACAATTTCATATCCTACTTTTTTGTTTTTAGTGAAAGTTGAACGAATAAATCCTTTATTTCCATTTGGATAGATGGAAACGTTCTCTGTTCCTGATTGCAAATTCATCATAACGTTATTCAAATCCCACTTGCTAATTACATCTTTGCTGATAGCGTTAGAGCCTTTCATCTCACCATTTCTATCAAACGTAACAAACTCATATCCTGTTTTTGAATCATAAAAATGTAACATAAAAACACTTCCATTATAAACCATTTCTAAGAGAACAGAATTTTTTGGTCTTACAATTTCAAAATTAGATGACGGATTGTAATTATCATCAAACATTTCAATTTCATAAGCTGTGTTGTTTTTATCTACTTTCTCCTTGGTAAAGAAAATAAAGTAGCCAACTAGTTTGTTGTTCTCAATAATTTGTCCTGAATGTTTGGCAGTTCTTAAGTTCAATACATTCTCCACACTCGCCTGTTGGGCATTTACTGATAACGCGCTCATAAGCAATGCAAACAGCACCATTTTTATCTTTTTCATTTACTTGTTTTTTGGTTTTACGAAGGTTAGTTTTTTATTCGCGAACAAATATCGCTCAATTTCCTCTAGAATAAAACTATAATGTGAAAGGTAAATCGCTTCTTTGTTTTCTTTCCAAATGACATCAAGAGTGGGATAATCTTCACTTTCAGCCATTCGAATAATTTCCAATAATTCATTTCTAGGCGAGGCTAATTTTGGAATTTCATTTTTGTAAAGCGAAAAAAGATTGTCACAATCTGTTGGCGAGATCGCGTAAGAAAGCGCACAAATACGATCAAAATCTTCCGGGAATTTTGGGTTTTGTAACTGGAGATATTTTCCCGCGATTCGCTTTTTCTTAAGGTAACTCATGGCTTTGAATGTTAACATCAAATCCTCTTTTACTTCTTTGTCGTCGCTGTGATTTTCTAAAAATTTTAAAGAGTGATAAATAACTTCAGAAAGATTCTTGTGTACCCATGAATTTTGAATCATTTCTACTCCAACTTGCCGTTCTATAAGCTTATAATTCTCATCGTAATTTGGGACGTATTTTGAAAAAGTGGTATCTAAATTTAAGATTTTCGCCAATTTATAGAAACGTTCCCTATCATAGGGATGGGTAGCTAAATAAGGTAATTTTGATTCATCTTTCGTAAATTCGCCCAACGAACTTTCTCGCATATATTCTGTATCCAACGTTTCGATGGAAGGTATTGATTCAAAATGAAAGTATGATTTATAATTTAACGAATCACTCACGTTTTTACTTGTTTTTTCCATGGCATGAAACATCGAAAGCGCATCTCTTTCATTGAACTGAGCTTTTTTTAAATACATCAATCCGAGTGAGTCAGCTTCAAATTCATTACTTCTGGATTTTTCGCGCGATTCCAAAATACGCGGTAATAGTAGGGCGTTTAGCGCACTTACTTGCCCATAACTAGTCCTTAAAATCCCATTGATTTCTTTTTCAATGGTTTTGTCCGTTTCATTTTTTATCGACTCAATAAGTGATTCTTCAACGTGATGTAAGGTGTTGTGTGCAATTTCATGACTGAGAACTAAAGCAATTTGTGCTTCATTTTTTAAATCATTTAGTAATCCTATGTGCACAAAAATAATGTTGTCACCCATCGTGAACGCATTGAAATCATTGGAGCGGTACAATACCAAACGGGTATTTTGTGGAATTTCAGGGTTTAGCTTTACAATTCGGTCAAAAATTGCATTGACTTTGCTATGCAATTCGCCTGTGGCAACAATTGAATGGGAATTCAACATTTTCAATTCAGCTTCAATTTTTTGCTTATGTTTATTTTTGTAAAGTTCGTTCTGTGAATAGGTCAATTCTTGACTTGATGGAAAATTTAAATTTTGATCTATTAGTTGCTGTTTTATTTCATCTATTTGAGCATTATTTTCCTCCACATTCTGAGCTTGTAGTTCCGAAAAAGAATAAACAAATAACATGAATAAAACTACTTTTCTCATCCTCAAAAATCAATTTTCAGTGAAAATAGAGATAAATTCCTGAACGTAAATCAGTCTTGATAAGGAATACTCAAATTTATAGAGATTAATTTTTGATGAAGTTGGTCCCCTGCAAATCATTGGGAAAACATATACCTCATTCCGCTTTCATTTTTTGTATCAAGTTAAGGCGAATCTTATTTTGTCCATGACAAGTAGCCATGGAAGTAATTATCACGAATGTTTGTATAGTTTTTTTCGAAAGTAAAACGCAAGGTTCACAAGTGCAATTAATGCCGGTACTTCGACAAGTGGACCAATGACACCCGCAAAAGCTTGTCCTGAGTTGATGCCGAATACACCAATTGCTACTGCTATGGCTAATTCGAAATTATTACCTGTCGCGGTAAAAGCAATTGCGGTTGATTTTGAATAGTCTGCACCGAAATACTTTCCAATGAAAAAACTAACAATGAACATGATCGTGAAATAAATAACGAGTGGAATGGCGATTCGAACAACATCCATGGGGATTTCGACAATTAATTGTCCTTTTAAGCTAAACATCACGACAATGGTGAAAAGGAGTGCAATGAGGGTCAAAGGTGAAATTCTTGGTGCAAATTTCGTTTGAAACCATTCTTCACCTTTAATTTTAATCAGAAGAAAACGGCTAGTGATCCCCAAGAAAAATGGAAGTCCGAGGTAAATGCCAACGCTTTCTGCTATTTGACCAATGCTAATGTCTACCTGAAATCCAGCGAAACCAAAATAGGGTGGGAGGATGGTGATGAAAACATAAGCATATACGCTGTAAAGTAATACTTGGAAAATGCTATTCAATGCGATTAATCCTGCGGCATATTCTCTATTTCCTTCTGCTAAATCATTCCAAACTACAACCATCGCAATGCAACGTGCTAAGCCAATTAAAATGACTCCAATCATATACTCAGGATAGCCACCAAGAAATAATAAGGCTAAAACGAACATCAAAATCGGTCCAATTACCCAATTTAGAAGCAGGGAAGAAGCAAGGACTTTTACATTCGTAAAAACCAAGTTCATTTTTGAGTAGTTCACTTTTGCCAGCGGTGGATACATCATAAGGATAAGTCCAATGGCCAATGGAATATTCGTAGTTCCTTTCGACATCGAGTTGATGAAACTTGTGCTAGATGGAAAGAAATGTCCAATTCCAACTCCGATAAGCATCGCTAAAAAAATCCATGCGGTGAGAAAACGATCAAGGAATCCTAATTTTTTTCTTTGGACGATTGGGGAACAATTGGTAGTTGACATCTTGGGTTCGTGTTTAAGGTGACTAATTGGTATTGGGTAAACTTGGATTAGCGTATTCTAGAAAAAACGTAAAGGCACTCACGTGCAATTTGATTTGATCTTTCGAGGTATTTTTGATCTTGTTGAACGGTTCCATCAAAAGCTTTCGGGTCCTCATAGGTCGTGCCAACGCGCAGTTCGACACCTGGAATAAAAGGACAATTTTCTTCAGCGTCGGAACAGGTCATAATGGCAGCGAAGTTTGAATGAGGATTGATGTCATCGTCATAAACTTTCGAGAAACAGGAAGTTGATTCCTCCAATCCAAAACGAACGGTGAAATAAGCGTTTGCACCAATGGAATCGGGGATCACTACAAACCCACTTGATTCAAGGGCTTTGATAGCATTTGGATGAAAGGCAGTTGCCTCTGTTCCTCCAGAGTACGTGTGTACATCCTTAATTTGGTAATAATTTGCCGCAACACTCGCCCAAATTTGTCCAAAATGACTTCTTCTCGAATTGTGTGTACAAACGTACATGAGGTGAATCGATTTTTTGGAGTCCTTTTTTCCTTGAATATACGTCGCGATTTTCTCCAGAAGGATTTTTCGGTCTTCAGAAATTGATTGAAAGTCTTGAATGAGCTGATTGCAATGTGCTTGAATCTGTGGAAACATACGCTAGGAGAAGTAAATTAACAACAAGATGAACCTGAGTTAGGTGAACAACTAGAAGCTTTATTTTCTTTCACTAATTCAATCAAGGGTAGCGGACGTTTTTCAGCAGGAATCCCGCAAGAGTATTCTGCTAGGCAGTTTGTTTGAGTGGATGTTAATTGAAATATATCACCATTGAAGTTTAGGCCATATCGACCAATCGTATCGCCTTGGTATTCAACTTCAATGTCGAGTTCCGAATCAATGCCCAATGTTCGTTCTGAAAGCTCAATGATGTCACGTAGTTTTGATGGTGCCAAACGGTGATCAAAATCACGCGCTTCCCAAAGCTGGAAATTTACGGCCTTGCTTTCTCTGACTGTACCGCCACAATCAATAAACTTTCTAGTTACGATTCCAACTTCGGTAACGTGGAAATGTTCAGGAACAATTAGTTTAGATGGAAGTTGAAATACGATAGTTTCTAATTCAGTTAATATGTTTTTGATTTCTGAAAGTTTCATTTTTTTTGTTTTTAGTTAGCAACATTTGTTGTTCTTCAGGATTAATGCGTTATTAATCTCGTTTAATTTGTTCGTGAGTTTAGTGAAGTTATCTTGGTCTATACAGTAACAAATCGACTTTCCTTCAATACTTCCTTTAATCAATCCAGCTTCTTTTAATTCTCTAAGGTGCTGTGATACAGTAGCTTGAGAAAGCGTAAGTTCGTTCACAATGTCTCCGCAAATACATCCTTCTGTGTTTAGTAAAAATTCTATTATGGCAATTCTCGCGGGATGAGCCAAGGCTTTTAATTGATTTGCAAGGTTATTTTGATGCGCCGAAAAGTTGTCAGATTTAGTAATTCCCATGTTTGATATTAATATATTGCAATATTACGATAATAAGCTGTTTGATAATTATATTTTACGAGTTTTTTATTACAGATTTTTTTGTGTCAGCTTGAAAGCATCCATATTATGAGAAAAGGGATTACCCATCGGTTGAAACCATTTTTTCATTGGCTTACCGTTCCGCTTGATTCTCTAGGATTTTGGCTTAACTTTACCTGTGATGTAAAATCACGCGGTAATGAACGTAAAGATTTCTTCATATGAGATTATTACTAGTGTCCTTTTTCGTTTTCATGCTTAATTGTTCGTTTGGACAGCAATATGTTTCGTTCAATGAAACAAGATTGGAGATGGATAAAAAACTCATGCTTGGACTTGGAACTTGGGCCACAGGGAATTTCATTTCAAGTGGAATTGGTTGGTCTCAAGCAAATTCTACGGAGTCCACGTATTTTCATCAAATGAATGTGATGTGGAACGTAGTAAATATCGGACTAGCGATTCCTGGATATATTAAAGCGACTAAAGCCAATACTGATTTGAATTACGAAACGACACTTCATGAACAAAAAAAGACAGAAAAGATCTTCCTTATCAACACGTGTTTAGATGTTGCCTATATTTCGAGTGGATGGCTTTTGCTAAATAGGTCGAAAGAGATGGAGCAGGTACAAGAGAGATTCAGCGGTTACGGAAAAAGCCTTTTGCTTCAGGGTGGATTTTTGTTTATGTTTGATTTGACCGCTTATCTGGTTCATAAGACACATGCCAAACAACTAGAGAATTCCTCCATGGGTTCAATTGGGATGAGTCCAACAGGAATTGGCTTAACTTGGAATATTCCACCTGTTAAGATAAACAAGCAACATCGTTTTTTGTAGTTTTTTAATAAAAATAAGAGGCTCGACTTTCATCGAACCTCTTCGATTAAGATCTAAAATCCACTCAACAAACTATCGTACGCATCATTGAAGGAAAGTCCATCCGTTGTTCGTTTCTTAGAAAGTTGTTTGAATTCAACCAAGGCCCATAGAATGAATTCCATTAAAAAAGGAGCGTCAATCGAAGCGACTTTCGGTTGGTATTTATGTAAGAGAATTTCTAATGGTTTAATGGATAAAAGTGCTGTTTCATACGTTTCTTCATTGGCATCGTCGGATAATTCAAATGAATCCGCTTCAAAGAACCATTTGAGCACTTCATCGTAAGGTGTTTCTTGGTCTTGTTTTTTTAGTTTTTCCACTTTCGGAAAATATTGGAGAAACAAGGTTTTTGTCGCTTCACTGATGAGGTGTTGGGCAACAAAGGAAGTTCCTTCTTGTTCTCCCTCATAGACAAGTTCCATTTTACCTGTTATCGATGGAATCATTCCAATTAGATCGCTGTAACGTACGGTTGTCTCCTTCTCATTATTCATTAAGGCTCGACGTTCAGCAGTACTAATTAAATTCTCGTATGCGGTGATGCTCATGCGGGCACTGACGCCACTTTTATGATCAATGTACTCACTTTCACGCGCTTCAAATGCAATCTGTTCAAGGATGTCTTTTGCCAATTCAGGTACATGAACAAGACAGGTACGATTGTCCAATTTTTCTGATTCTTGCTGTGTGATCTTCTTCGCTGTTTGAATGTCCGAAGAGTAATGCGTTAAAATTTGAGAACCAATTCTGTCTTTTAACGGTGTAACGATACTACCTCGGTTAGTGTAATCCTCTGGATTCGCTGTGAAAACAAATTGTAGGTCCAACGGTAATCTTAATTTAAATCCACGAATTTGAACATCGCCTTCTTCTAAAATATTGAACAATGCAACCTGAATACGCGCTTGTAAATCGGGCAATTCGTTGATGACAAACAAACAACGATTGGCTCTTGGGATCATACCGAAATGAATCACGCGCTCATCTGCGTAACTTAATTTCAAGTTGGCAGCTTTGATTGGATCAATATCCCCAATTAAATCGGCAATCGTCACATCTGGTGTTGCCAATTTCTCAAAGAATCTGTCAGATCGATGAAGCCAAGAAATCGGAGTATTGTCTCCTTGCTCTGCGACTAAATCTCGAGCGAAGCGACTGATTGGTTGAAAAGGATCATCGTTCATTTCGCTTCCTGTCACATATGGAATATATTCGTCGAGCAAGTTAACCATGAGGCGAGCAATACGCGTTTTCCCTTGTCCACGAAGTCCCAATAAATTGATGTTGTGCTTGGATAAAATCGCACGTTCCAATTGTGGAATGACTGTGTTTTCATATCCATGCATTCCTGGAAATGTTTCATTCCCTGCTTGAAGTGCAGCAATTAAGTTATCTCTTAATTCTGTCTTGATGCTTTTAGATTGATAGCCAGCCGCTTTTAAGGCGCCAAATGTGGAGATGGATGTGTTCATTTTTTCTTAGTTAATTCGTTTTTTTCTGTTCGTTTCGTAATCGTGAAAAATCATTTCACCTAGTCCTTTTAATCCGGTGAAAAAGGCTTTTCCTTTGTTTGATGCGGTAAATTGTTCAACAAACGACTGCAAATAAGGATCTTGAGCAATCATGAAAGTGGTGATTGGAATGTGCATCTTACGCGCCTGTGCGGCCATTGTATAGCATTTCTCGACGATCATTTGATCCAACCCATTACTATTCTTATAATATTGTCCATCTGGCATGCGCAAGCAACTTGGTTTGCCATCGGTGATCATGAAAATTTGCTTGTTGGTGTTTCGTTTTCTACGCAGGATGTCCATCGCTAATTCAAGTCCGGCAACGGTGTTAGTGTGGTATGGACCAACGTTCAAATAGGGTAGGTCCTTTATTTTGATTGGCCAAGCGTCGTTACCAAAAACAATGACATCTAATGTGTCTTTTGGATATGAGGTCGTGATCAATTCAGCTAGTGCCATCGCTACTTTTTTCGCGGGAGTGATGCGATCTTCACCATACAAAATCATACTGTGACTAATATCAATCATCAACACGGTACTCATTTGCGATTTGTGGTGTGTATCTTCAACAACTAAATCTTGTTCTGTTAGTCTAAATTCACCAACACCATTATTGATTTGTGCATTTTTTAAACTTTCAGTGATGGAAATATTTTCGAAGGAATCGCCAAATTGAAAATCGCGAAATTCACCAGTGGACTCATCTCCTTGTCCGCTTTTTTTTGATTTATGATTTCCAGCACCATTTTTTCGGATTTTTCCAAAGATTTGGTCCATGGCATTTTTTCGAAGAACACGTTCTGTTTTTGCAGTTATCGACAATTGTCCTTGTCCGTCTGGTTGGATTTCTTCCCGCAAGTAACCTTTTTTCTTAAGGTCTTCAATGAAATCCTCCATTGTGTAGTCCTCTGTAGTAAGACTGTATTCTTTATCGAGGATGTTCAGCCAGTCCAAGGCTTCATCGACATCTCCTGAAGTATGTGTGATTAATTCGCTAAAAACATCAAATAATTTCTCGAAAGGAGTTTGATTCGGTGCCTCGAAAGGGGTAAAGATATAACCTGATTTTCGCATGGAATAGCTGTTTATTACCTAACACTAAGAAACCAAAAAAGTTCACACTATTTATTCGAGATTTCGGAAGAAAGGGTAGGTATTTTTACTTTCTTTTTTTTAAGTGGTGTAAATAAAGTTGCTCCACTTTTTCCCGTGCCCATGGAGTTCTTCGTAGGAAAACCAGGCTGGATTTAATCGATGGGTCGTGCTTGAAGCAATTGATATTTACTTTAAAGGCCAAATGTTCCCAACCATAGTTCTCCACTAATTCCTCCAAAATAGTAACCAATTTCACTCCGTGTAATGGATTATTGGGCTGTGAAGTAGGGTTTTGGTCTTGCATGCTTACTTTTTGGTCAATAAAGGTACGAAGTTTAAGGTGTGATAGATCGAAACATGGTCTAAAATCGACGTGATAATTTGTTTATTTTAGTAAAAATGGTATGCATGTGATCTAATCCTTGATAAATATTCGATTTTTCATATCCCAACCAGTCGGTAAACTGTAGGATTAATTGATGCCTTTCTGCTGAATAACTTAAGTCCAATTCATCATTCCCATTAAAACACAAAGGTTGGTGATGTGCAATTCGATTTCTAAATTGCCTGATTTTATCTAACTCTTGGTTTATTATTTTCTGCTTTGTTCCATTCGGACGATTAATGAAAATCGTATGAATCTTTTGTCCACCTGCACGAAATTGAGGGCGATCGAAAAGCGTCGTCCAAAATCCAAAGGATAATTCTGAAATTAATCGATCATGTGTATATTGATTTCTTGCAAGTAGTTTTTGATAATGAGATTCGATAATAGATGCACTTCTTAATCCATGAAAAGCACCACCTTGCCGACTTTGTTGTAAGAGCCAATCGTTTTGTTGAAAGTGCGCTTTGTAATGCGCGTCAATTTTATTGCGCAAAGCAATTTCAAAGATGTGCATGATTCCAAACATGCGTTGAGATAAATAGATGTTATAACGATATAATAAAATTGTTTTTTGTCTGTCATAATTCATTGCGCGGGCAAAGCGACCAATTCTCGCAGGGGATAATAATTGTTCAAACGCCGGGTATTTCATATGACGTTAACCAAACTTTTACAGAATTATTGTTTGAGTTTTTTTTTTTTTTTGATTTTGCTTGCTAAATAAAATTAAAGTAGTATTTTTGAATTGTAATACCCTGTTGTCCCTGCGCAAGCAAACTTCAGGGTTTTGTTTTTTATAAGCAATTTATTTTTCTTGAACTCACTTGCCCACCTTTATTATTGTCGATCTTCTTTATAAAGTTCTTTTAATAAAGATTTGATGGTAAGTAATTCCTTAATTGTATAACAAGCAAACTTTACAAAATTCAAGTCCAAGGGACAAACAAATTCTAGCTACCTTTGTTAAAATGAAGATGATAGCAAGATTAACAGGTGTAGGTAAAGAATACCAAGTAGGTGACCAAACCATTATTGCTTTAAAGCCAGTTGATTTAGAAATTAACGAAGGTGAATTAGTTTTGATAATTGGTCCTTCAGGTTCCGGGAAAACCACCTTGCTCTCTTTGATTGGTTGTGTTATTTATCCAAGTTATGGTGAATTGTTTGTAAATGACCTGTTGGTAAACGACATGTCCCAAAAACAATTGGCCGCACTTCGTTTGAATTCCATTGGTTTTGTTTTTCAAAGTTTCAATCTAATCGCGCCGTTGAATGCTTTTGACAATGTACTCATGCCATTGCAACTCAAAGGTATTCCAAGTGCAATTGCCAAAAAGAAGGCAGAAGAAGCTCTCGATCTTGTTGGAATGTTGGATAGAAAAAAAAGTTTACCGAAACAATTATCGGGTGGGCAACAACAACGTGTTGCGATTGCGCGAGCCTTGGTTACAGATCCCAAATTAATCTTGTGTGATGAACCAACTGCATCTTTGGATGCATCATCGATTTCAACTGTCATGAATGAACTCGTTTCATTGGCAAGAAGTGGAAAAGGTGTGTGTGTTGTCACGCATGACCCGAGGTTAATCGCATATGCAGACAGAGTGATTAAAGTCGATGGTGGTGAAGCAACTGAGATTTCTAAAGAAGGTTTAACGAATACTTTTTCAGTACATTAATTATGAAAAGAACAGCAATATTTCTTGTGGTTTTGATCGTTGTTTCTGCTTGTGGCGGAAAAACCGAAGAAACAAAAAAGAAGAAGACAGACTATAAATTGAGCAAAATAGATCAATTAGTTGGTATCGCGCGAATCGAACCAGAGAGCAAAATTTGTCCAATCGGATCAGAAATTCCTGGTCGTGTTGTGTCGATTTTAGTTTCGGAAGGTGAAGCAGTAAAAAAGGGACAACTCATTATGTTATTAGATGAAAGTTCTGAGCAAGCTCAAGTGCAACAAAGCACATCGAAGATAAACACACGACAACAACGTGTTAAAAGTTTAGAGGCGAAAATAGCGGCAATTGGAATCAAACTGAATGCGGCAGATGTTGAACGTAAACGAGATCGCTCATTGGCAAATGCAAAAGCTGGAACAGAAAAGGCAGCAATGGATTCGGAAACAACGTTTAAAAACCTCGAGGCAGATTTAATCATTGCTAAAGCTGATTTGGCAGAAGCTATAGCGGGTGTAAATGAAATCAATGCGGAATCAAATTATTTGAGTCAATTGAAGAACAAAAAACGCGTGTATGCTCCTGAGGATGGAATGATGCTCAACTGGGACGTTAAACTTGGACAAGCAATTGCCGCAGGTACGAAGTTAGGTGATTTCGCTCCAGCGGGTAATTTAATGGCGATAACGGAAATTGATGAATTGTATGCGTTAAAGGTGAAAACCGGACAAAAAGTGTCGATAAACTTACAAGGGACAAGCGATAAACTATCAAGTGGAACCGTGATTTATTGCGCTCCTTACTTATCAAAAAAATCGATTTTTAGTGATCGAGCAGATAACCTGGAAGATCGTCGGGTAAGAGAAGTACATGTTCGTGTAGATAATCCCAATGCAGTATTGATTGGTAGTCGTGTTGAATGCATTATTTCCTTATAGATGCAACTTTTTTTCACCGCCCTTAAATTCATGAAGTTCGATAAGCCTAAAAGTGTCGGAGCGCTTTTTGGTGTGATCATTTCCATCTTTTTAGTGGGTCAACAAACGGGGATTTTTACATTCTTGACAAATGCAATGTGCTATTATGTTCGAGTGAATGACGGATATGTTTGGGTGACTGATAATAAAACAGAGAATGTGAATGCTTTAGCACCTATTGATGTTCGCCTGGGATTTGAAATCGAAAGTTTACCTTATGTAGAAAAAGCTCATCAATTGGTTATTTCGAACGGAGCAGGAAGATTTACAGACGGAACCTCTGCTGGTTTAAGTGTCGTTGGAGTGGAGTTACCAGAGTTTAATGGAATACAAGATGGAATCATATTCGATGGAAAACATGCAGACCTCATTCCTGATGGTGCAGTTTCGGTTGATTTTTTCGATGCCAAAGCTCTTGGGAATCCGGAAAAGGGTAATTATTTTGAAATCAATGGTAAACAAGTGTACATTGCCGCAATTACGAAAGGAGCAAGGTCTTTCGGTGGTGGACTAATCTCTTACACGACAATTGCACGTGCGCGCTTTTTAGGAAATGTCCCTGTGAATAAAACGTCTGCGTTTCTAGTGAAAGTAGATGACGACAAGCATATGCAAGACGTCGTGAATTATATTAATACCAACATTCCGGGAGTTAAAGCATGGATGCCAACGGAGTTCAAAAATCAAACCATTTTAACTGTGTTGAAGTCGAGTGGAATTGCGTTCTCATTCGGAACCTTGATTATTTTCGCTTTATTATCTGGATTCGTCATCATCGGTTTGACTTTGTATTCCGCAGCGATAGACCGAATCAAAGATTACGGGACCTTAAAAGCGATTGGAGCAACTAACGGATACATTCGTAAGTTAATCCTCATGCAAGCCATTATTTATTCTATTATTGGATTTATCATTGGTTATGCATTAATCGAAGGTTTCCGAAATGGAATTGCAAATGCAGGTACCTTATTCACGTTCTCACCAATGGTCAAAGTTGGATTCTTTGTGATCACAGCTGTCATTTCAATTTCCGGAACTTTGTTTGCAATACGTCGCATCACGAAACTAGAGCCTGCCTCGGTATTTAGAACTTAGTCAGTTAAACGACTAGTGGCAATCCAAAATCTATGGTAGTTTTCTAAACCGATCAATCAATTTGATAGAGCGTTGTGGTTTAAGTTATTTTGAGCTTAAGTTTATGACGAATTATCTTTTGTAAGGTAATCAGTCAATGAATTAGGATTACGTTTCCTTTTATTTAGGAATCTTCAAGGATTGACCAATTTGAAGGGTATCTGAACGAAGGTTATTGATTTTTTTCAACTTGGATAAACCTATATGATGTTTATCAGCAATTTCAGATAAGGTATCTCCGTTCTTTACTTTGTAAATTTTAAATTTAGGTTTTGTTTTAACAATCGGCTTAACAGGAGGAGTGATGATAACAACTGTATCCATCACATTTGTTTGAGTCGAATCTAAGACTATTATTGGTTTATCCTGAACGGGTGGAACGATGCTAATATCATTTGCAGCATATTTATAGAAATGTTGTCTGATGTTTACGGTCCCTCTAAAATCACACAGTTGATTACCGTTCCAATCGTAACACACCTTCACATTTTCATTGAATTCCATCAACTTTATGGCTTTCATATCCGGATAAAGTTTATGCATATTAGGCAGTTGCTTTTCAACGGCATGAATTCCTCCACCAGCAGATCCTCGGCTATCAATTCGAACATAAGAGCGGCCATCAGAGCTCGGACCTAAAACAGCATACCAATAAACTTTTAGGCTTACCGGGTCAATTTGGATGTATAAATTTTTAATATCTGAATCGAAACCATTGCTTCTAACTTGTTCCAATCCTTTATTTACTTTGACATTGAGATAGCCACCAAAACGATCCATTCTTCTATAATTGAATGAATGCAATGCGTCATACGTAGAGGGCATTCCTTGGGCACAGAAAGAATCACAAACTAGAATATCATTAGATCCTAATGAAATAGTATCCTTATTTATTTTGTAGAATCGAAACTGATTAATTTCAGGTATTGTTTCAACGGTATTGAATTCACTTGTGGTATCATCGAATGAATATTGTCCCCATATAATTTGGGATTTCATTAAAAATGAAAGTAGAAATATCGATATGATGGAAAATGAATTCAAAATATTGTGGTGTGCTTAACAAAAATACGACGAAAAATCCATCTTTAAAATGATACAGCTTTTTTAACCTTTCATTAACAAGTGAAATGCCAGGCTATAACGAATGGACATAAAATCGTTACAATTTAATTTTTGTAAATAATCTAATGTTGAAACCGCCTTATTTTGACAACAAAAAACTTAGTTATACACACTGTTATATCGTCTGGATTTCGCTATTGTTCATAGATTTCAAGGAAAATTGATAGGAATTCAATGAAACCTGACATTAATCATTTTTTAACATAATTAAATGATTAATTTTGCAGTAATGCGCATCTTGAGCACCATATTCCTCCTTGCGGTTTTACTGAGTAAAACCATTTACAGTGTCTTTTGGCAAGTGAATTTCCACTTGAATCAAAAAGAAATTGTGAGATTGGAATGTGAGAACAAAAATCGTCCAGAATTGCATTGTAATGGGAAATGTTACCTTGCGAAACAACTTCAAAAAGCTGATAATTTATTAGACGAAAGAAGGGAAGAATCTTCCAAATCTTTGGTGAATTTAAAATGGATGGAAACTTCTTTGTTTGCTTGTCCAGAAACAATCGTGATGAAGTTGGACCAATCTACCATTTCGCTCAACGAAACGTCAAATTTCAATGTGGTGAATTTCTATCATTTTGAAAATAGTCTGAGCTGTTTTCATCCTCCCTGTGGTTAAACGAACCCCTTTTTTAATTCGTTTAATTAACAAATAATCAATGAAATACATATTTTTATTGGGCATGGTAATCAGCTATGTCCAATTGACGGCATGTGACCTTTGTGGTGGTGTCGGAAGTAATGCCTCCATAGGGATATTTGCTTCCAATCGCTTTCATTTAGTTGGATGGCGTCAAACATTTCGAATGTTTGATTCCTACTTGTATGGAATCAAACATTCGTCTGAAGCAATCTGGCAGTCGGACCTTAATTTCCGTACACAACTTGGAAAAAAGATTCAAGTATATGGAGTAATTCCTTTTCAAGTGGCTCGACAAAAAACGGATTTTACGACCGCGTTCGTGTCTGGTTTTTCAGATCCAAATGTACTATGCACCTATTCTTTGATCGATAAAAAGGATTCCTTGAATGTGACGCATGACTTTCTGAACATTGGATTAGGTGCGAAATTCCCATTTGGAAAATTTCTATCCTATCAGAATGATTTGAAAAACTTGGCGCCAGGTACAGGTTCAATTGACGGATTGATTCTCGGAAATTTCACCCATCGATTTCAGAAAGGATGGTCGTTTCAAGGGGAAGCCAGTCATGCTTTCAAGGGAATCGATCTGGATGGATATCAATACGGAAATTCATCTCAACTTTCTAGTTCGATGATATACAATCGAAAAATTCAAGGGTACCGATTGATTTCTTCCCTTGGATTACAATTTGATGATTATCAAGCTAGTCGATTAAATGGTGTTCAAATTGTCGGTCAGTCGAATCGTGGATACATTCTAGCAATGAAAGCAAGTGTCAATCTCATGACGAATCGATTCCTTTTTTCTGCCCAGGTGCAAGCTCCAATCAAACAAGAATTTAATCAAGGTTCTATTCAACAAAAAATCGTCTTCGGACTTAGTTTAAATTATTTAATTCAAAAAAAACAACATGAAAAAAACAATGCTTAGTATGGCTGCTTTTGCCATTTTATTATCTATTTCTTCTTGTCATAAAGGCGATGCAACAACGGCTACTATTGACATTATGGAACCAATAGCAAATGATACCATTCCATTCAATGAATCCGTGCATCTGGAAGGTACAATTGTTGGGGATGGAAAAATGTATGGTTATAAATTAACCTATGCCAACGCCTTTACTGGTGAGGAATATCTCTCGATGGTTTCTGAGGAAAAGGCAAAGTCTTACTCATTTCATGAACATTGGCAAAACCAAGTAACGGATACCACGATGTTGACCTTAAAAGTGGAAGCTACCTTAGATCACAAAGGATTTAAAATGGATAAGTACATCAATGTGCTTTGTCTGCCACAATAAATTTTCGTGGTTTTCACTATTTCAAGTTTAGCGTTGTGAGATTAAAAAGAAGCGTCAATGAACCCTATTGACGCTTTTTTTATCTTTGATAAATCGATAAAAAAATCTGATCTATGATCAACCAATTTATTAAGTGTATTTTTTGTTTTGTTGTTTTCCATCATTCTTCTGCTTTCGCTCAAAACTGGGACATCGATTTGCTTGAGCATCTAAACTTAGAACGAAATAAATCCTTGGATCCGACCTTCAAGTTTATTACGAATAGTGTGAGTCCAATGAGTATTGGAGTGCCTATTGCAGCCTTGGGATTAGGAATAATTCAAAAGGACAGCAGTATAAAAAGTAAAGGAATCATCTTGGTAGAAGCATTTTGTGTGAATGCTTTCACGACAACGGCGCTTAAATTGGCATTCAATCGCGATCGTCCATTTGTGACGTATCCCTATTTGGACAAACAAGCAGGAGCTGGATCCTATTCATTTCCTTCTGGACACACTTCCAGTGCTTTTGCATTCGCGACTTCTATGAGTTTGGCTTTTCCGAAATGGTATGTCATTGCTCCATCTTATATGTATGCGTGTGCAGCTGGATATTCACGCATGCACCTAGGCGTACATTATCCAAGCGATGTTCTAGCAGGCGCAATTGTTGGCGCGGGATCTGCGCTATTGTCGAATTACTTGCAGCAGAAATTCTTACAGTCACCGAAAAAGAAAGCTTTACGCTTATAAGTAAAATTACTTCGAGGTTTCGATTTTTAGTTCTTTACATATAATTTTTGCTGGACGGATTTAGACTAACAAGTCACGTGCATTACCCGTTCAACGGAAATCCCGCTTTTAAAAGGATTCAGCCAACCCTTGAAAATGCGTGTATTTCTTTAGTGAAACATCGTTATTTTTAAGATAGTTAAATTCTAAGAACAATAATTCATTATCATTGTTTTATAAGTTATTGTATATTAAAAGTTTGTACGCTTTATGCGCCTAATTTTTGTTTTTGCTAATTTGGTTTTTTTCAGTGTAGGTTTTGGACAACAGTCTTTGCAACACAACAACTGGATGTTTGGAGCTACACCTATTGGTCCAGGTGTTACACCAACTCCAGGACCTTCACTCAATTTCAATAATTGTAATCCCATTGTAGAAAATGATGCGGCAGGAGCTCAATTCGAGGGACAAACCGCAATTTCTAACGGGGTTACCGGTGATTTATTATTCTATAGCAGTGGCAGTCAAGTAAGAAATGCACTTGGGCAAATTATGCCTAATGGAAACATGGTAGGAACATCTAATAGTATTTCACAAAATTTAATTGTGAAAAAACCTGGCTCGAATACATTATATTATTTATTTACGCCAGAAACACAAGCTGGAGCTATCATTAGTACGACCAATCCCGGATTGAATGGATTCAGTTATTCGCTGATTGACATGTCGCTTGCTGGTGGGTTAGGTGCAGTGGTTTCGAACGGGAACTTATTACAACCATTTGAGAATTGTGAAATGGTTACCGGTGTTTATCATGCAAACGGACAGGACATATGGATCATCGGGCACAAGTACGGAAGCAATACATTTTTTGCATATTTGCTTACTGCTTCAGGGGTCAATTCTACTCCGATTCTTTCTAGTGTAGGTCCAACAATATTTACCCCTGGCACAAGTGTTTATGCCAATTCTAATTACGATGCCGTTGGTGAATTGAAAGCATCTCCAGACGGAACAAAATTGGCGTTTACCACATTTTACACTGGTTCAACCTGCTTATTTCAATTCAACAAATCAAATGGCGTAGTTTCCAATCCCATTCCGCTTAATTTAAATTCAGCTGGTTATGGCACCTCTTTTTCGCAAGACAACTCAAAATTATATTTTTCAAGGGTAGATCCAACACAGGGTGGTGTGAGTTTCCTCAATAATGGATCAATTGTTCAATTCGATATCTCTACCTATTCTCAAGCAGCGATACAATCATCTATGTATGTGGTGTATAGTTCATCAACTGGATTCCGAAGTTTAAAGTTGGGCCCGGATGGCAAATTATATGTAGCAAGAACTACCTTGACTAATGGCGGAAACGGAGCTTCTTATTTAGCAGTGATCAACAATCCTAATCAAGCTGGAGCATCCTGTAATTTTGTAAATGATGGCATATTTATTGGCGTGAACAAAGGGCGGTGGGGACTAAACAATGTCATAGAAGATTTTTACACGTGTTTAGATTTTATCTTCACATTAGGTCCCGATATAAACAAATGCCCTGAAAATTCGGTAACGCTCGTTGCACCGCCAAATCAAACAACTTATTTATGGAACACTTTAGATACAACTCAAAGTATTACTGTTACGCAGCAAGGAACATACTACGTCAGTGTCACAGGTCCAAGTGGGGTAGGAAGCGACACAATCGTTGTTAATAATTTTCCAACTACAGTGCTGAATATCAGTGGTGCAAATGGTGTCTGTCCCGGAGATTCAGCCATACTCTCAGCGAGCTCAAATTTCACTAATTACCAATGGAATAATGGCATACAAACTCAAAACAATACTGTTGGGATAGGAACATGCTGGCTATCAGCAATTGACTCAAATGGTTGCGTTGCTTACGACACCACCACTGTTATCCAATGGCTAAATCCGGTAGTAAGTATAATAGGAGATACCAACGTTTGTATTGGACAAGAATCCTACATTCAAGCCACATCAGGATTTGCAACTTATCAGTGGTCGAATGGACTCAGTGATGCAAATGTGAACCTCGGTTCGGGAGATTACACGCTCACAGTTATAGATAGTTTAGGATGTCAAGCAACGAGCGATACAATCTTTATCAATGAGTTTCAGACGTCGGTGTTAAATATAAGTGGTCCAATTGGTGCCTGCGAAGGAACGACAACAATACTATCGGCTAGCCCAAATTTCACAGATTACCAATGGAATAATGGTGAACAAACTGAAAACAATACCGTCGTTGCAGGCACCTATTGGGTCTCAGCTATTGACTCAAATGGTTGTGTTGTCAATGACACCACCACCATTATCCAATGGCCAAATCCGGTAATAAACATCCTGGGGGATACAAACGTGTGTACCGGCCAAGAAACTTTCCTTCTAGCCAACTCAGGATTTGCATCTTATCAGTGGTCAAATGGTCTGAATGTTGCAAATGTATACCTTGGTGCGGGAGATTACACGCTTACAGTTGTAGATAGTTTAGGATGTCAAGTAACGGATGAAATAACGGTGATAGCATCTTCGCCCATTGCCGATATTTCCGTTTTATCAGTAGGAACGGGTATCAATAGTTCTGTTCAATGGCAAAGCAACTCCACCGCTGGATTATTTCCTATTTCTTCGTGGTTTTGGAATTTTGGTGATGGCAGCTACAGCAACCTAGAAAACCCTTCGCACATTTACGCTGATGCAGGTAATTACACTGTAAATCTTATTGTCACGGATGAATTAGGATGTTCTGATAGCTCAAGTTATTTTATTGAGTTAGATCCCGGATTTGCTTATTATGTTCCGAATTCATTCACCCCAGATGGAGATGGTATGAATCAAAACTTTTTACCTATTTTTTCCGCTGAAATTGACCCATATAATTACCAAATGTTGATTTACAACAGATGGGGAGAAATTATATTCGAAACACTAGATCCAACTATTGGTTGGGATGGTTCTTTTAGTTTTGACGGAAATTCATGTCAGACGGGTACATATACCTACATGATCACCATAAATGTACCAGTCCTTAATGAACGAAAGATCATCCGCGGGCACGTTAATTTGTTAAGATAGTCCATTTTAAATCCTACCTTTATTATCAAACCTTAAACGAAAAACAATGGACTGGTATATCAAAAATAGATGGTGGATCTGGAGTATTACGGGTGTCTACCTTGCTTATAGAATTATTACAAGTATCTATTATTACGTAAATTGAGGTAAGTGAAGAAAGGCTGACGCTAGTTTACAAACTACTTTGAAACGTCGATTTTTAGTTTTTTTCCTTTGATTTTTTCTGGACGAATTTTCGCTAATAAATCACGAACGTTTTGACGTTTTACAGCAACATAGGAACTAAAATCTTGAACGGTGATTAGTCCAATGTCCTCTTTTGCTATTCCACCTTTTTGACCAAGGAATCCAACAATGTCAATCTTGTTGATTTTATCTTTTTTTCCACCACTAAAGTATAAAGTGATCCACGGACTTTCCACAGGGGCTTCCATTTCTTTGGGAAGTTTGAATTCTTCTCTTGGAGAGTTTACATAATCTGGTGTGCGTTCATCCGGATTCATGAATAAGTAGGAGGAACCGTTTGCCTTCATACGTGCCGTTCGGCCATTTCGATGAATAAACGCTTCTTCACTTTGCGGAAATTGAAAATGCACGACGTGTTGAATCTCCGGAATGTCCAATCCACGTGAACCTAAGTCTGTACATATCAAGGTGTGAAAACTTCCGTTTCTGAATTTGATTAATGCACGTTCGCGTTCATCTTGTTCCATGCCACCATGGTAAACAATGGCATCGTAGCCGTTTTCTTCTAAATAAGTGCACACACTTTCGGTCGCTTCGCGGAAATTACAGAAAACGATGCTTAACTCACCTCGGAATGAGCAGAGTAAATCGAATAATCGTTCAAATTTAGTTTGATTTCGAACGGGAAACTTCCAAAAGGTAATGTCCGGATCCTCCGATAAATGCAACTGATTGATGACTGCGGGTTGGTCAAAGGATAGGTAATTTGGAAATTCTTTATGCTCTGTCGCGGAAACCAAAGTTAATTTCTCTAAGCAACGAAATTCTTCGTTGATGTAACTCATTTGATCATCAAATCCGAATTCCAAGCATTTATCGTATTCATCCACGACAAATTGTTCGACCATGGATAAATCAATTGTGCCTCTTGAAATGTGATCGCAAATGCGACCCGGTGTACCAATCAGTAGGGCAGGGGCTTCTGTTAAACTTTTCTTTTCTGTTGAAATGGAATGTCCTCCGTAACAACTTAATACTTTGAAGTTGGTTTTCATAGAACGCCAAACGTCTTCAATCTGCAAGGCTAATTCTCGTGAAGGAGCCAATACCAAGGCCTGAATGTGCTTTGCTTCTGGATCTAAATTCAAAAACAAAGGCAACAAAAATGCAAAGGTTTTACCAGAACCCGTTTGCGAAAGAATGAGCACATTTTTCGATGTGACACTTTTTTCTAAGGTTTCTTCCTGTAAGGAATTTAGTGAGTCAAATCCAATGGACGAAAGTACCTTGGAAATCTTTGCTTGATGTTCGTTCATGTGACAAAGATACGTTGAGTTGGAGGATTTTGGTTATTCAGAATCAGAAGTGCCTTGAAATTCAATCATTGAATACTTGTGTGAGCTTGTATTGAATCGTTCATAGATGTCGGTTTTAGTAGAAATGATGTTTATTTTTGTTTCAAATCTCACTTAAATGTACTCAGTTCGCTTAACAACAAATGCTCATGGTAAAACAACCTTTCATTTGTTTTTATTTATTGTTGCACTCTCTGCATGGTTGATTTATTCTTTCGGGATAAATTACTTCATGATTTTTTGTGCGAGTTCCTTTGTCCATATCTTGATTGAAACAGGATTGTTTTTATCCAAATTGCGCAGAGGGGACATGTATTACGGAAGGTATAAACTGCCAAAAACGGTTGAGATTCTGCTTCGATCCATGGTTGAAGGACCGGCATTTTGTGTTCCTGCATTTTTTGTTGCGGACCAAGTGGTGAAGGGAAATTGGATGTTCGCCATCGGAACGGCAATCATTGTTGTTGGAACAGCTTCTTTTTACTTGGGATGGTTCGATCGTAAACATAAGAATGAAGCGAAGTCAGCAGATGATTTGATCATTAGTCGTCGCGCCATGAGTAAGCCAAAAGGCATCATGCTCTTAGCACTCATCAATTCTATTTGTTTATTGGCGATTGTGTTTTTACCGTTTGAACAACACAAACATGCATTCACCTATTATTTTGCGTATGCGGGCTTTGTCCTATTGTTCTATTTCATCAATTATAACCTAGGTGTTCGATACATTGAAATGTACAATTCAGAAACGAAGTGTTTTGTAAAACCTAGTTTAGGAATGCAAATTTCCGGACTTGTCTACGACAGTGCGTATGAAATGACTTTACTGATTTCTCCAGCTTATTGGCTTTGTTTTTACCTTGGATTTTTTCAGTGATTCGATTTTGGAATCGGAATGAGTTTCTTTTGTTCTTCATCCCACACTTTCAAGGACAACATCTGCCATACTTCTCCTAACGGAATTAAGCGATAAGGAAGTGTTTGTCCAAATGCATTCTGTGCTTCATCCAAACGATAAAAAGGAATTCCCGACATTAAATGGTGTATGTTGTGAAAAACCACATTTCCAGTTAACCAGCAATACCATATAGGAGCAGCGATGAACGTTGAACCATAAAAGGAAGCTTCTGGGTAAGACCAATGTTCATCTTTTTCCCAATAGGTGTCTTCAAATTGATGTTGCGCATAAAAGGTATAGGAAGCGACAAAGTAGAAAATGACTAAAGGGATGTAGAAAATCACCAGTAGTTCTTTCCAGGACATAAATTGATGGACTTTCCAAAGGATAAGGATGTATAATATATCGTGAACGATAACAGAAACATTTGCTTTCCAATTGAATTTCGGATGTACAAAACGAAACATCAGTCCTAAGTTAATGGTTGGAGTAATCGTGAATCGCGTGAACTTTGAACGCATAAATCGATATCCAAGTTTTTTAAAAATGGAGGATTGCTGGTATTCACTGACAGTCATTGTCCAAATTTCCGGATTGAAGGCGCGTTTATCCAAATTCCCCACATTTAAATGATGGCTATGATGGATGAATTTCCATAATGAGTAGGGAATTAAAATCCCAAATCCCATAAAGTTTCCAGCAATGGAGTTGGCATTTTCTGTGCGGTAAAAACTTCCGTGACCACAATCGTGTTCTATCACGTAACTCCGACACATGAAGAGTGTGCATAAAGGAATCGATAGTACCAATCCCCAGGAAAAATGATGAAAGAAATAATGACTCAAAAATAAACTTGACCAAAGGATAAAAAGAGTCGAAAAGAAATACCAATTCGCTAAAGGAATATTTTTAGCGGTAAAGGGCTTTAATAGTTCACTCGCTTTTTCAAATTGCTGCTGCCGAGATTTCATAGGAAAGTTAATTCAACTCAAAAATAAAAAATCTAAATGTCTAAAATCATTTTTTTCAAGGAGATTCAGCGGAAAAGGGAAAATAACTAACTTTAAGTTTCAATGAAGCTGAACACGATTAATCACACTATTTATTTATTTGGAGGTCCATTTTCTGAGTTTTCACCAAGTGAATGCTGGAATGGAATCACACTTCAAGAAAAGGAGTACGCTACAAAATTTCATCATGCGGAGGATCAAGAGTCCTTTGTGGCTGCACGTTCACACCTCCGAAAAGTACTATCCAAACTATCTGGACTTCCACCATTGGATATCCAATTGATTAAAAATACTTCTGGAAAATCAACGATGAAACAACAGCCACAGATTCACTTTAGCGTTGCTCATACCAAAGGTGCCTTTGTGATTGCTGCAACAACTGACTTCCCTATTGGCGTGGACATTGAAGCAGATCAACGAAAAATTGACTTTCATCAGGTGAAAAACGTTTTGCTCACATCGCATGAACAACAGTTGATTCAAGCTTCTGGTTTGGAAAATTCCTGTTCACAGCTCCTCTTGAAAACTTGGACACAAAAAGAAGCCTTGGTGAAATGCTTAGGAATAACACTTGAAAGCGGAATGCACGCATTTGAAGTGTTGAATGATCAATTTGAAAATACCGTTCGATCATTAAGTAATAATTTCCCGAATTCAGATTGGTTCTTGCAAACAGGTAGTTGGATTCCATCCTACCTTATTTCTGTTGCAATGAATGTCCCAGAAAATGTAAAACCTACTATTGAAGATCACACCATTTCTCCATCCTTATTTCGCTGTGCCTAATGAATACTATTTTTAAGGAGTTCAATCGTTGTCTAAAGGAACATCCTGCGCAATTGCTATATGTGTACTTGGATAAAAATGGAAAAGTGAAGGAGTCTTATACGTATCAAGAATTTGATGAGAAGACACACGTATTGGCACTTTACTTACAAGAAAGAAAAAACCTAGTCAAAGGTGACCGCATACTTTTAGCATATCCACCTGGACTAGAAATGATATGTGCATTTTTTGCGTGTGCGCGAATTGGTTTGATTCCAGTTCCTGTCTATCCACCGGCCAATCAAGGATTCTATTCATCCTTGCAGAAAATGAACTTTATCGCGGAAGATTGTGGTGCAAAAGCAGTACTGACCGATCGAACGTACTATTGGTCGATGCAAATTAATTTGACACGTAAGAAATTAGCCAAACTTAACTTTCGATCCGAAACGGTTTCCAAACTTGACTGGATCGTGAGCAGCGATGCGCGTTTCAAAGGAACCGAAGCATTGCGGGAGGATACCTCCGAGGTTTTATTCATTCAATATACTTCTGGATCTACCAATCAACCAAAAGGAGTGATGGTGACTCATGAGAATATTATTTACAATGGAAAAAGTGTGGTGGACCATAAACCAATTGGTGTTTCTTGGTTGCCCCAATACCACGACATGGGACTCATCGGATACTATTTGTTTTTTGCGATGAAAGGTGGAACAACTTATGGTTTTTCTCCCTTGGATTTTATCCAGCGTCCGGCATTGTGGTTTGAAACCATCACCAAATACAAAGGTACGGCATCATCCGCACCAAATTTCGCGTATGAGTATTGCTTGCGACCAGGGAAAATTCCAGAAGAAGCATTTTCAAGCTACGATTTAAGTTCACTGCAATTCTTGATGACTGCAGCAGAACCGATACGAACCAAAGCTTACGATGCGTTTGTCACGAAGTTTAAACCCCTTGGATTGAATCCACATCACTATTTTGCGGCTTACGGTCTAGCAGAATTTTCCCTTGCGGTTTCTAATTATGGAAGAACGTATGTTCAAGTGGATAGCGCAGCGCTCAACCGAAACGAAGTAATGGTGGTGGATGAAAAAGAAGCATCGACCTCTGTCCACACAATTATGAGTTGTGGGAAGATTTTGGGTGATACGAAAGTCAAAATCGTTCGTGTCCAAGAGGAACCTGCTGAGGTCAAGGCAAATGAAGTAGGGGAGATCTGGTTGTCAGGATCGAGTAAATGTCTTGGTTATTGGAATCAACCGGAATTAACGAAACAGCAGTTTCACGCGAAATTAACTGATTCGAATGAAGAATGGCTGCGAACCGGTGATCTTGGATTTATCCTGAATGATGAAATTTACATCTGCGGTCGAACTAAGGATATGATCATTGTTCGTGGATTGAATTATTACCCGCATGACATTGAATTACTGACAGAGCAAGATAAAAATGTACGCAAAGGTTGTTCAGTAGCCTTTTCAATGGAAGAAAATGGACGTGAAAAAGTAATTGTTATTGCTGAATTGAAATCTGGAAAGTCAACAGCATTCACCGATGAAATAAATCAACGCATTCAGCAATATTTAGGAATTTTAGTGGATCATTTTGTCTTTATTCCTCCTCGGTCGATTTCTAAAACCAGTTCAGGAAAGATCATGCGCAGTCAAATGAAACAGCGCTTTTTGACAAACGACTTACAGGTCCTTTCATCGGTGCTTTTGGATGACGCTGAAGCGATGAGCATACATCTAGAGGACAAAAAAGCCATGCCTTCAGACATTATGGGTGGACCTTTTGAGCAACTATTTCAAAAGTATGCACTCACTGGAAACGAAAGTGAATCACTAGCGGAATTAGGTTTTGATTCGTTGCGTTTGGCAGAATTTGCACATGATTTGAAACAAACCATTCAAGGTGAAGGATACGACGAATTAGCACAGGAAATTGACTTGCGCCTTCTTCAGAAAATTGCGATGTCTGAATTGTTTGAGCTCGTTCAAGGACTCGAACACGCTGCTCCTCAAGCTAAATTCCGTTTCAAAGCTGCATTTAACCGAATTCACAAAGAATTCACGTTGATGGAGCAAGAGATGATGCGTCAAGATGCACAGTACGATTTAGCCAAGGAACTGAATTGGAGTCCAAATGATGCGACAGCCAAAGGTTCCAGTGTTTTTCTCACCGGTGCAACAGGATTTTTCGGACCCTTTATTCTACAAAGTATCTTGGAACAAACTTCGGATGATGTTTGGGTGTTGGTCCGAGCCAATTCGTTAGATGAGGGACAAGAAAAACTTCGAAAATCTTTTGAAACCATTCATCCATCGGAAAAACAATGGAAACAATTTAATGACCGAACGCACATCGTATTGGGTAATTTGTCCAAAGTGAAGTTTGGCTTAAGTGCAGCAGAATGGGAACAACTCGATGAAAGGATTCATACGATTTACCACAATGGAGCACTGGTGAACTATTTGTTGGATTATGAATCCATGCGTGGAATAAATGTAGATGGAACAACAGAAGTGCTGCGTCTAGCAATGGGCAAAGTTCATAAGTGCCTCAATTATATTTCAACGACCTTTATTTTTGGTTGGTCTGTCAAGGATACCTTGTTTGAAACAGATCGCAATCAAGAAATGGAACGTTTGGATTTCGGCTACAGTCAAAGTAAGTGGGTTTCGGAACAATTGGTGTTCAATGCGATGAAACATGGTTTAAAAGCACGCGTTTTTCGTCCCGCTTTGATTTCTCCTTCGATAAACGGAGATGGCTATAATTTCGATATATCCATCCGATTACTTGCCTTTATGTTGAAGCACGGTATTGGAACCTTGGCTCAAAATCAGGTGAGTTTTACGCCTGCAAATCTTGGTGCGCACAATATCGTTGCGATCAGTCAATTGGACGAAAGTACCGGCATGACTTTTCATGTAACGCGCGACACCTACGCCAGCATGAAGGATATTACCGATATCTTAGCGAAATTGACGGGGAAATCATTCGAGCACTTTTCCTTGAAGGATTTTGTTCCGGAAGTTGTGGGACGTTGTCAAAAAGATGATTTGCTTTTCCCTTTATTGAATTTCTTGGTCAAGTCAGTGGAAAATATCGGTTCGATGGAATTCAAATTATATAGCAATTCAAATTATTGTAAATTTAGAATGGAATCCCAACATGGAATGATTGATCCAAGTTTGGAGGAAGTCGTTCAAGGAATACTAACGTTTATGTTGAATCATCACATTGTGAACATTGATTGATTTATGGCACTTTCGAAAATAACCAATACACCAAATGTACCAACCTGGCAAGTTGCAATGGATACGGCTGCTTTGTTGAATAGTCCCGTTCAGGTTTTTGAAAAATACAGAAAACAATATGGAAATGTGTTCTCTTTTCGCTTTGGCGTCAAGCGTACGATTGTTGTTGCTGATCCTGAATTGTTGAAACACGTATTAAAGGACAATAACGACAATTACCATAAATCGCATATTCAAACCGAACGATTTGTAGAATTTCAAGGAGTTGGATTAACCAATAGTCACGGAGATTATTGGCACCGTCAACGACGTTTGTTAAGCATGGGTTTTACGCGTTCAAGATTAACGGAAATTCTTCCCATCCAACTGAAAGTTTTAGAGGACTTCATGAGCGGATTCGAAGCGGATGTCGCCAAAGGACCAGTGGATATTCATCGTCAAATGGTCATGTTTACCTTGCTTTCTGTCGGAAAATCCCTCTTCGGAAGTCAAATGAAGAAGAATGAACTGGAGCAATTTGCCAATGCGATTTCGGAAGTACAGGCATATTTGGTCAAAAAGGTTGTTCAGCCGTATTTGTTTCCATGGTTTGCATTAACTGGACAGGATAAAAAATACCATAAAATCCGAACGGAAGGTGAGCAAATTGTCATTGACTACATCGAAGAACGACGCAAAAGTCAGGACAAAGGATTCGACATTCTTCAATTGATTTTGGATACGCCTTACAAAGATACTGGGGAGTTAATGGATGATGAAACGGTGAAAGTTGAAATTCTTCAATTGTTGGTAGCAGGAAATGAAACGTCTACAACCGCCGCAACCTGGACCTTCTATCAACTTTCCAAATATCCGGAACATGTGCGGAAAATTCGCGCGGAAATTGATGCCGTTTTTGGCGATGGAGAGGTGACGTATGCAAAATTACATGACCTGAAATACTTGATTAACGTCTTAGATGAGTCCATGCGAAATTACCCACCTTTTTGGATGATTGATCGCGTCGCATTGGCGGATGACGAATTTAACGGAGTGAAAATTCCAGCTGGAACAACCGTCGTTCCCTACATTTATGGGGTGCATCACAATGAAACCGTTTGGCCGAATCCAGATGTGTTTGACCCAATGCGATTTGAACAGAAACAACATCCGTTTGCTTTTATTCCATTTGGTGGTGGACCAAGGGTTTGCATTGGACAAAACATGGCATTGATGCAAATTCTGTTGGTATTGGCGACGATTATTCGCAAGTATGATTTTAACGTAGTGAATGGACAGGAAATTGGCATTAAATCGATGATGTTATTGCGTCCCGACGGACCAATTCCTATGGAGTTTAAATCCGTTTAATGAATCGATCGTTCACAATAGTAAGATCCCCAATGTTCTTTTAGTTTTTGGACTAAATCCACGTCTTTGGAATAACTGGCTTTTTGATGCGTTTTGTTTTTAAGTAAAAAGGCAGCGAAATCTTCTGGATGAAATGCACCCAGCGAAAGGTATTGATAGGCATTCCGCAGAATATCTTCCGTATGTTTATGTAACTCTTCAAAGGCAATTTCGAAAAGTTGTCCTTCTGGAATGAAGGATTTCCCTTCTTCATAGTTTTTCATCACTAGTGGATATGTCCACAAAACTAATTCAGAAATCTCCTCTTTCGTCAAGTGCTGCAAGCTGTTTTCACGTTGAATAGATTCCCATAAATACATGCTCGAATGATAAACATCATAGGAATCTCGCGAAATATAAATGAAAGTAGCGTTTGGGTAATCGTTCAAAAGTGCTTGAATTCGGGCAGTATCTCCAGGTGATTTCACGATGATTCGTTTTCCTTTAGATTGCCAAGAAAGTTTCCGGATGAGGTAATTATAATCGGATAAGTCCAAAGTGTTCCCATCTGCAAAAACCTGTTTGTTCATCCATCTTTTATACTGTTTTGGAAACAGATGTGCCCAGGTGTACGAATGCGAACTACCCATGGAACAAAGGGCGGTATCGAACTCGCCGCTGAGATTGAAGTCTAATGTTGTTCGTTGAAAGGAATACCTTATTCCAAACGTTTTAGAAATGCGATTCAACAGTGGATTTAACCAAGATTCTGTCCAAATGAAATGATCCGAAAATAACATGCGGTACAAGGTCATTGTACTGAAATTTGCATCCTGATGAAGAAGGTTCTGTAAATGGGATGTGCCACTTCTCCAATGACCGAGAATGAAAATAGGATCTTCTTTCAATTCATGTTTTCGAATGCGTTGTTCAAAAAGCAGCACTTCTACCATCCTCAATGGCTCCATCAGCATAAAACGAAGAAAATAGACGACAAACATGGGAATCCGACGAAAGGAAATCCCACCCATGAACATGGATTGGCGCAAAAAAACGAAAAGTGGATAAAAAGGAATGTATCGTTTCATCTCAATTGAATCCATGAAAGTAAGCAATATTTTCTCGATTTATACGCGAAAAAAAATCCTTATTTTTGGATGTAAACAAGAATTCATTATTCATGACTCAATTCGCTACGTCCTTTCAAAAAGATTCTCCCTTTGGAGAAACGGTTAGAAAGCGTGTGTTTGCGTACATGAAGTTAAATAAGCTCCCAAAACAAGCGAATGCACGAATGATTTGGAAAACGCTCTTGCTTTTTGGCGTGTACCTTGGATTGTTTGTCGGATTATTTATGAATCCCTTTCATTCCCTGATATGGATGTTTGGAATGTATTGTTCTTTGGGAATATTCCTTGGGATCATTGGAATGAACATCATGCACGACAAAGTTCATGGTGCTTATACTGAAATTAGTTGGTGGAATTTTCTGTTAGAAATCCCCATTTTCATGATTGGACTTGAATCGCGCATTTGGCACATTGAACACAATATCCTACATCACAATTTTACGAATGTCGAAGGGATGGATCATGACATTCATCACCGATTTGTCTTTCGTTTTTCAGAAAATCAGCCGCTGCGATGGTTTCACCGCTTTCAACATATCTATGCGCCATTCATTTATGGAATGTTGCTCTTTGAATGGCTCACACTAAAGGATTTTGTGAAAGCAATCGAATACCGAAAGAGAAAGCTAATCCACACGGACAAAGAGGCGATTCTATTGTTTGTTCAAATTCTATTGAAGAAATCAGCCTTTCATGCCATCTTTTTGGGAATTCCATTGTTTGCCTTAAATTTCAATCCGTGGTGGATTGCATTAGGCTATAGTTCCATGCTTGTTTGCGGTGGATTTTTTATGACGATGGTTTTTCAATTGGCACACATTGTTCCGGATGTTCGTTTCATTGCGAATGACCAAGAAAGTATTGAGGAAAATTGGTTCGTTTATCAAATGCAGACAACTTCCAATTTTGCGAATCATCATCCATTGGTTGCAACGGTTATTGGTGGACTAAACTACCAAATTGAACATCATTTGTTTCCAACGATTTGCCATATGAATTATCCATACATTGCTCCAATTGTGAAGCAAACCGCGGAAGAATTTTCTGTTCCATATTATTGTTTGCCAACAGTAGGATCAGCGGTTCGCGCTCATTTTCGCTTGTTGAAATCCTTGGGGAAGTAGTTTATTCCTTGATGAATTTCTCTTGACGGATTTCTCCAGATACAGTTTCCATTACACAAACGTACATTCCACTTTCTACGTGTGAAACGTCTATTTTAGCTGCTTTCATTTCTTTTTGAACAAGGATAGTTTCACCTGTCAATGAATAAATTTGAATGGATGCTATATTCTCTGAATGCGTAATTGATAGCTCGTTTTGAACTGGATTCGGGTAAAGTTTCAAATCGTTCGCTTGAATCGTTTCGAGACCAGTTACGACATTGTGGAATAAAACATTGTCCACGTAAACGACACCACTTCCGCTCGGATTACCAGAAAAAATCAATTGAGCAATGTGGTTGTTGGATGCTAGGTTCACGAAGTCTGTAAGTGATATATCTAAAGTCATCCAGTTTTCCAATATTGGCGTAAAAGTTAATTCATGTTCGGTATCATCTCCACCTGCATAGGATAAGTCATTTCCGAAATCGACAAGTTTAACACGGAATTCAGTCATGTTGGCTGTCCAAACGTTGAAGTACAAATGTGTCATATTGGAAACATTCAAAATATTGCTTCCAGTAGTTTCAACTCCGACAAAGTCCAATCCAGTGTATTTTTTCGTGTCGTTTCCTTGTATTTGAATATCGTTCAAGGTTCCCTGAGACCATGCTGTTTGCCAAGTATTCACCGGTACGTCTGTGTATACATTGCTAAACATTGAAATCACATCGACAGCAGCGAAATTTGGATCTGGGGCTGGTGTCATAGGTGTTGCTAATGGTGGACCAGGTGTTCCAAAAGTGATGTTGTCAAAATAACAAATGTTCGTAGATGTACGGTTTTGAAAATCAGGAAAAATAATGACTTGGTTGATTCCGCTAGATGTTGGTAAGCCAAGAATCGGAGTGAAATCAAAAGTTAATTCTTCCCATTTGTTAATCTGCGTATTCGGAACCAATAATTCTCCCGTTGATGCGCCAGATCCAGTAGCAAATTTAATTCCTACGTTACTGATAACTGGTTTATTGACCATGATTTTAACGATGCAATTCGCTGGAGTTAATGTGAACGTTCCAACTTCGCCATGCGCACATTCGACTCCTGCATAAGGCATTCCACCTTGCAGTGCTGTGAACTTTGCTACCGTTGAAGACGTGTTGAGTCCAGTAACATCCGGATTGACCACAATTTCTAATGGTGGATTACCAATATTTTCAAATACGGTCCAATTCCATGTTGAACCAAACGCTCCTGGTTCAAAACTGATGGGAACATTTTGAGCGATGGAGAATAGAGAATTTACTAAAAAGAAAGAAAATAGTAGTTTACGCATGATGTAGGTTTTGGTTAAAAGTACAATAATTATTTTTCTAATGGCACTTTTATTTGCGAAACACAACAATTACTTGCTTAAAATTCAAATTCCCCGAGGTCAACCACGTCGTCTGTCACGTTTAATCTACGAGTGATTTCACGTTTATACTGAAAGGTCGTTCCGTATTGTTTAAACAATTGAATACTCAATGTCGCTTTGCCATTTACGGTCGGACGGTGGTCGCTGTAATAATGTGCTTCAATGTGGTATGTTCCATGCGGTGCAACACGAATCATATATTCTTCCGGACCATATCCCTGTGTAAAGTCATTTGAAATTCGTCCACCATTTCGAGTCAGTGGATACGAATACATGCATTTTTCGCCGTCTGGTTCCGTAATCCATAAATCTACATCGGTATCATCGGTGTCCCAATTCAGGACAATTCGAATGTCCACAGGCATCATTCGAATAAAGGCTTTATCGATGTAGTCGTATTTTAAGTTTCTCGGATGACTAGCAATGATGTTGTTGATTTCGTTCAATGCAATGCAGTGAATTCCAGCGAAGCGTCCATCGTACGGTTCTTTAACAACCTTGTATAAATATCGAATGGCTTCGTTGTAATTTCCAGTTTTTTCGAATGCGAGTCCAAGGTCACGGTAGGACTGTGGTTCTTCGGGACGAAGTTCTATCAGGTGTTGGAAAAGCGCTAAGGCTAATTTCTTTTCACCTAATTGCAAGAATCGTTGAGCGACGATGCGCAGTAAACTGTGATTTTCCATGTCCAATTCAGCAATGTTCGAAAGAACACGAATTCCTTCAGCGTAATGCTTTTTGAAAATGAAGTAATCACTCACGTCTAAATAAAACGAAGGTTGACTCGCGTACTTTTTACGTTCATCCAAATAAACGCTGTAAGCCTGAGAAAGCGGAACGGTTTTGATTCGTTTCATGTATGGAGACTTTGGATCCCAAGCTTTCACCTTCAATGAACCACGATTAGCTGTATTTGTTGTGCTGACACCATTCACATTCGTAGCGGTTAAACTATAAGTTCCGGCAGTAGTCAAAGAACTGGGCATAAAATTCGCATTGATACCATTTGCCCACGAATAACTTACTGCTCCAGTGGAAGTGTTTAATGCGTATCCGGATGATAATTGGATATCTGCTCCTAGACGAACACTATCCATTTGCACGTTTGCTAGTTCCTCATTTTCAACAACCGGAGGAATAAAAGCCATCGCTTGTTCGGTTGAATTGGCTGAAACACGTGGCGGTGGCGGTGGGGGAGGATTATCACTTGAACCTTGAACTTCTTCATGTCTTATTTCCACACCATCCCCTGGCATAGGAGCACGTTGCGTAGTCAATCGATTTCTTTTTTTCTTTGGTTCTTTACGATGCGTTTTCCACCAGGCCTGTTGCGTTTTCCATTCCTTTTTGATATTTTTCAAATGCTCAGATACGCTCTTTTTCTCCTCCTTATCTGCAGCTCGCAATTGCTTGAAATATTCTTTTTGTAAACTTTTTGGAGGAAGGATGCGGTGTTGGACATAATCCTCCACACGGTCGAGAATCAACAAAGAAGAGTAATCAGATACCAAGCGGTATTTTAATCCTGTTTCAAGTATTTGTTTTTCATTTTCTTTGGAGTTTTCTTGCAACTCATTCAATTGGTGAATTGCCCACATTTTCTCCAGGTTGGCTTGTGCTTTCTTTATATTTACATGAAGTGGAATCCTTGTTTTTAACAGTACTTTCGTCCCGATTCCGAATTTTGCGGTGACATATGGACGGATTTTACTTAATCTTCCAGAAACGGAAAGGATACCATTGTTCCCTAATCCTCTACTTGGGTAATAATTTTCTATTGCGGGATCTGCTTCGAATCCCATGAAGTGAAGTGATTTGGAATTTAATCGTTCCAACGCTTCTTTTTCACTTAAGGTACAGAGGTCGATGAATTCTCCATGTGAGGATTTAGAAATATTTTTCAAGAAACCATTATCCGATTTAATGGCGCTTTGAATGCAATAGATTTCTTTTGATGTTTTTGGACTTTTTGAACTTCCTAAATTTTGAAGTCCATCGGTAAATAATAAGATTTCTTCTCCTTTGCAAGAATTCCAAGGCAATTGATTCAGTGTGGTTCCACCATCGTAGACTAATTTTTTAATCGCTTGGATTAACTCATTGCTTCGTCCATTTTTAATGCGAAAGGTTTGAGCAGGTAATGCGTTAAATCCAAATGGAATGAATTCAACTTCACCTTTTTTCATTGATTTTAAATACTTCTTCAATAAACTGATTTCCTTAGGGATTTGAGATAGAAACCTAGAACTAGAGACATCCCAAAGAATGGTAATTTTTTTTACTTGTTCTTTACGCGCATACTTCTGAGGAAGTTTGAGATTCGTATGAAAGAAAATGCCATCTGATTTTTGTTCACATGCTGCTACCGTTTGCGATTGTCGATTTGGAAGTCGAATTACAATGGGTTTATTGGCTAAAAATTGTTTTTTCCGAACAGAGGCTTTGTACATCTTGGAAACTTCAGAAAGTTTGAAATCTTCAGTACATGATCGCAAAATATTTGGGTTTTCAGCTTCGCCAATAATGGAAAGTTGATACGAGAATGCTGGGATTTTTTCTTTGAAGAAGAGTGGGAGGTAGTAATATGCTTGTTTCGCGTCCATCACTAATTCATGCATGTATTCGATTACGATGTGCTTTGTACCCTTTGCAGGAACTGGAAATACACGCAGTTTAAAATTATTCCCTTGGGTTTTTTCTATCAATCCAGGATCGATTCCTTGCCTCACTGTAGCTTCATACGCAATTCGTGCCTTTATTTTCTCGACTGCGACTCCCGGTCGCATTTCACCATTGACATCCATAGCAAAATAGGAAATCGTTTGGCCATCCGCTAATGGGAATTGCAATTCAGCTTCCAAATCACGGTCTAGATTGTTGTAGAAATACATATCGTACCGTGTCTTGGCTACGCCATTTTCCACTACGGATGAGATACTTAATTTTGATAGTTTGACCGTTTTTTCTCGGTCGTTGGATAGTTTTAATACGGGAACTGCCTTATTTTGAAGCAGTGTTTGCAGGTTAATTTGTTGCTTTCCTTTTCTTGTGAATAGTCCTGCATAAGGATCCTTTTTTGGTTTTTCAGCAACATTAGGATTGAAAAGCAAAAAGCACAAACCAATGATCAATGAACTCAACAGAATCAGTCCAAAACGCATGTGATTTTTAGATTCTGTAGGAAAAGAAAATTTCATAAGTAGTCGTTTAGTGTGCCTCCGTACAACTAAGTTAAGCTTTGGTTCAACGGAACACCAAAAAAACGTGAATCATACAAAAATATAACCTACTTGTTTGAAAAAATCAGAAAGTTGCAATGTGAGGTTTATTAGACAGAATTACTTAATCATCAGCACTAACCACCCACCAACGGTTCCAGCTAAAGATAAAATTAAAACGATTGCCTGTAGGCCTGTCATTTTTATTATCTTTCCTTCACCCTCACGTGATAGAGATAGTACCATCAAACGCAAGTATAAGTATGCTCCGATTAAGGAAGCAATGATAGCCATAATAACGAAAGGCAAGTAATTTGAAAATGCACTTGAAAGCAATAAGTATTTTCCAAAGAAACCGGTGAATGGAGGAATTCCAGACATTGATAAAAGTGAAATCACCAAGGTAATTCCAATAAGTGGATTTGAATATCCAATTCCTTTCCAATTAGTAATTTCGTCAGTTTCATTTTCGATCATCATATTGATGGTGATCATAGCGATTGTTGAACTTGCATATCCAATCATGAAAATCCAGAGAGATGCTTCTCCGAATTGTGGATTTAATACAGCGAACAATGCAAATCCAGTATTAGCAATACTTGAGTAAGCCATCATGCGACGGAAAGACGTTTGTTTTAATGCCGATAAATATCCGAGGAATAAAGAAACGACAATACTAAATAAAACGAGGCCAGAAACAAAAGGAGTCAGACCACTAAATGTAAAATTGAATAAATGAACAAATGCAAATAAAGCGGCTAATTTAACAACAGATGCCATGTAAGCCATCACTGCATTTGAAGCTCCTTGGTAAACATCTGGACCCCAGAAATGGAATGGTACAGCACCAACTTTAAACATGAAAGCAGCCATCATCATCAACACGCCAATATTTAACATGGGTGAATGAGACATGCCCATATCAATAGCCATTCGAATTTCATTGATGTCAAAGGATCCTGTGGAACCATACACCAACGCAATACCAAATAACATAATTGCCGTTGCAAAAGATCCCGTAAAGAAATATTTTACAGACGCTTCTGAAGCCAATGAATTTCCCTTTTGAATTCCAACAAGTACGTAAATTGGAATAGACAAAATTTCTAGGCCAAGGAAGAACATAAACATGTTACTGAAACCAATCAAACACAATGCTCCTGTCAAGGAAAATAATATTAATCCGTAGTAATCCGATGTATGCTCCGTTTCTTCTTTGTAAAACACATACCCCATTAACACAGAAAGCAAGGTGAGTGCAATCGCTAAAAGGGCAAACATTTGTTGTGTTCGCGAAAACGTTAATCCAGCGTAGGAACTAAAAATAGATTCGTAATCATTGATTAATAACATGGAAATAAAACCTCCTATTAATCCAATGGAAATAACAGCCAATGTTAATTCGCTCTTTTTTAACATTCCAACAAATAGTCCAATAAGACCAGTGATAAATATGATAATTAATGCGTCCATCTTATTTTTTTGTAAATGTTAAGTCTCCAGACATCAATTCTTGTGTGAATTTGATGCTTGGTTTAATGAAATCGATGATTATTTGTGGATATAATCCAAATCCAACTGCTGCTAGTGTTAATATTCCGAAAACCGCATATTCGTTCCATGTTAAATCTGCAAAAACGGTAACTTTCGAAGGACCAAACATAGATCCTTGGTACGCACGTAACATGTACACGGCTCCGAAAACGAGGGTAGATGCGGCAGTAATTCCGATTACCCAATGAGCGGTGAACAATTCTTTGATTAATATAAATTCTCCGATAAATCCAGCTGTGAAAGGCACAGATACAGAAATAAACGTCATAACGGCAAACCAGAATCCAAAGTGAGGAGCAACTTTCGCAATTCCGCCTAAGTCATCAATGTTTCGTGTGTTCAAGCGGTCTTCAATGATTCCAGCGCAAAGGAATAATGCAACAGCAACGATACTGTGGTTGATGATTTGAACCATGGAAGCTTCAATTGCTGAAACGGTAAATAACATGATTCCAGCCGCAATCAATCCAAGGTGACTAATGGATGCATAGGCAAACAAAGTCTTCAAATCTTTTTGTTTCATGGCAATGATTGCGCCGTAAACGATTCCGATTCCTCCAAGTGTGATAACAGGCCATTTAAGGTAAACCAATCCTTCAAATCCGATAGGTATCATCCATTTAATCATTCCATACAAAGCCATTTTCAACATCAATGCCGAAAGTAACATTGTTCCTGCCATTGGAGCATTCGTGTAAGTGGGTGCTTGCCATGTGTGGAATGGGAATAAAGGAATTTTTACTGCAAATGCGAATAAAATACCACCCATAATCAAGGCTGCTTCTACCGCTTTTCCATCTAAGTTTGCTTGAACTAATTGGAAATACGAGAAGTTCGGGGAGAAGTACGCTAATCCGATGAAGGATAATAACATCATTAATGATCCTAGTAATGTGTAAAGGAAGAATTTAAATAATGCACGGTTATTATCTTGTTTTCCAAACCAATATAGAATGAGGAATATTGGAATCAATGTTAACTCCCAGAATGTATAGAATAAAATTCCATCTAAAGAGGTAAACAATCCCAACAAGGCACATTGCATTAATAAGGTTAATCCAGTGAATCTACCGTTTGAGGAAATGTCTCTGTTCCAATTTGCTAACAAAATGATACTGATCACAGCATTCGTTAAGAGCACCATTGTTAAGGCCAATCCATCGTAACCCATTTTGAAGGTTAATCCAAGTGGGAAAACTTCCGCAGGATTCAAGATAAGAACATAGTTCTCCGGATCAAAGTTCATCAAATGAACAAGTGAAACACCGAGAACACTAAGACTTGCTAATAATCCAAATGGACGAACCCAATTAGTTGGAAGAAAGAAAGCAATGATTCCAAGAATAAGTGGTAAAATGATTAGTTCCAAAATGTAGATTTTATAATGTAATAACTAATGAATCCGATGATACCCATTACCATCCAGAATAGATAACTTGACAAAAACCCTGATTGCCATTTTTTCGTGTAATTTCCGCTCGCTTCAATAGCACTAGTCAAACGGAAAATTCCATTGTTCAAGATGCGTTGCTCAAATTGACTCGCTAGGGTAGTAGATAGCCAAAGGATTGGTTGAACAAAGATCGTTTGATACAATTCATCGATGTACAATTTATTGCTCGATAATTTCTCCCAAGCATTCATGTCAGCATCTTCTTTTGCAATAGCTTGCTTCTTCACATAGGTAATGTATGCCCAAGTCATCACGGATAATGCAACAGCACTCGCAATAGTCATTAGGATGATGGATTGATTTCCATCCATGTGTTCCGTTTCAATTTGATTTAAGCCATAAGTGGTACTTTCCAAATAGTGATACATCCAATGTCCAGCGTTGTGAAATACAATTCCAGGTAAATTCAAGATTCCACCAAATACAGATAACACAGCTAGCACCATCAAAGGAATGGTCATGGATAATCCACTTTCGTGTACATGAGATTTTAATTTCTCACCACCTCTAAAGCTACCGTGGAATACCAAGAAATATAAGCGGAACATATAGATAGCAGTCATCGTTACAGCAATCATTAAAATGCCATAAACAAGTGGACTTGACATCCACGCATGTGCTAAGATTTCGTCCTTTGAAAAGAATCCAGATAGGAACGGGAATCCTGCAATAGCAAGGGTGCCGATTAAGAAGGTAATGTGTGTGATTGGTGTTAATTTCGAAAGTCCACCCATTTTCCGGATGTCTTGCTCGTCTGACATCGCGTGAATCACACTACCAGATCCCAAGAACAATAAAGCTTTAAAGAAAGCATGTGTCGTTACGTGGAATAAAGCAACAGTATATGCTCCCATTCCTAAGGCAACAAACATCAATCCCAGTTGAGATACAGTTGAATAAGCTAACACTTTTTTAATGTCGTTTTGACGCATGGCAATAAACGCAGCAACGACAGTTGTTGCAATTCCAATCACTAAAATGATGTCTTTTGTCGTAGGTGCTAATTCAAACAAGAAGTTCGAACGAACCGTTAAGTAAATTCCGGCTGTTACCATGGTAGCGGCGTGGATCAATGCAGACACCGGAGTTGGTCCTGCCATCGCGTCTGGTAACCAAGTGAACAATGGAATTTGTGCACTTTTTCCAGTTGCAGCTAAAAACAAACAAAGCGTTATCGCACCAGCAATTCCTGTATATAATTCAGGACTAGCAGTGATCATTTTACCGATCTCTACAAACTCCAAGGTATGGAATTTATTTAACATCATGAATAGTGCGAATAATAAACCAGCGTCACCAATACGGTTCATGATAAAGGCTTTGCGCGCAGCTAAACTGTTGGCGATTCCTTTTTCAGCATCGTTGTAGTGGAATCCAATCAATAAGTACGAACAAATCCCAACACCTTCCCAACCGAAGAACAATACGAAATAGTTACTTCCCAATACTAAAAGGAGCATAGAGAAAATAAACAAGTTCAAATAGGTAAAAAATTTGTGGTATCCTTCGTCATGGCTCATGTAGCCCATGGAAAACAAGTGAATCAAGGAACCAATACCAGTAATGATTAAGGTCATCCAAATGGATAAGGAATCAATTTGAAAGTTCGCATCTAACGTGAAATCATCAAATTTCGCAACTTGAAACAAATGAACAATTGTCGTTTTATCCAATCCTGTGAATAACGTCAGTCCGATAAGGAAAGAAATAAAAACAAGTATCGTCGCTAACGTACCAACGATAAGTTTCGGCATTTTCTTTCCAAGGATTCCGTTGATTGCTGCACCAATTAATGGCAAAGAAATCAAGGTCAATAATAATAGATCTTTTCCCATTTTCTTAACCGTTTAATTTGTTGAACATTTCGATATCGATGGATTTACTATTGCGGTAGGCCATAATTAGGATGGATAATCCAATGGTTGCCTCTGCAGCAGCTACGACGATGATAAAGAAGACAAAGATTTGTGCTTCTCCATTTCCAAAGAAGGTAGAGAATGTAACCAAAAGCAAATTCACAGCATTTAGCATCAATTCGATACACATCAATAAGACAATCATGTTTTTTCTTGTGAGCACACCAATCGCACCAATGCTAAACAAAGCAATGGACACGAAAATGTAAAAGTCTAAGGATGCTCCTATGTTGTTTAATTGTTCCATAATCTAGTTCTTAGTCGATGATTTGTTTTTCTCTTTTCGCTAATAATACAGCTCCAACCATAGCAGCGATGAATAGGATGGAAGAGATTTCAAATGGGACAAGGTATTTGGAAAATAAAAGTTTCCCAAGTTGTTCTACAAGTCCTGCATCCTGAACAGGAGCTTGAACGTATCCTTTTCCATATTGAAATGTGTCTCTTAATGCAGTAATCATCACAAGGAAGAGTGTTCCTCCTGCGATAACAGCAGAAATGATACTCATTCGTGTCGTTTCCGGTTCCATTTCCTTGTTTAAGTTCAATAGCATCAAAACAAACAGGAATAAAACCATAATTGCTCCTGCATATACAATCATATTGACAATTGCTAAAAACTGTGCATTCATTAGAATGTACATGGCTGAGATAAAAAAGAAGGTAATTACTAGGTAAATTACACTTCGAATTGGGTGTTTACTCAATACGACCATCAAGGCGGATGCAATCGTAAGGCTACCCAATATCACGGAGATCATTTGTAAACTCATTTTTCAGTTCTTTTTCCGGTGAATTGTCTTTTTGTAATATCGATGCGATCATCGATAGCTTCGACTAACTTATCTTTCGCATAAATGAATTCGTCGCGTTCAAATTCAGTCGTAACAATGCGGTCCGTAAGGAAAATGGCTTCTTTCGGACATGCTTCCTCACAAAGTCCACAGAAAATGCAACGTAGCATATTGATTTCATAGCTAGACGCATATTTCTCTTCTCTATATAAGTGCTCTTCTCCTTTTACACGTTCAGCAGAAGTCATGGTAATCGCTTCAGCAGGACAAGCTACAGCACAGAGTCCACAGGCAGTACAATTTTCACGTCCTTGTTCGTCGCGTTTTAAAACGTGTTGTCCACGGTAAACGGGAGCAAAGACACGTGTTTCCTCCGGATATTTAATCGTTTTGCGCGGACGAAGCATGTGCTTCATCGTAGTCATCATTCCTCCAACGATCGCTGGAATATAGATTTTTTCCAAAAAAGTCATTGGCTTGTCAGAAACGACTTTCTTTCTATTTGTTAAACTTTCCATTTTTTGTTTCTTTTACATCCATCCTTGATTCCAAGCCACTACAAGGCCAGTAATCAACATGTTGACAATTGCAACCGGGATTAATACTTTCCATCCTAAATGCATCAATTGATCAAAACGAAAACGCGGGATGGTCCAACGTATCCACATAATCACAAAGATGAACAAGAATATTTTTAACGCAAATGCTGCGATACTCAATATTGCTAACAAGTTACCAGAGAATGCATCCATTCCAGGGAAGTTATATCCTCCAAAGAATAATACAGACATAATTGCCGCAGAAACGAACATCGATGTGTACTCAGAGAATAAATACAATCCTAATTTCATGGAACTATATTCGGTGTGGTAACCACCAATTAATTCGGATTCACATTCTGGTAAATCAAACGGTGCACGATTTAACTCCGCCAATGAGGTAATGAAGAATATAAAGAAAGCGACAGGCTGATAGAAGATATTCCAATTCATACCATGTTGACTTTTCACAATATCATTCAAACTTAAACTACCGGTAAGCATAACGATGGTAATCGCAGAGATGCCCATAGCCAATTCGTAAGAAATCATCTGTGATGATGCGCGAATGGCTCCGTAAAGCGAATATTTGTTGTTCGACGCCCATCCTCCAATCATGATTCCATAAACCCCAATTGAAACGACACCAAAAACAAACAAGATTCCAATATTGAAATCAGCTACTTGTAAACTGATGTCACGACCGAATAGGTTTAAATTTGTCCCCCATGGTATAACAGAACTTGTAATAAGTGCTGTAAACATGGAAATCCCAGGACCGATGATGAATAACCATTTATCTGCTTTCGCAGGAATAAAGTCTTCTTTTAAGAACATTTTCGTTCCATCAGCAATTGGTTGAAGGATTCCAAAAGGTCCTGCACGGTCTGGACCAACGCGGTCCTGAATCCAAGCCGCTAATTTTCGTTCAAAATACGTTTGATATGCTGCTACTCCAAGTGAAATTAGGAAAAGCAATAATACCAAAGCTGATTTTTCTATGAGCATTGCTGTATCCATTATCCAATTTTATTTAGTCCTTTATCAATTTTTGTAGCGTATTTCCCTTGAGAAATAACAGAGTGACGATCGATTTTACGAGGTCCTGTGATGTTCCAAGCGCTCGGGTCTTTTTTCTCGAAACGGCAATCGTTACAAATCCATGCTGTTTTGTCTTCGATGTCTTCTACTTCACCATACTTATCCTTACGAGCGGTTACACGGTAAATTTCATTTCCGAACATCCAAACAACTGCTTTTCCTGAACATTTTGTACATGAACATTCTGCTTCCATCGGTTTTAAGAACCAAACACGGCTTTTAAAACGGAAAGTTTTGTCAGTCAATGCGCCAACTGGACACACATCAATCATGTTTCCAGAGAAATCATTGTCCACTGCATTTTCAATATAAGTACTGATTTCTGCATGTTCTCCACGGTGCATGACACCATGAACTCGAGAATCAGTCAATTGATTCGCTACATGCACACAACGGTAACACAAAATGCAACGATTCATGTGTAATTTGATTTTGTTACCAATATCGATTGGATCAAATGTTCTTCTTTCTTCGCGGTAGCGAGTTTTTGCTGAACCATGTTCGTAACCTAAATCTTGAAGGTGACATTCACCAGCTTGGTCACAAATCGGACAATCAAGTGGATGATTAATTAACAAGAACTCAACAACACCGCCACGGTTATCGTGAACGCGTTGGCTTGTTTTGTTTTTAACAACCATTCCATCCATTACCGCTGTAGAGCAAGATGCCATTAATTTAGGCATTGGACGAGGGTCAGCTGTAGATCCTGCCGCAACCTCTACTAAACATGTTCTACACTTTCCTCCAGTTCCTGGAAGTTTACTGTAATAACACATCGCAGGTGGAACAACTTCGCCACCAATTTGACGAGCGGCATTCAGAATCGATGTACCCGGTTCTACTTCTACTTCAATATCGTCAATCGTTACTTTAATCATAGCGCTTTTATCTCTTCAACACGAGGTTGGATTAAACCATAATTTCTTGTTTGTGCTTCGGCAGCATGTGTTACATGCCATTCAAATTCTTCACGGAAGTGACGAATCGCAGCAGCAACTGGCCATGCAGCAGCATCTCCTAATGGACAAATGGTATTTCCTTCTATCTTTTTATTGATTTCTTCCAACAAAGAGATGTCTTCCATAGTCCCATGTCCATTGTCTAAACGATGCAATACTTTTTCCATCCATCCTGTTCCTTCGCGACAAGGTGAACATTGTCCACATGATTCATGCGCATAAAAACGAGCGAATGTATACGTATTCCGCACAATGCATTGGTCTTCGTCAAATACAATGAATCCACCTGAACCTAACATGGATCCAGAAGCAAATCCACCGTCTGCTAAACTTTCATACGTCATTAAACGGTTTTCACCGGCAGCTGTTTTAGTCACTAAATGTGCTGGTAAAATCGGAACGGATGATCCACCGGGAATACACGCTTTCAAACGTTTTCCATTGGCAATTCCACGGCAATAATCATCACCGTAAATGAATTCCTCCACTGAAACACCCATTTCAATTTCGTAAACACCTGGACGAACCAAGTTTCCACTAGCTGAAATTAATTTTGTTCCGGTACTGCGTTCGATACCGATTTTTGCATATTCTTCACCACCGTTATTCACAATTGGAACAACTGCAGCAATTGTTTCTACGTTATTTACAACCGTTGGACATCCCCAAAGGCCTTTGACTGCTGGGAATGGTGGTTTCATTCGTGGGTTACCACGTTTTCCTTCCAAAGATTCCAATAAAGCTGTTTCTTCTCCACAGATATAAGCACCACCTCCTGGAGCAACAACAAGTTCCAAGTCGTAACCTGATCCCATGATGTTCTTTCCAAGCATTCCATTTGCACGGGCTTCAGCGATTGCTTTCTCCAAAATGTGAAGAATGTACATGAACTCTCCTCGAATGTAGATGTAGGAAACATTTGCACCTAAAGCGTAACTCGAAGTAATCATTCCCTCAATTAACAAATGAGGAATTTTTTCCATCAAATAACGATCTTTAAAAGTACCAGGTTCAGATTCATCTGCATTACAAACTAAGTATCTTGGAACTCCTTCCGGTTTTGCCAAGAAGGACCATTTCATTCCTGTTGGGAATCCAGCTCCTCCGCGACCACGAAGTCCAGATTTCTTCACTTCTTCGACCACCTCTTCTGGAGTCATTTTTTTCAAAGCTTTCTCAACAGATGCGTATCCACCGTTTTTACGATAGACATCAAACGTTTCGATGCCTGGAATATGTACGTTTTCGATAAGTAATTTTCTACCTGCCATAATTCCTTAATTTACTAACGAAGCTGCACGATACGCTTCAATTATTTCATCCACTTTTTCTTTTGTCAAATGTTCATGAAACTTATACTTACATTGTAACACAGGTGCATAACCACACGCTCCAAGACATTCAGCAGTTTTCAATGTGAACATTCCATCGGCAGTTGTCCCACCGACTTTCACGTTTAATTTTTCTTCGATGTAAGCAATGATGTCATCACTTCCAACAATCATACATGGTCCTGTTCGACATACTTCGAATACATAATTTCCAACTGGATTTAAGTGAAACATCGTGTAAAATGATGCAACCTCATAAACCTCAATTGGTTGAATGTTTAATATTTCCGCTACGGTATTCATTGCCGGAACACTTGTCCAACCGTAATTAGTTTGAACAATGTGTAAGATGCGGATCAACGCGCTTTTTGATTTTCCTTCCGGAAACATAGCGATTACTGCATTGATTTCAGTCATCATTTCTGCACTGAAAACAATTGGAGTGGAGTCTTGTGTACTTGGACTTTCTATTTTCATATTAGGCATCTAATTCACCTGCGATCACGTTCATACTACTTAAAGTTAGAACGGCATCACTAATTGACATACCAGAAATCATTTCAGGGTATGCTTGGTAATAAATAAAACAAGGTCTTCTAAATTGTAAACGGTATGGCGTTCGTCCACCGTCACTTATGAGGTAAAATCCTAATTCACCGTTTCCTCCTTCTACAGAATGGTAAACTTCTCCTGGAGGAATTTCCGTTTCTCCCATGACAATTTTGAAATGGTAGATCAATGCTTCCATGTTATTGTATACATCTGCTTTCTCTGGAAGGTAAAAGTCAGGTAAGTCAGCTTTGTAGGATCCTTCAGGTAGATTTTTGTATGCTTGTTCAATGATGCGAACACTTTGGCGTATTTCTTCTTGACGAACCATGAATCGGTCATACGTATCTCCATTCACTCCAACAGGAATAATGAAATCGAAATCTTCATAAGAAGAATACGGATGCATCGCACGAACATCGTAATCCACACCTGTTGCTCTTAAGTTTGGACCAGAGAATGAATACGCTAGTGCGCGTTCAGCAGAAATTGGTCCAGCGCCTTTCGTTCGATCCATAAAGATACGATTGCGCGCCAACATGGAGTCAAATTCCTCGAATGCTTTAGGGAATGTTTTTAAGAAGGATTGTAATTTCGTGTGGAAAGCAGGTGTAAAGTCACGTTCGAATCCACCGATGCGTCCAATGTTTGTTGTCAAACGAGCACCACAAATCTCTTCGTACAACTCATAGATTTTCTCACGTTCCGTAAAGGGATAAAAGAAACTTGTTAAGGCCCCAGCATCGACACCAATCACGGAATTACAAATCAAGTGATCTGCGATTCGCGCTAATTCCATGATGATGACACGCATGTACTGAACGCGTTTTGGAATCTCTGCACCAATTAATTTCTCAACGGTCATTTCCCAACCCATGTTATTAATAGGGGAGGAGCAATAGTTTAATCGATCCGTAATCGGCGTAATTTGATTGTATGGACGACGTTCCGATAATTTTTCAAATGCACGGTGGATGTAGCCAACCGTTTGTTCGGAGGAAATGATTTTCTCGCCATCTACTTTCAACACGTTTTGAAAAATACCATGTGTCGATGGGTGAGTCGGACCAAAATTTATTGTGGCAATGTTTCCGTCAATCGTTTCTGTTGATTGAGCAAAAGCTTCTTTTGTTTTTAATTCACTCATCTTTTATAAGTTGTTTCGTCCAAAATAACGGTCATCTTTATCTTCACGGGTATCATCTTCCAAGGCAAATTCTTTACGCATTGGGAAATAATCCATGCTATCTTCGTTTAGAATTCTGCGCAAATCTGGATGTCCGATAAACTCCACACCAAAAAAGTCGTAAGATTCTCTTTCCATCCAATTGGCACCTGGAAAAATATCTACAAGGGAAGCGATGGATACATTTTCTTTAGACAAGTAACATTTTAGGCGAAGTCTAAATTGATTTTTCCAGCTATGTAATTGATAAACGACCGCAAATTCACGTCCAGCATCTTCTGGATAATGCACTGCTGCAATGTTTGTCAAATAGTTTACACTCAATGTCTCATGGTTCTTCAACCACTCGATGATTTCATGTCCTTTCGTTGCAGTCACCTCCATGGTTAAAAGCCCATAAGGTTCTTCATGAAACAACACATCGTTCGGGAAAGCTCCTTGAATCAAGTTCAAGATGGCTTCATTATTCAGCTTTTCCATCTTCGATTTCAATGTTATAGTTTTGCATCAAATGTTTGTATTCGTCACTGTAACGACGGCGATTGGATTCATTTTTCACCAATTCATGAATGTTCATGACACCATCAATGATTTGTTCTGGTCTTGGTGGACATCCTGGAACATATACATCTACCGGAATAATTCTGTCAATTCCTTGTAGGACACTATATGTATCGAAAATACCACCTGAACAAGCACACGCACCAACGGATAGAACCCATTTAGGTTCAGACATTTGTTCATATACTTTTTTGAGAACTGGACCCAATTTTTTGGAGATAGTTCCAGCGACAATTAATAAATCCGCTTGACGAGGTGAAAAGGACATACGTTCCATTCCGAAACGAGATAAGTCGTAAGCACTACCCATCGTTGCCATAAATTCAATTCCACAACAAGATGTTGCAAATGGAAGTGGCCAAACTGAATTCGCTCTCGCAAGTCCAATGGCTTTATCCAATGTCGTCAACTGATAACCTTCACCGTTGATAACTTCTACGTCTTCTATTTTTCCCATTCTAAAGCACCTTTAAGTCTAATGTATAAGAATCCCACAAGGAAGAATCCTACAAACATGATTAATGCGAGTAGTCCTTCCATCTTTAATTCGTAAAAATTTACCGCGTATGGATAAAAGAAAATGACTTCCACATCGAATAATACGAAGAGAATAGCAGTCATAAAATACCTTACGGATACCGGGAAACGAGCATTTCCCTCCGCCTCAATTCCACACTCAAAGTTTTCATCTTTTCGATCAGAATTGATGCGTGGAGTTAATTTGTGTGTAACTACTAATGTGAATATCACAAAGGCAGCAGCAACCACTATTTGCAATAAGAGTGGTATGTAATTAGCGCTTGTCGAAATTTCTTGCATAAGAACTGTTTTTGTCCGGTTCGTTGTACTTTAACAAATGTTTCCAAAATAGGTTTGTCAAAGCGACACAAATTTACCTTTTCATTTCTATTTCCCAATGAAAATGTGGATAAAAAGGCAAAAAAAAAGAGCCTCTCTTTCGAAGATGGCTCTTATTTAGAATCATTATTGTTTAAACCGACTATAATTTCATGCGAAGTCCAACCGCAGAACTAATTCCAGGGCTAAAACTAGTGCCAATTCCGTTGATGGAATTAATATTTAAACTTGGTCTCGTTTCAGCATATAAATGGAAAGGCATCCAGAATTCGCGTTTTTTACCAATTCCAAAGTCAATTCCAAATGGAATGTAAAGAGAAGCACCTAAAGAATTTTTGTTTTTGAACGTCTCTCTTTCGCCATTCTCTTCGTAATAATCTCCGTAATAATCTTCTGAAGAAATGCTAGAAGATTCCCAAATACTGATTGTTGTGTTGGATTGGTAACTCATTCCGATTGAAGCTCCTAAACCAGTATGAATCGACCATCTTTTTTCTGGAAACATGCGGAAAATCATTGCTCCGTCTAAACGAATTTGTTGATTTGAATGGTTCATGTTGTAATACTTGGAATTGGTAGAATCGATAAAAGTTTGTTCTCCTGTTTGAGATGACGTTAGAGTGTCGTATGGAAATGATTGAGAATAACTTCCAAAAGCGGATAACACACCTAGATTTGATACATGAGTAATCCCTACGCGGTAAGTTACTTTAGGCATTTTAGCACACTGAAGTCCTAATTGTAAACTATAGTTTGAGGACATATTCATTCCCGGTGTTCGGACAGTTGGAAAACCTTCTGGATTATATTGGCTAAAGTCCATCGCCAAAATACTAGAATTTGGGGCAAGGATTTTAAAATCATCAATGGAGCCATTAATTTGACCACCCAATCCTGTTCCATTTGAAATATGTAATTCGGTGATTTTAATGTTTTGTGATATAGCCATTCCTGAAATAGCTAAAGCAGCAATAAGTGAAATTTTTCGCATCATTTTTTTTTGTTTAGTTCCTTAACGTATTCATTACTTTTTTATTTGAATCATGGACGTTATTCTCTGCCCATCGGAGAGTACAATACTATAAATGTACGTTCCATCCGATAATTCAGGTAGACGAATTCGTTCATCTTTTGTTACTTTTTGAGACAAAATAAATCTTCCTGATTGATCAAATAGCTCCAAAGTACTGGCACTTATTGATAAATTCCGAATGGTAAATTCTCCATTATTTGGATTCGGGTATACATGCATGTTTTTTGCCTCCGAGATGGATTCAATGCCTACATTTAAATTTGGATCCTCGGTTATAGTGCCCACTTTATTGATGATCCAGTTTTTCGGATCGATGCCGATTGAACCAGTTATCGTTCCAATGTTATAGATGCTGAATTGTTCGTTGTTTGAGTTGATGTTGAAACGAATGATCGTATCCGCTTGACCTTGACGAGTAAAACGTAAATCGATGTCATTTGTAAAGGTTGGTGTTACCGATTGCATAGAACTCGAATGGGAAATTTCCACAGCAACATCAGTGCCAGATTGATTCCATTTGACCGAATACGTTGGATATCCTTCACCAAAATACCATTCATTGAAAAAAGGATCCAAGTTTATTCCCGTAAAATCCTCCATGAAATTTTTGAATGCGATTCCAGTTGCTGTACTGTCCTTGAATGCCACTTGAAATGCACGTAATCCATCAAAGAAAAGGACATCATTGTTGATTTCATAACGCAAGGAATGAATAATCCCAGAACCTTTGTCGTAGGACAATCGTCCACTGAAAATACGGCTTTCATTTAAGCTGTCTAACACCCAAACACTACCGCCAGCCTGATTCATAACGCTGTTGTGTACTTGTTGCATAAATGGTCCTTGTTCTCCGGGATATAGGTTTTCGAGCATTAAATATTCACTGTAGGACGCAAATCCTTCATTGATCCAAATGTCACACCAAGAAGCACACGTAACATTGTTCCCCCACCATTGATGAGCAAGCTCATGTGTGGTAAGCGTTTTCTCGAAAAATCCTTGTGTAGTCATGGTTTGATGTTCCATGCCACCGGATATTGGCGCCATGCAATGTCCATATTTCTCATCTTCAAACGGATAAGGTCCATACAAGTCGTAATACAATTCCATAAAATCGACAGTTTCGTCAATCTCTGCTTGGAAATTCGGCAAGGTTGCCGGATTGTCGTAAATGTAATTTTGAATTAAAATTGGATTCGAAGCGCCAACTGGGTTTGCATAAACGTTGTATTCAACATATTTAGCCACGGAAACAGAGATTAAGTAATAATCAATTGGATGACGGTGTTTCCAATCGTAGCGTGTTTGACCATTTCCGAGCGGTGTAACATGTTCTAAAATTCCGTTTGATCCGGCTTTACATGTGTCAGGAACAGTGATTGAAACCGCACATGAATCCGCCTTGTCTGTTAAACTTTGTTTGCACGGAAACCATTCAAAAGCGGAAAAAGGTTCTGAAAGTGACCAAACTACTTTGTTTCCCCATGATGGTGAAGAAGCTGCCGTCATTCCGCTACCTCCAAGTGGATTCGTTTGCGCAGTGGGTGGAGTTCCATTGTAATCTACATCGATGACAAAAGGTTGATTTGACTGCACATTCACGGGGACTTTCACGGCGCTCGCCACCCGTGAATAGCTAACCGGCTGACCGTTCACCCGAATTTGTGAAATGTTGAGCGTGGAGAATAATTCAAATAATGCACTGTCCAACGGTTGTTTCGCCTTTGCGTGAATACTTCCTGTTCCACTTAAATTAGTGGAAACATTCGTCATGCTCAAGTCCAATTGGTAAAAATACACATCGTATTTTTCTGTTTCGGCTATTTGACCAATGTTCAGTGTGGCGCTTTTAATTGTTTGCGTTTGATGGTCTCTTTTTGAGCAATGAATAGCGGACTCTTGTCCAAAGGATACATGGCTAATGAGAATCAGCATTGGGAGTAACAGCGTACTTCGTTTCATTTTTATAATTTTCATTAAAATTAATTGAAATTCATCAAGTCAAGTATGTTGAAGTCATATTTCTCTCTACATGTACAAACATACTTGTTGTGTTAAATAGGTGTTAATTCGAACTGTGAATGGATGAATCCTTCAAAATTGATGTACATTTGAAACATGAGGTTTATTAGTTTTCTATTAATGCTGTATTTTTCGTTGTTGTCACTTGCTCCAAATTGGCAAGGAATTCAATTGTTAAATGCGTCAGCATTCATTGAACACTACCAAGAATACCAAGCTGAAACAAAAGAGGCAACACTCTCTTCATTTATACAAGAACACTATTTCAATAAATTTACTGATTTCGACAAAGAGCATCAAGAGCTTCCATTAAAAACAACCGTTGAGGTAGCAGCAATTTATTTTACAGAGAATTTCGAAATACCAGTTCCAGTTGTTCAGTCAAACGAAGAGGTTTTCGTGGAACAAAACCAAAACAATAGTAAGGTGATTTCATTTATTTCAAATGATTTTCATTCTATTTGGCATCCACCTCAATTGGGTTAATTGATGACGCAGTTTTTCTGCAATCTTTTTCAATTAGTTCATTCAATCTTTTTTTATGTTAAATCGAATCATTCATTGGTCGATTCAGAACAAGTTAATTGTTGCTGTTTTGACTTTAGGAATAATTGTTTGGGGACTTTTCTCTCTTTCAAAATTACCTATAGATGCCGTACCGGACATCACCAATAACCAAGTGCAAATCGTCACTGTTTCTCCTTCTTCAGGTGCAGAAGACATCGAGCGTTTTGTGACCTTTCCTGTCGAGCAATCAATGGCTACAACACCAGGAATAGAAGAAATTCGATCGTTTAGTCGCTTCGGACTCAGCGTTGTGACCATTGTATTTACGGAAGAAACAGACATTTACTGGGCACGTCAACAAGTACTGGAGCGCTTATCAGATGCGAAAGCTTCTATTCCACCGGGATACGGAGATCCATTTTTAGCACCTTTAAGTACCGGGTTGGGTGAGATTTATCAATATACATTGAAAGCGAAACCTGGTTTCAGTAAGAAATTTACACCTACCGAACTTAGAACGATTCAAGATTGGATCATTCGTCGGCAACTTTTGGGTGTGAAAGGGGTGGCTGATGTAAGTGGATTTGGTGGAAACCTGAAAACCTATGAAATCGCTATTGATCCGTTTTTATTGAAGTCCAATGGAATTACCTTAAGCGATGTTTTTCAGGCGATTGAACGAAATAATCAAAATACGGGAGGAGGGTATATTGAACGAAATTCAATGACAACTTACATCCGTACTGAAGGACTCATTCAAAGTTTGACGGATATTGAGAATATTCAGGTGAAACATTCAGAGTCCGCCATGCCTGTCTACATTCGCGATGTTGCGAAAGTGGAATTCGGAAAAGCGGTTCGTTACGGCGCGTTAACTTACAATACCGAAGGTGAAGCGGTTGGTGGAATTGTCTTAATGTTAAAAGGTGCTAATTCATCTGAGGTAATTAGCTTGGTGAAGGAAAAAATGGCTCAAATTGAGTCTAATTTACCGGAAGGTGTTGAATTGAATGTGTACTTAGACCGCACCGATCTGGTGGGTCGAGCGATTTCAACCGTCACGAAAAACTTAATTGAAGGTGCGTTAATTGTCATATTCGTTTTGGTTCTTTTACTCGGTAATTTGCGCGCCGGACTCATTGTTGCTTCAGTTATTCCTTTAGCGATGTTAATGGCCATTTCTCTCATGAATGTTTTTGGAGTTTCTGGAAACTTAATGAGTTTGGGTGCGCTAGACTTCGGACTAATAATCGATGGTGCTGTGATTATAGTGGAATCCACTTTGCACTTATTGAATAAACGTGGAAACATATTGTTAACAAAGGATCAGATGAATCAGCAAGTGTATGATTCTGCCTCAAAATTTAGTAAAAGCGCCGTTTTTGGACAAATCATCATCCTTGTGGTGTATTTGCCGATATTAGCGTTAGTTGGCATCGAAGGGAAGATGTTTAAACCAATGGCTCAAACGGTGATCTTCGCGATCCTTGGAGCTTTAGTGTTATCGTTAACGTATGTCCCGATGATTTCTTCGATGTTCTTGTCAAAGAAAATTTCCACAAAGGAAACATTCAGTGATAAATTGGTGAATGCTATTCGATCCAAATATACTCCGATATTAAAAGCATTACTTCGCCGTCAAAAGATGGTTTTAAGCGTCATTGCTGCATTGTTTGTACTGAGCATCTTTGCCTTTAAGCAATTAGGTGCTGAGTTTATTCCATCGCTGGACGAAGGTGATTTCGCAGTAGAAACTCGTTTGATGACTGGGACAAGTCTCACTAAGACCATCGAAGCAACGGGGAAAGCATCTCAAATACTACTAGCGAATTTCCCTGAGGTTAAAAAAGTTGTAGGGAAAATTGGAACAGCAGAAATTCCAACAGATCCCATGCCTATGGAAGCTTGTGATTTAATGATCATTTTGAAAGATAAAGACGAATGGACCTCTGCATCTACAAAGGAAGAACTCGCTGAAAAAATGCAAGCAAAATTGGAAGAGAGTTTACCAAACGTTTCCTTTGGATTCCAACAACCCATCCAAATGCGCTTCAATGAGTTAATGACCGGTGCGAAACAAGATGTCGTGGTGAAAATTTACGGTGAGGACTTTGAGAAATTAGCAAGTTATTCAAAACAAATAGGATCAATCGCATCCAAAATAAAAGGCGTACAAGATGTTTACGTGGAGGAAATGAGTGGTTTGCCCCAAATGATTGTAAAATATGACCGTGAAGCATTAGCTCGTTATGACGTTTCGTTAGATGAAGTAAATCGAGTAGTCAATTTAGGATTTGCCGGACAAGCCTCTGGATTTGTGTTTGAAGGAGAAAAACGTTTCGATCTTGTCGTGAAATTGAAACCTGAGTTCAGAGATAATATCACAGACCTTAGTCAATTGTTTGTGAGTAATGAAAACGGAGAAGAAATTCCAATTTCGGAATTAGCTCATATTTCGATCAAAAATGGACCTAATCAAATTCAACGAGATGATGCAAAACGAAGAATCCTTGTTGGATTCAACGTTCGCGGTAGGGATGTGGAAAGTATTGTCATGGAATTAGAAAAGGAAATGAAAAACAAGGTGAAATTTGACACAGGGTACTTCCCGAAGATCGGTGGAACCTTTGAGAACTTAATTCATGCAAGAGATCGATTGCTTATTGCCGTTCCTGTATCGTTGTTGCTTATTTTCTTTTTATTGTACTTGACTTTCCAGTCCTTAAAACAAGCAGCATTAATCTTTTCGGCTATACCACTTGCCTCGATTGGTGGAATTTATGCCTTGTACTTTAGAGAAATGCCATTTTCAATTTCTGCAGGAGTTGGATTCATAGCTTTATTCGGAGTAGCCGTTTTGAATGGGATTGTACTCATCGCTGAGTTTAACACATTGAGAAAAAGTGGAATGCCGATTATGTTGGTCGTGATCCGTGGGACAGCTTCACGATTGCGCCCGGTATTATTAACTGCAGCTGTGGCTTCACTTGGATTCCTTCCGATGGCACTTTCACATGGAAGTGGAGCGGAGGTTCAGAAGCCATTGGCGACCGTTGTGATTGGCGGACTCATCAGTGCGACACTTTTAACCTTGTTCATATTGCCTATTTTGTATTTAATTTTTGAGAAACCCATGAAACGTATCAAAGCTAAAAACCTTAGTTTGATGGTTCTGTTCCTGTTTGGGATGACCAATGTATTTGCTCAAAACACCTTGAATTATCAAAAAGCATACGAATTAATGCTTAGTCAAAATGGACAAATTGCAGCATCCAAATTGGAACAGAATAAGCAAGAATTCATTGGGAAATCGAATGCTAGTATGCCATCTATCACCATCAATGGAATGATTGGACAATACAATTCCTATTATAAGAAGGACAATAACATTACCATCAATCAAAGCATTCCATTTCCTACGACCTTCAAAGAAGAAAAGAATCTTGGAATGGAAAAAGGAAAGTTGTCTCAAATTGAATCCGAGTTGTTAATACGTGATCTTTCGCAGAAATTAGCACTGGCCTTCGATCAATATAGTTATGTGCAAGCTGAAATTAACTACTTAAAAAGACTAGATAGCACCTTGAATATCTTGGAACAAAAATCAAAAATCAGGTTCGAACTTCAGGATATTAGTCGCTTGGATTATTCGCTAATTCAAACCAAACGAATGAGGCTTTCAAATGACATCTCTCTTCTGGAATCAGATCTTTTAGGAGAAAAAAGAAGGATTGCTTCCTTATTGAAGTTGGATGAAAAATCCTTTGAAATTGAACGTTCTGAGTATCAAAAGCAACTAAATATCTTCCAAGCAGAAGTGACGGAGAATCACCCGTTAATGCTATGGTTCAAACAGAATGAAGGTGTTTATCTACAAGAAAAGAAAGTGGATTTAGCGCATCAATTGCCAGAAATCAATCTTGGTTATTTTAATCAAACCTTAGTAGGAATTCAGAATGTCAACGGAATAGATACGAAATTTACTCAGGCAAATCGTTTTCAAGGGTACATGGTCGGAGCGAATGTTCCATTATTCTGGGGAGCATATAAAAATCGAAACGAAGCAAGCGCACTTTCCCTAAAACAAAACAATCTCGAAAAAGAGCAAACGACTCAAGCCATGCAACGAGAAATTTCACAGTTAGTGGATCGTCTAAATTTATTGTCTAGTAGCATGGACAAACTTGGAAGTCAACTTTCGAATGAATTGCGGTTTTTGACAGATGATGCAAAAGCGAAATTCGAGGTGGGGGAGATTTCATTCATTGAATTTCTTCAAATCCAACAACAGCGAAGTGAATTGGAACTTTCCCATTTGCAATTAATTAATCAATATAATCAAACCAGCATCCAATTAAATTGGTATCGCTAGAAAATAATAATATCATGAAAAAATCAACCTCTTTCCAACTTTTAGTGGCATTGATCGTCCTGACTACGATGATTTCTTGTTCGAGTAAAAGTTCAGAAAATACCGTAAGTGAAAAAGCTGCAGTAAAAAGTAGTTTGCTCACTTTAACTTCTAAGCAAGTTTCTTCACTTGGAATCAAGAGTACTGACTTAAAGAAATCACTCATGGGAATGAGCATTTTTGCCAATGGAATGATTGATGTCCCACCTCAAAACAAGTCGTTTATCTCTGTGCCTTTTGGAGGATATATTCGTGACATTAAAGTACTCGATGGCATGCGTGTTTCGAAAGGACAAGTACTTCTTGTTGTTGAACATCCAGAAATCATCCAATTGCAACAAGATTATTTGGAAGTTCAGGGAAACATGGAGTATTTGAAAGCAGAAATGGATCGTCAAAAAGCATTATTAGACAAAGAAGCAGGAAGCGCAAAAAACTTCCAATTGGCTAAAAGTAATTGGCAAGTAGCACAAGCAAAACTTTCAGGTCTTAGTGTGAAATTAGAGATGGCAAATGTCAATGTAGTTAGTTTGAAAAATGGAGTCATTCAACGTGAACAAAGAATCAAATCCCCCTTTGCAGGTGTCGTGACGAAAGTTAATACAAACGTCGGTTCTTTTGCAGATCCAAAGGATAATTTATTGGAAGTCATAGATTTGCAACATGCACATGCGGAATTAACAGTTTATGAGAAGTACTTACGGTTACTAAAGTTAAATCAATTAGTCAGTTTAAATTTTGTGGATTCCGATGAAGAAATAGCTGCAAAGGTCTTTTTGATTGGAAGAGAAATTGGACCAGACCGCACTGTGAAAGTACATTGCCATTTTGATAAACTTCCAAAGGAAATCGTTCCTGGTTCGTATTTGAAGGCGGAAATTAACGTGGACGAAATGGTGCATTTTGTTGTCCCAACAGATGCCATTGTCAATTTTGGTGGAAAGGATATCATCTATGTGACTTCTGATAATCGTCACTTTGTCCCTGTCGAAATTGAAGTGCTAACCACTCAGGGAGACTTCTCCGCTATTCAAGCAATCAATGAATTAGATTTTTTAAACCGCAAATATGTAAGCAAAGGAGCTTACGAGTTATTATCCACACAAAATAAAGAAGATGAGTAAGATGAAAAAAATAAATGCATTCCTAGGATTAACATTCATAGCTTCAACTGTTGTGTTGAGTTTGAACTCATGTAAACGATCATTTGCGTGTCGCGAGGATAACATAAGTGCTACTGGTTCTGATGATAGCCACAATAAAGGTCAAAATTGCATGCAGTGTCATCAAGCGAAAGGTGAGGGAGAAGGATGCTTTATAGCCGCAGGAACTGTTTATGGTATGGATATGATGACAACTGTGTCCAGCGGAAAGGTAGATTTCTACACGGGTCCAAATGAAACAGGAACCTTGAAACAGACAATTATGATCGATAGTAAAGGAAACTTTTATACGACAGCGGATTTCAGTCCGGTAGGACTTTATCCAGTTATTACAGGTCCAACGGGAAATAAAAAAATGATGGGATCTTCACTGTCCACTGGTGCTTGTAATTCTTGCCACGGAAGTTCCACAGATAACTTATGGGTTGATTAACGCTTTTCTGCGTTCAACTTCAGCAATAAAGAGCTCCTCATTTTCTGGTGATATGAGGAGTTCTTCGTATGTATTATAATGCATAATGATACAATCCCAGGAAGTGCTCATTTTCCAGCCGGCATAGAAACCATTGGTTTTTTCAAACTTACGGATTGAATGAATAGGTATGCGTTTTTTAAAGAAATACATGGTTTGACACACCAATGTTTCATCATCCACGAACGTGTAATGCGTGCTTTGTACGATAAAATAAAAGAGTAGTCCAAGTAAAAGCCAAACACCCCCAAGAACATAGATTGGAGTAGCATCATTTTCCTGCCAATAAATCAACGCGCATATTCCACTAAACGGAATGAGTATAGCCAGCCAGATATAGAAGGTAAAGAAGTCTCGTTTTCCCGAGAAACGCATGTTTACCAAGCGAAAAGTGGGCGATGTGACATCAATTCATTTACCTCTTTTCTTACTTGAGCGATGGCATTCGCATCTGTGCGATTCATTAAAGCTCGATCGATGAGTGAAACTATGAATTTTATTTCATCCTCTTTCACGCCTCGTGTAGTAATTGCCGGAGTTCCAATTCGGATTCCTGAAGTCACGAATGGCGATTCCGTGTCATATGGTACCATGTTTTTATTGACGGTGATATCAGCGATAACCAAAGCATTTTCAGCATCCTTACCGTTAATTCCTTTGGAGCGCAGGTCCACTAGCATACTGTGATTATCTGTTCCGCCAGAAATGATGGTGTAATCCAAATTCATTAATTCTTGCGCGAAAACTGCGGCGTTTTTTTGAACCTGTTTCATGTACGTGGTGTAGGATGGGTCTAGGGCCTCTCCAAATGCAACTGCTTTTGCTGCAATGACATGCTCAAGCGGGCCACCTTGAATCCCTGGGAATACAGCGGCGTCAAGTAATGCACCCATTGAACGAAGATTTCCATTATTCCATTTGATGCCAAACGGATTCTCGAAATTATGGCGCATCATGATGATTCCACCACGAGGTCCACGAAGTGTTTTGTGTGTCGTAGAAGTAACGATGTGACAATGATCTAATGGGTCGTTTAACAACTTCGCAGCAATCATTCCCGCAGGGTGAGAAATGTCCGCTAGAACCAACGCGCCAATTTCATCTGCGACTTTGCGAATACGGGCGTAATCCCAATCGCGTGCATAAGCAGAGGCCCCGCATATGATCATTTTTGGTTTTTCGCGACGAGCGGTTTCTTCCATTAAATCGTAATCAACCGTTCCAGTTTCTTTCGTAACACCATAGAAAAAGGGTTTGTAAAGCTTCCCGGAAAAATTAACGGGAGAACCATGTGTTAAGTGTCCACCATGTGATAAATCAAAACCTAAAATTTTGTCACCAGGATTTAAACACGCAAGAAATACTGCTGCATTCGCTTGTGCGCCTGAATGGGGCTGAACATTTGCCCACGTTGCACCAAAAAGTTGACACAAACGATCAATGGCTAATTGTTCTACTTTATCAACGATTTCACATCCTCCATAATAGCGTTTTCCAGGAAGTCCTTCTGCATATTTATTGGTTAAGACACTTCCCATGGACAACATGACTTCATCGCTTACGAAATTCTCGGAAGCAATCAATTCAATTCCATGTAATTGGCGGTTTTTTTCTTCGTTAATTAAATCGAAAATAGCTTGATCTTTCATCTTTTTATTTTATTAATGCAAATATCGCAATTAAACTCTTTTTATACACGTTAAGGAATGACTGAATTTTTCATATTCTTCGTTCCAGATACCTTGTTCTTTCAATTCATCGATTCGGATTCTTCCAGACGCATGGACGATTTGGTTCTGTTTTCCAATAATTCCAACATGTATGATTTTCCCGGAGGCATTTGAAAAATAAGCAAGGTCATTTTCTTGGCATTCTTCGAACGGAATATCCGTTCCAATCTCGGCTTGTTCGAAAGCGTCTCTCGGTAAATTGAATCCGTGGATGCGAAAGACAGATTGTACAAACCCTGAACAATCGATGCCCCAAATAGACTTCCCCCCCCAAAGATAAGGTGCATTTAGGTATTGCAGTGCATCCTCCCAAATGGTCTTTTTCTCCTCTGATGGATGTATCAGATGTTCAAATGTCACATCACCAACTTGAAAGGACAATTCTTCACTAATAAAACTTCCTTTCGATGTGTAAATCGAACCAAATGGTGTGGATAATTGAAGAAGTACATCTTTTTGGTAAGAAAAGGCATCCATCCAGCGACGGAATTCTTTGTCTGTTAGGGGTAATACTTGTTTGATGTCCATGAAGCCTTCGTAACCATCAAGTACCGTACGGATTTTAATCCATGGTTGTCCGTGTTCGATTACTTCAATTGCTTCACCAAATAACAGTTGTGAAACCATTTCTGAGGCGTCAGAGGCTTCTTTTCGAATAGGGGCTGTTGAAACGAAGCAAAACGCTTGGGTTTGACTTGGACTTATTAATTTTAAATTGTTCATATCGTAACTCAAAAGTAGAAAATTAAAACTGATTAATGCCTAATTTTACCGCAACAGTCTATGGAAAACGAACGACTTATTTTAGTGACCAACGATGATAGTGTAAATGCCAAAGGCATACATGCACTTGTGGAAATGGCTCGGCAATTTGGACGTGTCGTTGTTGTCGCACCTGATAAGCCACAATCTGGCATGGGACATGCAATTACCATTAACCATCCACTACGACTTTTTCCTTCAGATCAATTTGGTGAGATAGAAGCTTATGCTTGCTCTGGAACACCTGTTGATTGTGTGAAATTAGCTATTTCTGAGGTTTTACACCGTAAACCGGATTTCATTCTTTCTGGCGTCAATCACGGTGAGAATTCTTCCACGAATGTTCTTTATTCGGGCACAATGTCCGCTGCAATTGAAGGTGCGATGGAGGGGATTCCATCCATTGGATTCTCTTTGGCTGACTTTTCTCCGGATGCTGATTTTGAAGCTTGTCAGTACTTTGGTGCGCAAATCTTGAAACAATTAATCGAAGAACCGATTTCGCCAAGTGTTTGCTTGAATGTGAACGTTCCGAAATTGAAAATCCCAGAAATTAAAGGAATTGAAATTTGTAAGCAAGCTCATGCGTATTGGGTAGACCGATTTGAACGAAGAAACGATCAGTTTGGTAGGGAGTATTTTTGGCTCTCTGGTGAATTTGCAGATGTAGATCAGCGTCCAGATACAGATTTGCAAGCACTGAAAAATGGATTTGTTAGTGTCGTACCAACACATTTTGATTTAACTGCTTACGAAACTTTACAACAAATGAAAAATTGGAAAATATGAAAAAAATCACAAAAGAACATGTTCTTGGTTTCTTAATTGGTGTTTTGTCACCGATACTTTTTTTACCGATCATTGTTTTTATTCTGTCTCAATCACGTCACACTGAATTCTCTTACTTGTGGAGTCAGTTGATTCATTCTGTTGAATACCTGAGTCGCTACTTATCCCTTGGATTAATTCCAAATTTACTTTGGTTTTATTTGTTCTTAAACAGAGAGAAGTATTCGTATACCAGAGGAATTATTTTCGGAATGCTTATTTATGCACCTTTTATGGTATATGTGAATTTGATTAGGTAACATGTCAAAAAAAAACGTTTTCATTCTAAGTGGCGAAGCATCTGGAGATTTACATGCTGCAAACCTAGTTCACGCTTGGAAGAAAAACAGTACACACTATGAATTTCAGGCATGGGGTGGAGATCGACTTTTAGCAGAAGGTGTAGAAATCAAAAAACACATCCGAGAATTGGCGTTCATGGGCTTCGTGGAAGTACTACAAAACTTACCGACGATTCTGCGCAATTTTAAACTGTGTAAAAATCAAATCTTGGATTTTCAAACAGATGTTTTGCTTCTCGTAGATTATCCCGGGTTTAATTTGCGTATGGCAAAATGGGCCAAGTCAAAAGGAATTAAAGTCATCTATTATATTTCACCAACTGTTTGGGCTTGGAAAGAAAATCGGGTACATCAAATCAAAACTGATGTTGATCGGATGTACACTATTCTTCCATTTGAACCAGCATTTTATCGGAAATTCGATATGGAAGTCCAGTATTTTGGACATCCTTTACTCGATGAAATTGATCGGTTTCAACAAATGGAAAAAACACCATTGGTCGTCAATTCAACGAAACCAATTCTAGCATTACTTCCTGGTAGTAGAAAACAGGAGTTGAAGAAGAAACTACCATTGATGTTAAAAGCGGCGGAAGCATTTAAAAACTCTCATCAAGTGGTGATTGCAGGAGCGCCGAATTTACCCGTGTCGTTTTATGAGGAATTTCAATTGGGAGAACATGTGACGTTGATACAAAATCAAACCTATCAATTATTAAGTCAAGCCAATTTAGCCCTAGTTACATCTGGAACAGCCACCTTGGAGACAGCATTGTTTCGAGTTCCACAAGTGGTTTGTTATAAAAGTTCAGCTATTTCTTATCGTATTGCCAAAGCATTAGTGAAGATAAAATTCATCTCTTTGGTCAATTTAATCATGGACAAAGAAGTGGTACGCGAATTGATTCAAAAGGAGTGTCAAAGTGATTTAATGATTGAAGCGTTAAATAAATTACGCGACGGAAAAGAAGCAAGGTTAGAGATGTTACATACGTATGATCAATTAATAAACTTACTTGGAAAAAATGGTTGCAGTGAAAAAATGGCCTTGGATTTAATTGAATATTTAAAGTAAATGTTTAGAATTCTGCTCTTCATAACACTGTTTTTTCATTCAATCGTGAGTGCACAGAACATTCGTGTTGGATTGTTTTCAGATAAATCTATTAAAGAGATAGAAGGAATTGTTGGAAAGGGAACGTACTTTGTTTTTAAGGATTCCATTCAACTTGCAAAATTAGGATCCGCAGATATTTTTAAAGCAACCTATAGCGGTGGAATGGTTCGGGTCGTGGTGAATGGAGTGGAGAAGGGTAAAGGGAAATCCATACGACTCATTCAAGATAAACAAGAAGATTACATACAATATCGATTGATAGCTCCATCAGCAAAACAACGCTCTTATGAAGGTGATTTTGATATTGAAATTCGAAAAGAAGCTTTGAATTTGATTAACAATTTGGATATGGAGACATATCTAGAGGGCGTTGTTGAATCGGAAGGTGGGCCAGGGCAAAAATTGAACTATTATAAAGCGCAGGCAGTAATTAGTCGGACATATGCCATGAAATACTGGAGTAAACACAAAGAAAACGGTTACAATCTGTGTGATCGCGTCCATTGCCAAGCGTACTTGCATCACCGAAGTGCTACTGTTACCATTGATTCAGCAGTACATCAAACACGGGGTCTTGTCATGGTTGATCAAGCAGGGGATTTATATCCAACATATTTTCACGCGAATTGTGGCGGCCAGACTTCTGAACCACATTATGTCTGGAACGAAGAAATACCTAATTTATGTTCGTTTAAGGATACATTTTGCATTCACACACAGCAGGCGAAATGGGAGAAAAAAATCCCAAAAGAGCAGTGGACAAAATTCTTAGTGGATAAATATAATTTTCCTATCGGAGATTCAATAAGTAATGATTTATTAAATCATTTCAAGCAGGAACAACGAGTAGCTTTTTATTTACACCCAATTTATGGTATTCCACTTCGGGATTTGCGCGAGCAATTTAAATTAAAATCGACATTTTTTAATGTTGATATCGTCGGGGAAGAAGTTGTTTTACATGGACGAGGTTTCGGACATGGTGTCGGACTCTGTCAAGAAGGAGCGATGAATATGGCGAAGAAGGGATTTTCTTTTGATCAAATTTTAGGTTACTATTATCCCAATATGAAGTTGATCGACCGATCCATACTTATTTATAAGTAATAACAAAAATTTCCTCGTCGTCTCTTTTGAAGAATTTCTCTGAACGTGCATACGCCTCTAAATAATCTGGATTTTTTAAGCGACGAAGTATTTGTTTTGTCTCTTTCAGTTGCTTGGACATTTCCATGTTCTGCTCCGTTAGTTTATTTACCTTGTGCTGTTGGGAAATTAATGTAAAAACATCCCAATCATCTAAAAACAGAAAGTAAATCATAAAAACGATCCCTGTAAGGATGTATTTGTTTTTGAGGTATGTTGGAACCTGAATTTTCATAAATCAAATATACGTGCATAAAAAAAGGAAGTGCTAACTTCCTTTTTTAGTTTTTAATATCCGAATGTTCATTTATCAGTTTCGAAGCTATTGTATTTTTTTTCGAAGTATGCGATAAAGTCTTTGTCGTATTCAAACCATTTTGATACATGTTTTAAAATAGTTCGGGCATTTGATGTATTTGTATCACGTAGGATGAGTTGCTGAGAACTTAGGATTATTCCTGTTCGTAAGGCATCTTTATCTGCTTCTGAGTAGTGGTCAATGTTCGTAATGTTTAATAAATTAGGGATTTCAGTTTTCCATATTAAATTGGCGGTCTTATAATCCTTCATTTGATAACGAATTGCTGCTTCAACAAACTTGATTGAAATAGGGTTCTTAGTAACAGAAGAATACTGTTCACTAGCATCAAGCATTTCAGCAGAAACTTCTGCCATTTTCACCTTATCAGTATTGCTGTACAATATAGGATAACCATCTTCATCTTCTAAACGATAAATGATTCCATTGTTAAGAAGTTCGTTTTGGAAATTCGTTAACCACATTTCATGAATTGGCATACGGAAAACCCCATTTTCATCTTTTTCAATGGCTGTTGCAGTTGCAGTAACTGCTTCTTCAAATGGATCCTCAATGTCAAGGTCTTTAAGGTCTTTTCGATACATACCGTAGAATCCTTTCGCTAGGAATATATATGGAGTTGGGTCATTCGCATATTTTGGTTTAACCACATAATCAGATGCGCGTTTCACCAATTTAACGAAGTTACTGTCCGCATGAATTTGAGTTAATTCATCTAAGTTGTTTGTCACTGTTATAAAGTTATCACGATCCTCAGATATATCAAATTCTTCCTCCTCTTCTTCACCATTTTTAAGCTTTTTCATTTTAGAATAAGTCACGGTTAAGGAAATGCTATAATTCCCAACTCGTTTAAATTCCACTTCAATGTTGTCCGCTTGTTCATTCCCTTTCGTAAATTCCCAGTCTCTATCTTTTGTTCCGGAAATCGTCCAAAGTGTTCCAACTTTTTTCGTGCCTGCAGGTGTAAAAATCGACTTCATCTCAATAAGATTCGTTTTACTTCCCTCGTCATCTAAGGTAATGACACGTTTAGATTCTTTCAGTTGTAAACTTGGTTGTTGTGCAAAAAGATGACTACTCATCCAAAATAGTGGTACAAAACCAGTTAAAAGGATTTTTCTTGAAAACATATGATTTATTATTTTAATGATGCTTTTTCAATTATTGTGCCGAATTTACAAAAAATTATTCATGACTTTTAATGAGTAGCTTTAATATCTCTTGTGCAGCTTTAGCAATTTTGGTTCCAGGACCATATATCCCGAATACACCTGCGTCGTATAAAAAATCATAATCTTGTTGTGGGATGACTCCTCCAGCTACAACCATTATATCAGAACGATTCATTTTTTTAAGCTCGTTAATCACTTCTGGAACAAGGGTTTTATGTCCAGCGGCAAGTGAAGAAACACCTAAAATGTGAACGTCATTTTCAATGGCTTGTTTAGCAGCTTCAGCAGGAGTTTGAAAAAGTGGACCAATGTCAACATCAAATCCGATATCCGCAAACGATGTGGCAATTACTTTTGCCCCACGGTCGTGTCCATCTTGTCCCATTTTCGCTACCATGATGCGTGGTCGACGGCCCTCCAGCTTACTGAAAACGTTCACAAGTTCCGTAGCTGTTAAAAAGTCTTCATCTTTCATAATTTCTTTGGAATAAACACCGCTAATGGAGCGAATCACTGCTTGATAACGTCCGTAAACACGCTCCAGCGCATCTGAAATCTCTCCCAATGTGCAGCGTGCTTGTGCAGCTCTTACAGCAATTTCAAGTAAGTTTCCATTTTCATTTTTTGCAGCATTTTCTAATTCCTGCAATAGTTTCTGAACGAGAATTTCGTCTCTTTTCGATTTTAGTGTTTCTAATCCCTCAATTTGTGCAACTCGCACCTTTGAATTATCAATTTCTAAAATGTCGAAGTCTGACTTATCCTCATTTTGGTAGCGATTCACACCAACAATTACTTCCTGATTTGAATCTATTCGCGCTTGCTTTTTAGCAGCAGCTTCTTCAATACGCATCTTCGGAATTCCAGTTTCAATCGCCTTAGCCATACCACCCAATTCTTCTACTTCTTGTATTAAAGTCCAAGCTTGATTTACCAATTCATTCGTCAAAGATTCAACGTAGTAACTACCAGCAGTTGGATCAATGAATGAAGTAATGCCAGTTTCGGTTTGTAGGTAAATTTGTGTGTTTCGAGCAATTCTTGCAGAAAAGTCAGTCGGTAAGGCAATGGCTTCATCCAATGCATTTGTATGTAAGGATTGTGTCCCGCCCAATACCGCTGAAAGTGCTTCAATACACGTTCGAGCAACATTGTTAAATGGATCTTGTTCAGTCAATGACCAACCAGATGTTTGACAATGTGTTCGTAGTGCCAAGGACTTCGCGGAAGATGGATTAAATTCTTTGATGAGTTTCGCCCATAACAATCGTCCAGCACGCAATTTTGCAATTTCTACATGGTGATTCATTCCAATTGCCCAGAAAAAACTCAATCTAGGAGCAAATTCATCGATTTTCAGTCCGGTATTGAGTCCCGTTCGGACGTATTCAATTCCGTCAGCTAATGTGTATGCTAGTTCTAAAGCGGCCGTCGCACCAGCTTCGTGCATGTGATATCCAGATATACTAATCGAATTAAACTTCGGCATATTTTGCGAAGTATAAGAAAAAATATCCGCGATGATGCGCATGGAAGGGGTAGGAGGATAAATGTACGTATTTCGTACCATGAACTCTTTGAGAATATCATTTTGTATTGTCCCACTTAATTCGTCTAAACGTACACCTTGTTCTAAAGCGCTGGCAATGTAAAAAGCCATAATTGGTAAAACGGCTCCATTCATTGTCATGGAAACCGACATCTCGCCCAAAGGAATTTGATCGAATAATCGCTTCATGTCCTCAATCGAGTCGATAGCAACACCCGCTTTTCCAACATCGCCTTTCACGCGCTCATGATCGGAATCATAACCACGGTGCGTTGCTAAGTCAAATGCAACTGATAATCCTTTTTGTCCTGCAGCTAAATTTCTTCGGTAAAAAGCATTCGATTCTTCTGCCGTAGAAAATCCGGCATATTGACGAATAGTCCAAGGTTTTGAAACATACATGGATGCGTATGGACCACCCAAATATGGGGCGAATCCAGATGTGAATTTTGTGTGATCAATGTCAGTAAGATCCATCAAAGTATAGCTGGACTTTACACTGAATCCTTCTGTAGTCATTCGTTCGATGACAGCTTTCTTTTCCGTTGAAGTGCTTTCCTCAAAAGCCGGAATCGTTTTTAAATCGATTTTATTCATTTCAACGTGCTTTCAACGGTTAAATATTCTTTCCCAAAATAGGTTGGTAGTTCTCCCCAAGTCTTGGCTTTACTTTCATCACTATTTAAATACGCATGAACCCCTATCAGTTTTTCTTTTCCACTCGTCCATGCTTCTTCGCGTTTCAATCTGGTTTGATGAATGTCAGAAAGACAGGTGTCCATCATTTCTTTTTCAGTTAATTCGGATAAGACTTGAATGCGGACCCACGTTTTTTCAATGATTTGAACAGTAAGTGCTTCTACAATTCGGCTCCCTCTCATTGGATCTTGTACCCAATCAAAATGTGCTTCATCATTAAGTAAATTGTAAATATTCAAAGACATACGCAAGGTAAAATCCTCTTTTCCTTCTTGAGCAAATTCATCCCATGGATGAATAACAATGCCTTGAGCTCCACCAGCGTAAGCAGACATTGCTTCACATGTTTGACGCAATAAATTAGTGTAAGGATCTTTTAATGATTTATTTAACCATCCAATGTGTGCTTGAATACGGTAAGATGGATTCGAAACACCATGTAAGTTACCGATTTTATGTACCAGGTAATGCAGGGCACGAATCTTCGCTATTTGGACAAAATAGTTAGCGCCAATGCCAATGCTAAAGACAACTTCAGAGTGATTGCCTTCAGATAAATAACGGTGATAAGAAGTAGCGATTACGCTTAATTCTTCTTGTACATTTGCGCCAATTTGGTGTAATTCAAAACCATTGAAATAAGAATGACATTTCGCGCCTTTATCAGGGTTCAATTCATCTTTCAATAAAACGATGTGGTTTAATTGCTCACTTGACAATTGTTCCTTTAATTTTTGTAATTGTATGTCGTTTTCAACGAGAATTTCAGTCCGGATATAAGCCAATTCAACTTGATTCAAGACGATTGTCCAATCAATAGTACTTTTTTCATATCGAATAAACAAAGCGTCTGCACCTTGCATTAAAGCAAGTAAAATTCGGCGATTACTCTCCTTCTCTTCGCTGATGCGTTCGAAATGAACATTGTGGACATGAGTTGAATTAGTTGGAGTCGAAATGTTTAAGATATTTTTCGGACCTTCTGTAATCGTTATTGCTAACCCTTCAATCGCGTCTTTAAATTCAATATGCTCCGTTTGATCACGTAATTCTTTGTGAATCTGACGCACCCAATCTTCATGAGCGACGGGTTCAAATGGGTAATGTAAATTGGACATATTTGTCTAAAATTTCTTTTTTCAAATATACGACAGAAGTTTGAATTGAGCCTAGACTAAACGATTAGAATCGACAACTTATACCTAGTTCCGATCGAAAAATGTATTTTAGTTCCTTCAATTTCTATTTTGTGAAACAGACTGTCATTTCTTTTTTTCTTTTGATATCTTCAAACCTTTGGTGTCAAACGAATTTTATCAATAGTGGACGTTCATTATCACTTGCAAATGCAAGTGTTACATTGAATGATGTTTGGGCTCATGTGAATAATCCCGCAGCTCTTATTGGACTCCAAAAACAATCATTTGGCATAAGTTATCACAACCGATTTGGATTAAAAGAATTGCAATCACAAGGAATTGTTTATGCACTTCCGATTCGTAAAGTTGTCTTGTCAGCAGGGAGTCAAATTTATGGATATCAGCAATTTCGTACCTATAAGAACGGTCTTGGTGTAGCTCTTTCTTTGAGCGAAAAAGTATCCATGGGAATTCAATTGAATCATCAGTTGACACGCCTAAATGAAAATTATGGTTCCTCGTCAGCACTAACCGGAGAGTTTGGATTACGCGTTAAATTTTCCGAGCGTATTCATTTTGGATTTAGTGCGTTAAATATCGGTAGAACTTCAATTTCAACAAATGTAAATGAGCGTTTAGCAAGTGCATTGAGACTAGGGATGAATTACCGTATTTCCGATCAACTGGTCCTTCTGTCTGAACTTGAAAAAAATGTCATTCATCCACTTCAAGTAAAATTTGCGGCAGAATACAAACCAACTTCTAAATGGTTTTTTCGTGGTGGTATTTCTACCGCACCACTTGCTTTTTCTTTTGGCGTAGGCGGACGATTCAAAGATCGAATGCAGTTAGACCTAGGAACAGCTTACCATCAGCTATTGGGTTGGTCACCTCATGTTTCCTTTCAGTTTGATTTGAAGTAAAATGAGGATTCTATGTTGTTTTGTAGCGCTAGTTTCTTTTGCGAACGTTTTCGCACAAGATCGTAACGAGATTATTCAACAACGGATTGAGTTTATTTCCGAGCAATTTCAATCAGAGAATTTAGATTTGACAAACATCATCGAACAGTTAAATTTTTATTACGATCATCCCATAAATTTAAATGCCACTTCTGGCGAAGAATTGGAGGAGTTATACCTTCTGACAGGTGTTCAGATAAATGATCTGTTGTTACATCGAAAAGCCTTCGGGAAATTCATTTCCATTTATGAGCTCCAAAGTTTAAGCTATTGGGATCTTCAAGTCATTCAATTGATTTTACCGTTTGTCAGAGTAGACGACCGTTTGGACCAATTGCATATTACTTGGAAAGAGGCAATGAAACAAGGTAAATTTGAACAGTACTTGCGTTATCAACCATTGACCGAATCAAAGGCAGGTTATGCCAAGGTATCTGACTCTATGCAGCAAGCATCCAATAACTATTATTATGGAAATGGTGATCGCTACTATACACGTTTTCGCTACACATACAAGACGAATATTTCCGTTGGTGTTACCGCGGAAAAAGATGCGGGCGAACAGTTTTTTAAAGGAACGCAAAAACAAGGTTTTGATTTCTATTCTGGACATGCCTTTTTTAAAGGTGGGAAATATGTGAAGGCACTTGCAATTGGTGATTTTCAGATTCAAATTGGACAAGGACTTAATTTATGGTCAAGTTATGCCTTTGGTAAAACGGCTGATTTGACAACCATGAAACGAACAGCAATTCCAATTCGCGCCTATACTTCGGTGGATGAATCTCGGTTTTTAAGAGGTGTGGCAGCAGATTTTGGGTATAGAAATTGGTCTGTCCTCTTGTTTGCATCGCAAAAGAAAATGGACGGAGTTTCCATGTCCGATTCTACTTACGATGAGTTGGAATTCGTTTCCACAATTGATTTAACGGGATTGCATCGAACAAATAAAGAGCTTTCAAAAAAGAATGGCATCACCGAAAGAATCATGGGAGCCAATGTTCGATACGTAAATGGTGCGTTCCGCTGGGGTGCCGCTATGGTCTATCAAGGATACGATAAACCGTACAAGAAGGACATTCAATTTTACAATCAATTTGACTTTAGAGGAAAGCAATTTACATCGCTCAGCACGGACTATAGTTATGTCTTTCGGAATGTAAATGTTTTTGGAGAGGTGTCTAAAGTTTTAACGTCCGAAATTGATCCGCAAAAAGGCTGGGCAATGGTGCACGCTGCCATGATCTCATTGGACCCAAGGTTTAGCATTGGACTTTTGTACAGAAATTACCATAAAGAGTATCAAACGTTATATAATGCTGGATTTTCTGAAGGCAGTAATACGCAGAACGAGGAAGGAACTTATGCAGCACTAAAATGGAAACTTGCCTCGGCTTGGTCCATTAATGCATATGTCGATTTATTTAAATTTCCGTGGATGAAGTACGGAGTTGATGCACCTTCGAATGGACATGAAATACTCATACAGCCAATCTATAAACCATCAAAGACATTTGAGATTTATGGGAGATTTCGCCAGCAATTACGACAAAAAAACAGCCGTGATTCCGATGGGACAGTTACAGAGATAGAAGATGTGCTTCAACGAAATTACCGTTTGAATATGTCCTGTGTCTTAAATGAATTTATTTCTTTAAAAACAAGATTGGAATACGTTACGATTAACCGTGCCAGTAATAAGCCAGAAAAAGGAATGCTTTTTTCGCAGGATTTAATTTTTAAACCGAAAAGTCGTCCATATGATTTATCGTTGCGCTTTGCGTTGTTTGATACGGATAGCTATGATACACGAATTTATACCTTTGAAAGCAACGCACTTTATGTTTTTGCTGTTCCAGCATATTACTATCAAGGAAGTAGGGCGTATGTTGTTTTGCGTTATTCATTTTGGCGCTCCTGCGATTTGTGGATTAAATACGGTGTCTTTTTATATGAAAATCGCTCGACAATTAGTTCAGGTCCTGAACAAATAACGGGAAATAAAAAGTCGGATTTGCTTATACAGCTTAGGATTTCACTTTAATGTAAATTTTTTTTCAAAAAAAGTGTTACATTTTTTAAATGTTGGCGTTATCCAAATAAGCGGCGTCTGCAAGCGTCGTGAATTCTCCAAATAAATCAAACTAGAACTAAAACCAGAACCTATGGCTGTCAACATGACTTACCATCAGAGTGCATTTCGTCTGGATGAGGAAATGAAACTCGTTGAGCGTGCGAAAGAACATCCACGCTACTTTGCTCCTTTGTACGAACGTTACCATGAAGCGATCTTTCGCTATGTGTTCAAGCGTGTCGATGAAATCGAAAGTGCCTATGACATCACATCTTGTGTGTTCATAAAAGCAATGGGGAGTATCCAAAAATACGAGAACAGGGGAGTTCCTTTTTCTTCTTGGTTATTTCGCATTGCGAAAAGCGAATTGTATCAATCTTTTCGTGATAAAAAGGCACAACGTACGGTAAGCATTGATTCTGTGACCTTGAAACAAGTCATGGATGATTTCACAGATGACAGCAGTGAAGAAAACAAAGCAAAATTATTAAATGCGATGGGTAAATTGAAGGAAGCTCAATTACAATTAATCGAGATGCGCTTTTTTGAAAAACGTTCATTTCGTGAAATTGGAGAAATTGTAGGCCTTTCTGAAAATAATGCGAAAGTGAAAACATTTCGTGCCTTATTGAAATTGAAAGAATTATTTTACCAAAAAGAATGAATATGATAAAAATTCTACTGGACAGGGAAGAGCCAAGCTCGGAACAAATTAAAAAACGTATGGACTTTGATTCCATTTACGGAGGTGTTAAATATCAAAAATGGATCATGAATCCCTGGCTCTATGTCATTGGTGGTGTTTTTACGGCATTGATTTTGTTCTAAATGAAGGAACTTCCCGTTCGATGTAGAAATTAGTTTTTACATTTGTGCATGTATCAGTTGTTCCGTTCTATTTTATTCCGTTTTGACGCGGAAAAAGTGCACTACTTTGTCGTTGGATTGCTTAAAGTGGTAGTTGGTTTTTTGCCTAGTAAATGGATTTTTAGAGCCATTTATCACATCAAACACCCAGCTTTGGAAAGAGAGTTTATTGGGTTGAAATTCCCAAATCCTGTTGGACTTGCGGCTGGATTTGATAAAAACGCTAAGTACTTCAACGAAATGGAAAGCTGTGGCTTCGGATTCATTGAAATTGGAACAGTTACACCGCTGGCTCAACCGGGAAATGACTTGCCACGTTTGTTTCGTTTGAAAAAAGACGAGGCTATTTTGAATCGCATGGGTTTCAATAATGACGGTGTTCAGGAAGCATTGAAACATTTAAAAGCAAGAAAAAACCACAAACTCATCATTGGAGGAAATATCGGCAAGAATAAGTGGACCCCAAACGAAGAAGCACTCAATGATTACGTGATCTGTTTCGACGCACTATTTGATGAGGTTGATTATTTTGCCGTGAATGTTTCTTCACCGAATACGCCAAACCTCCGTGCTTTGCAAGATAAAGGTCCCTTGATGGAATTATTGTCCACCTTGCAACAAAAAAACGAAGCGAAAGCGAATCCAAAACCAATTTTATTAAAAATCGCGCCAGATTTGACGAATGAACAATTAGATGAAATCATTGAAATTGTTCATGAGACAAAAATTGCTGGACTCATTGCGACAAACACGACGATAAGCCGAGAGGGATTGTCAACGCCAAGTTCGGAAGTTGAAGCACTCGGTGCAGGAGGGATTTCCGGAAAGCCATTAACAAAAAGATCTACCGAGGTGATTCGCTACATTCACACGAAATCCAACGGAAGTATTCCGATGATTGCTGTTGGAGGAATTCACACAGCACAAGATGCATTAGATAAATTAGATGCGGGTGCGACATTGGTTCAATTGTATTCTGGATTCATTTACGAAGGACCAGGATTGATCAAAGAAATAAATAGAGCATTGATCAAAAAATCACAACATGCCTGAATTGAAAATCATTGAATGTCCGCGTGATGCCATGCAAGGAATTCATGAGTTTATTCCTACAGACGCAAAAATATCCTACATCAACCAATTATTGGGTTGTGGCTTCGATACGATTGATTTCGGAAGTTTTGTTTCTCCGAAAGCCATTCCGCAAATGCGCGATACGGCTGAAGTGTTAAATGGACTTCAGCTGACAGGTAATTCATCGAAACTTCTCGCGATTGTCGCGAATGAACGCGGCGCAACAGATGCGGCTTCTTTCGATGAAATCTATTATTTGGGTTATCCATTTTCCATTTCTGAACAATTTCAACAACGAAACACCAATACTTCGATTGAAGATTCGTTGCATAATTTGGAAAGCATTCAGTCCATCACGCAAAAAGCAAAGAAAGAACTTGTTGTCTACTTGTCCATGGGATTTGGAAATCCTTATGGCGAGGAATGGAACACAGATTTAGTTTTGAGTTGGTCAGAACGCTTGCATAACAACTTTGGAATCTCAATTCTAGCTCTATCGGATACCATTGGCTGTGCTCATCCTGCGGATGTTCGAAGTTTATTCCCACAATTGACACAGGCACTTCCGAATGTTGAGTTCGGAGCACATTTTCATACGGTAAAGGAAAAAGCAAATGGAATCATCGCTGCAGCATATGAAGGAGGCTGTCGTCGTTTTGATACTGCCGTCAAAGGTTTCGGTGGATGTCCCATGGCAAAAGATGACCTCACTGGGAATTTAGCCACAGAACAGTTATTGGCATGGATGAAAGAGCATCAAATTGAAACTGGAATAAACATGGATTTATTTCAAACAGCTTTTCTTGCATCGAACGCCGTATTTAATTTGTAATTTAGAAGTATGAATGGTATAAAATCTCGTAAGTTCCCGCTGTTTATTCTAGTGATTCTCGCAGTTGTTGTGCTTGTTGTGGTCATGAATCAAAAGTCAACGAATTCAGACGTTTCGGAAGACCCGAAAAAAGAAACCTCTCGCATTGAATACATTTCAACGGATTTCAATTTAAATTCCTTTACGGATGGCAATGAATTAAAGCTATTAAAAGAATTGAACATGTGCGACACGACCATCCTTGATGGACAATTTGGATCGTGTTCGCCAAAGTATTTCCGATTCTTTAAATTGAACGATGCGGTTTCCCTCAAAAATGCCTTTTTGTTGTTAATCAATGGAGCGGCTTTTCCAAATGATCCAGTAAAATTTAAGTCAAGAAGAATATTGATTTTTGAGCGTGAAAAAGGAAAGCTCATAATGACGAATACCATTAAAGGAAACATCATTGAACGCAGAAAAAACGGTCCTTCTACTTACGATGATTTGGTGATTCGTTTTCGTTTAGATCAGTATGATGAAGCCTATCATTGTGTGTTCAAATGGAAAAATGGGAAGTACGAATTTGCCAAATGCGAAGAATTATTCTCTTTCAATTGCAAAGGAAAAGTGAAGCCTGAATTGGTGGATTCGGTTTCCATCGAAGTGAATAAAATCCTACATGAAGAAAAGTTACTTTTTTAGTTTCCTCCTAGTATTTTTGTTTGCTTCTTGTACAGGTAGCATACGCACGGATAAAGTAGATTTTACCCAAGGATTTACAGATGGAAACAGCAAAGTGTGGATGGTTCAGAAAACCATTTCGCCCGATGGTGCTGTGACAATCAAACAAACGCTACAACAAGAAGTCATTATTTTTTACCAATCTGGAAAGTGCTTTCTCACAAATTTAGAAAAGTTGTCCTCCGGTGAAGGAAAAAACGGCAAACTCAAGTTTGATCATGAAAATCAGTATGTCACCATGCGTTTTCCTGGTGAGAAACGTGAATTTCAATTCGAATTCAGTGATGAAAATAAGTTAGTGCTTTATCCACTCGAAGGCTCTGATTACACGAATGCCATGGAATTGATTCCGTTTCCGGAGTTGAATTAGGTTTTAAAAGAGCGTTAAACAATTCGGATTAGTTCCTTCAAAATTAATTGTTTACGATTATGATGAATTGATCTTTTATTGTTAAATTTGATTGTGTAAGTAATACTGTTATATTACTCGGTAAAACATAAGAACAATTAAAGTCCAATAAGATATTAAATTTAACTCTATGAAAAAGACAACTTTGATCGTTTCAGCAATAATCTGGATGATTTTCTTAGTGATTTTAATCAGTGCGTTGACTGACGTGTTTCTTGATAATATTTTTCAAAACTACAAGTTAGTTGTTGGATTTGCATTTATTACCGTAACTGGATTAATCAGAATGGCCAATAAGAAACTGATTACACCAAATAAAGTTTAAAATTTTCTGGCTGTTTCGTTTTATCTCGCTCCAAGTTATTACATGTCGAAAAACGTCATTCCATCTAGTTACGATCGACAAACGGTACTAGTCATACCTGTAATTTTCGTTGTGCTCATTTTACTTTTGGTTTTTACAAAAACTCAATCCTCCCTTATTCTCAGTATTTGCATCCTATTTCTAGGCTCAATAGTGGTTTCGTTGATACTCATTCCGTGGAAAATATATCGGAATGAAACTGAACTTGTTTTTCAACGAGTAGCTGGTACAATTTCTATTTCACTGGCGGACATTGAAAAAATAGATAAAATTGACTTTTTAGATTTAAAACGGAACATTGGTATTCATGGCCTTTTCGGTTTTTATGGAAACTACACATGCATCGGTTTTGGTTCGGTGAAAGTCATGTCGAAAAGCAAAAATAATCTGGTGCTCATACAATCAAAGGCTACCGAACCATTGGTGGTTTCAGTTGACGACGTCCGACTCTTAAGCAATTTTTAATTCTCCTAGTTGGCACAATTTAAATTTATTACTCCGGGTTCACTTTATGCAGCAAGAAGTGTTCAAGCAAGGACGAAAAATGGACTAATTGCAACCGAAGTGTTCATGTGTAGAAATTGAAAAAAGGAAATCAACTCAATTTCTTTCTTCATTTTTAAGAATTTCCTTGATTTGAATTTCTAACTCGGGAAGAATATTTTCCACAACGGCCCAAACGGCCCAAAGATCAACACCGATATAATCATGAATTAATTTATCTCGCATTCCTGCAATTTTTTTCCATTCGATGGCAGGATATTTTAATCGAAACTCATTGGATAATTTCTTAGTTGCTTCTCCAATGATCTCGAAATTCCGAATTACGGCATCTTGAATTAATGGATTCTTTAAAAAAGTCTCCTCATCAATAGACGTTGTGTAAGATTTAATCCTTAAAACACTTGTGTGAATGTGCTCAATATAAATAATCGGATTTTTCATTAAACAAGTCTAATCAAGTCTGTTTCAATATATGGTTTTAAAGAAGCATGTAACGAACGAAATGTAATGAGGTCAACTTTGATTCCTAACAATTCCGTTAATTCTTGTTCAATGCCAATTAATTCCAGTAAGTCTACCTTTTGTTCAAAATCAATCAATAAATCAAGGTCGCTATTTTCGTTTTCCTCCCCACGCGCATAGGAACCAAAAACACCTAATAGGGTTGGGTTGATTCTATTGATCACTGTTTTAATGATATTGACTTGCTGGCTTGAAATCATGAGTTAAAGGTAATTTTTTTTATCATTCGAAACAAAAAACAACCTAATTACATTTATACATTGTTTCAAAACCCCTCATACGCTCCTAATCCAAATAAGGCGAAATCGTATTTCGCTGGATCGTTTGCGTCAAAGGAACGGAAGGTATCGATGAGTTCTTCGTTCGTTTTCCAGTCGTTTTGTGTGCGGGTGAGGAGTCCGAGTTTGCGTGCGACATTGCCTGTGTGCACATCGAGGGGAATCATTAATTCGGAAGTGGAAATGCTTTTCCATATTCCGAAGTCTACGCCTTTGTCGGCTGAACGAACCATCCATCGGAGGAACATGACCAAGCGTTTCGCTGCGGAACCGGAAGCGGGATTGGAAATGTGTTTGTGCGTTCTGGACAAATGTTCACCCTGGAAAAATTCTTCGCGAAAGTGTGTGATGCGCATTTTCAAGTCGTCTGTGGCCTGTTGTTTGGAAAAAGCAGCTTCGAGTCCTTGGTTTTGGTAAAGTCTCTGCAAACACGCAAAGAATCCGCCAAGGTCTTCGTTGTTGAAGGTTCGGTGGATAAAGTTGCTTGGAATGGATCCTTGATAGGACATGATGTAATCATACGGTGAATTTCCCATGATGTCGATGATGCGTTCACCACTTTTGACAATGCTTTTTCGGTTTCCCCACGCTATCATGGATACAAGAAAGGCAACAATTTCAATGTCCTCTTTCTGGGTAAATCGATGGGGGAGTTGAATGGGATCTTCTTCCAAAAAATGTCCTTGCTCGTAGAAGGACGCTTTGAAATCGAGGAATTCTTTTAATTCACTTGGACTCACAACGTTTAGATGAAATTTCCATCACGCATCACGAGGGAACGGTCCGCCATTTGAGCGAAGGATTCGTTGTGTGTGACAATTACGAAGGTTTGCTTGAATTCTTCGCGCAATTGAAAAAACAATTCATGCAATTCCTGTGCGTTTTTAGTGTCCAAGTTTCCGGATGGTTCATCCGCGAAGATTACGGCCGGTTGATTCATCAAGGAACGACACACCGCGACGCGTTGTTGCTCACCACCAGATAATTCCGACGGTTTGTGCGTGGTACGGTGTCCGATGTTCAATTTTTGAAACAAGTGCTGTGCGCGTTCTTCCGCTTCTTTTTTACTTTTTCCACCTATCAACGCAGGCAACATCGCGTTTTCAAGTGCGGTGAATTCGGGTAACAATTGATGAAATTGAAAAATGAATCCAATGGATTGATTGCGAAAATCCGCTAGTCCTTTGGAGGAAAGTGTAAATGGATTGATGCCGTCAATGAGTAATTCACCTTTATCCGGACGATCCAAGGTTCCAAGTATTTGTAGTAAGGTTGTTTTTCCAGCGCCGGAAGATCCAACGATGGAAATCACTTCCCCAGAAGCAACAGTTAAGTCAACGCCTTTCAAGATTGAAAGATCGCCATATGCTTTTTGTATTCCTGTTGCCTTTAACATTTAGTCTAATTTTAGGTTGTGACCCATTTTGTCGCGCTTCGTCTCCAAGTAATGTTGATTGTGCACATTACTAGCTATTTCCAAAGCAACATTTTCAACGATTTCTAATCCGTAACCAATTAATCCAGTACGTTTCTTTGGATTGTTGGACATCAATCGCATTTTTGAAATGCCAATAGAACGGATGATTTGTGCACCAATTCCGTAATCTCTTTCGTCCGCTTTGAATCCTAATTTTTCATTTGCTTCGTAAGTGTCTAATCCTTCTTCTTGCAATTTGTACGCTTTCAATTTATTCAAAAGTCCGATTCCTCTTCCTTCTTGATTCATGTAAACAATTGCGCCTTTTCCTTCTTTTTCAATGACTTCCATTGCTTTGTGCAATTGAGGTCCACAGTCGCAACGACATGAACCAAAAATATCACCGGTTAAACAAGAGGAATGCACACGAACCAAAACAGGTTCATCTTTGTCCCATGATCCTTTTGTCAATACCAAATGATCTTGGTCGTTGCTCGTGTCTTTGAATGCGCGCAATTGAAAATCACCGAATTCCGTCGGCATGTGAACGGAAACCTGTTCTTCAATCAATGATTCATGTTCCACACGGTATTTGATCAAATCCTCTATGGAAACTATTTTTAAATCGAATTTTTTCGCAATTTCAATCAAACTTGGGACACGTGCCATTGTTCCATCTTCATTCAAGATTTCAACGATGACTCCCGCTTCTTCGAATCCAGCTAAACGGGATAAATCCACTGCTGCTTCAGTATGTCCTGCACGACGTAAAACGCCGCCCTTGCGCGCTCTTAAAGGAAAAATGTGTCCTGGTTTCCCTAATTCTTCCGGTCGGATTGATGGGTCAATCAATGCTAAAATCGTTTTAGAACGATCACTTGCAGAAATCCCCGTTGTACATCCGTGTCCAATTAAATCGATGCTCACCGTGAAAGGTGTTTCGTAAGCAGCAGAATTGCTTTGCACCATCATTTCTAATCCCAATGCATCACAACGTTCTTCACTGATTGGCGCGCAAATCAAACCGCGTCCGTGTGTCGCCATGAAATTGATGACTTCGGGTGTCGCGTTTCTTGCTGCTGTTAAGAAGTCGCCTTCGTTTTCACGTCCTTCATCATCCACCACAATGACAACGCGTCCTTGTTGGATTTCTGAAATGGCTTCTTCGATTGTATTTAATTGAAAATTCATGTGCTAAAAATAAGGATTTTGAGTTTCTTGATGATTGGAGATCAAGCAATTCTTTTAAATGTTTCTAAATAATAATTCCAGAATTTCTGAACAGAAGAAATCTGTACTTTTTCATCTGGAGAGTGTGCCGCACGAATATTTGGTCCGAAAGAAATCATGTCAACTCCTGGAAGATGTTTACCAAGGATTCCACATTCTAATCCTGCGTGACATGCTTTTACTTTTGCTTTTTCGTTGAAAAGTTCGTGGTATAAGTTCTCCATCACATTCAAAATACCTGAATTTGGATTCGGTTTCCATCCTGGATAATCTCCCGTTTGTTCTACTTTACATCCTGCATTTTCGAATGCTCCACGCATCACCATGCACACTTCGCGCTTAGTTGATTCGACGCTGCTGCGTTGCAAGGATTGTGAAATGAAACTTCCGTCCTTAATGATGATTCTCGCTAAACTGGATGACGTTTCCACTAATCCAACTATGTCTGGACTCATTCTGTACACGCCATTGTGAACTGAACATAGTACAGAGATGATTTTAGTGAAATCGCTATCTGCCATCGCTTGTTCAGATGTCGAGGCTGCTTGAATCTCAAATTGACAATTCGGTTCAATGCTGCTATATTCTTCTGTTATGGTTGCAGATACCTCAGAGAAAATGGCTTTCACTTTGGCTAAATCGGTACTTGAAATGACTGCTGTCGCTTCACGTGGAATAGCATTTCGCAAACTTCCACCATCGAAGGAAATCAATTGGATGTTTGTCACTTGCTTCATTTCCCAAAGGATTCTTGCCATCCATTTGTTCGCATTTCCACGTCCTTTGTCGATGTCCATTCCGGAATGCCCACCGAGTAATCCACGTATGGAAAGTGTCAACGTTTCTCCTTGCACTGGAACTTGCCCGTAAGTGTAGGTCGTATTTGTGTCGATTCCTCCGGCACAACCAATCGAAAGTTCGTCGTCGTCTTCGGTGTCGATGTTCAATAAAATTGTTCCACTTAAAAAACTTGGGTCCATTTTGATGGCACCGGTCATTCCCGTTTCTTCATCAATGGTAAAAAATGCTTCAATCGCTGGGTGCTGAATATCAGTTGATGACAAAATCGCCATGATCGCTGCGACGCCAATTCCGTTGTCTGCACCCAATGTTGTTCCGTTTGCACGTACCCAATCACCATCTACAATCATTTCGATTCCTTGTTGATCGAAGTCGAAAGTTGTGTCGGAATTCTTTTGATGAACCATGTCTAAGTGCGCTTGAAGAATCACCGTTGGACGATTTTCCATTCCTGCGGTTGCTGCTTTGTAGATATACACGTTTCCAATGGCATCTTCTGCGGTTTTCAAGTTCAATGAGTTTCCAAAATCGATCATGAATTGACGCACACGTTCTTCTTTTTTCGAAGGACGAGGAACGGCATTCAAATCAGCAAAATGGTTCCATAATGCATTTGGTTGTAGGTCTCTTACTGACATATCAAGGGAATTTTGGGTATTGTAAAAAATCAGGGTCTCTTTTTTCAAGGAATGCGTGTTTTCCTTCTTGTGCTTCTTCGGTTAAATAATAGAGTAGGGTAGCATCGCCAGCCAATTCCATTAGTCCGTGTTGTCCGTCTAATTCGGCATTCATCGCGCGTTTGATCATGCGAATCGCCAATGGACTTCTTTTCATTATAGTGCGTGACCATTCAACCACAGTGTCCTCTAATTGATCAAAAGGAACCACTTTGTTGACCATGCCCATTTTTTCTGCTTCTTCCGCCGTATATTGATTGCAAAGGAACCAAATTTCACGTGCTTTTTTCTGTCCGACGTGTCTCGCTAAATACGAAGAACCGAATCCACCGTCAAAACTTCCTACTTTCGGTCCTGTTTGACCAAAAATGGCATTTTCTGATGCAATTGTTAAATCGCACACCACGTGAAGTACGTGTCCACCACCAATCGCATAGCCATTCACCATCGCAATGACTGGTTTAGGCAGGGAACGAATGGCTTTGTGTAAATCCAATACATTTAAACGAGGAACACCATTTTCAGAAATGTATCCACCAACACCTTTTACGTTTTGATCTCCACCTGAACAGAATGCTTTGTCGCCTTCTCCGGTAAATACCACCACATTGATGTCTGGACGCTCACGACAAATGTTCATCGCATCTAACATTTCAAAATTCGTTTCAGGACGAAACGCATTGTATACTCTAGGACGATTAATCGTGATTTTACCAATTCCTTCGAAGAACTCGAATTTAATGTCTTCGTATTTTTTAATTGTTTGCCAATTACGCGTAGCCATAAAAAAATGTTTTTGCAAAGGTACAACATCCGAAGTCAATCGAATGTTTCTTTTGGAAGAAATTATCTATCCAATACGGACAGATGTCATGCTCAAACTTCCGGCTAAAAGTGCGTCATTGAAGAGGAAAAGGTCTTCTTCTTTCGTTTTTAGTCCAAGGGAATAGAGTAGGGGGATGTAATGGTCTGGCGTTGGGACAGCAAGTTGCATCGCGCTTGGACCTTTCTGGTAATCGATGATTGCTTGGAAATTTCCGTCTAACAAGTGTTGATTGATAAACGACCTCGCTTCTTTTGCCCAATCGTAGCCATAACCAACTTCGTTGATGCGACTGAAGTCCACACGTCCAAGGTTGTGAACGATGTTTCCACTACCAATAATCAGCACTCCTTTTTCGCGCAAAGATTGTAATTGTTTTGCCAAATCAAAATGCCATTGCATCGGTTTACCGTAATCGATGCTAAGTTGAATCACAGGAATATCAGCTTCGGGGTAAAAATGTTTGAGTACGCTCCATGTTCCGTGATCCAATCCCCACGCATCATCTAAATCGACATGTGTCGGAGCCAAAAGTTTCTGTGCTTCTATCGCTAGTTCTCGATTTCCGGGAGCGGGATACTGAACATCAAACAAGGCTTGCGGAAATCCACCGAAATCGTGAATCGTTGGCGGCATGCCCATCGCGGTCACTTTTGTTCCATTTGTCAACCAATGAGCAGAAATACAGAGAATCGCATTTGGTTTCGGAATCGACTTCGCCGCATTTCGGAATCCTTGAACGAATTGATTTTCTTCAATCGCATTCATGGGGCTTCCATGTCCAACAAACAGAACGGGCATTTTTCGTGTGTTGTTAAATCCGTGGGACATACGATTTAAATCAGCTAAACTTGTCATGCTAAATCCAATTGTGGATAATCCAATGAGCTTAAGGAAGGTCTTTCTTTCCATTTGCCAAATGTACTTTCCAATGAATGTTTCTTCCCTTGATTTAGGTTAAGGAATGAGGAATTAATTGATTTGAATTTCATCGATGAAAATCCAAGGCATGTTTCCTTCACCGGGTTGACCTTGTGGTATTTTGGCTGCTCCCTTAATCGTGATTCGCAAGATTTGAGAAGTTCCAAAACCACGAATGTTCCAAATCTCAGAATTTGGATTGTTAGTGTCGAGACTTGGAGCCTTTGATCTGCCAACTGAATAAGGTCGAACCGGTAAAATGGATTCAATTTCCACTTGATTCGGTGTGTGAATCCAACTGTTTTCGTCCTGCAGGAAACTCACTTTTATTTCGCGGATTTTCGTTATTTTCTCTAGGTCAATTTCCAATACAATGACATTCGTATCAAATCCAATCCATTCATGTCCTTTCCATGGACGCGCACCGAATTGACCATCGACTAATACGATGTCTCCACCGTTGTATTTTGGACTCGGCTCCGTCACAAAGCGTACATTCGCTCCAAGCGCTAAGTGATTGGTGATTTGGATCGTTTGACGAATACTTTCGTCCTCCGGATGAATGGTTAATGCTTCCGTTTTTGTTTTTTTCTTGCTGCGCGTGAAAGGAAAGGAAATGGAAGTTTCTTTGAGTTTTCCATTTTCGATGCTTTGTCCAGTGGATTTCAATTCGATTCCCGTATTTGTACGAATCGTTTTCACAGAAGCTTTCAACGCACTTTTTGAATAGTTGACTTTCCATCGAACCAATTGCGGGAAGTGATCTTGAACGAGTACGGATAAAAAGACATCGTATGTCGGTTTGGTTGTACACCAAAGCGCTTCGCTCAAGGCAATGGCACGTGGATACGTCATGTATTCCACTTTAGAAAAAGTAGGAATGTATTCTGTCCAAATGTTGGCTTGTCCACCTAAAATGTAGGAAGATACTGCCGGGCTCAAGTCTGGTGGAATCGGATTGAAGGTAAAAACTTTCTCCAAGGAAGTATAGCCGCCAATTGCCAAAGGTTCATCTTTCCCTTTTCCTTGGTAATGGTCGAAATAACAATGTGAACCTGGTGTCATCACGACATAGTGTCCTTGCTTTGCTGCTTCCAATCCGCCATCGAATCCACGCCAAGACATCACGGCTGCATTTGGTGAAAGTCCGCCTTCTAGGATTTCGTCCCAACCAATTATTTTCTTTCCTTTGGACGTGACAAACGCATCCATTTGACGAATGAAATAACTTTGCAATTCATGCTCATCTTTTAGATTATTTGCGGACATGATTCCTTGACATTTGGGACAACTGTGCCAACGTGTTTTCGGTGCTTCATCGCCACCAATGTGGATGTATTCCCCAGGAAACAATGGAATGACTTCCGATAAAATATCTTGTAAAAATTGAATGCTTTCCGGTTTGGAACAGAAAATATCATCGAATATCCCCCAGAGTCCTTCGACGCCTTGTGCTTTACCTGTACACGAATATTCAGGGTAAGCGGCCAATGCAGCGCGTGCGTGACCAGGCATTTCAATCTCCGGGACAATCGTCACGTATTTTGCTTCTGCGTAGGCAACCACATCCTTGATTTGATCTTGTGTGTAAAAACCACCGTAGCGTGCTTTCGTGTAGGTTCTTGGAACTGTGGTGTAATGTTCGTTTACGGTACTGTCTCTCCAAGCGCCGATTTCCGTCAATTTGGGATACTTTTTGATTTCAATTCGCCATCCCTGGTCATCAGTTAAATGCCAGTGGAAGGTGTTGAATTTGTAGAAGGACATCAAGTCAATAAAACGTTTGACTTCTTCCACCGTGAAAAAATGACGTGAGACATCTAAATGCAGTCCACGCCACTGGTAATTTGGATAATCTTTTACAAAACACTTTGGCAAGGCTAATCCATTTTCATTGCGCTTCATTAATTGCATGAGGGAAGTCATCGCATAATAGCAAGAAGCATCGCTTGAATAGGAAATCGTAATCCGATCAGCGATATTGATACTGTAGGAATCTTGTTTTACGTTCACCAGTTTCTTGAAATTCAACATCCCATTTTGAACATCGGTTTGAATGGTTAATCCATGAAATGTTTCTCCTAGGAATTTGAATTGCGCGAAAAGTCCAGGGTGAATCTCCGAAGGATTAACCGTTAATGCTTGGTTTATTTGAATTGCACCTTCGTTTTGAACGTAAGTGACAGGAGAAGGGAGAATGCTTGAAATTTGACCAGAAACAGGTAAAATCATCCAGCAAAAAAGAAGGTAAATCACATTTTTCATCCCTTAAAATTAGGTGTTTTTTTTCTGCTTTTCATTCCGTCAAAGAAAAATGCACGATTGCCTAAAATCATTTACTTAACTTTGTCCAAAATCAACAAATGAAAGTGTACAATAACATCCTCGAAACCATTGGGAATACGCCATTGGTGCGCATTAATAAATTAACAGCTGATATTCCTGCTCAAGTTTTCGCGAAAGTAGAAACAACGAATCCGGGAAATTCTGTCAAAGACCGAATGGCTGTGAAAATGATCGAAGATGCTGAGGCAGCGGGATTGTTAAAGCCAGGAGGAACCATCATTGAAGGCACCTCGGGGAATACAGGAATGGGCTTGGCCTTGGTGAGCATAATGAAAGGATACAAATTGATTTGTGTTTTAAACGATAAACAATCCAAAGAGAAAATGGACATTCTTCGTGCAGTTGGTGCAGAAGTAGTGGTTTGTCCGACAGCAGTTGAGCCAACGGATCCGCGTTCTTATTATTCCGTTTCTCGTCGATTGGCGGAAGAAATCCCGAATTCATGGTACGTAAATCAGTACGATAATTTATCGAATCGTCAGGCACACTATGAATCAACTGGTCCAGAGATTTGGGAACAAACAGAAGGAAAAGTAACGCATTTTGTTGTTGGCGTTGGAACGGGTGGAACAATTTCCGGCGTTGGAAAATACTTGAAAGAAAAAAATCCAAACATTAAGATTTGGGGAATTGATACGTATGGATCTGTATTTAAAAAGTACAAGGAAACAGGGATTTTCGATGAAAACGAAATCTATCCATACATCACCGAAGGAATAGGGGAAGACATTCTTCCTGCAAACGTGGACTTCGATGTAATTGACTTATTTGAAAAAGTAACCGACAAAGATGCAGCGGTTTATACGAGAAGAATTGCCCGAGAGGAAGGTATTTTCGTTGGCAACTCTGCAGGTTCTGCGATTAAAGGATTGATTCAGTTAAAAGATCAATTGACAGCGGACGATGTTGTTGTGGTTTTATTCCACGACCATGGTAGTCGTTACATTGGAAAAATATTCAACGACGATTGGATGCGTGAACGTGGATTTTTAGAAGAAAACATCGTAACTGCCGCGGATTTAGTTGCGAAACATGCGGATAAACCATTGGTTTCTTTGTATGCGGAAGAATTGGTCTCACATGCCATTGCTAAAATGCGCAACTTCGGAATTAGTCAAATTCCTGTCATGAAAGATGGTGTTTTTGTAGGTTCGATTGACGACAGTCATGTGTATCAATTGTTGGTGGAAGATCCAGCGTTGCGCGATGCACCGATATCCTCCATCATGAATGCACCTTTTCCAGTTGTCAATCACTCGACGCATATTGAGGACATTTGCAAGTTGATCAACAAGCAAACGCCTGCGGTTTTGGTACAATTGGAGAACGGTAAGTTTCACATTGTTTCCCGTTACGACGTTATTTCAGCGATCTCTTGATGATTGGAAGAAATTTCGTGGATCAAATGGGACGAAAAGTACATGTTCCCCTTGAACCCAAACGAATCATTTCCTTGGTCCCCTCGCAAACCGAATTGCTCCACGATCTCGGATTAGCATCTGAAGTCATTGGCATTACGAAGTTCTGTGTTCATCCGGCCTCTTGGTTTCGTGTCAAGCAACGCATTGGCGGGACAAAACAGTTGAATTTGGAGTTGATCCGTTCCTTGAATCCCGATTTAATCATTGGCAACAAAGAAGAAAACACCAAAGAGGACATCGAAGCTTTGGAAAAAGAATTTCCCGTTTGGATGAGTGACATTGAAACGCTCGAAGATGCGTTTGCGATGATACAATCCATCGGTGTCATGACTGATAAAGAAGACGAAGCCGAATTGTTGGTTGAAGAAAGCATCGAGGCATTTGCGTCCATTCAAAACCTAGGACAAGGAAAATCCTTCCTTTATTTCATTTGGGACGAGCCCGCGTTTGTTGCAGGTAAAAACACCTTTATCGATTCCATGTTCATGAAAATCGGTTTTCAGAATGACTGTGAGTTGAGCCGTTATCCTGCTTTGTCCGAAGTCGCACCAACAACAGTTGACCACATCTTTTTAAGTTCCGAACCCTTTCCTTTTAAGTCGGAGCATGTCAACAAGTACCAATCCATCTTTCCATCCGCACAGATTCATCTCATCGATGGCGAAATGTGTTCCTGGTATGGATCCAGAATGAAATTGGCAGCGAGGTATTTTGAGGAGTTTTTTGGTTAAACCATGCACGTCGCGCCGCTGCAGTTGCACTGCCCGCTGTTCCGCTGCAGTTTCACTGCTGCGGTACTTTACACCACACTTCGCACCGCTGGATTTTTATGATGAAATCAAATAATGATTACTTTTTTGTTATAAAAATTATTAATCGTAACGATGTATGTACCCCTTGGCAGCTGTTCAATGCTTATTGTTTCCTCTTTAAAACTGAATTCATTGTTGCTGAAATAAACTTGTCCACTCATGTCCATAAGTTTAATTCCGATGTGTTGATTTTTAATATTTTCCGAGCAAATAACTTTTAAATATTTTGAATCGTTGTAAACACTATAGTTGTCAACTTCAATCGGATTAATGCCGACCTGCGGAATGTAATCACAGTCGAAATTAAATAAATTTAAATTTGAAAAATCATTATCTTCATAACAACGAAATCCGCTAATGCTTTCAAGTTCGCAATTATTTTCACAGTGGCTATAAGGCATGAAATAATAATTTTTGTTACCAAATCTTTGGAAGATTGTATCAGAATAATCCCAAAGACCAAAATTATCAAGCGGGTCGAATTGAACGTCAACCTTCATCCATAATAAGTTGAAACCATTGATATTACTATTTCCTTTATTGGCTACAGTGACCCTTCCTTGATTGCCACACGCAGAAAAACCATTGCCTGGAATTTTCCATGAAGCACCAATACTTGATTTGAAATTAAACAAAGTGTCAAAAACCGTCGTTTGTTTGTTGTAAATATACACCACACTATCCATTTCCTTGGTGAAAAGTGTATCGTAAATGTCCACATCATTTTGTCTCTGTAAAAGAAGTTTACAACTTTCACCATTTATTGAGGTGTCCCGATCGTAAGTTGTGGTCATATAACCGTTATTGTTGGTGATCAATGGATCAGTGCTGAAAAAGAAAAAGTGGTGCCATTTCGCTCCTTCAGGTGACCAAAGCTGCGCATAGGATGTAAGGGCAAAGAAAAACAATGATAATAAGGTAAGTTTAGTTTTCATACGGCATAACTATTTTTGTTGATAACAAGATTAATTATTTTTCTTTACTCTAAACGAATTTTCTCACAGAAGTTGCCTTGCTCAGTAGAAAACTGAAGAAAATAAATACCTGGTGATAAATCAGTTAGATTTAAAATTGAGTTCTTTGGATCAAACTCCTTGATGAGCTTACCGCTGTAATCGAGTAGTAAGAGCTCTGAAATTTGATCTGCAGCGGTGTGCTCTATGGTGATCAAATTTTGAGAAGGGTTTGGGTAGACCTTTGTCGTTTTATTTGTTTGAATGTCATTGATTTGAAGTGTGGAGTTCAGCGTTAATCCCCAGAAATCATATGATCCGTTGCTTGGGCAGGTTTTGTAAAAGGAAACACCTCCGCTTGAAGCAGCTAATACCTGAATATCGGATAAATTAGGACTTAACGTGAGTGAAGTACTAGTTTCATCAAGCATTGTCCCGATTGTTTTGTCTGCTAAAAGATTAAAATTAGGATCTAACGCATACATCCAGATATCCGTTCCACCCATATTAGGTGCTGACTTGTATTGATTGGGATTTGAATCTGAAGTGGCGAGTACACAAAGATTTCCGTTTGGCCATTCGATGAATTGACTAGCATAATCTTGTAAATCGCTGCCAACTGTTTTCTGTTGCATGATCGTTAAATCATCATCTAACTTTAAGATCCAAGTATCCATTAGGCCATAAGCATTCTCCGTTTTTAGTCCTGACTGATTAGACCAACTTTCTGCTAAAATGAGCAATTTACCATCATGACTCCAAAGAAGATCTGTTGGCGTGTCAAGATCTGAACCTCCAATGGTTTTTTGTTGTAGAATGTTGCAGTTGGTATCTAAATCTAGCACCCAAATATCTGAATATCCAAAACTTGGTTCCGTTTTCAATCCGGAAACATCAGAGGATGAATTGGCAACTAATTTGATTCGGTTGGGTGCTGTTTGAATGATGTAAGGTCTTACCTCAAATTCAGCTCCCCCAATACTCCAGTCATTGAGAATAGTACCGTTGGTATTTAGTTTCAAGCTCCAAAGATCATTTGCTCCATAGTTTGAGGAGGTCTTATTTCCTGAAACATCGGATGCAGAAGTACCAAAAATGAAAATATTTCCAGACGGTAGTTCGATTAAATCATTAAATCCATCTGATGCAGTTCCACCGTAATTTTTATTCCATATGATATCGCCCGTGTTATTCATTTTGATTAGCCAAGCATCCCAAGAGCCAAAAAGATCATTCGTTTGCTCGAAACTCGGTGTTGATAAAGTAGCTCCACAAATATAGATCGATTGATCCTCCGTTATGAGTAAGCCCGATGGATTGTCAAAATCATTACCACCTATGGTTTTCTGCCATACAATTTGATCATTTTGATTGATGCAAAGCACCCAAAAATCATAATCACCTCTGCAATTTTCTGTTTTGTCTGCAATTGCTGGAGAATTACTGACTAAAAGAACAATTCGATTGCCATTGTCCATAAATGCTTCTTTAATTGGAAATTCTGACTCCGTTGAGCCAATACAAAATTGCCCTGAAATGGAACCGATCTGAGTAAAGGCTTTTTGAAAAGATAGTAATAAGATAAAGTATACGAAATGGTTCATGTGGAATGTTTTCAAACTATATACGTTTGAATAGGTATTATTGGGGTGGTCTAAGTTTCCGTTTCGCTGAGTTGTATTGCTGCGGAACGATTCGCGAGCACGTTGTAACTCTATCAACACTTAAGCGTATTTCTTACATGGTCAAACTGGTTCGATTCTTATTCCTGGTACTTTTCATTCAGCCCATTTGTGCTCAACAGGTTCCCTTTTCTGCTCAATTACACATCGAATTGTTTCCTTACGAAGTATCTGGAAAGGAAAAAGTTTCTGCCATGGCATCGCTTTCAACTGATAGTCCTTATTGGAATGTGCACCGACGTTTTGATTACCTCATCTTGAATACACCAAGAATTCATGCGCCGGAGCAGGTTGACATGCGCCGGACATTGTTTGAGTTGTATCCAGATACGAATTTGCTTAAACGATCTTACATTGATCAATTGTCCAAGGATTCTACCTTGCAAGGCTACGTGCGTCAAACAATTGAGGCCATAGAAAAGAATGCTTCAAACAAAACACAAACGTTTAGCAAGCGTGAATTAGTTGAAGTAGCATCCCGTTTTTTCTATTGCGACAAAGTGAATCCGGACTCAAGCGTTCAAGCTCATGTCTGCATCGGATTGAACGGACAGCGAGAAAGTAACTGGCAAAAAGATTACACGCTCCTGGAAGCCTTTTGTTACGAGGCGATTTTCTCTGATTTTGACCAAGAAACGTCACCAATTGACCTTGCTTTCACTCAAAACAAAGCAAAAGTTTGCGAAAAGAACTTGCCTCATTATAGTTCCGATGATGCGTATTTAATGAAGGTACGTGAAGATTTGTATCGCAAGATGCTCAAGGATAAACGACTTCAGAAATCATTGACGAATTATTATCACTTACATCAAGATGATGTGCCTTTTCGTTTGGAATAAAAGAGGTAACGCACCGTTGGATTTTCAATCCCGATATGACTTACGACCATATTGAACAAATGATTTGATTAATTCATTAAACTCATTATATTTGTTTTAAATCAATAAAGAATGTCAACAGCTGAACTTAACCAAACGAAATTAGATTTGATTGCTTGGATTAATAGGCTTTCAGATGAGAATATGATTGAGTTTCTTGATGGTCTTAAAAAATCAAAATCGACAGGTGATTGGTGGGATAGTCTTTCCGAAAATCAACAGAAAATGTTGAGAAATGGAATTGATGACATTGAAAACGGAAATGTGATCTCGCCATCTCAATTTTGGAAAGAATTGAAAAATGGCTGATAAAAAGAAGCTAATAGTTGAGTATTCTAGCCAATCTTTAGAAAACGCAAAAGTAATCGTCTCTTTTACATAAGAATTTTTCAGAAAAAGAAGTAACCAACTTCTATAAAGTTTTATCTGATTTTGAAAATATAATGATCCTGTATCCTAGCATCTATTCAGAGTCAAAAAAGAAGAAATTTAGAAGAGCAGTTTTAAGCAAAGTTATTTCTGTATATTATTCCGTTAAAAAGAATAAAATTTCCATCATTGCGATTTTTGACAATCGTTGGGACGAAACGAGTTAAGCTCTTATTCCGTATCTCTTGCCATATTCACCAAAATAACCAGGGCCTCATTTGGATGTTTCTTTTTAATTTTTGAGACTTCTTTCAGGACATGTTTCGAAAAATAACTTGTCCAAATGGTATAATAAACAACATAAGTATAGTTGTATTTTTCTGATTTTACAAGAATTTGTTCTTTCGTTTCTGAGTTGAGAAGAAGTAAATCCAATTCATTTTTAAATTTCAATTGTGTGTTGACAAAAGGATAATCGTTTTTTTTGAGTGGGAAACTATCTACAAAATTTCTGCTGTTAAAATCCCCCATGCATTGCGAGTAGGCGGAGTGCAAACTTCCATCGCGATTGAAAATTCTTAGCTGGATGTAGGAGTATTTAGAGGTGTCATTATTAATTCCATACGTTTTAGTTTTTTGCATCCACGATTTGGTGTCATCTGCAAATAAACTGTAGTCATATTTATAGTGCTTTAGATATCTATTTACCTCTATTGTTGACTCATCATTTGAATCCTTCAATTGAAGAAGTCGGATGATGTTACAGGATGTGAAAATGAGTGTCAAAAACAGAAAAAGTGTAATTTTCATATATCAGATGAATTAAATCATTTTAAATTTTTAAACGGAAATATCTATTAATGTTCTATTGTCTAAAAAGAATATTACCAAGACGACTTACTGATATTAAAGTTACTTAAATTCCAGCGTTGCCGGATTTTTCAAACATCGAGTAACCTTATGAACAGTTAAGCGTGTTTGGTTTAATGAAACAATGAGTAATTCCATTTTTTCCTTATTTTTAATAAAAAAATACTGCATGCGCATTTTGTTACTGTTCACGTTGATCGCTTCTTTTCAATTAAGCGCACAGAAATTCCAACTACTTGATCAACAAGTGAAGGACCCTGTTTCGTTTGGGAAGGTCATGCCAGAAAAAGAAACGCCTCGATTAACAGATATCGATGGTTATTTTTCCGTTTTGGATTCCAATCAATCGGTGAAAATTAAAGCAACGGGATTTCACGATACAAGCGTCGTGTTAAATCAAGTAATTGACGGCAAAATCTACCTCAAAAGCAAAGCGCAAAATGTACAAGAAGTCGTGGTGAAACCTGGAGTTAATCCTGCGGAACGCATCATGGCACAAGTAATTGCCAATCGCATGAAAAACCATCCCTTCGAAAACGATGGATTCATCTCCAAACAATACAGCAAATTTGTCTTTGACTTGGATGATGCATCACAGAAAATCCTCGAGGATACCGTGGTGGATCCATCGGACACCAATCTCTACAGCATGAAACAATTCTTCGGTCGACAACATTTGTTCTTGATAGAAACGGCATCCAAACATTATTTTGAACCTCCTTACAAGGAGAAAGAAATCGTAGAGGCATACAAAGTTTCAGGTTTTACAGATCCGATGTTCTCTACGTTTGCACAGTCCATGCAGTCTTTTCACTTTTACGACAATCAAGTGGAATTACTTGGTGTCCAATATGTGAATCCAATTGCCTTTGGTGGAATCAATCGCTATTTATTTGTCCTAGAAGACACGACAATCAATGGTCGTGATACGACCTTTACGATTTTCTTTCGTCCTCGAAAGGGAAAGGACTTTGATGGAATGATGGGACACTTGTACATCAACACGAATGGTTATGCCATTGAAAAAGTCATCGCAACGCCATACATGGAAGTGAGTAAGGGTTCATTTATCAGAATCACGCAAGAATATGCCCTGATCGATCAAAAAAAATGGTTTCCCATGAAACTGTCGACAGAGGTTCAAATGGTTTTTGCTGCGATTAACATCGCCAAAGGGAAAACAGCTTTTGTGACAGGTAGGGGTGCCACTTATATGGAATCCGTTCAGTTTAATCCGCCGGAATTGGAAAAAGTGAAGTTTAACAACATTGCCGTGCAAACGAATATTGGATCTGAACGCATTAAAGACCAAGAATGGGATAGTTTGCGTCCATATGCCTTAACGGACAAAGAAAAAAATACATACATCCAAAATGACAGTCTTTCCAAAGAAGAGCATTTAGATCGATACTTGCGCTGGTTGAAGGTGCTTTCTACAGGTAAAATTCCCCTTGGATACCTGAATATCGACGCGACAAAATTATTCGCGGTGAATGCCTTTGAGAAAACGCGCATTGGATTTGGAATCGAAAATTCAGATCGCTTTCTTCCATGGATGACCGCCAATGCGTCTGTTGGGTATGGATTCGGAGATAAAAAAGTAAAATACGGTGGATTTTTGGAATTTCATTTGGATCCATCGACCAAGACCAACCTGAAGTTGTTTTATGCGAACGATGTCGTGGAAGTAGGAGGTAACGTAGCGTACAAAACAAATATGTTCTATTCTCAAGACGCAGGACGTATGATTTTTGTCTCTAACATGGCCTACCAAAAGAAAGCAGGAATTCAACTTTCGACAATTGTCCGCGCAAATAAACACTTCACACTCGAATTGAATTACCAGCAAAATCAATTCACAAATGGATACCAGTTTCAGCAGCAAACGTCGTGTTCAGCTTTCATTAGTTCACTTTTGTTTTCATGGGCCATTCGTGAAAAAGGAATCATTCTCGGCGATGTATTTCTACCTAAAGCGGCGAAGTTCCCAAAACTTCAAATCAAAATAGAGAAAGCTTGGAAAATTCCGTCCTTAGATTTGGCTTCCATGGATTTTATGCGTGTCCAATTCAATGTGTTCCATGTGACCACTATTCCAGGAAATGGACGCTTCACGTGGAATGTCCGCGCAGCATGGACCAATGTTCCGACGCCTTTATTGTATCAACAAGCTGTGAATGCTACTTATGTCAATCGTTCGATTTCGATTGCAAATACCTTTGAAACAGTTGGTGTAACAGACTTCTACCACCAGCAACAAGTCAATGTGTTTTTACGTTACATCTGGAATGCACAACGCACGAAAGCAAAATGGAACGAACCGCAATTTGGTGTGCATTACGCTTTTGGTTACGGAACGATGTCCAATCAAAGTCTACACAACTTGTCCTTCAATACGATGTCAAAAGGATTTCATGAAGCGGGACTACTCTTAAATGGATTGTACGTAAGTGGAAAGTCCAGCATGGGCGTTGGCGTATTTACGCGTTTGGGAACGTATGCGAATACAGGTGATTGGAAAACGAATATTTATCCAAAGTTAATCTTCGGATACGTGTTCTAGTCGAACAAGGTAGGCATGTCCATCGAAGGAGGCGTGGACTTTGGCGCAGCAGGCTTTTTTGGTGCTGGAGGAACAATCTTTGGAGTCGTAGGTGGAACAATCGTTACACTTTTTTCTTGTGCGGATTCAATCGGAAGTGTTGCTTTTAATTGAACTAATCTTCGTTTGATTTGCTCTAATCGTTGAATCAAAGCATCCTGATTGGTATTGCTTTCAATCCTATTTTCTACAACAACTTTTGATTTCAAGGCTTTTTTAGCACCATCCAAAGTATACCCTTCAACTTTTACAAAATGATAAATTCGGTTGATTTTTTCTATTTCTTTTGCCGAAAATAAACGATTTCCTTTTGCGTTTTTCTTTGAAATTTCAAATTTAAATTCCTTCTCCCAAAACCTTAGTAATGAAGCATTTACATCAAGTAATTCTGCTACTTCACCAATGGAGTAATAGAGCTTGCTAAGTTGTTGAATATCAATTAAAGGCACCTTGTTATTTGAATTTTCTCCGAAATTAGTTATAATTTTGCAATCGAAAGATGAAAATGCCATTTCAACATATAACATTTTTGATTCTTTTTGTATTATTCTTTTCAAATGTTAGTTTTACTCAAACGGGTCCAACGGAAAATGATAAAAATACAAACAAGACTCTACCCGTAAATCCCAAAGCAGATGCCATAATCGCCTATGCAAAAACATTTCTCGGGGTGCCATATAGATGGGGTGGAACAACGCCGTCTGGTTTTGATTGTTCAGGGTTTATCAATTACATATTTGGTAATTTTGGTTTTTCCCTAGTGCGAACGAGCTTTGGTTTGGCTGAGCTTGGAGAAACAATCAAGTTGTCTGAGATTCAACCTGGAGACTTAATGTTTTTCAAAGGTAGTAATGTGAATTCAAGCTCAGTTGGACACGTTGCCATGGTTGTTGAGGTGACGCCAACGGCGATAAAGTTTATTCATTCCGCCAACAGCGGTGTACGTATTGATAATTTCAAAACATCAGAATATTACATAAAGCGTTACGTGAAAACGAAACGTTTGGACTATGGAGGCTAATTATTGAGAACAGTTTCATCCAGTTCGTTGTTCTAATAATCTAAATCAATTTCCTTGAAAATAGAAAAACTAAACGAAAGAAGAAACTGGTTGTTTATCGTCCTCGCTGGATTATTCATCACCAATGCAGTTACAGCAGAGTTAATCAGCAATAAATTAATTCAAATACCGATACAGTTTGATGTATTTGGAAGTCATTTTGGACCGTTTGCAACAATTATTGGAATCCTTCCTTGGCCAGTGGTATTTCTACTGACCGATTTAATGAATGAATTTTATGGTCAAAAAGCTGTGCGTAGATTATCTTGGATAACTGCTGGACTGATTGCGTATTGTTTCATTATCGTTGGTCTTTCGTTGGCGATTCCAGCCTATGAAATCAAAGGTTCAGATTTAGCGGACAATGCTTCTTACATAAAAGTTTTTGGACAATCTCAAATGATCATCGTAGGAAGCATCTGCGCTTTTCTCGTTTCACAATTATTAGATGCGTTTTTATTTGAAAAAATAAAACACAAAACGGGAAATCGATTCATCTGGTTGCGAAGTACAGGCAGTACGGTTATTTCGCAAGTAATCGATTCCTACATTGTTCTGTATATTGGATTTGTATTGCCAGGTAAAATGTCTTTTGGAACGTATATGTCCGTCGCTCCAACAAATTACATCTTGAAATTACTAATTGCGATTAGTTTAACACCTTTGATCTATTTAGGACATTACATCATGCGTCGTTACCTAAATAAACACGAATTGACAGAAGAGACGTTGACAAAATAACTTACGAAACTCTTTTGCGATACTGTTTGACTGTAATGTAAATCAAAAAACTCAAGGCTAAAAGCGCTGAGAAAGCACCAATGATAAATGCGCGGTAAACTCCAGCAGAACTGTTGTCATAGACTATTAGTGTAATCAGGGAGCCGGCAATGATGCCAAATTCCAAGGCAAGAAACATTGTTCCTGCACCGACGCCACGTCTGTCTTTGTGGGACAAGTCGGCAGTCCAAGCAAATAATGTCGGACTAGAGATGCCGGTGGCAAAACCAAACACGATCGCCGCAACAATGTAGGATGTTTGAGTGTCAACTAAGGCGATTAGAATCATACTAGCAATCAAAATGGAAACACCAATGATCAAAGTCTGTGGTCTTCCAATTCGATCAGATAACGAACTAGTAAGTAAGCGAATGACAATGGTGGAGATTACGTAAAACCCAAAAAAGAATCCTTTGTTCTCAATTTGTAACATACCGGAAATATCAGGAGTTACGACAAAGATGATTCCAGAACAAATTGCAGTTAAAAACATGACAAATGCAGCGGGAAGTACATTTGGTTCGAATACATCCTTCCAGGTGATTTTTAAATGTTGAATGGATATTTTTTCTTGTACTTGAAGGGATTCTTGTGCGATGGAAACCATAATGAAAGAGATACAAGTGATGAATGCAGCTGACATGAACAAGGTGTCAAATCCAAACGATTGATAAATCCATGAACCAAGTGACTGTCCAACACCAATTCCAAGTGAAATGAATGTCCCCCAAATCCCCATGGCTGTTCCTCTTGCTTTATCCGGAATGACATCTGTTAGTAAAGCGGTAGCTCCAGTTGGAGCAAATCCGGCACTAAATCCATGAAGAAAGCGAAGGATTAGAAAAAACAGAATCGAATCCACGAAGGAATAACTCAAACAAATGATGAAAGAACAAACAATACCTGCGTACATGACCCATTTCCGGCCGACAATATCAGCTATTTTTCCTGAAAAAGGTCGTGAGATTCCAGCTGAAATAGAAAAAAGTAAAATAATCAATCCTTTGTGATTTTCACCACCTAAGTTGGTGATGAAATTGTTTAATTCGGGCATGATTAGGTTAAATCCTGTCATGAAAAAGAACATCGCAAAACACACGATCCAAAAATTGCGACTATACCTTGATTTCATGGCGCAAAAGTACGCTTTTAATGACTTCGAACTTTTTTCTGTCCGCTTTGTTTACTAAATATGAGATTAACACTGATTTTTGTTTTAAGTTTTTTGATGAACGCCTGTGGACAGACACCTGAAAAGAAAGATGATACTGGTTCAACTATGAGTTCATTTTCTAAATGGAATGGAAAGGCACTTCCTGAAAATGTATGTGCGGTCATTCGAGATGGGGCGACCGAAGCACCTTTTACTGGGGAATTTTGGGATCACCATGAAAAGGGAACCTATACTTGTGTTGGTTGCGGTGTGGCATTATTCTCTAGTTCGACAAAATATGAATCGGGTAGTGGATGGCCAAGTTTTTATGATGTCTTAACAAAAGGCAAAGTAAAACAAATACGCGATTTAAGTGATGGCATGGATCGAATAGAAATTCGTTGTGCAAAATGCGATGCTCATTTGGGACACTTATTTGATG
>JBIIAG010000013.1:0-61722 GCA_044240055.1 Crocinitomicaceae bacterium | reverse complement strand
AGTTTAGAAGAATGGAAAGGGATTATCCCAGCTGTACAAAATCCTTATGCTACAGGAAAAACACACATTCCTGTTATTTACGGTATTGATGCCATTCACGGCGTGAATTATACCGTTGGAGCAACATTATTTCCACAAGAAATTGGATTAGCTGCAACTTGGAATCCAGCGTTAGCAAAAAATTTCGGTGAAATCACCGCTTATGAAACAAGAGCATCTGGAATTCCTTGGAATTTTTCTCCAGTGTTAGATTTAGGAAGACAACCTTTGTGGTCTCGTACATTTGAAACTCTTGGAGAGGATCCCTACTTGATCTCACAAATGGGAGCTGCCATCATTGATGGGTATCAAGGTGGAACAACGCCAGATCAATACCATGTAGCGTCTTGTATGAAGCATTTTGTCGGCTACAGTGGAACAAATAGTGGCCGAGATAGAACTCCAGCTTGGATTCCAGAAAAATACATGAAAGAATTATACTTACCATCCTTCAAAGCTGCGGTAGAACATGGCGCGCTAACTGTCATGATCAATAGTGGTGCTGTAAATGGTGTTCCTGGACACATAAATCACCATTTAATTACCGAAACGTTAAAAGACGAATGGGGATTTGAAGGATTTGCTGTTTCCGATTGGGAAGATTTTATCATGTTGCATACCGTTCACTCCACTTCTCCTAGTTTAGCAGACGCTTATGTACAAGCATTCAACGCAGGTGTTGATATGAGCATGGTTCCATTAAGCCCACAGTATAAAGAGTATTGCAAGATCATGGTGAATGCAGTAAAATCAGGTAAAATTTCCATGGATCGTTTGGATGACGCTGTACGTAGAATTTTACGTGTTAAATCGCGATTGGGATTATTTGAAAAACCAATTCCGACATTCGAGAACTATCCAAAATTTGGCTGTGCTGAGTTTCAACAAGCCTCCCTTAATTCAGCGCTTGAATCGATTACCTTATTGAAAAATGAAAACGGCGTTTTACCTTTGAAAACCAATCAAAAAGTATTGGTGGCTGGACCAACATCCAACAACCTCATTTACCTAAATGGCGCTTGGACGCATACATGGCAAGGAGTAGATACTGCCTACAACACACAAGGTTGCTTAACCGTTCGAGAAGCCTTTGAGAAAAAATTAGGGAAAGAAAATTGTTTGTTCTCTCAAGGAGCAGAATTATACAGTGAAGCTGGATTTGAAAAAACACGCCTCGTAAATTTATTAGATTACAAGGAAAAACTGCAGCAAGCTGATGTCGTTGTTCTATGTCTTGGAGAACTTCCCGCAACAGAAAAACCTGGAGATATTTTATCTCTTAATCTTGACACAGAACAACGAGAACTAGCGAAATTAGCCTACGCGCAAAACAAAAAAGTAATACTTGTTATGCTTGAAGGAAGACCACGCATTATTCACGACATCGTTTATGGAGCTTCAGGAATTATTAATGCGTATTTACCTGGAAATTATGGTGCAGAGGCATTAGTATCGTTAATATATGGCGACAAGAACTTTAGCGGTAAACTTCCTTACACCTACCCTAAATTTGATGGTGTCATTGAATTTTACGATCATCCAAAAAGCGTAGACCGTTCCAAATCAGGAGATTTCTCTGCGTACAATCCAGAATGGGATTTTGGTTTTGGTTTCAATTACTCGGACATAGTGTATTCTTCACTTACTTTGAACAAGGAATCATTTTCTGACAATGATAGCATCGCAGTAACTGTTACATTAAAAAACAACAGTTCAATTGCTGGGAAAGAAGTCATTCAACTTTATGTGAGTGATGATTACGCAAGTATGATACCTACCGGGAAATCATTAAAACGTTTCGTTAAAATCGACGTTCCCGCAAAATCTGAAGTAAGTAAAACATTCTTTTTAAATAACAAGGATTTTCAATTTGTTGGAAAAACAGGGGAATTTTTAATAGAGGAAGGGGAATTTACCATTAGAACGGGAAATTTAACCAAGAAATTAAGCTACAAAAAGAAATAAACTACCCCGAACATTATCGATAATGCTTTGTTTAGAAGGATAATACAATATATATTTTCATCCTTATTGTATTTTTTACTATATTAGTTTCGGTTTTCACATGAAAATCAACTATTTTTGAATTATAAACCTTTATTAATTAAAAAACATGAAAAAACTTTACATTTTATTCCTCCTTCCTTTCTTTGGATTAAATGCCCAAATTGAAAGTACATGGAAACTAGCACCACAAGCGGGAGCTTTGGCTGTTGGGCCTGATGCATCAAACCTATCTTGGTGGTCAAACTCTTTAGGAGACGTTACAACAAGAGCTTGTTTATTTGACGATTCAGTAACTTTTGCTGCAGGTGGAACAATGACGCATTACATGGATGGTAACTCTTGGCTTGAATTATGGCAAGGTGCAACTGCTGAAGGTTGCGGCACTCCAGTAGCACCACATAATGGTGGTCAAGCAGCATATGTATATGATGCTACTGCAGGAACACTTACAGTAAATGGTGTTGGTGCTCATTTAGGTTTGGCAAAAGTTCACAACGCAGGGGAGTTAACTAGTCCAGCTAATGCAGTATCTTCCATTACCTACAACGTTGCTTTTTCAAACGGTGGAAACACAATGACATTAGGAATCAACTTTGGACCTGGATACTGGCAGTTTGTTTACCAAAAAACACAAATGGTTCAAGCAGCTACACCGTTAATCACATTCCAAGTGAACATGAATAACTACACTGGAACGTTTAACACTGTTTATGTAAGTGGTACTTTCAATAACTGGAGTGGTAACGCTAACCCAATGACAGATGCGAACGCAGACGGTATTTGGGAAGTAACCTTACCAATTAATCCAGGAGCAATTGAGTACAAATTCTCATTAGACAACTGGACAAACTCTGAGCAGTTCGCTGGCGGTGAAACATGTACAGTAACAAATGGTGGATTCACTAACCGTTCTTACACAGTTGCTGTTGACGCAAACTTAGGTGCAGTATGTTACGAAAGTTGTTCAGTTTGTACTTCAGATGTTACATTCCGTGTAAATATGAATACCTACCTAGAACTAGGAGGAGCACCGTTCACAGGAGTGTTTATTAACGGTACATTCAACGGATGGAACGGAACTTCTAATCCAATGATTGAAGATGGTTTAGGTTCAGGATTTTGGGTTGTTACGTTACCATTACCGAACGGAACAATCGAATACAAATTCACATTAGACGGATGGAATGCTTCTGAGCAATTCGCTGGTGGAGAAACGTGTACAATCACAACAGGTGGTTTCACAAACCGTGTTTACACAGTTGCTGGAGTTGCTGACCTAGGTTGGGTATGTTATGAAAGCTGTGCTGATTGTATTGGTGGATTGGATGAAAATGCTGCGGCAACATTCACATTAATGCCGAATCCAGCTCAAACAACGTTCAACATCGTTTCTACTGAAACAATCACGGAAATTGAATTAGTTGACTTAAGCGGAAAATCAGTTCGCAAAGTAACTGGTACAACTCAAGTAAATGTTGCTGACCTTGTTCAAGGAATGTACACAGTAATCGTTCGTTCTGAAAATGGAACTTCAACATCACGTGTAATCGTTGAATAATAGACACAAAAATTTGATTGAAATGAAGAGGGGCTTGTCCCCTCTTTTTTTTGTTTCAAAAAATGGCATTTAAAGTAATCCATCCTCGTACTTTACGTACTTTTGTCTCATGGATCACGACATCGAATTGAAATTTCAAAAAGTTAAAAAAAGCCTAGAAAAAGACTTTGGGCCCGGACTAGACGTGTCATCGTTATTGTTTCTTATTGGCGTGAACGAATTAGGAATTGGCTACAAAAATTTCAGTAAACAAGAAAAGACGGAATTAATGCACATTGCCATTTGCACCTTACTTGAACCCTATGGTTATTATGAATTTGAAGGCAGGGATAAAGACCAATGGCCGCACTTTAAACTAAACCAATTGATTCCTGCACTTGGTCATCAAGAAGAACAGCATTTAATGAAAGAGGCAATGATTGACTACTTCGTTCAAAATGACTACTATACACCTGATGAATCAGAATGATTTCACCCATGAAAAGAGCTTGTAAAAATGTTGTAGAAGAACAAGCTTAATTCGTAATTTTGCACCATGACCCAAGAGACGACTAAAGCTCCATCCACATTTAAAACCTATTTGGTTTTTACCAAATTTCGATTATCCTTTCTTGTGATTTTATCCGCGCTTTCTGGGTATTTATTTGCCGGTGGGAAAGATGGCTTAGTCATTTTTTATTTAATGCTTGGTGGAACACTTGTAACCGCAGCATCAAACGGCGCGAATCAAATCTGGGAACGCGATTTAGACAAATTCATGAACCGCACTAACAGACGTCCGTTACCAACTGGACAAATGTCCCTTCGTGAAGCGTACATCATTTGTGTGTTCTCGCTTGTCACCGGAACGATTTTACTAGCCTTAATCAATTGGAAAAGTGCCATACTCGGTGTGCTCGCTTTTATCAGTTACGTTTTCATTTACACTCCACTCAAGCAAAAAACTCCTTGGGCAGTTTTCGTTGGTGCGTTTCCCGGTGCTATACCACCACTATTAGGCGCAATTGCGCACACAAATGCATTTGGTTTCGAGCCTGGAGTATTGTTTTTTGTTCAATTCACGTGGCAATTCCCGCATTTCTGGGCAATTGCTTGGGTTTTGTATGATGACTACAAAAAGGCTGGGTTTTCACTTTTGCCTTCTCGAACAGGGAGATCCAAATATTCTGCCTTTCAAATCATGTTGTATGCTTTAGCGCTGATTCCCTTTAGTCTCGTTCCTTGGTTATTAGGATGGACTGGGATTTATTCGCTCATCATTGCAAGTTTGCTTGGAATTGGTTTCTTTCTATATGCGTACAAACTTTACCACAGCCTAGAAGTTTTAGATGCGCGTAAACTTATGTTCGCCTCATTTGTTTATTTACCGATCATACAATTTGTTTACGTGTTTGATCGCACCATATAATCGTACATTCATTCCTTAAATCGAATACGCCATGAGCACCGAAAACGAAGAAAAAATGACTACAAAAAGAGATTTCTCCAACGAAATTAGTCCAGAAGTGAAGGAGAAAATGAAGAAAAACCTAGTTTACGTAGGGATTTTTAGTGTTATTATGTTGTTTGCAGGATTTACTTCCGGGTATTATGTATCCATGGGAGATTCGTTCTGGTTGAAATACCCGATGCCGACATTCTTTTGGCTGAGTACCGCAAGTATTGCTTTGAGTAGTTTAGCATTTGTACTTGCTATACGTAGTGCGAAAAAAAATCAACAAGGGCAGATAAAAATGTGGATGGCAGCAACGCTTATTTTTGGAGCAGGATTTATTTATTGCCAATTTAAAGGATATGGAGAATTAGTTCGAAATGGATTCCATGCAGTCAATAATTTAGTCGTAACTGATGGACGCTATGGTGATTATTTTGAAGTAAAGTATAACGATAAATTCATCGATGTAGACGGCAATAAATTCGTTTATGAAGGGAAAGAAATGAAGTCAAACGATTTCAAGTCTTTTCAAAATTTTATGGCACAATTTAAAACAGTTAAACAGAATGAAGCACTTCGATTAACGAAGCCAGATGGTCGTTTTGAACTGTACTTTAACCAACAACCGTTGCTTATTAAAAAAGGCCTTTTGTATGCCAATGATTCCACTCAACTGCAATTTACAGATGAAATTAGACTAAGTCAACTTGCTGTCAACATCCTTGACGGACGCGGGGACTTTTTTGCTAGAGGAGAATATGGGAAAGACTTTAGCATCTATTACAAAAAACACCTGTTAGATTATAAAGATCGAAAACTTTGGTACAAAGGCGAAAGCATCAAACCTCATTTACAAGTGAAGGCCATGGAATCAGCAGATTCAGCTTCACAATATTTATACCTAATTACTTTCGTTCACTTACTTCATGTTCTTGTTGCATTAATCTATTTACTTAAAGTTTCAACAGCTTCATTTAGAGGTCGTTTCAATTCAGAGAACCATTTATCACTGCGATTAAGCGCATTATTCTGGCACTTTTTAGGTGTTTTATGGTTAGCTTTACTCTTGTTTTTCATATTTATTCACTAAACTTGCAAAAAATTAGTTAAATGGCTGGACATACAACACAACTAGATGCCAAGACCCTTTGGGGTGGAAAAGAATCACCTTTTCAAACAAGCTATGGTAAATTAATGATGTGGTTTTTCCTAGTGTCAGATGCTTTGACATTTAGTGGATTACTTATTGCTTATGGTTTTACACGTCACGATGCACAAGATGCATGGCCGATTGGTGAAGAAACCTTCAATTCAATGCCTTTTCTCGGACACGGATATCCGCTACTTTATGTAGCATTGATGACGTTTATTCTTATCGTTTCTTCTGTAACGATGGTATTAGCTGTAGAAGCTGGACATAGAATGGACCGCAAAGGTGTAACGAACTGGATGATTGCTACCATCATTGGTGGATTTTTCTTCGTTGGTTCACAAGCGTGGGAATGGTCTCACTTTATTCATGGATCAGAATTTGGTAAAATTGAACTTGCTGATGGATCACAAGCAATTGTAAAAGGACATTTTGGCGAAATCAAAAACTTCAAAGTAATCGAAGCTGGCAAACACCACAAGGTAGGTGAAGTAATGAAAGAAGATTTAATGCATGAATTTCAACATGCAGCAGAAAAAGGACACTTAGAAGGTGGTAATATTCATTTCGCAGACGGAACAGTTGCCAAAATCAATAAGGCAAAAGACCACGAGATGAAATTAATCATCAAAAAATCAGGTTCTAAAAATGAAATTGGAGGAGCTCCTATCACAGGTGCTGCAGCTGAAAAAATGTATTATGAAGCATTATTCAGTGGCGAAGCAAATCGCGTTGTATACGGTGCTAACATGAAACAAAATGAATACGGACCACAACAATACGCTCAGTTCTTTTTCTTCATTACTGGATTCCACGGTTTTCACGTATTTTCAGGAGTAATCATCAACATTATCATTTTATTAGGAGTTCTTGCTGGTACATACCACAAACGTGGACACTATGAAATGGTTGAAAAAACCGGACTTTACTGGCACTTTGTCGATTTAGTTTGGGTGTTTGTATTTACATTCTTCTACTTGATCTGATTTAATCACACTAAAATATATTCTCATGGAAAGAGATGATTTAATTGAATATTCATTACACAATCACCACGACGAGGCGAAAGGAAAGTCAATTCGTAAGAAAATTATTCAAGTAACTGTTCTATTAACAATTATTACAACGGTTGAAGTATTTTTAGGTGCACTAATCAAACAAAGTAGTGATGCATGGGCATTCGTAAAATGGTCTTTTATCATTATGACACTTGTAAAAGCAGCATACATCGTTATGGTGTTTATGCACTTAGGTGATGAGAAAAAAACACTTAGAAACGTTATTTTGATTCCATATGCAATCTTTATCGCTTACTTAATCTTTATTGGATTATGGGAAGCAACAGAAGTAGCTGCAGCTTGGAAATCTTTCGGGTTCTAGCAGATGCCACAAACCCAGCAACCCAGAAGTCGTGCCAAATCGATTCTAGCCTTGCTGTTGGTATTTGGTCCAGCACTATTCCTTATTCTTATATCTACGCGTCGCTGTGAACATAAGTTTAAACAGCTAGATGACTACGGATTGGTGAAATCTCCTTCGTTTGAAGTATTTGAAAACGGTCAATACAAGTCAAAAACATTAAGTGATTACAAAGGTGATTTAGTCGTTATTTCCACCATTCAAACGACTTGTCCAAAAGAATGTGGTATTTCATTATGGCACTTCAATCAAATACTATTTCAGCACATTCGCAAAAACAAACGCAAAAAACTGAAACAAGTCCGTTTGATCTCTTTCGCGACAGATGAATTTGGACGTCCAGCAAGCAACGAACAAATTCAAACAATCATAGAGATGCTCGAAGATGACGTAGAAGATTATGATCCGTCCCTTTGGATCATTGCAAAAGGTGATCCAACCAAAGTCTACGACATCAAGCATAATAACCAAAGTTTATACAGAAGAGGTAAAGAATACTTTGGAGGTGTAAGTTATTCCTCACTTATGCTCTTACTCGATAAACAAAATCACCTCAGAATGGTTTTAAAAGGTGATGAAGAGGGAATGATTCGCCGAATGAAAGAGCACCTTGCCCTGCTTCAAAAGCAATACGATAAAGAACGGGCAAAAAATGGCTAAACTATCTTTACTTTTTGGACTTATTTTGCTGATTTTTTCTTGTAGCAACGAGAATCCTCCAAAACTCCCCATACTTGGCAATGCAGATATACTGTATAAAACGGTCGATGGAAAGGAAGTGGCAGATACCATCTATCCCACAATTCCTGCATTCTCTTTTTTAAATGAAGACAGTGTTGCTGTAACAAACGAAACCTATAAAAACCGAGTTTGGGTCGTAGAATTTTTCTTTGCCACATGCCCAACGATCTGCCCAATCATGAATGTGCAATTCAACAAACTAAATAAGGAAACAAAAAATCTTCAAAAGCACATTCAATTTCTATCGTTCAGCATCAATCCGAAAAACGATGTGCCATCCGTTTTAACGAAATACAAACGAGATCATGGAATTACAGCGAACAACTGGGATTTCCTCACAGGAAATGAAGCAGAAACTCACCGACTAGGCATCGAAAACTTTTTAACCTTCGCGGGAAGGGATGACGAAGCAGCTGGCGGATACGCTCACTCTGGTTCATTTACCCTGGTGGATCAATCCGGACATGTACGTGGTGTGTATGCAGTTACGAATATGGACTTAAGTGTAAATGCGAAAGAATACAAACGACTGAAAACAGACTTAATTAACCTTTTGAAATATGAATACCATGTCGAATAACAACCTTCCATCGTCTAAATACAGAAAACTCGTTGTTGCTGTATCCATCATTATTCCGATTGCCGTTGCGGCATTGTTCGGGATTAAAATAGAAGGTGTCGATTTATCGTTTTTACCGCCTTTTTACGCTTCCCTGAATGGAATAACAGCTATTTTACTCATTCTTGCCTTAGTATTCATTAAAAAAGGCAATATGAAGCTTCACCAGCGAACGATACAAGTGTGTCTTGCCATTAGCTTATTGTTTTTACTGTGTTATGTTGCTTACCACATGACATCAGATAGTACAATATACGAAGGGGCGTACAAAGCAATTTATTATTTCATTTTAATATCACACATCCTATTAAGTGTTGCTGTTATTCCAGTTGTGTTATTTACGTATTTATTCGCTTTAGAAGGAAATTATGTGAAACACAAAAAATACACCCGCTTTGCATTTCCAATTTGGTTATATGTTGCTGTTACAGGTGTTGTGGTATATTGGATGATTTCTCCCTACTACGTGTAATAATTCCAAGTAAAAAAAGTGTAACTTTCAGTTCAAACTTAAAATTTTTACAAAATGGACCAAACTCATTTACACCTCATCACCAATCACCTAGCCATCATTGGCACCTTATTCGCTGGAATTGTACTTTTAATCGGATTAATCTCCAACACTGTTCAAACGCGCATCGCTGCGTTCATTTTAATGCTCATTTCTAGTATCGGTGGTTACATCACCTTCAAAACTGGACACGAAGCGGAAGAAACTGTTGAACACATGAAGGGAATCAGTGAATACGTGATTGAACAACACGAAGAAGTTGCTGAAAAAGCACTTTGGTTTATCATTTTGCTGTTTATTGCATCAATTGCTGGATTATACGCAGGGAAAAAGAATCTTTCAGCTGAGAAAAAAATCTCTTGGATTATTTTACTAATCGCTTTTATTAGCTTTGCTATATTCGCTTGGACAGGATATTTAGGCGGACAAATTATGCATGCGAACGATATTTAATACCCTTTTTTCATGAGTGCATCTGACAAACAAAATCGCTACGATAAAGCTTATCTTAGACTTGCCTTAAGTTGGGCACAGCTTTCTCATTGCGCACGTAAAAAAGTGGGTGCGATCATCGTAAAAGATTCCATTATTATTTCTGACGGATATAACGGCACTCCTGCTGGTTTCGATAACTGTTGCGAAAATGACGAAGGACAAACCCACTGGTATGTCTTACACGCCGAAGCGAATGCTATTCTGAAAGTAGCCAGATCCTCTAATAATTGCAAAGATGCAACACTTTATCTAACGCATTCACCGTGCAAAGACTGTAGTAAACTCGTTTTACAATCGGGAATAACACGTTTAGTCTACCAAGAAGCTTACAAAGACACTTCTGGAATTGACTTTCTGAAAAGTGCGGGATTAGAAGTAGTTCAATTAGAAAAATGTGACGATGTCTGAAGAAACAAAAAACAACTACATCCTGCCCATTATTATTTCACTTGTACTAGCAAGTGGAATAATTGGTGGACAACTCTTAAATAATGTTACTAAAAAGTCTACAGGTGAAATTCAAAAACTAGAGGACATATTATCGCTTCTCGATAAAAATTACGTGGATAAAGTAGATAAGGACAGTGTTTTTGAAGCGACCATTTCGGATATGCTTCACAAATTAGATCCGCACAGTAATTACATCGCAGCCAAAGATATGAAGTCCATGAACGAATCCATCGAAGGAAAATTCGGTGGCGTTGGTATTCGGTTTTTACTGTTGCGCGATACAATCTGTGTCACCAATATCATTCCTAATTCCCCATCTCAACTAGCAGGAGTTAAAGCAGGTGATAAAATCATCAAAGTCAATGGGAAAAAACTCCATGGGAAAAATACCACAAATGAAATGGTTCTTGCCTCTTTGAAAGGTGAGCCAGGAACAACTGTTAGCGTAACCATCGCACGTGGGAAAAAACGAATGAATGTCAATTTAGTTCGAGGAATAATTCCTATCTCTTCTATTCCATGTGCCTACATGTTGGATAAACAAACGGGATACATTCTTATCACTGAATTTTCTCAGGTGACGGCAGAAGAATTTTACAACGAAAGTTCCAAACTTGTCAAACAAGGCATGACTAAATTAGTGTTGGATTTACGAAATAATCCAGGGGGAGTCATGTCTTCAGCTATTGACATTGCGGATGCTTTTTTAGCTAAAAACAACATGATTCTCAAATCAAAAGGCAAAAATGAAGGAGAACATACTTATTACTCAAGCTCCGGCGGACACCTAGAAAAAACCAAACTTGTTATTCTGATTAATGCACACTCGGCATCAGCGAGTGAAATTTTAGCAGGGGCGATACAAGACAACGACAGAGGTATTATTGTCGGTAGAAGATCCTATGGAAAAGGATTGATTCAAAAAGATGAAGTTCTGCGTGATGGTAGTAACTTACGCATGACTATTGCGCGTTATTACACGCCTTCTGGACGTTGTATTCAACGTTCATATAAAGGAGGCTATGATAATTACATGAAAGATGAAGAGCGCATTACAAGAAATGAGTTCTTTAAACCTGATAGTTCCATATTTGTCGATTCACTGAAATTTAAAACGAAACATGGAAGAACTGTATATGGCGGCGGCGGAATAATGCCGGATGTTTTTGTGCCGGGTGATACCTCAGGTGCCTCTTTTTACTTGAGCGAATTACAATGGAGTGGAGCACCTCGAGCATTTGCTTTTGACTTTATGCAACAAAACAGATCGAAATGGTCAACGGCTAAGGACTTTGTTCAACAGTTTCAAGTAAGTGATGAACTATTAAAGAAATTTGTTTCATTTGCGCAAAAGGAATATCACGTACAAAAAGACGCGCTAGGGTTTGCAACAAGTAAAGAGTTAATAAGACGTGCTTTAAAAGCAGAAATTGCGAGCCAAAGTTGGACAGAAGAAGGATATTACAGAGTTCTTAATCCATTTGACAAAGAACTAACAAAGGCAATATCTTGTTTCAAATAGATTATTTCTTTCGATCAGATAGAAATAAAATAATGAAGACTCCAACCATACCTAATACGGTCCAAATCGCCACCCAAAAGGTGCTTACCAATGCCAAAGGAAAAAGTATGTCCATGGTGTTTTTTCTGAAAATTAGTCGATAATCACATACGACTCTTTCAAAATGAATATTGATAGGAATAGAATTATCAAACAAGCCCAATTGACGATAATAGCTTGATTGTTAGAACAATTAATAGAATACAATAAGCAATACCTTGGGATTAAAACAATTTTTCTTCCCAGTCTTCTACTTGGTTTTCTGATAATAATCCTAAATCCAATAATTCAGAAACCACTTTGGCAAAATCTTGGTGAACAATAGGGCTTCCATAATTCCAATCTGTCTGAGCTAACCATTGTTCCACTTGTTCTTGAGGTAGTGCATACCTCCATGCAAACTGTTCAGCTGAATTAGACTGATGTTTGAGGCGAAACGCCTCTTTTTGAACGATTGAAACCATTTCGCGCAACAATGATAAATTTGTATGAAGCAACTCCTTTCTGACAGCAATAACGAAGCATGGCCACGGAGTGAGAACCTCATCGAGTAAAAGACATTTGCCTTGATTTACAAAAGGTGATGTGGTGTATTTTTCCCAGAGAAATCCCTGAGCTTCACCATTGTTTAAGGCCCAAATTCCACCGTAAACGTCACCCACAACATTAAACTTTAAATTAGCTAGGTTCCATTTTTCCTGCTGCGCTTTAACAAATGCCATTAAATGCGAACCTGAACCTTCACGCGAAATTGCAAATGTTTTACCATCTAAATCACTAAGTTCATTGATTGTGCCATCAACAGGGACATGAAGTCCCCAACACAAAGGACTTGCAACATACACATTTAGTATTTTTGCTTCAAGGCCTTGTAAAATGGCACGGGTAATTCCTTCCGTTAAAAGGACGGCAATATCAATGGATCCCGCTTGAAGTCCTTTGATCATTTGACCCGTTCCTCCAGTCATATCTGACCAATGCAATTCAACACCCAAGGACTGAAACGCACCATCCTCAATGGCATTGCGCCAAGGAAGATTAAAATGTTCTGGTACACCTCCTATTTTAAATCGCTTGATCATTCGTTTTGATTAAAAAATTGCATCTCATAGAGACGTTTATAATATCCATTATCCAATTTCAACAATTCCTGGTGGTTTCCTATTTCAACCAATTCTCCTTTTTCCATCACCACAATTCGATCCGCTTTTTGAATGGTTGACAATCGATGCGCTATAACAATCGATGTTCTACCCGATGTGATTTTGTCCGTAGCACGCTGTATCAATTGTTCACTTTCGCTATCAACATTTGACGTCGCTTCATCTAAAATTAAAATTTGTGGCGAATAAATATAGGCGCGAATGAATGCAATTAATTGCCGTTGCCCTACAGATAACATCCCTCCTCTTTCTCCTATTTCGTGCTGATAATTCCCTGGTAAATTCATGATGAACTCATGTGCGCCAACAGCCTTCGCTGCAGATTCTACATCCTTCAGCGTAAACTGCGGATCACCAAGCGTAATGTTTGAGAATAGCGAACCAGAAAAAAGAAAAACATCTTGCAGTACTATCGCAATGTGTTTCCTTAACTCAGACAATTGAATGTCCTGAATGGGAACAGTTCCAATACGTATTTCACCCGAATCATGTTCATAAAAACGGCCAAGCAAATTTACAATCGAGGTTTTACCTGCACCTGTTGCACCGACAAACGCTACTGTTTCCCCATGGTTAATGGTAAGGTTCACATTTTTCAATACCGGACTTCCTTTCACATAAGAAAAATCTACATTTTTGAAATAAACAGGCTGTGCAAAATCCACATTAGTCAAGTTGCCACTTTGCTGCAAATCCGCTTGTTCATCCAACACATCAAAAACCCTCTCTGCACGAACTGTTCCTCGTTGGAGAATATTAAACTTATCCGCAAGTTGTCTAATCGGTCGATATAACTGATTGATCCATAACGTGAATGCAAATACCTCTCCATACATAGAACGAATTTCGTCCGAAGTTTTTCCCGAAACATGAAGTGCGCCCCAAACCAACAAGAAAGCAATGGACAAAGAACTAAGTATTTCAACAACAGGGAAAAAAATGGAGTTAGCCCATACCGCTTGAATGTGTGCTTGTTTATGTCCTTCGTTTATCTGTTCAAATCGTTTGTATTCTTGCCGCTCACGGTTAAATAATTGAACAACACTCATTCCGCTCAGTCGTTCCTGAACAAATGTGTTCAATCTTGTCACGGCCACCCGTTCTTTTTGAAAAGAATCTTTCATTGATCTGGCGAAAATTCTTGTTGCAAGCAGTAAAAAAGGGATTGGAACCAAAGTCATCCATGCTAATTCCCAATTATTCAGGAACATCAGGAATAAAATAAAAACCAAAGAAAACAAATCCGAAATAATTTCCATGATTCCCGATGAAAAGACCTCCGTTATTGCTTCCATATCTGAAACTACACGTGTCACCATCGCTCCCACGGGATTTTTATCAAAATACGACATTCGCAAACGAAGGAAATGTTCAATGATTTTCTTTCTCAAATCGCGTATGACGGATTGTGCTAATAAATTGGAAAAATAAGATGAAATGAGTTGGAGAAAGCCTTCCACCACCATTACGCCGAGCAAGATTAATGACCACCAAAGTAACATGGATGGATTTTGCGTTTCAACAATGTATTTGTCCACCATTCTCCCTATTAACAAAGGGCGTAATGGCCCAGGAATGGACAAGAGAAGTACTGAAAAGAGTGCAATCGTTAAATACTTGCGGTAAGGCTTCGCAAAAAACAGTAAGCGTTTAATTAGCTTTTTTTTCGGTGGTTGATTTGACTTCATATTCGGTTCACAAAATTAACGCAATTCACCAATAAACGCATTGTAATTAAAGGGCTTTGTACAAGATAATAGCTGCATTTTGTAGAAACTTTTATTATCGCTATCTTTGCGTTCAATTTTTGGAAGACGTGGGAGTAAAAATATTTGCCGGTAGATCATCAGAAGCCTTAGCTGCTAAAGTGGCGGAAAATTTTGGCGTTAAACTTGGAGACGTAAAAGTAAGTGTTTTCAGTGATGGAGAATTTCAACCATCATTCGAAGAAACTGTTCGTGGACAAGATGTTTTTATCGTTCAATCCACCATGCCACCAACAGAAAATTTATTTGAATTACTCTTGTTGGTTGATGCTGCGCGTCGTGCTTCCGCTCGAAAAATCATTACCGTAATTCCTTATTTTGGTTTTGCGCGTCAAGACAGAAAAGACAAACCACGTGTTGCCATTGGTGCAAAGCTTGTAGCGAACATGTTGATGGCAGCGGGTGTTGACCGTGTCATGACAATGGACTTACACGCTGATCAAATACAAGGATTCTTTGAAGTTCCTGTTGATCACTTATATGCTTCAACACTATTTTTGGAAGAAATTCAAAAATTAGACACCTCAAATTTAGTGGTTGCTGCACCAGATGCAGGAGGTGCTAAACGTGCTAATTCTTATGCAAAAAACCTTAATTGCGGCTTAGCATTATGTCATAAACACCGCAAAAAACCGAATGAAATTGCTGAAATGACTGTCATCGGAGACGTTGATGGAAAAGACGTAATCATTATTGACGACATGTGTGACACAGCAGGCACGTTAACAACAGCTGCAGACTTATTGATTGAAAAAGGCGCAAAAAGTGTGCGCGCATTCTGTACACACGCCGTTTTAAGTGGTCCTGCATACGAGCGCATTGAAAATTCTCAATTAACCGAACTAATAGTTACTGATACGATTCCAATGACACAAAAAAGTGACAAAATTCGCGTCATTACAGTTGCTGAATTGTTTGGAGACGTTATCAAACGTCTTGTAAACAATGAATCTATTAGTTCTCATTTTGTAATCTCTTAACTAAATATACATGAAAACAGCACATTTGAGCGGTTCGCTTAGATCGAACGTAGGGAAAAAGGATGCTGCCAGCCTAAGAAACGCTGGTCAAGTTCCTTGTGTGCTTTACGGCCAAGGTGAGCAAACTCACTTCTCAGTAAAGCGAACTGAAATGGACAAAATTGTTTATTCACCAGAAGTTTTCCAAGTTGCCTTGGATATCGACGGGAAAAAAGCAATGGCAATCATTCGTGAATTGCAACAGCACCCAACAAAAGACACGATTCAACACGTTGACTTTTTGGAATTAAGCGACACTAAAACAGTGCGCATTAAACTTCCAGTAAGATTAACAGGATCTTCTCGTGGTGTAATGGCCGGTGGTAAATTAATGACCGTATTCCGTACATTACAATGCGTTGGATTAGCTAAAGACCTTCCAGATGCAATTACTTTAGACATTTCTAAATTACGTATCGGACAATCTATCCGTGTAAACAGCATTGAAATTCCAGGTGTTACTTTATTAGACCCTGCAAATGCAGTTGTTGTTTCCGTTAAAATGGCTCGTGGTGCTGTCAAAGGTGCTGATGCTGACGACGAGGAAGAAGAAGAAGCATAAAATCATAGTTGATGTGATACATCAAATTATACTAAACCGCCCATGTGGCGGTTTTTTTTTGCCCAAATAACAAGATAATCAATGACAACGTTTTCGAATTGATAATTGTTCCTTAATTTCGTTCCATCCGTATGGCAACAAAATCAATTGTTATTATTCCTACCTATAATGAACTCGATAATATCGGGCCAATGGTAAATGCTATTCACGCGTTGAAAAGAAATTTTGACATCCTGTTCATTGATGATCAATCGCCAGACGGAACAGCTGCTGAAATAGAAAAATTACAAGCAAAACATCCGGAACAAATCCATCTAGAAAAAAGACCAGGAAAACTTGGACTTGGAACAGCTTACATTCATGGTTTTAAATGGGCAATCGCAAATAACTACGAGTATATTATTGAAATGGATTGCGATTTTTCACATAATCCAAACGACCTTACACGACTATTAGAATGTTGTGAATCAGGGGTTGATGTCGCAATTGGTTCCAGATACTGCAAAGGTGGACATGTAAAAAACTGGCCTTTGAAACGGATTTTAATGAGTTATTTTGCCAGTGTTTATGTACGAATCATTTTAATGATTGGTATAAAGGATACAACTGCCGGATTCAAGTGTTACCGCGCTGAAGTATTGAAAACCATCAAACTCGATAACATTACATTTAAAGGTTATGCCTTTCAAATTTGCATGAAATATGCCGCATTAAAACATGGTTTTATCGTGAAAGAAATACCCATTACCTTCGTTGACCGCATTGTAGGAGAATCAAAAATGTCAACAGGAATATTCAAGGAAGCATTCTTTGGGGTGTGGAAAATGCGTAAAATGAAATTATGAATAATTATTTGATCAAAGCCGGGATTATTGTCAACGAAGGAAAACAATTCGTTGGAGATGTATTAATCCTAAATGGCCGTATCGAAAAAATAGCAACACGGATTGATTTGCCCAACGGTGTAGCTGAAATCAACGCAGAAGGTAAATATGTTCTTCCAGGATGTATTGATGATCAAGTTCATTTTAGAGAACCAGGATTAACGCACAAAGGAACGATTTTTACCGAATCAAGAGCTGCGGTAGCCGGAGGGATTACCTCTTTTATGGAAATGCCGAATACCGTTCCAAATGCATTAACCCAAGAATTATTAGAGGATAAATATAGAATCGCCGCAGAATCATCCTTGGCCAACTACTCTTTTTTCATGGGCGCTTCCAATGACAATTTGGAGGAAGTTCTAAAAACAAACCATCAAAATATTTGTGGTATTAAGATCTTCATGGGTTCTTCAACAGGAAATATGCTGGTGGATAAAGAAGCGGTCTTAGAAAGCCTCTTTTCACGTGTTTCCATGCTCATCGCAACACATTGCGAGGATGAATTAACCGTTAGAAGAAATATGGCCCTATTTCAAGAGAAATATGGCGAAGACATTCCTATTGAAGCACACCCAATCATCCGAAGTGAAGAAGCGTGTTTTCTATCCTCATCTTTAGCGGTTTCCCTTGCAAAGAAGTATCAATCTAGGTTACATGTTTTGCACATTTCAACGGAACGCGAAACACATTTGTTTGACAATTCATTGCCTTTAGAGAAAAAACACATCACCGCCGAAGCTTGCATTCACCATCTTTGGTTTTCCGATCAAGATTATACGGAAAAGGGGAACTTCATTAAATGGAATCCAGCCGTGAAAACCGCAGCCGACCGTGAGGGAATATGGAACGCCGTTCTTGAAAATCGCATTGATGTCATCGCAACAGATCATGCGCCACATACACTGGAGGAAAAATCAAATAAATACTTAAGCGCACCATCAGGTGGTCCATTGGTTCAACATGCATTAATTGCGATGTTAGATAAAGTGTTAGAAGGACGCATCAGTATTGAAAGAGTTGTAGAAAAAATGGCTCATGCTCCCGCAATATTATTCAGGATTCAAGACCGTGGATTTTTGCGTGAGGGGTATCATGCAGATGTCGTGATTGTGGATCCAAACCAAAAAACCAGTGTTCGCAAAGAAAATTGTTTATCGAAATGTGCCTGGTCCCCTTTTGAAGGATACACTTTTTCAAATGCCATCGATACGACGTTTATAAATGGACGCATCGCCTACTCAAAAGGTGAGATTTTTGAAGGTAAAACAGGTGAACGTCTACTTTTTACTCTTTCGTGATGAAATTAACTATCATTCTTTGTTGCCTATCTTTATTACTTGCTTGTCAAACACAAACAACAAAACAACCAGCTCAACTCATTGAAAAAGAACAAATGAGTCGTGTTTTAGAGGATGTTTTACTGATGGAAAGTTATTATCAAAGTAAACACGGAATTCCTGGTGTTTATAAAGATGCATTGGATGAATCACTACGTGAAGTGTTCAAAAAACACCAAATCACAAAGAAGCAATTGAAAGAAAGTTATGAGTATTATGCAAGTCAGCCAGAAATTTTTAAAGAGCTAAACACTTCCATAATGGATCGCCTTAGCCGACAGATTCCTTAAAAACTATGATGTACAGAGGAAACAGGGTATCCTAGAAAACGTTCCGCCTTTTCATTAAAAACAACTGAAGATTCTGAGCTGTAAAATGTACGATGACCATTTTTAGATAGTTTTTCTTCCATTTCCGGGTGTACCGTTAAATATTCTTTTAATTTATCTGCAACAATTGGACCCTGTGGCACAATATTTATGTGTTTTCCTGCGATTTCCTGTATCTTTTCTTTAATTACAGGATAATGCGTGCAAGCTAAGATTATCGTGTCTATAAGTGGGTCTTTCGATAAAATAGCCCGAACATCCTCTTCAATGAATTGTATTCCAGCAGGATGAAGGTGTTTTTCGTTTTCGATAAGGGGAACCCACATCGGACACGCATGCTGTGTTACTTGAATATCCGGTGCGAATTTTTTTAATTCGATGACATAAGATTGACTTTGAATGGTGCCTGTAGTTCCTAATACCCCAACATGGCGGTTTTTACTTAGAAATCCTATTTCCTCTGTGCTGGGGCGTATTACACCTAAAACACGATTACCTGGAGCAATGTTCGGTAAGTCTTGTTGTTGAATGGTTCGAAGTGCTTTGGCGGAAGCCGTGTTACAAGCAAGAACAACCAACGGACATCCCTGGTCGAATAAAAACTGAACCGCTTCTAACGTAAATTCATATACAACATCAAAAGAACGATTGCCATAAGGTGCTCTGGCATTATCTCCGAAATACAAATAATCATATTCAGGAAGTAATTTCTGCACCTCTTCGAAAACGGTAAGTCCGCCGTAACCGGAGTCAAAAATCCCTATTGGAGCATTTTTATTCATGATTCAAAACTAAACAAAAAAGGCAATCACATGGATTGCCTTTTATTTTTTAAAGTATTTTGTGTTTATTTTTTGATCGCTGTAGCATCCAAAATTAACAACTCGGTAATCACTTCGCCTGTAATATCCATTCCACCTTTGTAATACATGGTCATAGATGATTGATCCAATACATAGTTTAACTTTTTACGTTCCGCTACAATTTCAATTGCTTTTTGTACGCGATCTAAAATTGGTTGATTTAATTGTTGGCTGTATGTTTTTAATTCTTGTTCTAATTCAGCTTGACGTGTTTCCAAGTTTTGCTGCATACGCATCAATTTATTTTGCTCATTTTCTTTAATCATAGGAGGCATGTCATTTCCTTTTTCCATGAAAATTTTATACGCTGATTCAAATGCCTTTTGCATTTCTTCAAGCTCAGACACACCTGATTTTTGAATTTGATCCAATTGAGCTACTGCTGTTTTTCGGGATGGCATTGTATCCAACAATTTTTGTGAATCCACATGTGCTACTTTCGATTGAGCTGCTGCTCCAAATCCAATAAATAAAACCAATCCAAATAGTAAATTTTTCATTCTTGTTATATGTTACTTTGTTATACCCATTTCTTCGAGAACAGAGTCACTCATGTCAAACTCTTTCTCTGCATAAACCAAATTACTTTGGTTTGATTTATCAAAAACGAAGGAGTATCCCTCTCTCTTTGCTACTTTTTTCATCGCTGTATAAACACGATCTTGTATTGGCTTCACCAACTCTTGTCTCTTTTGAAAATAATCTCCTTCAGAACCAAAATGTTGGGTTTGAAGATCAATGGCGTCTTTCTCCAACTTATCGATTTCCGATTTTCTTTTTTCTTTTTCCTCTTTAGGAAGAAGGACTTCCTCTCTATCGAAACTTGCTTTTTTAATTTTAATTGCTTCGTAACGCTCTTGGATTTCTTTCGTCCAACGTTCCGCCATTTTATCTAAGCGTTCTTTTGCTTCAACATATTCTGGAACATTTTTCAAGATATAATCAGAATCAATAAACGCGTACGTTTGTGCATTGGCAAAACGCATGCCAAAAAACAGGATAAAGAGAAAACAATACTTTGCCATATAAAAATTGTTTCTAAAGAACGGCGAAGTTAAACATTTATTGCAATATTCTATAATTCACCTAAGTTCATTCCGATCGTGAAGCTCAATTTTGGATAGAAGCCTTTGTTCGTAATGGAAGCATCTGATCCAGATCCGGATGTTGAACCAGCACCACTCGCCCAACTATCTAATTTATCAAAACCAAAACCGTAATCCAATCCTAACATACCAAACATCGGTAAGAAAACACGTATACCAACACCTGCTGCACGTTTCACATTAAATGGATTGAATTTATCAAAAGTTGGATACGTATTTCCCGCCTCTAAAAATGTTAACGCATAGAATGTCGCCTGTGGATTCAATGAAATAGGATAACGTAATTCCAACGTGTATTTCGCAATGATTGGATCGCCACCATTAGCAGAGATACTTTGGTCATCGTACCCTCTTAACGCAATGATTTCACGCCCTCCTAGTTGATTCACACCTGACAATCCACTTCCCCCCATCGAATACCGATCGAAAGGAGTTAAACCTTTTGATTTATTATACATCCCGATATAACCAAAACCAAAACGAGGCATAAGGACAAGTTTTTTATCTGCAGTTAACGGCAAAAACCATTCTCCTGTAAATTTAAAACGGTAGTATTCCAAGAATAAGTAACGTTCGCGATCAGTGGCAGATAAATAATCTACGTCATCTTTAAAATAAGAATACGGCAGGGTTGCTTTCGCGGTGAATGTAAAATTCGATCCACTCTGAGGATAAATTGGAGCGCTTACTGAACTGCGTTGTAAGACATATTTTAATGCTATATCGTTTGCGTAACCCTCATTAAAGAGTGGGAAACGCGTGTCCTTCATAACATCATAATACTGGTAACTCATTTCATAATACGCAGTAAAATAATCATCGGGCCATCTTTTACGGCGACCAAGACCAACGCCTGTTCCTGTAATTGACAATCCTGTATAACTAGGATCTGATCTTAAGAATCCTGTGGTTGAAAGTGCCGTACGATTTACCCAAAAGGAAAGTGAATTTGGCTTTTTTCCACCTAACCATGGCTCTGTAAATGAAAAGTTATACCCTTGATAAAATCGTCCATTAGATTGAGCGCGAATTGATAAACGTTGCCCGTCTCCACCAGGAAGCGGAGACCACGCATCCTTCTTAAAGAAATTTTTGGTAGAAAAATTATTAAATGACAATCCCACAGTACCAATAATTCTGCCTGGAGTTGAAGGACCTGCCCCCCCATATCCACCAGATAATTCAATTTGGTCACTAGACTTTTCTTCCACTACGTACTCAATATCCACTGTTCCTTTGGCTGGATTTGGCATTGGGTTTACTTGGAATCCTTGATCATTGAAAAACCCTAACTGAGACAATTCACGTTGCGTTCTCATGATGTCTTCTTTGTTAAAAACATCTCCAGGTTTCGTTCTTACTTCACGTAAAACAACATGGTCATTTGTTTTCGTGTTTCCACGAATAGTAATGGTTCCATTTGTCGCTATTTTACCTTCAATGATGCGAATTTGATGATTGATTTGGTTATTCGTAACATTTGTTTCCACAGGAATTACCTGAAAAAACAAGTAACCTTTGTTCATGTACAACGCAGATATGTCTCTACCATCCGGCCCACCAAACAAACGCTGGGTAAATAAATCTTTATTGTACAAATCGCCTTTGTGTATCCCGAGTACTGTATCTAAGAAGCTTGATCGGTACTTTGTGTTACCCATCCATTCGACGTCTCCAAAATAATACTTCTCTCCTTCGCTGATTTGAATTTGAATTTTCAAATTCTTTTTATTTAAGAGATAAACAGTATCATGAATAATCTGAGCGTCGCGCAAACCTACCTTATTGAACTTCGCCATCAACGCTGATTTGTCCGTTTGATAACTAGATTCTGTGAATTTGGAACGCTTAAAAATACGAAGTATGCCTTTTTGCTTCGTATCTTTCATGGCCATTTTCAGTTTCCATATGGGAACTTCTGTGCTACCAATAATCTCAATTTCTTTAATCCCGATTTTTGGTCCTTTATCTATTGTAATGGCAAAAATTTCTGAATCATTGATCAAGGTGTCTTTGTTGCGAGAAATATGCACGTTAGCATGGTAAAATCCCTTTTCACGAAAGTATCCTCTTATCTTACTATTGGTTTGAAAAATTAGGTTTTCAGTAATCGTTTTTCCTGCATAAAGGGATATTTCTTCACGTACTTTATCTGCCTCACGTTTTGTAATGCCATCAAATTTAAACTTAGATAATTTCGGTCTTGGCACTAATTCAATAACAAGGTAAATGACACCGGCAACCTCTTTCTCTGCATAAATAGAAATGTTTGAAAACAAGCCTTCAGCCCATAAATTTTGAATGGCTTTGTTGATTTGTTGACTTGGCAGGGTAATCATTTGACCTTGACGCAATCCAGCAATCAATTTAATTCCTTGGTGGTCATAATTATCTGCACCAACCACTCGAACAGGACCTATTTCGTATTCTTTTGGAGATGCGTAATCAAAATCTAAACCACCTAATGTCGTTGGTCCACTTTGACTATATGCACCAAAAGAAAAGAGTATAAATACAACTAAGTATCTCATTTATTATCATTTAATTGTTCAGAGATTTTTCCAAATCTTCTTTCTCTTTGTTGATATGCACTAATTGCGTTCAAAAACTCCTTTTTTCTAAAGTCCGGCCAATGAACAGGTGTGAAGTATAACTCTGTGTAAGACAATTGCCAAAGCAAAAAGTTACTAATACGACATTCACCACTTGTGCGAATCAATAATTCTGGATCAGGTATTCCAGATGTATTTAATTTTTCACTTATTGTATCTTCTGTAATTTGGTCGACAGAGATACTACCATTTTTAACATCCTCTGCTAAATTTCTACATGCATTTGTGATTTCCGCACGTGCACTATAGTTTAACGCCAAAACCAAGGTCAGTTTCGTGTTTTCTCGCGTTTTATGGGTTGCTTCGTTTAATGATTTCACGCAAGACTCTGGAAGCGCCGTAATATCACCAATGGTCATTAATCGCACACCATTTTCATGCATTTCATCCGTCTCATTGGTAATTGCCTGTACAAGCAAATCCATTAAACCTGCAACTTCCTCTGCTGGACGGTTCCAGTTTTCAGTCGAAAAGGCATACATTGTTAGGTAATGTATCCCAATTTCTCTTGCTGTTTTGATTATTTCTTTAACAGATAAAACGCCTTCGGCATGTCCAAACAAACGGTGTTGTCCTTGATTTTTTGCCCATCGACCATTGCCATCCATAATAAAAGCAACGTGCTTTGGAATGTTTTTTTGTTCTAACTGAGTCAATAAATTCGTCATTTCCATGTTCTTAACGAAGGTAATCAAAGAATCTTGTGTTATGTATGCAAAAGCGCATAAACTATTTCTCAAAAAAAAAGGGACTGGTTAACCACATCCCTTTTTTTAATCTATTTACACCGAGTTATTCAGCTAAAATAACGAGGCGATTATTATTCAATTCTGCCACTCCACCTTTGATTACAGCATGTATCTTTGAACCAGAACGAACCAATGAATTGCTCATTTCCGCATCCGTATCGTTTCCGCTTAGTTCAAAAATTACTTCTCCATTTTTCAAAGAAGAAATAATTGGTGCGTGATTATTCAACACTTGAAACACGCCGTCTAAACCCGGAAGAGTAACACTAGTTACTTCACCTTTGAAAAGACTTGATTCTGGAGTGATAATTTCTAATTTCATGTGTAAAAGATATTAAGCTTCAGCCAACATTTTTTCCCCTGCAGCGATCACATCTTCGATGCCACCTTTCAAGTTAAATGCTGCTTCTGGATATTGGTCAAATTTACCATCTAAGATGTCATTAAATGCCTTGATTGTATCTTGAATATCCACCAATACACCTGGGATTCCAGTAAACTGTTCCGCAACGTGGAAAGGTTGAGACAAGAAACGTTGAACACGTCTCGCTCTGTGAACAATTAATTTATCTTCTTCTGACAATTCATCCATACCTAAAATGGCGATGATATCTTGTAATTCTTTGTAGCGTTGTAAGGTGATTTTTACACGTTCAGCACAATTGTAATGCTCATCTCCAACGATTTCCGCTGTCAAAATTCGTGAAGTTGAATCTAATGGATCTACCGCTGGATAAATCCCTAACTCAGCAATTTTACGAGACAATACCGTAGTAGCATCCAAATGGGCGAAAGTATTAGCAGGCGCTGGATCGGTAAGGTCATCCGCAGGAACGTAAACCGCTTGAACGGAAGTAATAGATCCGTTTTTAGTGGAAGTAATACGCTCTTGCATCGCACCCATTTCAGTTGCCAATGTTGGTTGGTAACCTACTGCTGATGGCATACGGCCTAATAACGCGGATACTTCAGATCCTGCTTGCGTAAAACGGAAGATGTTATCTACGAAGAAAAGGATATCTTTCCCTTGTCCTTCACCATCACCATCTCTAAAATATTCTGCAATGGTCAATCCAGATAAAGCAACACGTGCTCTTGCTCCTGGAGGCTCATTCATTTGTCCAAATACGAATGTTGCTTTGGATTCTTTCATTTCTTCGAGGTCGATTTTTGTTAAATCCCATCCTCCTTCTTCCATGGAATGCATAAAATCATCACCATATTTGATGATACCTGACTCTAACATTTCACGAAGTAAGTCGTTCCCTTCACGGGTACGCTCACCAACACCAGCAAATACGGATAAACCTCCGTGTCCTTTCGCGATGTTGTTAATTAATTCCTGAATTAATACGGTTTTACCTACTCCGGCTCCACCGAACAATCCGATTTTACCACCTTTTGCATAAGGCTCAATCAAATCGATTACTTTAATACCTGTAAAAAGGATTTCGGTTGCTGTTGACAATTGGTCAAATTTCGGCGCCTCACGGTGAATAGGTAATCCATCAGAGTTATCAACTACATTGATTCCGTCAATCGCTTCTCCAACTACATTGAACAAACGACCTTTGATTTTATCACCGGTTGGAACTTTAATTGGAACACCTGTCGCAATGACTTCCATTCCTCGTGTAAACCCATCGGTTGAGTCCATTGAAATTGCACGGATAGCGTTTTCACCTACGTGTGATTGTACTTCCAAAACAACGCGAGTACCGTCTGCCTTACGCACTTCAAGTGCATCATAAATGTTTGGCAACACTGTTCCACGCTCAAATCTAACGTCCACTACTGGACCGATAACTTGTGAGATTTTTCCTTTTACTGATGACATTATAAGCCTTTTTGAATTCGGGCGCAAATATACACGATTTTATTTGAATTTACGTGAATAAAAACGAAGATTGTTTTAGGCGCTTCTTACAATGAGTCGAACTGGAAAATAGGAAAAGACCAAACTCAGTAATGAAACCGAGGAAAATATTAAGAAAAAGTCCGTCAAAGTGAATACTATTGGAAAAGGAATATTCGCTCCTGGAATAACTAAAAATTCCAAACTCATTTGAAGAAAACAAACAATATAACCCAAGATTAAACCCAGCAAAATTCCCCAACCTGAAATTAACAATCCCTCATAGAAAAAAATCCTAAAAATGTCTTTTTTACTCATTCCGATAGCGCTCAACAATTGAATACTGTCTTTTTTCTCAACATAAAGCATTGTTAATGATGCCACAAGATTAAATGCAGCTAGCACAAAAACGAATAAGAGAATGATAAAAACCACAAGCCGTTCAGATTTACTCGTTCGAAAAATTAATTCGTTCTTTTCTAAATTCGTGCGCACCGTAAAAGACGATTTTTGAATCACTTTTTGAATTTGCTCTTTTACTGATTGAGCTTCGTAACCAGGTTTTAATGAAACACATAATTTACTGATTTCCTGATCATAGCCAAGTAGTTGTGAAGCAGATTGAAAGTCCCACAAAAGAGCACTTGCGTTTACTTCCTGATTGAAGTTAACCGCACCATCTATCGATAGACGTGCAGAGTGAAAAGGTGTCTTTCCAAGTCTAATCTTCACGTTTCTTTTTGGGGCATAAATTAGAACTTCATCAGAATTTTCAGCTCCGATGTGAACGTTCAAATTTTGCATTAATTCTGCTCCTACAAAAGCGAATTTACCATCTGGGTATGCATTCTCTCCTATTCCACCCAATAAATGTTTTTGAATGTTGCAATCAGAGAGAAACGACTTCTCTATCCCATAGAGTTTTGCGTTAATCCACTTTTGCTCATTTCTAAGCACGATAATCTCTTCAATTTGTCTGGAAACGTTTTTTACGCCAGGTATGGACTCGATTTTACGAAAATCAACTTCGTTTTCAAAAAAAGTTTTTCGTTGGGTATGCTGAATAGTAATCGGCGGATCAAACTCACTATAGAGTTGCTCAATCATCTTTTCAATGCCATTAAAAGCAGAAAGAAGTACAACCAGAGCTGCGGTGATGATCATTACACCAAAAAGAGAAATTCGACTGATCAGCGTAACGATGTTTCGCTTTCCCCTAGACCACAAATACCTTTTTGCTATGTATAATGACGTGTTAATCACTTTGTTTTCAGTAACTCATCAATTTTCATGGCATAATCCAACGAATCATCAATATGAAAAACCAAATCTGGAATCTTGCGAAGATTTTTCAAACGATTTCCTACTTCTCGTCTAATTTTTCCTTGATTAGCTCGGATATTATCCAATACCACATTTTTATCTGGACCAGCAAAAACACTAAGGAAACAACGTGCTAAAGATAAATCTGATGTGACTCTTACTACAGTGACAGTAACCATTGAACCCAAGCAGATTTCAGCTGCATTGCGTTGAAAAAATGTAGATAATTCAGCTTGTATTACAGCTTCGATTTTATTTTGTCGGATTGAACTCATGTGTCAAAGTTATGAAATTAAGAAGGAACTGCATGTTTTGAAGTGATATGTGTCATGCCGTCTATCACTTTTTTCACGTGCTTAATACTCAATAGTGTTTTTCCTTTGGTTGTTAAACGTCTCCTTTTACGCTCCACTTGAAGCTTATTCAACTGCTTAAAAACTGCTATAAAAGATTTCATGTGAAGCGTATTCAAAATAAGTAGTCGCCCAAATGAATTGAAAAGAATCATGAATAAATAAATCCAATTTAACACCGGAGGAAGGTGTAAAAAGTGTACGAAATGTTTATTGCGCTTTGCAATCATTCTTACATTTTTATTCGGCAACTTTTTGATGGTAGAAGATTGCGCATGAAAGCAAGTTGCTATAGGTTGAAAATAAAGTTTCCAGCCATTACGCCATGCTCGGATTCCTAAATCGACATCTTCTGAATAATATGGATTAAACAGCTCACAAAAACCACCTAATTCAATTAGGTATTCTCTTCGTACTAAAGCGTTGGCGCCGGATAAAAACATGGTTGGTAAAACATCCCTCTCTGAAAAGTTATTCTTATTACTTTCGATACGTAATAACTGAATATGCGCGATTTTAGCGCCATCTTGTGCTTCCTTTGTTTCCTGATCTAAAATTGCACCCATCACGCCGAAAGTTTCTTGATTTTCGAAAAGTGACAGCTGAGATTTGAAATAAGTAGGAGTTAAATGAACATCCGAATTCAAAAAACAAACTAACTCCTTACGTGCCTGATTTATTCCCCGGTTCATATTGCCAGAAAAACCTGTGTTCACTAAACTTTTGACAAGAATAACATCAGGAAAAAGGCTGCTAACTAAACGCACAGAATCATCTGAAGAACAATCATCTGAAACGATTATTTCAAAGTCCTTGATTTCACTGGACACTAGCGCTTCATGGGCAGACTTAATCGTGTCGACCAAGAGGCTTTGTCCATTGTAATTCGGAATAACAACCGAAACGCTAAATTTTCTTGTGTTGGTCATAAATCTGTCCAGAGAAGCAAAAGTACACAAATAATCATGGTTGGTTGATGTGTTATGCGTGAAGAAAAAGGTTTACGTATCTTTGTTCCATGAGAACCTTTTGGGAAATTTTTCACTTTGCCTTTAAATACCGCCTGCTCGCATTATTGACGATCATTGGGAATTTGTTATTTACATTATTTAATCTCCTTTCGCTCGTATTATTTATACCCTTTTTACAACTTATTTTTAGCGCAAAAGAACTGAAAACGGTTGTTGTTCCTCCGCACTACTCTGGGAATGTAGCAAAATTACCTTCCTATTGGGTTGATTTATACAACTATGAAATGCATCACATGGTTGTTTCTGACCCTAAACGCGCTTTAATTTCTGTTTGTTTGATGGTTTTTGGGGCTTTTTTCTTTAAAAATTTATCTCGTTATTTTGCCGTGTGGTTTCAATCGGAATTAAGAGCCCGTGTGGTTCGGGATATTCGAAACCTTCTTTATGAAAAAGCTATCAAACTTCCACTTGGATTCCATGCAAATGAACGAAAAGGTGACTTGTTAACTAGAATGGGGCACGATGTTGGAGAAGTGGAAAACGCTGTAGTTTGTACATTAGAATTGGTTTTTAGAGATCCGATTTCCATTCTAATTCATGTTGGAACCTTATTATTTATTAGTGCAGAATTAACTGTTGTATCATTTTTCTTATTGCCAATTTCCGCGTTTGTTATTTCCACTGTTGGAAAAAGTTTAAAACGAACAGCGAAACAAGGACAAGAACAACTTGGCTTACTGACATCCTCTTTCGATGAAAGTTTAAGCGGTGTAAGAATCATAAAATCATTTAATGCACTGAATTTTATGTCTGGTGTTTTTCAATCATTAAATCTACGTCACCAAAAACTAACCACAAAAACCATCAGGAAAAAAGACGTTTCTTCTTTACTAAATGAAACGATTGGAGCAGGAGTCATGATGTGTTTGGTTTGGTTTGGCGGAAAACAAATTTTAGAAGGAAATCAAGATGGGCATGCATTGACAGGAGAACTATTCATCACATTTATTGTTGTTTTCTCTCAATTACTTCGTCCTATTCAGGCTGTTTCAAGTGGGATTGCGGTAATCAACAAAGGAAAAGTATCCCTTGACCGCATTAATGAGATTTTACACAGTGATGAGAAAATATTGGAGAAAGAAAATGCACAAGCTCTAACAGACTTTCACACCTCCATCATTTTTGAACAAGTTGGATTTAAATACCAACAGGAACCCGTTTTAAAAAACATTAGTTGGGAAGTAAAAAAGGGTTCCGCAGTGGCTATTGTTGGTGAATCAGGTAGTGGAAAATCTACACTAATGGACTTATTATCTCGTTTTTACGATGTTTCTGAAGGTCGCATTTTGGTAGATGGTCATGATATCCGAGACCTTAAAATACATGACTTAAGGGACCTAACAGGGATTGTTTCTCAAGAATCCATTTTATTCAACGTAAGTGTTCGGGAGAACATTGCTTTTGGTGATGAGCAACCTGATATGGAAAAAGTACTGCACGCTGCGAAAGTTGCAAATGCTCACTCATTCATTTCAGAGTTAGAAAATGGGTATGAGACAATTATTGGGGAGCGAGGGAATAAACTTTCCGGCGGACAGAAACAGCGCTTAAATATTGCCCGTGCTGTTTACAAAGATCCAGCTGTCCTTATATTAGACGAGGCAACATCGGCGCTTGATACAGAATCGGAAAAACTAGTTCAGGACGCACTAGAAACATTAATGCAAGGAAGAACATCATTTGTAATCGCACATCGTTTAAGTACGATTAAAAATGCGGATGAAATTGTGGTATTATCCAAAGGTGAAATTGTTGAAAAAGGCAGTCACGAAGAATTGCTTTTGGCTAAATCCCATTATTATAAATTTTGCTCGCTACAAGGATTAATTTAAATTCTTTTAATACTAAGTGTACAATAAACACTTTGCCACTAAATTTGTTACGAGTATAGTAAAAACTTTATTGCTAAATTTGTACCCTAAACTATTCGTATGAATCACCAAACCGTATCTTTTTCAAAAGAAACAAACGTAGAATTCTACAAAACACTAAGATCAAGAGTAAACAACTACTTCAAAGAAAATAATATATCACGTCACGCAAATGCGACAATGGTGATTAAGACAATCGCTATGTTAGCCATTTACTTAGTTCCTTTTGGATTTTTGTTTGTTGCAGGATTGAGTTCTTGGGTTTATTTCCTTTGTTGGATTGGGATGGGAATCGGAATGGCAGGATGTGGACTTTCCATCATGCATGATGCGAACCATGGTGCATATTCAAGAAACGAAACGATCAACAAAGCAATTGGCAACGTATTAATTTTACTGGGTGGTAGCGCTGTGAATTGGAAAATTCAACACAATGTGTTACACCACACGTATACGAACGTTACACACCTTGATGAAGATATTGATCCACCTGCTAAACTTCTTAGATTTACACCACATAAAAAACGTTATGCTCAACACAAATTTCAACATTTGTATGCTTGGTTTTTTTATGGGATGATGACAATGATGTGGTTTTCTACGAAAGATTTTAAACAAGCTAAACGTTATAAAGACAAAGACTTAATTAAAACACAAGGAACAACCTATCCGCGCCACTTGACATTTATTATTTTATTTAAAATATTCTATGTTGGATTTTTTATTGTTTGTCCATTTGTGTTTAGCCCTGCGTCTTGGTCTCTTACTCTAATCGGATTTTTAGTTATGCATTTCATTGCTGGATTCATTCTTTCCATCATTTTTCAACCAGCTCACGTTGTGCCGACTTCAAATTTCCCAATGCCTGACGAATCAGGAAACATCGAGGCTGATTGGGCTGTTAATCAACTATACAACACAGCTGATTTTGCGCCAAAAGCAAAGATTTTCTCTTGGTATGTTGGTGGATTAAATTATCAGGTAGAACATCACCTTTTCCCAAATATTTGCCATGTACATTACAGCAAATTAGCCAACATAGTTAAAACAACGGCCGAGGAGTTTAATCTTCCTTATCATTCATACAAGACATTTTACGGCGCATTAGCAGACCACACCAAAATGTTGTATAATCTAGGACATTACGATCAAGCGCCTGCTATCCACTAGTGCATGTTTTTTGATGATGTAAGAAATCATTGCATTCTAAAAGCTGGTGTTACAGAAGGGTTTCCTTTTGACAAAAGCACACTTGTTTTTAAGGTTTATGGAAAAATGTTTGCCTTAGCTGATGTAGACGTATTTCAATCCATAAACTTAAAGTGTGATCCAGAAAAAGCAATGGAATTAAGAGAATCATTTCAAGGCATACAGCCAGGATACCACATGAGTAAAAAACATTGGAATACGGTGTTTGTTAATGAAGATGTTTCAGACAAGCTGATCTTTGAGTTAATTGACCATTCTTACGCACTTGTATACGCTAGTTTACCTAAAAAAGTAAGGGATGAAAATCCGATTTGACAAATACGTTTGGTGCGTGCGTTTGGCAAAAACACGCTCTCAAGCTAGTGAGCTGATTTCTAAAGGAAAAATAAGACTGAACGGACAAGAAGTAAAGTCTTCGAAGGAAGTTAAACTGAATGACATTATTGGAGTCCAGAAACACAGCGCTACCTTTGAATACAAGGTGCTGCTTTTACTTGATAAAAGACTTGGCGCAGCTTTAATCCCCAACTACATTGAGGACTTCACGAAGGAAGAAGAAATTCTAAAATTCAAACAATATCAACTTGCTCAAAAAGCTTACCGTGAAACAGATGGAAAACCAACGAAAAAAGACCGTCGCGAGTTAGATAAATTCATGGAAGATTGGGAGGAAGATTAAGCAGAAAAATGAGTGATGATCTTGTCCGCTAAAACATTGCTCAATTTAAAATAACTTTCATTTGTCCAACCGGCAATATGGGGACTTAACAATACCCTTTCAGATTGCAATAAATAACGAAACTCATCCGAATGATCTTGGTCGAAAAAGGACTCAAAACTTGCTTTTTCATACTCCAAAACATCCAAACAAGCACCTTTTATTCTTTCCAACTTTAGTCCAGTAACGAGCGCTTTTGTATCAACGATTTTACCCCTTGAAAGATTTAATAAGTAAATATTCTTTGCGCATTTGGAAAGAAAATCATCATTAAAAAAATGAATCGTTTCCTTATTTTGAGGAACATGAAAACTAACCACATCAGCCTGTTCTTGTATCGCTTGTAACGTACATTCCTGAACAAAGTGATCGCCGAAACCAGTTTTATATTTGTCGAATGCCATCACTTTCACATCAAAGCCTTTGAGTTTCTTAGCAAAAGCAGCGCCATTATTTCCAAATCCGATTATTCCAACAGTTTTACCATCCAATTCTACACCCCTGTTTCCTTCACGATCCCAAATTCCCAAACGTATTTCATTATTGGATTTCACGATATTATTAAACAATGCGAGCAACATACCTAATGCATGCTCCGCAACTGCATTTCTATTCCCCTCTGGTGAATTGAATAATTGTATGTTATTATCCTTACAAAAGGAAACATCTATGTTTTCAAGACCAGACCCAGACCTTGCAATAAACTGTAAATCAGATAATTGGATTAATATGTCGCGCGAAAGCGAAATTCTTGATCGAATCACGATACCCTTTGCATCTCGAATGATAGGGATTAAATCAATAGAGGGCGTTTGTGTTAAATCAATACACTTATAACCATACAGCGTCAAACGCTCCTTTAAAATAGGATGAACGGTATCAATAAAATAAACGTTGCCTCTCATTTTGGGTATTTGTTCATCAAATGTAAGCAATTAGAAAATTTAGTCTCTATCATTCTTTAAATAAAGATGAATGGATTTGGCTTTTTGAAATCAACTTTCTAAAAACAACCAAAAAAACGACCTCAATAATTCAATCCTAAGAAGACTTCACACTCAAACCCTACGTGTCTAATATTTCACACATCAAAACAACAGGAAAAGGCCTTAAAATCGATTTTATCTACCTAAATAGATCAATATTACTGAAATATCACTTGGCGAAACTCCAGAAACACGAGAAGCTTGTCCAATCGTTCGAGGTTTAATCTTTTTCAATTTTTCCTTTGCTTCAGTAGAAACACTTTTCATCTCATCATAATTGACACTTTCAGGAATCAGTAAATCTTCTAAACGAGACAATTTATTTGCTTGCTCTTTTTCTCTTTCGATGTATCCCTCATACTTCAATTGAATTTCAGTTTGAACAAGCACATCGTTATCTTTTTCTGAAGCTTTTAATGCAGCTTCTTTAGCCTCTGGGCAAATCTCTAATAGCTCATTTAAACAAATATGGGGTCTTGTCAATAAACTTGTTATTTTGACTTGTTGGGTTATCAAGGCTGATTCCTTTTCTAACAAAAGTGGATTCGCTTGATCGGGAGTAATTCCTATTCTACGAAGCTCCTTTTTTAACCAAGTTGTTTGTTGAATTTTATGATGAACCTTTTCTAAACTTTCATCATCTGCTAATCCAATTGCATGACCTAACGGAGTTAAGCGTTCATCTGCATTATCTTGACGTAAAAGAATTCTAAATTCTGCACGGCTGGTAAACATGCGGTATGGTTCATTGGTTCCTTTCGTAATTAAATCATCAATTAACACACCAATATACGCATCGCTTCTCGTTAGAATAAATGGCTCCTTATTGTTGATTTTTAGATGGGCATTAATTCCTGCCATTAGTCCTTGACAAGCGGCCTCTTCATATCCTGTGGTTCCATTAATTTGTCCAGCAAAATATAAACCTTCAATTAATTTTGTTTCAAGCGTATGTTTCAACTGAGTAGGGGGGAAGTAGTCATATTCAATAGCATAACCAGGCCTAAACATTTTTACATTTTCAAAACCAGGTATTGTTTTCAAAGCGGCTAATTGCACATCTTCAGGTAGGGAGGTGCTAAATCCATTTACATAAATTTCAACCGTATCCCAACCTTCAGGCTCAACAAAAATCTGGTGTCTATCTCGGTCTGCAAAACGATTAATTTTATCTTCAATACTTGGACAATACCTCGGCCCTGTACTTTTAATAGAACCATTAAACATTGGGGAACGATCAAAACCAGTCTTTAATAGTTCGTGTGTTTCAGTGTTTGTATAGGTAATGTAACAAGGAACCTGTTTTGTTAATGCTTTATTATTTGTATAGCTAAATTTTGAAGGATTCTCATCCCCATCTTGTATTTCCATTTTGGAATAATCCAATGAACGTCCATCTACCCTTGGTGGTGTTCCTGTTTTCATACGGCCAGCCTCAAACCCTAACTGAATTAAGTTCTCAGTTATTCCGGTTGATGCTCTTTCGGCTGCGCGTCCACCGCCAAATTGTTTTTCACCAAGGTGGATTAACCCATTTAAAAATGTGCCATTTGTTAAAACAACTGAATCTGCAAAAATATCTATATCAAGCGATGTTTTCACACCAACAATTCTTCCCTCTTCAACTAATACACCAACACACATGTCCTGCCAAAAATCCACATTTGGATTTTGTTCAAGTAACATTCTCCATTCCCAAGAAAACATCATGCGATCATTTTGTGTTCGGGGAGACCACATTGCTGGTCCTTTGGATATATTGAGCATTCGAAATTGGATAGCGCTTTTATCACTTACAATACCAGAGCCTCCTCCTAACGCATCTATTTCACGAACTATTTGTCCTTTCGCCACACCTCCCATTGCTGGGTTACAACTCATTTGAGCAATTGTATTCATGTTCATAGTAAGCAACAACACCTTACTACCTAGTTTTGCTGCAGCATTAGCAGCCTCACATCCAGCGTGACCTGCACCAACAACTATAACATCATATTTATCTAACATGTCTATTGTTTCACGTGGAACATTTTATTTTTTATTCACCTACTGTTTCACGTGGAACATATAGGTTTAGATAATAAGATTCCTTAAATCTCATCATCTCAACATCTTTTTTTAACTTATCCTTATAACCACAAAGATGAAGAACACCATGAAAAATAACACGATTTAATTCTTCTTCAAAAGATGATTTTTCTTTAACGCTATTCTCGCGAACTCGATCCAATGATATAATTAGATCACCGTTAATTACGTTTTCTTGACAGTAATCAAACGTTATTATATCTGTATAATAATCATGCTTAAGAAAATCCTGATTTACTTTTAATAAATATTCATCCGAACATAAGACAACGGCTAACTCACCTAACTTAAAATTCTCAGAATTAATTAATGACTTTACAGCAAATTTTAATGGACGAGACTTTAAGAACTTAGGTTTTACTACGTCAATACTCGATAAAGAAATCATTTACTAAAATAAATTACAACCTCATTACCTAATTCATTAAAGGTTACTTCGTCCGACAAATTCCTCATTAGAAAAATCCCTCGTCCATTTTCCTTTAAAATGTTCTCTGGTGCCGTTGGATCGGGTAAATTATTATAATCAAAACCTTTTCCTTGATCCTTTATTTTAAAACAAAAAGAATTATTAGAATCACCTACAGCTACTTCTATAGATAATGTGTGGTTTTGTTCGTTTCCATGACAAATTGCATTATTCACTGCTTCAGTGACAGCAATCAATACATTTCCATACATATCTTCTTGAATACCAATGATTTGACACACTTTTTCTACTAAATTCTCCACATCAACCAAAGATTGAAAATCCGTAGGTAACGATAATGCTTCAATTATATTAAATCCTTCTTTCATATCCAGTATTACAGGAAAAATACATTAGTTTAAATTGAAATATTGATTTGCTCGTTCCTTGTAATACAACCTTAACGATGGATCTGCGCTTTTCAATAATTCTATTTCCTTTAATTTGATTTTGTTATACTCTTCAAATCGGATTTTGTTACCTGAATTTACATCTTTTCCAGATTTTGATTCTCTTTTATCTTCATACCCTCTTTCCATCATCGCTTTTTCACTTTCCAGTAAACGCGTTAAGATTTCTTTTTGACGGTTAACAAGGACTTTATTGATGTTTCTATTAATCATGTTCTTTTCCTGCTCCTCCAATTCTTTTATAAGTGGATTTAACTGGTTGCCTAATCCCTTACCATCCTTATTCATCTCATTTCTCAACTGTTCCAATCTCTGACGAATGGCTGTTTGCTCTGCGGCCATTTTTGCAATTTCTTTATTACCTAAACCAAGCATGTTTTGACCTGAACTTCCTGGCTGATTACCTGGTTTGCTTCCCGGTTTATCACCTGGCTTATCCCCGCCTGAATTTGGGCCTTTCTGCATTTGTTCTAGTTGCTTCTTGAGCATTTCCTTCATATCTCCAGTGGACATAGATTGTCCAGGTTTAGGACGTCCCTTGCCAGGATTGTTACAACTACCATTTCCTGACATTTCTCCCTGCATTTGACTCTGCATGCTTTGTAAAGCTTCATTCAATAAAAGAGCTAAATTATTGTAAGAAGTCATAACCAATTGTTGATGCTTATTTAAATCTTTCTTTCGGTGATCATCAATATCTTCCACCGATAAATTATGGTTCGTTTCAATCGCATTTAATTCCTTATCAATAAACGAAGCTATTTTGGGTTGGCGTTTGGCCATTGCTAATAAACTGTCCTTAATAATTTTTGTTTCATCTATAATGCGTTGTTGTCTTCTACCAAGTTTGCGGTATATAGGATCTTGACTAGTTACCTTGTTGAATTTATTCATTAAGGCTTCCTGGTCGAAACTTAAGGTCATTAAACTCTCTAAAATATTTCGAAGAGATTTCATATCCTCTTCTTGCTCTTTTTTATTTGCCTGTTGTTGTTTTGCATTCAATTGATTCGCTATTGAATTCATTCCTTCAGAAGCAGATTTTTGTTTCTCTTTAGATTTTTTCTCTTTTCCTTCTTCAATGCCCTCTTTTGCTTCCTTTAAATCTTCAGTTACCTGATCTTTCAATTCATCTAAGTTTCCTAAATCCATTGGTTTTTCCAATTCTTTATTTAGCTCACTTAATTTCTCTAGATCTCTTTTAAGTTCATCAAATTTTTTATTTAACTCTTCTTGTTTTTTAGCTAATTCCTCTTTAGAAAGTTGCTTATCTGCATCCTCACGTAATTCCTCTTGTTCCTTAGCTAAATCCTTTAATTCCTTTTCTACATCATCAATACGTTCGTTTAGCTGCATTTTCTTTAACATTTCTAGACTTCTATCGAGTTGCTTCTTCATATCCTCTGAGGATTGATTAAGTTGCTCCATTTTATCCTTCACTTGTTCTTTTTCATTTTGTTGTAATAGTTTCTCTAGATCTTCTAATAACTTCTTCAATTCATCATCCATTAACTCCTCTAGGAGTTTTTCGATCATTTCTTGTTTCTCTAATAATTCTTGATTCATGGGAGAGAGTTGATTTTTCTCCTCCATACTTTTATCCATTTCATTTTGGATTTTTTGCAAAGATTCAAGTAGTGAAGACTGTTCCTCTTTTAACTGTTGAACTTTATTTAATTTATTCCAATCCGAAGACTTAGAATTCATTGTTTCTTTCTTTAATTGGGAAATATTTTTTTGAAATTCCTTTGTCTTTTTTAATAATTGATCTAAATCTTCTTTTGTTTGATTTTGATCTTCCTGTCTAGAATTATTTAATTCCTCTAAACTGGGTAATTCATAGGTAAATAATTGACTCTTTGCTGCTTTACTACCATTTACACCATCATTATCATATACAACAAAGTAATATTCTATTTTATCCTCCAATTGAATATCCTCCCGTTTAAAATCAACTGCAAAATTGAAATTCATTTGAGATCCAACAACTTGTTGAACAGGCATTCTCGCATCTTTTTCCTGGCCATTTTTACGTGTAATCTTGTAAACAAATTGCAATGACTTTAATCCATAATCATCTGAAGTCATTCCGCTGAAATATTTAATTCCTTCTGAAATTGAATCTTCTTTCTGACTAACCTCTATTGAAGGAAAGGCGTCCTTTATTACATTCAGTTTGTATTGAACGGTGTCCATTCGATGTGTGTACTTATTTTCTAGAATAAACTTCAATTGCTTATCCTCATTACACGTTTTAACGAATTTAAAAGACTCTGACGTGAATAATGTTTTCACTGAATTCCAAAAAACCCGTGTATTTTGTGTGTTTTTTGTTTGAACTTTCCACTCAATTTGCGTTCCTTCAGGAACCGTTAAATCTCCAACATTTTCAACTAATTCATTTTGTTTTCCTAGGTAAGAAGGATAGGTACACATTGCTTGAATCCGACCAATTAATGATTTTCCTGTAACATTTAACTGATATTTTTGACTATCAAACTGATTTGTTGTGAAGTAAAAACGCGCGTTCTTTTTTGGTTTTTTAATACTTCCTGTAAATGTGTTTTTTGTTTTTCTAAGTAAAAGGAATTTTCCTTGATCAGAAACAATAAAAACTTGATTTGGTAATTCTTTTTTCCCTGTTGTATTGGATGGAATGATTTCCAAGTCTATTAAAAAATCCGAACCTTCTTCCACATCAAAGTCTTTGGATACCAGCTTAAATGAATAAGGTGCTTTATCCTTAAACACCTTGTTGTAAAAAACAACATGTTCAGTTCCTTGCGTGAGAATAGAAGGAATAAATACAGCAATCAATACAAAACATAAAAAAAGAGGAATTAAATAATTTAAATACCTTTTATTCTCATTGATTTGAATCGCATTTTTAAATGGTATCAAACTCAATTCTGCAGAGCGTTGATTAACACTGGCTCTCAATAATTCAATATTTCCTTCTTGGTGTAAAAGATCACTTTGAAGTTGAAGGGTATTTTTTAGTCGATCAGAAATAGATGGAAAAAAAGATCCAATAATTTCTGATGCTTGAATTCTACTTATTTGCTTTCCAAATGAAATTAACTTTGAAAAAGGAATGATTATATATTTAATAAATACGAACGTATTTAAACTAATAAAACCAAAAAACAATATTGCACGAATTATTGAGTTGAACTTTCCAAAATACTCAAAGGTTGTAGCGAATAGAAATGAACATAAAAAAATAACAAAAAACAACAATAAGCCACGAATCAACTGATTCTTGTAGTACTTTCGTATAAATGCGTCTATTTGATTAATTAGTTCGTCGAAGCTGTTTTTCATGAGATAAAAGTATTCAAGATTTCAATACAGGACAAATTTAATACCGAGAACTTAGTTATATATAATATATTTCTTTTTAAAGATTATTTAAAGAATTTATTATTCTTATTAAGACTGTTCATATGTGTAAAAGTTTAACCTGAAAAGTTGTTTTTCCTGCAATTAACAATTTACTACGATATATAAACACTTTATACTTGTATAACTAATTGATAATAAATATAATAAATCATTATTCACATAAATGAATAGCAAGTAGATGTTGATAAAAACAATAGGATTTATTCCGTTTTTAAGTTCATAACCATAATGATATCAAAGGGTAACTATCGTAAAGTATTCGTGTGTAATAAATAAAAAAGTACAATTAGAATATTAATCTTATAAAACAAGTTAAACTTTTTAGAATTTATCCAACGTTATAAACAAAAACACATGGTTTAACGTGTATAAGTACATTTGGTTTTTCTAGTAAAACAAGGAATTTTCCGAGTGTAGAAATCAAAATAGTGAATAACTTAAGCTATTTGTTAATAGTGATTACCTTTGTAAGTAAAGATATACAAGAAATGATTATTCCAATTGGTTGCGATCACGCAGGATTTAAAACGAAAGAACTTATCGTTAAACATTTGACTAACAAAGGATTCCAAGTAAAAGATTTTGGTTGTTATTCTGAATCGAGTATTGATTATCCTGATTATGCTCATCCAGTCGCACAAATGATAGAAGAAAACCCAGGAATGTTAGGAGTGTTATTATGTGGTTCTGGTAATGGTATTAATATGACAGCAAATAAACATGCAGGAATCAGAAGCGCATTGTGTTGGGAAAAAGAGATAGCATCATTAGCTCGTTCTCATAACGATGCAAATATCATTGCTATTCCAGCAAGGTTTGTTTCGGAAGAAATGGCCATCGAAATGGTTGACTTGTTTTTATCTACTGTTTTCGAAGGAGGACGTCATCAAAACAGGATCGATAAAATACCGTGTTAGTTTGAAATGATTAAGACTTCAACACGTCTATTTGCCTCTTTTTCCTCTTCTGATTGTGGATTTTTATAGATAGGTTTGGTGTTACCAAAGCCAATTGCTTTTAATCTTTTTTCTTCAACACCCCCCTCAACAAGGTAATCAACAACACGTTGTGCTCGTTTTTTAGATAATTTCATTGATACTAAGTTTTTGTCGTTATCTTCATTAACGTGTCCGTGAACTTCAATATAGGTGTTTGGATTTAAAATTAAAAAATCACGTAATCGTTTTAATTTGGGATAGGATTCTTCTAGAATGGTTGCAAGTCCCGCAGCAAAATAAACGTCGTCTAATCCAGAAATCATTCCTTCTTGAATCGGCTTTAACCAAATGGTATCCTTAAAGTCTGAGCTGATAGGAATAGGTGTGTTATTCAAGTCAGAAGATAAATAACCTTCTGCATCTACGCGAATCGTTCCTGTTTTTATTTTTTTAATCAGATTCATTTCGATATCACTCCCACGGTAAATACCATTTATTTCTGGAGAACCTTGTAATAAAACCCTCGCTTCCACTGCCTTTTTACTTAGAATATCTCTAACAACAATGGAATAAATGGGTAAATCTTCTTTATATACAAGGTTTAATGGCCATGTTTTACTTATTTCTGATTCATCTAATTCAAAAGAAAAGACTGTGTTAATTTCTTGCTTTATCTTTTCTTTTGCTATTAATAATATATAGAATTGGTCATTTGCATCCATAGCGATTTGTGTTGAAAGACTTTGCATTGAATCGATTGATTTTTCTAATAGCACTTGTAAATTTTGTGCTTTGAGTTCAGAACAAATGTTTCCTTCTTTTTCTTTTAGTATTATTACATTCACTAATGATTGATTTTTACTAAAGGTTATGGTTAAATTACCTTTGTTCACACTTTTGAAATGAACCCAAATTTGATTTTTTGTAGGAATGGAAATATGCTGAAATACACCTTCTGATGGAATAAGGCCTTTTTTCCCAGTAAAAAACAATGAATAAGACCCTAATGGATTCAAATCGAGCGCATTTTCACAGCTTGTGTAATCTTTTTGCTGTGAAAAGGAGAAAAACGGAATAAAAAATAAAATAACGCAATACCGCATAGGGCGTTCAACGCATTATTTCATCTTTAGTTTCATATTACCAGAAACTTCTGTTGACAGAAAGAATCCTGTCGTACCTAATTGAATTGATGAAACGACTAGACGATCAACAGTGCCTGATAAAAAAACACCTTCGTCTAACTGTGAATTTAATTGGTGTGTAATGGTCTTTTTTGTTTCATCAAGCAAAGGGTTTAAATCATATTTTGCAGATTTATTTAGTTCCTCTAAAATGCGTTTATCAAACAACCATTTTGCTGATTTTAACAACACGCTTTTTGAATTGATATCATACGTTAGATTTGTTAACACAAAAAATTGATCTTCTGTAATATACGGAGTTCCCACAAGATAAAACACACCTTTTTTTGAACCCGAAAAATAGACTTGTATAATGAGCTTCTGTTCTTGATTTCCTAAAACATGAAGGGAGTCAATACTAATTTCTTTTCCATTATAGGGTATTTTGTAGCCGATTAAATTCTTGTTCATTAGTTTATTAATGGAGTCGTAAGAGGCTTTCACAAGGATATTCAAGGCATATCCTTGACCATTGGTGTATTTAGTTTGATTGGGTAAGTCGCTATAAATAGTTTGTTCTTTATTTGTATTAATATAAGGTTCCGCAGTCAATTCTGCAGTCAATTCTGCTCGTTTATTTGTAGCATCAAAGGTGACAGGACTAAGCGATATGCTTTTAGGTTTCAAATAAAGAAAGCCATATTCATTTAAATTCATTGGCTCTTCTAATTGACGCCAAACATCTTTTATCGTGGAACGAATATCAACGGATTCTATTTGACTATCAATGTCCTTTTCCATCGATTTCAATTGATTTTTCACTTGTTTTTCCAATTGGGACGTGGCGTCATACTTAAAAACGGTGATTTCACAGGGATCAAGTACATCAAAGCGTTTCAACTTTGTTTCTGTGTCGAAGGTGTATGAATTAGTAATCGAAACCGTTGTGCTATATCCGACTTTCACTCTTCGCATAGGCTCTCCCACGCCACAGCTTGCATAAATTCGGGGAATGGTGCATGTACCTTTTTCATCCCATAAACTATGGCATTTGGGGCAATAAGATAATTTCAATTGAAATTTCCCATCAACCTCATAGTATAAACCCGTTTTGGTTAGTTGAAAATTGATGGGTTCACGGAAAAACTTATAGGTGAAACTTACCCCTTCACATTGTTCTTGTTTTCCATCAAAACTTATAGGTAAAGATTTTTCTACATCATTAAGTTGACTGCTCAATTCAATCTCAATGGGTACCGTTATTTTGGAAACAGGCAGAACGGGGAGAGGAGGGTCTATTATTTCAACAATAGGTTCTGGAATGTCAATGGATTTACACGACCAAATGAAAATTGGAAGCAAAAAAAGAAGGTATTTCAAGCATGGTGAATTCACGAAACGAAGGTAAAATAATTTACTAAATGAATTTGTTTCTTGAAAAAAGCGGACAAAAAAAAGGGGGCTTAAGCCCCCGATAATTTTAGTTCATTTTGGCTTTTAATCCTTTATCCAAGGCATCCAAAAATTCCTCTGTATATACGTAATGATCACCATGACTCACTTTATTTCCATGAATACAAACAGCGAGGTCTTTCGTCATAATACCGGATTCTACCGTTTCAATACAAACACGTTCTAGTGAAAGACAGAAGTCGATTAATGCTTGATTGTTGTCAAGTTTACCTCTAAATGCTAAACCTCTTGTCCAAGCGAAAATAGATGCAATTGGATTTGTAGATGTTTGTTTCCCTGCTTGGTAATCTCTATAGTGACGAGTAACTGTTCCGTGTGCAGCTTCAGCCTCCATGACTTCGCCGTCCGGTGTAATTAGTACAGAAGTCATTAATCCAAGAGAACCAAAACCTTGAGCGACAGTATCCGATTGAACATCACCGTCATAATTTTTACAAGCCCAAACGAAATTTCCATTCCATTTTAATGCAGACGCCACCATATCATCAATCAAACGATGTTCGTAAACAATTCCAGCGGCTTCGTATTTTGCTTTGAATTCATTTTGGTAAATTTCTTCAAAAATATCTTTGAATCGACCATCGTATTTTTTCAAGATGGTGTTTTTTGTAGACAAGTAAAGTGGCCATTTTTTAGCAAGTGCCATATTGAAGCAAGAATAAGCAAATCCACGAATAGAATCATCTGTATTGTACATTGCCATTCCAACACCATCTCCTTTAAAGTTATACACTTCAAAGTTTTGAACATCACCACCATCTTCAGGAGTAAAGGTCATTGTTAACTTCCCTTTTCCTTTGAAAACAGCATCTGTTGCACGGTATTGGTCTCCAAAAGCATGACGACCAACAATGATTGGCGCAGTCCAATTTGTTACTAAACGAGGAACGTTTTGCATCACGATGGGCTCACGAAAAACTGTTCCATCAAGGATATTACGTATTGTTCCATTTGGAGATTTCCACATGGATTTTAAGTTGAACTCTTTTACACGCGCTTCGTCTGGTGTGATTGTAGCACATTTAATTCCTACTTTATATTCTTTAATTGCTTCTGCAGCATCAATGGTAATTTGATCATTGGTTTCATCGCGTTTTTCGATTCCTAAATCGTAATATTTGATATCAAGATCTAAATAAGGAAGAATCAATTTGTCTTTGATGAATTTCCAAATAATGCGGGTCATTTCATCCCCATCTAACTCTACTACTGGATTGGCAACTTTAATTTTTGACATAGGTACATTTTTACAGCACAAAATTACGCAATTTTTTGTGAAATATAGGAGTGAATAAATGGGATAAAACCACGTGAATAAAAGACATTAATTATCTTCTATAAACAAGATTTATTTGAAACGAAGATTTGCTTAATTAAACAACGAAGTAACCAAAAGCACCAATAAAGAGAGGATGAACCCTAAAGACAAAATGGTAGGGATGAGCTTACTTTCTCTGCGTTCGCCCTCTAGAAAAAATCGCCAAAGAACAAAGCTTGTGATTCCAAAAGGATAAGCGATGAATAAAGCAGCGCCGTATACCCAAACGATACCAGCCAAAGAAAACCATAAGGCTAAAAGGAAAGAAATGAGCGCGATCCAATCGTTTTTTGTTCTTTTCATCACCAAATAATTAGGAAGTCAAAAGTAGTGTTTTATCATAAAAAAAGCGGTGAAATTTCACCGCTTTCCTTTCCTTCAAAAAAGTTGAAGATTAATCTAAAGAACCAATCATTTTAGATGGATCTACGTATAAGTCGTATTCTTCAGCTGTTACATGACCAAGTCCAACTGCAGCTTCTTTCAACGTTGTTCCATTTTTATGCGCATATTTTGCAATTTCAGCAGCTTTGTAATAGCCAATTTTGGTATTCAATGCTGTAACTAACATTAATGAATTATCTAGGTGTTTTTTCACCACAGGTAAATTAGCTTCAATTCCAGCGGCACAATTATCCGTAAAGGAAACACATGCGTCACCAATTAAGCGAGCAGACTGAAGAACGTTTGCCGCAATAACAGGTTTGAAAACATTTAACTCAAAATGCCCATTGGATCCAGCGATGGAAACGGTTACATCATTCCCCATCACTTGAGCGCAAACCATTGTAAGTGCTTCTGGTTGAGTTGGATTTACTTTTCCTGGCATAATAGATGATCCTGGTTCGTTGTCTGGAATGATAATTTCTCCAATTCCACATCTTGGTCCAGAGGATAACATGCGAATGTCGTTGGCGATTTTCATCAAAGAAACAGCAGATCTTTTCAACGCTCCAGATAATTCCACCATCGCATCATGAGCAGCAAGTGCCTCAAATTTGTTTTTTGCTGTAATAAATGGAAGTCCAGTAAATTCTGCGATTTTTTTAGCGACAAGCACGTCATATCCTTTTGGGGTGTTAAGCCCAGTTCCAACAGCTGTTCCACCTAGCGCTAATTCACCGACAACCACTAAAGCATTATTAATTGCGCGAATGGAATAGTCTATTTGCGCTACATACCCACTGAATTCTTGTCCAAGTGTTAATGGAGTTGCATCCATGAAGTGTGTTCTACCTGTTTTCACGATGTCTTTGAACGCGACAACTTTCGTTTGAAGTGCTGTTCTCAAGTGCATTAAACCAGGCAATGTTGTTTCTACGGTCATTTTATAGGCCGCAATGTGCATTGCTGTTGGATACGTGTCATTAGAAGATTGTGATTTATTCACATCATCATTTGGGTTAAGAACCTTTTCGTCATCCAATAAATTTCCACCTTGAAGAACATGTCCACGGTTAGCAATGACTTCATTACAGTTCATATTAGACTGTGTACCAGAACCAGTTTGCCAAATAACGAGCGGAAACTCTGCATCGTGTTGCCCAGTTAAGATTTCGTCACACGCTTTTGATATGAGGTCTCTTTTTTCTATTGAAAGTACACCAAGGTCATGATTCGCATGAGCAGCAGCCTTTTTTAAATAGGCGAATGCGTGAATTATTTCAGTTGGCATGGAGCCTTCGGGTCCAATTTTAAAGTTGTTTCTTGAACGTTCTGTTTGTGCTCCCCAATAGCGATGTGCTGGTACATTTACTTCGCCCATCGTGTCTTTTTCGATCCTAAATCCCATTTTTTAGTTTATTGTGAATTAATTTGTTTAATTTTGAACTGTATTCAAACACAAAAATAATAGAAGATGAGCACTTTCGGCATTGTATTGTTTCTTTTAATTGGTGGGATGGCATTTTGGATGCTATTATTCTTATTAGGATTCATCCTTCCTTACTGGTTAACACTTGGTTTATTCGAGCAATTGCGCCCGAAACGCATCTTCGAAGAGAAAGAAGAAAAATAATTCAACATAGTTGTATAATAAAGCGCCTTCAGGCGCTTTTTTTGTTTTGAAGAAGTTCTGATGTGTTTTGTTGAATGGTTTCACTGAGTGCATCTGTAGGTAAATCATTTTCATCTTTTCCGAATGGATCTTCAATTTCTTCCGCTAACACCTCCATACTTACAAGTGCATAGAAAACAAACGTAGAGATGAATGCAGAATAATACCCAAACAACTCTACGAATGCGAGTGGCATTGTAATGACATAAATGAAAATGAATTTTTTAATAAACAAGCTGTATGAAAATGGAATTGGAGTGTTTTTAATTCGTTCACATGCTCCAAGGCTATCTACTAATCTATCTAGGTTTTGATTAAGCATGCTTAATTCAAGGCTATCCATTACACCTCGTTTTTTCAGAGATTGAAGTTTTTCCCGTAAGGTAACAATAACCCAAAGTGCCTGATGTGCTGATTTTTCAAACGACTCTGAATCCATTGGGTTCATAAATTCCGGAGCAACTAAACGTTGACCTCTTAAGTGTTCTTTCGCACAAACAGGGAAAAGTGGATAGTGATATTCAAAATATTCTCTTTCTTGAGAAGTTAAATCCAACACGGATAATTTGGAAATAAAATTGCGTGAATCATTTACCATTGCCCCCCACATTTTTCTTCCTTCCCACCATCTATCATAGGCCGTATTTGTTCTAAACACGAGTAAAAGTGAAATAACAAATCCAAGTAATGAATAGACTGTAGTTAGGTTTTTTAAATACGTAGCGTTAGGAAAGAAATGAATTTCTAAAAATGTAATGAGAGCTGTTAATAGTCCAATATATATGAGCTCTTTCCATAGTATTGTTACTGTATCACTTTTGTGAAAAGAGAAAATAAAGGAAAGCCAATTCTTGGGGTTGTAATTAATCATCGATTATAGTTAGAGCACAAAGCTAAAAATAAAGTGGTTAAAGAAAAAAAATGTAATTTCGAACATCAAATTTAATCGCATATGGAAATCACACAGGAATTACTCGAAAAACTCAATAAAAAGTATGCGTCATTAGGTGAAAATTTAACATCATATTTAGAAGGATTACTTCACACTGATGTGACAACATATTGGGATTACATTCAACTGGACACACTCTTAACCTTACAAAAACCTAAAACAAATTTTCCTGATGAGACTATTTTCATCATGTATCATCAAATTACGGAGTTGTATTTTAAGTTGGCACTTCGCGAATTTGAGCAAATCGGTCAAAAGCAAGATTTAACGAAAGCGTTTTTCGTTTCACGTGTTACTCGTATTAATCGTTATTTCGATGCGCTCATTAAGAGTTTTGAAATCATGATTCAAGGCATGGATAGGGAAGAGTTTTTACAATTTCGTATGGCACTGCTCCCAGCAAGTGGATTTCAATCTGCTCAATACAGACAAATTGAAATCTACAGCACAGATTTTCTGCAATTGGTTGCTAAAGATCGTCGTTCAGCTTTCACTATTGAATCCAAAATCGAAGATATGTTTGAACATATTTATTGGAAGGAAGGAGCAACTGAATCTGAAACAGGAAAGAAAACATTGACGTTAATTCAATTCGAAGAAAAATATCGTTCGTCATTTATCACACAAGGTGAGCATTGCAGAGATAAAAATCTGTGGCAATCTTATTTAAGATTAAATCAGGAAGACCAAGAAGATGATGAAGTGAAAAATGTCTTAAGAGAAAATGACACAAATGTCAATGTGAATTGGCCTTTAGCACATTACAAATCTGCTGTGAGGTATTTAGCACGTGAAGCAAGTGATATTGCTGCTACCGGTGGTACAAATTGGCAAAAGTATTTACCTCCACGTTTTCAAAAAAGAATCTTTTATCCAACTTTATGGTCTGCGGAAGAATACGAAAACTGGGGAAAATCATGGGTAGAAACATCATTACAGAATTAAGCAGTTAATTCTCGATGGTTTTAAGGTAGATCTCTGAAAAATCAATGATTCCAGATGGGTTCATTTCAAAACCTCTCACCCGAAGGTTAATTAGTACAAAAAAGTCTTCTGAATAAATAGGCAAAATAGCATTTTCATTTGCGATGATTTGTTCGCATGCACGCTGATAGTAAAGCTTATCTTCTTTATTTGATGTCAAGATGGAATTTAAGTATAAACGGTTATATCGCGCTTGATAAAAGTAAGTGTGAATTGATTCCGCTTCTCCAATCTCTTGATAAAATAACCTGAGGTATGATTCAGCGTCCGGATAATCTCCAACCCAACCGGTCTTCCACATTTGTGCTTTTCCTGTTTTGATCAGATTATCACGTTCCTTTGTTCCAACATATTTAATCTGAATATTTATCCCAAGTCCTGTTTTAAATTGCCGACAAACTTCTTTGCACCATAAATCAGCATTACTGCCTTTTTGGTTGTTTATTAAAAAGGAAATGGTTGGAAAAGGATTTTTTTCATCATAACCAGCTTCTTTTAAAAATTTACGCGCACGTGTTAAATCCTGCTGAATCAATTCTAGGTTGGGATTTGAATAATATGCACAGGTTGGAATAAATCCACGATCAAGCGCCTGTCCATCACCTCTCAAAATTTCAGAACAGATATAATTTCTATCGATGGCAAGCTGAAAAGCTTTTCGCACGAGTGGGTTTTTAAATGGTTCAGAATGTAGATTCCACGCGAGGTAGTGTATTTTAGATGCTTTTTGAATGTGAACTCGATGAAGTAAGTTTTTTCCTTTTTTGGCCTCTGTTAATGTACCAAAGGCGTTTTCTAGGTCATTTACGGGTAAGTCGAACAAAAGATCCACTTTTTCTTTCGAGAAAAGCGGGTATTCTTGTGTTAATGTCGTGTTAGTCAAAACGTGAACTTCTTCTAGGTACGGCAATTGATTTCCAAATTGATCGTGCCGCCAATATTCATCATTTCGTGCCAGTTTTAAAACGGTATCTGACATAGATTTAATCAAAAACGGCCCAGAACCAACAGGGTGTAAACGAAGTTTTGCACCGTAAACACCCCAAGAAATTTTAGATAAAATCCCTAAACTTGGATGTGCTAAAAGTTGTTTAAAGTTATTATACGGACGGGTTAATTTTATTTCTAATTCATAAGGGTTGATGATGCGAATTCCTGATACAGTTGATTTTTCAGGTTTTACCCCATTTTTATAATAAGAAACAGACCCAAGAATTTTACCCATTAGTAAGGTTCCGGATTGATTCATGGCATTATTAGAACACGCTAAACTAAATGTAAATGCAACATCTTCTGCAGTTAATTCACGTGAAACACCTGTAAAGCAATCATCATCATTAAACAAAACGCCACGCCTTAGTTTTATACAAACTAATTTACCGTCCTTTTTGATTTGGATGGATTTAGCTAGGCAATTTTCTATTGTGCCCTTGGAATCAGATTGTTTAGCAAGCGGGTCAAATAATTGACTAATGATTCTAAGGTCGGAAAGAGTATTTGTTTCTTGGGGAAACAAACTGTTTATATTCTCAGGAAGCGAATATGAAAACACGCCGCCATAATACCTATCTCCTTTTGCTAAAGAACCAGGCTGACTCAAACGGAAAAACAAAAACGCAAAGAAAACGAGGAAAATCGCTGCTAAAAGAACAATAATTTTAGCAGTCCGAAAGGTTTTTCTCATGTTTCATGTTTCATTTCCAATGGAGGATCATCAACAGTTATGGTTTTGTTACAAGGTGTAAAAATCCGTGACCAGTTACTTCTTCACCAAAACCATTGTCTCCTGTGTACTTGTAAAAGTATACTCCTTCATTCGCTAAAACACCGTTGATTTTACCATCCCATTTAGGATTTTTGCTTGGAACATTTACAAGGTTGTCAGCTGATTTTTCAAACAAGAGATTTCCCCAACGGTTGAAAATCTGTAACTCTAAATTCACCACATTAATAGTGTTTAAAAAGAAAGCATCGTTTATGCTATCTCCGTTAGGGCTAAATACATTTGGTGCTTCAACAATCGGAGTAGGGTAAAAACAACTTCCATCATCAACAACAGCCCCTGAATCATAGTTCAAGGCATTTGGATCTGTACAACCTGTTTGATAGACACATGAACCATCATTCACATTTGCTCCTGCATTATAATTTAACGCAACTGGATCTGTACATCCACAAACATTTACTTGAATGGTGTAGTATGCAGTATCTGAACATTGTGCACTTTGGAAAGCTATAAGTCGAACAGTATAGGACCCAAAAGGACCTGTATATTGGTGTGATACACTGTTTAAATTCCCACTTGTGGCTGTCTGTGAGTCACCAAAGTTCCAAGAGTAGTTATTGGCATTCGTACTATTGTTTTGGAATATTACGTCAAATGGGGCGCATCCTTGAACAGGTGTAGGACTAAAATCTGCATTAGGTGCAAATTGAATACCGACAAATGCACTGTCAGAAATGGAACAAACGTCATCTTCCACGGTAATATAATACCAACCAGTAGGTAGGTTTTGCCAAACAGAGGCATCAATAAAACCGCCCGGACCTTGTCCAGTCCATGTATAAGTTGGAACACCATTCAAACCGCTCGCCATAACGGAAACAAATCCCGTTGGTTGACATGTTGCTGGTCCTGTAAAAATGGTATCAATAGCGATGGTTTGATTTAAGGTTAAACTAACTGTATCTGTTTGTGAAAAGTTACAGTTATCGGTTGCCGTTACTAGGTATTGAACGGTTCCATTGGTACTGATAGCTCCGATTATGGTATCATTGGTACTAATCGGCACTCCGGAAATATTGGTCCACTCGTATTGATATGGTGCGTATCCCCCGGATGCTGATGCGCTGAGTGGCACGCTATCATTTGCACACAAAATGGTTAGGTCGGTTTCAGTTATATTAATTATAGGTCCTTCACCAATGTAAATCGTTCCGGATGAAATAATCGTATCACCACATGGATTAATGATTTCAACAGAAATAACAACAGATTCGAATCCTTCGGTTACGTTATCTTGAATAGGCGTTAGGTTAATGATAACTGTGTCCTCACCCGGTAAAAAGGTAATAGGGTTAATTAGGTTGTTGTAATCGATGCCTTCTTGCGCAACTCCACCAATTGTATAATTGATGATAAGTGTATCGTTTAATTGCCCAGCTGGACGCGTAAAAATAAAATCAGCGAACGTACATCCTTCAACGATTGTTGTATCACCAGAAACGGTTGCAACGGCCACATCTACCGCAGCGGAACTAAAACTTCCTGCCTCTAAAAACACACCAGAATCGTATGATTGATCTCCAACATTCGAAATCGCCAATTTAATGTGATAAAGTTGGTTACATTGTACAGCCGCAGCCGCAGTTAACTTTACAGTTGTGCCATCATATTGGATTGCGTCCCCATAGGTTAATGTGGAGAAATTCTCGTTAAACACATAATAATTTGTATTGGAAACATCTCCTACGTTGTTGATGGTAACAGGGATACCACCGGGAATGGTTGCAATGTTTGCACCTCCGTTTGGATATCCAGCTTGCACAAAAGTACCGGAGATTCCGGGTCCCCACAAAAATAATCCGAAGGCATCATTATATGACGATGGAGAAAATTCAGGGTACTCATCTGACCCGAACATGTAGTTAAAAATCACAGAATCTCCTTGCGGAATAAAGTCGAATTCTAATACGACTCCATTTGTCACGCCTCCTGCAGCAATGTCATTTAAGTGTGGATCTGAGGTAACTAGTGATGTTGGCGGAGTATTATTCGTAAAGGAACCTTGAGTATTTGGACCAATCGCACCAATCGCATTTCCTGTTGTTAAAACTAATCCACTGTCAATTGGAAATGCAGGGTTGGAGTTCGTGAAAAATGCCACATTACTTTGTGGAACATTTGATAATAAAGGATTACCATTTATTGTTACGTTTAAAGCGGTTACCCCTGCGCCAAGAAGAACGTTTTCCACCAATTGTTGGGGTGTTTGTGCAGTTGAAACAGTAATAGGTTGGGCAAAACTTAATGTGTTTAGCAAGCTAAAAGCTAAAACAAGGTACAGGCGTATTGATGTTATCATAATTTATTGAATTGACACTAAGACCCATGGTTTAGTGAAATGGTTGCATGACAAAATTAATATAATGTTTCAATAACTAAAAATCAATGAATTTTCGCAACTTTGAGTCTCAATTAGATGGCATGAAAAACACACAAGATTACATCCAAGGAAATAAAGATAAATTCCTGAAAGAATTAATAGAATTATTGCGAATCCCTTCTGTATCGGCTGACCCTTTTTACACGAAAGACGTGGCACGTTGTGCGGAGGATTTAGCAAAGCATATGCGTGAAATCGGTTTAGATGCTGTGGAAATTTGTCCAACGGCTGGTCATCCGATCATTTATGCTGAAAAGATGATAGATCCGTCTTTACCAACCATTTTGGTCTACGGTCATTACGATGTTCAACCTGCTGACCCAATCGAATTATGGACTTCTCCACCATTTGAGCCTGTGATTAAAGAAACACCGATACATCCAATGGGAGCAATTTTTGCCCGTGGTGCTTGTGACGACAAAGGTCAAATGTTTATGCATGTAAAAGCTTTTGAGGCGATGTTAGCCTCGAATGAGCTTCCTTGCAACGTGAAATTTATGATTGAAGGAGAGGAAGAAGTAGGAAGTCCGAACCTGGCAATTTATGTCAAAGAAAACAAAGCAAAACTAGCGGCAGACATCATTTTAGTTTCCGATACAGGAATGCTTGCGAATGATGTTCCATCCATTACAACTGGACTTAGGGGTTTAAGTTATGTTGAAGTGGAAGTTGTCGGTCCAAATCGAGATTTACATTCTGGATTATACGGAGGTTGCGTAGCGAATCCTATTAATATTTTAACGGAAATGATTGCCTCCTTGCATGATGATAATGGAAGAATCACCATTCCTGGTTTTTATGATACGGTTCAAGAATTAACGATTGAGGAACGAAGTGAGATGGCAAAAGCTCCTTTTTCTAATGACGCTTATTGTCAAGCCTTAAACATTAAAGAAACGCATGGGGAAGCAACGTATTCAACGATGGAACGCGGATCTATTCGTCCAACTTTAGATGTAAATGGAATTTGGGGAGGTTATATAGGTGAAGGCGCAAAAACAGTGATTGCCTCAAAGGCCCAAGCTAAAATTTCTATGCGTTTGGTTCCTCATCAAACATCGGAAGAAATTACAACATTGTTTGTGAATCATTTTGAATCCATTGCGCCAAAAAGTGTGCGAGTAAAAGTAACGCCACATCATGGAGGCGAACCCGTGGTTACACCTACCGATTCTATTGCATATAAAGCGGCTAGTTTGGCTTATGAAACGACATTTGGGAAAAAACCGATTCCAGTTAGAAGTGGCGGGAGTATTCCTATTATTGCTATGTTTGAACAAGAACTAGGACTTAAAACCATGATGATGGGATTTGGTCTTGATAGTGATGCCATTCACTCGCCAAATGAACATTTCGGACTTTTCAACTTTTATAGAGGCATTGAAACAATTCCTTATTTCTTTTCCAACTATACAAAATTGATGTTGAATGAAAACGACTAGTTTTCTTTTCCTTCTTTTCCTTTTTTCATCCTGTGCTACATTTGAAGACCCAATTGAGGTTGTTAATAACACCATGAAATTGGAAAATTTAAATTTGAATGAGGCAGCGCTGCGTTTCAATACCACCGTTCATAATAACACATGGACGCCCATCAAAATCAAACCATCTACACTAGAGTTATTTGTCGATGGAGACAAACTAGGGGATCTGTATATTGACGAAAAAATCCGATTGAAATCAAAAAATGATACGGAAGTTAACCTGCTTGTTCATGTAAAATTTGCTGACGGAATATTGGGAAAATTGATCCGATATCGTTTTAAAGAAACAGCTCAATTAGAGGTGCGTGGAAAAGTAAAAACGGGACTTTTATTTGTTCCAATAAAAATACCGGTAAATTATTCGAAAACGATTTCTCCGAAATCCCTAAATCTTAATCTAGACAAACAATAATGCTATCAGCTGACAAACCAAAAAAACTATTTTTATTAGATGCATATGCTTTAATTTATCGAGCGTATTTTGCCTTTTCCAAAAATCCAAGGGTTAATTCGAAAGGTCAAAATACCTCTGCCGCTTTTGGTTTTACCAATGTGCTTATTGATGTGATTAAGAATGAGAAACCGACACATTTAGCTGTGGTTTTTGATCCGCCAGGTGGATCTGCACATCGTCAAGAAGAATTTGCCGCTTATAAAGCACAGCGCGAAGAAATGCCGGAAGATATCCGTTCTATGATCCATCCGATAAAACAAATTGTAGAAGCATTCAATGTTCCCATTTTAGAGGTTCCTGGTTTTGAGGCGGACGATGTAGTAGGCACTGTAGCTAAAGTAGCAGAAAAACATGGGTTTACTACGTATATGATGACGCCGGATAAAGATTATGCACAACTTGTCAGCGAGAACATTTTTATGTTCAAACCTGGACGAGGAGGAAATCCACCTGAAATCTTAGGTGTGAAAGAAGTCTGTGAAAAATTTGAAGTGGAACGCCCAGAACAAGTGATTGATATTTTAGGACTTTGGGGAGATGCATCAGATAATATTCCAGGAATTCCAGGAATTGGTGAAAAAACGGCTAAAACATTGATTGCAAAATATGGGTCAGTAGAAAATTTAATTGACCATGCGCATGAACTAAAAGGAAAGCAACAAGAAAACGTCATCAATTTTGCAGATCAAGGAAGGGTTTCAAAAATGTTGGCAACGATTATTTGTGATGTTGACGTGGAGTTCAACGAGTCTGAATTGGAAATGTGTGACGTTGATGCAGAAAAAGTCATGCAGATATTTACGGAATTAGAGTTTAGAACCTTAGCAAAACGTGTAATCGGAGAGGAAATTGTTGTGTCTGCACCAACGAATCAGGCTACTTCAAAGGAACCAAAAGATAGTTCACAATTAGATTTGTTCGGTGTTCAAAGTATGATTGAACCACAAGAGGCTACTCCAACAGCTAATTACAAAACCATTGTTACGGAACGCCCTAGTTATCACTTGATTTCAACGGCTGAAGAACGAAAAGAATTGTTGGAAATTTTATTAAAACATTCTCAGGTTTGTTTTGATACCGAAACAACGGATATTGATGCACTCCATGCTGATCTTGTTGGATTCTCTTTCTCTTATAAAGCTCGGGAAGCATTTTATGTTCCCGTTCCGTACGATTTTGACTCCGCAAAGAAAATTGTGGAAGAATTCAAGCCATTATTTAGTGACCCCTCCATTGAAAAAATCGCCCATAACATTAAGTATGACCTCAAAGTATTGCAGCGTTATGGTATTGAAGTAGCTGAGCCTATTTTTGATACGATGATCGCTCACTATTTAATAAATCCAGAAGCAAAACAAAGCATGGATTTCTTATCGATGTTCTATTTGAATTATCAACCAGTTTCCATCGAAACGTTAATTGGTAAAAAAGGTAAAGGTCAAGGAAACATGCGTGACCTCAAACCAGAAGAAATTTCTGATTATGCTTGTGAAGACGCAGATATTACGCTACAACTGAAAACCTTGTTCGAACCCGAAATCCAAAAGCCTCATCTTTCGGACTTGTTTTACAAAATGGAAATGCCTTTGGTTAAAGTATTGAAGGACATGGAATTCGAAGGGATTTCAATTGATGTTCCGGCATTAATTGATTATTCGAAAGATCTAGATAATACATTGATTCGTTTGGATCAAGAAATTAAAGCTGCGGCCGGAGAAGATTTTAACATCGATTCCCCAAAACAATTAGGAGAGGTCCTTTTCGAGAAATTAAAAATCTCAAGCAAAGCAAAGAAAACAAAGACAGGTCAATATGCAACATCGGAGGATATCCTTCAAAAGCATGAACATGACCACCCAATTATTCCCATGATATTGGAGTACCGACAATTACGGAAATTAAAAAGCACGTATGTTGATCCACTTCCTACAATGTGTGATAAGATAGATGGACGCATCCACACCAATTTTATGCAAACCGTTACGGCGACCGGTCGATTAAGCTCAAATAATCCCAACTTGCAAAACATTCCAATTCGCTCCGCCAAAGGACGGGAAATACGCCGTGCATTTGTGGCGAGAAGTTCTGATTTTCAGCTAATGGCAGTTGATTATTCTCAAATTGAATTGAGAATAATTGCCGCATTAAGTGAGGATCCAAATATGATTGAGGCGTTTCAACAAGGACACGACATTCACGCAGCTACTGCGGCAAAAGTTTTTCATACGCCATTGGATGAGGTTACACGTGATCAACGAAGTGCAGCAAAAGCAGTGAATTTTGGTATTATTTACGGTCAATCTGCTTTTGGTCTCGCACAAAACTTATCTATTTCCAGAACGGAAGCAAAGGGAATCATTGATGCATACTTTGAGCAATATAGCACCATTAAAAAATACATGGACCATGTCATTGCTCAAGCTAGAGAGTTAGGCTATGTAGAAACAATCATGAAACGCAGAAGGTATTTACCAGACATTAATTCAGCGAATGCTGTAGTGCGTGGTTATGCGGAACGAAATGCAGTAAATGCACCCATCCAAGGTTCGGCTGCGGACATCATAAAAATGGCCATGATTGCAGTTGATCATGCGATGAAATCCGAAAATGTACAATCAAAAATGATCTTGCAAGTGCATGATGAGCTTGTGTTTGATGTGCATGTTTCAGAAGAATTGCGCATGCAAACATTGGTGAAGGAAGCGATGGAAAACGCGATTAAATTAGTTGTTCCAATGGAGGTAGAATGGAAGATCGCACCAAATTGGTTAGAAGCTCATTAAAACCCAACTCGTAAGAGTAAAAACTAGGTCTATTTTTAAGCGTATATTTGTTATTCATAAAAAAGAAACATGGATTTTTTGATTAAAGCAGCACAGTTATTTTTATCACTAGCGATTTTAGTGACCTTACATGAATTCGGTCATTTTATTCCCGCTAAATTATTTAAAACACGAATAGAAAAGTTTTACTTGTTTTTTAATCCATTTTTTTCCGTTTTCAGAAGAAAAAAAGTAAATGGGCTTACGAAAACAGCTTGGTTTACAAAGGATTCTCCAAAAGAATGGAAGGAAGATCCAAATACTACTGAATGGGGATTTGGTTGGCTTCCACTTGGTGGATATGTGAAAATTGCTGGGATGATTGATGAGTCGATGGACACAGAGCAACTAAAGCAACCTGCTCAAGAATGGGAATTCCGTTCGAAAAAAGCGTGGCAACGATTAATCATCATGGTAGGAGGTGTTGTGGTTAACCTTGTACTCGGCTTCATTATTTACATAGGAGTTGTTTTTACTTGGGGACAAATGGAATTGAAACCAGTGAATTTGGAGCATGGATTAAGTGTACATCCATATCTAGAAAAATACCACTTGACTTCAGGCGATAAAGTGCTAATGATTGAAGGTAAAGAAGTCTTGAATTTAGATGAGCTGAATAAAGGAATCATGTTCCGTGGCGTTCGAAATTTGACTGTATTACACGAGAATGGATCCAAAGAAACAATTCGTTTGCCTAAAGAAATTGATCGCACCTTATTTCAAGTTGGTGCACTACCTGCTTTCGGACTAAGATCAAGTAAACATAGTGTGGGAGAAGTAGTAAAAAATTCCCCAGCAAAAGCAGCAGGATTAAAGAAAGATGACATCATTTTAAGCGTTGGCAATCAAAAAGTCACTTACTTCGATGAATTATCCAAAGGACTTTACCAAGCAAAAGGAAAACGTACAGATCTGACAGTATTGCGCGGAACCGACACCCTTGAGTTAAAAACGAAAGTAAAACAAGATGGAACAATCGGATTCCAAACAAGTGGGAAAATCCTCATTGATTCTAGCGCGATTCAAACGAAGTACTATGGTTTAGGTCAAAGTATAGCGATTGGAATGTCATATGGTAAAAACACGCTTTCCGATTATATTTCTCAATTTAAATTTGTCTTCACGAAAAAAGGCGCTACCTCTATCGGTGGATTTGCCTCTATTGGAAACATGTTCCCTCCAGTATGGGATTGGGAATCATTCTGGTTGTCGACGGCGCTTTTATCCATCATATTAGCATTTATGAACATCCTACCAATTCCCGCATTAGATGGTGGTCATGTGGTTTTCTTATTATACGAGATAATCACAGGAAAAGAAGCACCTCAAAAAGTGTTGGAATACGCTCAAATGGTTGGAATCGTTTTATTATTAACCTTAATGGTTTATGCCAATGGTAATGACCTCATCCGTTGGATAACTTCTTTGTAATTATTCGTTTATGAGTACTTTTCAAAATTACATCCTAGGAAATTGGATGAACGGTGATGGAGTAGAAACACAACTCTTTCATGCTGTGACAAATGTCGAATTAGGATCTGTTTCAAGTGCTGGAATTGATTATGAGCAAGTATTGGATTATGGACGTCGTACCGGAGGAAGAGCCTTGCGAAAAATGACTTTTCAAGAAAGAGGCCGCATGCTGAAGGCACTTGCACTTTTTTTAATGGAACGAAAAGAACGCTATTATGAAGTGAGTTCTTGGACCGGCGCAACGAAAGTTGATTCATGGATTGACATCGAAGGAGGAATCGGAAATTTATTTGCCAATGCTTCCTTGAGAAAACAATTCCCAGATTTACCCTATTATGTAGATGGTTCTGCCGCACCATTGTCCAAGAATGGAACCTTTATAGGCCATCACATTATGGTTCCCAAAGAAGGAGTGGCGGTTCACATCAATGCATTTAATTTTCCGGTTTGGGGGATGTTGGAAAAAATCGCCGTGAATTTAATGGCAGGTGTACCAGCGTTAGTCAAGCCTTCAGAATATACATGTTACTTAACGGAGGTTGTCGTACGTGATATCATTGCGTCGAAAATACTTCCAGAAGGATCACTACAATTGATTTGCGGATTGGGCCGTGGAATTTTGGATCATGTTGACGCACGTGACATGGTAACATTTACAGGAAGTGCAGCAACAGGAAAAATCTTAAAAGGTTTGCCGCGCATTTCTCAGGAAAGTGTTTCGTTTAATTTGGAAGCGGATTCACTAAACGCAACTGTCCTCGGTAAAAAAGCAATACCTGGAACGGTAGAGTTCGATTTATTTATTAAAGAAACGGTCAAAGAAATAACCATAAAAGCGGGACAAAAATGTACGGCTGTCCGAAGAATCTTAGTTCCAGAGGAATTAATTGATGAAGTTCAATCAGCGATTTCGGCACGTTTAGCATCAACGAAAATTGGAAACCCGTCGGAAGAAGGAGTACGAATGGGACCTTTAGCAACACGTTTACAAGCTGATCGCGTTCGTTCTTCTGTGGAAGAATTAAGTAAGTTCCAGCGCATTGTGTTCGGGGACTTAGATCATTTTGATATCGTAGGCTCATCAGCAAAAAGGGATGCGTTTTTCTCTCCAATTTTATTTAGAAATGATGATCCGTTCCATCAGACTGCGTGCCACGAAATAGAGGCGTTTGGACCTGTTGCGACAATCATGCCTTATAAAGAAATCGATGACGCCATCGAATTAGCAAAAATGGGTAAGGGTTCATTAGTTTCTTCTATCGTCACACCAGATAACCAAGAAGCGCGTGATTATGTCGTTGGTGCTGCAAGTATGCACGGACGTATTCTCGTGTTAAATGAACAATGTGCCAAGGAAAGTACTGGTCACGGATCTCCGATGCCTTTGTTAACACATGGCGGCCCAGGCCGAGCGGGAGGAGGCGAAGAAATGGGTGGTAAACGTGGCGTATTACATTATTTGCAACGAACAGCTATCCAAGGTCACCCGACGACAATAACTGCCATCACAGAGCAATTCCAAGTTGGAGCAGAGATGCCGGAAGCAAATCCGCACGTGTTTAGAAAGCACTTTGAGGAATTGGTGATCGGAGAAACGGTATTTACGCACAAACATACTGTTACAGATGCGGATATCGTCAATTTCGCGAACGTTTCCGGAGATAATTTCTATGCACACATGGATGCAACGTCCTTGGAAGGAACGATTTTTGAGCGACGCGTTGCACATGGATATTTTATCCTTTCCAAAGCAGCTGGATTATTTGTAGATCCGAAAAAAGGGCCTGTACTTTTAAATTATGGATTAGAAGATGCGCGTTTTACAAAACCTGTTTATCCTGGTGCGACAATTGGAGTGCGATTTACAGTGAAAGAAAAAGTTGATCAAGAAAAACGTAGTGAAGATGATATTCCAAAAGGAATCGTTAAGTTTTTAGTGGATGTCTATGATGAAACTGGTGAAACGGTTGCATTGGCAACGATCCTCACGATGGTTAAAAAATTAAACGATCATTAATACACAATTATAGAAAACAAAAAAGACAGCTGGAAAGCTGTCTTTTTTTATGCGTTTATATTTTTCTATCCTTCAATTTCTTTTCGAAGCCCTTCAATTTCTACTTCTAATTTATCTGTATCATAGTCCGTTTCTTCATCGTAAATATCGAAGTAAGGTTCTTCGAATGATTTTACAAACGATTTGCGTTCAAAGGTTAACAATAGAGAAGGAAGGATAATTAAGTTGGTAACCATTCCAACAAGAATCGTAATAGAAACTAATAATCCTAGTCCTTTCGTACCGCCAAATTGTGAAAAGACAAACATGATAAACCCAAAGAATAAAATCACGGACGTATAGAAAATACCTAGTCCAGTTTCTCTCAA
>JBIIAG010000050.1:0-5358 GCA_044240055.1 Crocinitomicaceae bacterium | reverse complement strand
ATGTAATGTAATACACAGGCATTTTTTCCTGAAGCAACAATCGGTGTGTAGGCAAATCCGTTGGAACGATTGCGCAAAAACTCATGCGCCAATTCCGCTTCGATTTCGTATTCCCAAACTCCCGGTTTAATGAAAGCCAATAAACGTCGAACACCCGCTTCAGTAATTTTACATGCGCGTTGCATCAATTCCAATTCCACCGCTTCTTTGATCGAGCGAATTTTATGCATAATTGGAGCCGACTTGTGAACTTGATGTGCTGGATAATCTTGTTTCACTTGCTTGATGAATCGATCCTCACGCGTTTCTACTTCCGTATTCGCACGCAAATGCTCGTTTGTATTTAAATACATTCCTTGCGCTTCCGCCATCAGTTGCTTGAAGATGGTCGGGAATTGCTGTAACCAATAAACGGTTTTAATTCCAGAAGTTAAAAAAGCTGTTTCCTTTGTCAGTTTCTCTCCTTCCCAAACAGCAATTAAATCGCTTGTTTCTTTCAAGAATAACACTTCTCGGTGCGCTGGATTACTCGCATTTGGGAAAAGAACTAAAATCGATTCCTCTTGATCTACACCAGATAAATACAATATGTCACGGTGCTGTTGAAAAGGCATCGTGCTATCTGCACTGATTGGAAAAATATCATTAGAATTAAATACCGCTAACGTATTTGCCGTCATTCGTTCGGTAAATTTCTTTCTATTCGCGATGTATAGATTGGAGTCGATTCGATCGTATTTCATAGTACTCAATTTTGTTGAGTAAAATTACGATTTCTACTTCAGAAAGTGCCTAACTGATGAAAATTTAAGCTGCGATGCCCCATTCAAACATGAGAAGAAAACAGGAAAGTAGCAACGAAATTAGGGACGTTTTTTGATGATCAGTCTTTTTTATCTTTAAACCAACCACTGTACATGACGTAATTATTGGAGATGCGTTGGACCTCTCCTGCAAACAACTCTGGACTCAAGGTTTTTACTTTTTTCGCTGGAACACCTGCATAGATACTCCAAGATTCCACACGCGTACCTTCCAACAAAACGGCACCTGCCGCAATGATGCTATTTGCTTCGATGTAACAGTCATCCATGACGATTGAACCCATGCCAATCAAGACATTATCCTCCACCGTACATCCATGTACAAGCGCATTGTGTCCGATGGAAACATGATTGCCTAAATTCACTTTTGTTTTTTCATAGGTACAATGTAGCACCGCGCCGTCTTGTACGTTCACACGATTTCCCATTCGGATGGAATTAACATCTCCTCGGATAACCGCATTGAACCAAACGGAACACTCGTTGCCCATTACGACATCGCCCACAACAGTTGCATTTTCAGCTAGGTAACAATCTTCACCAAATTGTGGTGTAAACCCACGACATTCTTTTACTAAAGCCATACTTTAAAAGTAATCATTCTAAGAAAACCAACTCCAATTTTTAGTGTAAATAAAACGAAGTGTAACTTGTTCTCCATTAATCAGTATAAAGCCCTGTTAATATTAAAATATGCGCACTCTTTTACAAAAAAAATGGATTAAAATCCCCTATCAAATTGCACTTTACGGCTTTGCACTTTACGGTTTTTTCCTCGTTGGTACTTTTTTGGCAATGAAGTTTAATTTTACCAATGATGGTGGTTCTGTAGATGTCAACAATCGCTATTACCAACAAATTCACGATAAATACAACCAATCGTTTAAAATTGATAGTTCAAACACCGCTTTCTACCGAAATGAGATTTTAAGTCGGATCCACTTATTGAATGAGTATTATCCTAAAAATGCCAATTCCATTATGGATGCATGGACAGCTTCCAAAGATGATAAGTTAGCGCTGCAAATGTTAGCTGCAATCGACTTGAAATTAATGAAAAACAAAGCATATCAAGAGCAACTTCAAACCATCATTAACAAGAAAAAGATGAGTGACAAAGCCTCGAATTTGAGTGCATTTGATTGGACAAACATCGTAGAATGGAAATACTTTAAAGAAGCTGTATCAAAGGATAAAAAATACATCGATTCTGCGGCAAAAGTAGCGGGTGTCGAGCCAAGGTATATTGTTGCCTGTTTGGTAGGAGAACAAGTGCGCCTATTCAACTCACGCCGCGAACGCTTCAAAACCTTTGTTGCTCCGTTAAAATCCCTTGCATTAGAAACAAATCATTCCTATGGTGTGACTGGAATCAAGGAAAATACAGCTAAAAACATTGAATATTACTTGACGGATAGTACCTCTAAATACTATTTAGGGAAAAATTTCGAACATGTGTTAGACTATGATTCAACAGTCAATTATAGAAACAAGCACAACGATACCAATAGTGTTCGCATTCAACGATTGGTACAATATAAGGATCACTATTATTCTTATTTATATGCAGGATTGTTTATCAAACAAATAAAAATGCAATGGCAAAGAGCTGGATTTCCCATTGATGATCGACCAGAAATTCTCGCGTCCATTTTCAATCTTGGATATGTCAAGTCTGTTCCAAAGAAAAATCCTTCTGTCGGTGGATCAAATTTTAAAATCCGCGATCAAGAATATACCTTTGGATCTGTCGCCTATGAATTTTATTACTCAGGAGAAATGGCTGACTTATTTCCTTACCAAAAGGAAAAATTCAGGGATTGATTTTAAACTCTTTCAGTTCAGACATTAACCGTTCTTGAGACTTCGGAATACTAACGGATATTTGTCCAATATCAGATAATTCTTGTGTTAATATGGTGCAAGGATAGGCTTTCAGGGACTTCATTACGTGCGGCAATTCTGCATAGGAAAATTGGAGTTCCCAAACCACTTCCTCTTCACATTCGATGATTTCCGCGTTTTCAAGAGCCTCCTTTGCTGCTGTACGATAGGCCGTAATCAGTCCACCGACACCTAGGTTTGTACCACCATAATAGCGTACAACAGCAATCAATACGTTGCTGACATCAAACGATTGAATTTGTCCTAAAATTGGTGGTCCAGCAGAATTTGATGGTTCGCCATCGTCACTAGCCCGGTACAGTTTCTTGTCACTTCCTAAGCGAAAAGCAGAGCAAACGTGCACGGCTTGGTGGTGTTCTTTCCGTTTCGCTTGAATAAACGCCTTGACTTCCTCCTCTGTTTTACAAGGCATGGCAAATGCATAAAACTTAGATCCTTTTTCCTTATAGAATCCTTCGCTTATCTTCGCTATGCTTAAATATTTTGACACGCTGCAAAGGTAGGGGTTTAGCAAGAATAATTGAAAATTCAAGGATTTCAGCTACTTTTATGATAAATTACACTCCGTTAATCCTTTAGCAACTTGATCCTTGGGTTAATCTGGCCGATTTTTACTTCAGACAAACTAGTTAAGTTTGAGGTTTAATTTCTAAATTATACACCATGTTTAAAACCATCCTGTTAATCTCCATTTGCTTAATCCAAGGATTAACCGTTGCACAAGTGGACTTATCCAAATTACACAAAGCCCAACCGACAGATTTGGATTTTTCGCAGCCCCTCATGTTAGATGGTAAAACTATTCCGGTATGCCTTGAAAATGGAAAACAAATCCCTTCAGATAGCCTCGATTTTTATTTAGGTACAGGAAACCTCATTCCTGAGCCATTTATCAATGACCGAAAAGAAGTAAAAGCGTTCGTACTTCGATGTGCGTCGGAGCAGGAAAAAGGAATGATGATGCGCATGAATGCCCCCGTGGAGAAGGTTGATTTAGCAAACGAGTCAATCCCTGCAAATCTTTCATTGCGCACCTTAAAAAACAAAGAAGTTCAACTGTCTGATTTCAATCCCAAAAAGGAAAAAATCACGGTCATCAACTTTTGGTTCATCGAATGTAAACCTTGTAAGATGGAGATTCCAGATTTGAATAAGTTAGTCGAAAAATACAAGGGTTACGACGTGGAATTTTTAGCCATCGCTTTGAACAAACCGGATCAATTGAAGGACTTCTTAAAAAAGACAGATTTCAATTACACCGTTCTTAGTATCGCAGAACAGCAAACCATTGAATTAGGAATTCAAGGATATCCAACACACTTCATCCTCAATCGACAAGGACAAGTTGTCTATAAAGCAACAGGGCTAGAACCGGGATCTATAGACAAGCTAGAGAAGGCAATTGAAGAACAATTGCATTAATTTCGTCACTCCTTCCCTTTCAACAGCGAATAGTATTCTTTGAGAAGCGTATTTTCGTCGCGCAGTTTTTGCGTTTCTTCGGACATTTGTTGGTAGGAGGAACTGAACTGCATGAAGAAATCATGTGCTAGAACGGTACTGATCGTTTGCAGTAAACCTGTATCGATGGTTTTTCGGGCAAAAATGGAATAACAATTCTCCCTGGATTTATTGATGCGCTTCGCAAACTCCGTCACAGACATTCCCTTGGACTCCAAAACAGCTTTAATCTGTTCACCAATATTGAATTCTTCCATGAAGCAAAATTCCACAATGCTGTGAAACACACACCCATAAAATAGGTTGTTTTATTACACACTTTCGGTTGTTTTATTTTACTTTTATTGTAGATTTGTTTGAAATATGAAAAAATGAAGCTTTTAATCACCTCTTTAATTCTAATCAATTTTTCACTTGTTTATTCACAAGTCCCAACCCTTGATTGGGCCGTTTCCAATAGCGGAAATGGCTATGACATTGGTACTGGAGTGGTAGTGGATGATTTAGGTAATTCATATTCGATTGGTTCATTCACAAGTCAAACTGATTTTAATCCAGGTATTGGAGTTTTCAACTTAACTCCAGTAGGCACTGAAGATATATTCATTCAAAAACTTGATAATACGGGGCAATTTGTTTGGGCTATTCAAATCGGAGGGGTTGGTTTAGCTACTAGCGCGGATAATGATAATGCTGCCGAAATATGTTTAGATCACAATAATGATCTTCTAATTACTGGACAATTTGGAGGTGCCTCAGATTTTGACCCAAGCAACAACAGCTATATTTTAAACAGCAACGGCTATGCAGATTGTTTTGTGGCAAAATACACCAATAATGGATCTTTAATTTGGGCAAAGTCTATTGGCGGAAGCAACATTGACGCAGGGCGATCGATAGCGATCTTGAGTAATAATGACGTTGTGATTTCTGGGCAATTTTATGGGCAAATTGATTTTGACCCCGGAACAGCTATATTTACCTTAACACCAGTCCAACCTTATAGTAATGGTTCATTTGGTTTCTCTTCAGATTTTTTCACATTAAAACTCAATAGTTCAGGTGATTTTATTTGGGCTAAAATAAACGGGGATTACACTGACGATACTGCTTATACATCAACAGATTTTAATGATAACATCTATCAAATTGGCCGTTTTGCCGGAAT
>JBIIAG010000049.1:0-5551 GCA_044240055.1 Crocinitomicaceae bacterium | reverse complement strand
CCGAGGAAATAACATTCTTCATCGAAGGAAATGTAACTTTCCGAAACGGATGTTTTGATTTTGAATTTCCGTAAACCATTCTGACGTTCCTCGATTAACAGAAAATCTTGGAATGCTGTTAATCCCTCGATTAAGGTGGAAGCATCATGTCCAACAATCTCCTCACAGTTTTCTAAATTCGCTGGATTGTTTTCACTGAATAGGATTTTCTTATTAGGTGCTTTGTCGTTTGACAAGATGTAAAATCCGGATTCATGGTGTATTACTTCGTACAGGTGTCCTTGCTGTCTCGGTAAAAACACCTGGGCAGCTGTCTCAGGGTTTTTTGCATCCACCAAAGAAACTTCCGAGGTCAAAGAGCTAAAACAATGAATCATCACGTATTTGTCCGTCAAGGATTTACTGATGCTAACATAGTAACGTTCGTCATCTTCTTGAAAAACCAATTGGTCTTCCGAGGAATCCGTTCCCAAGAGGTGACGAAAAACTTGATATTCACGCAGGGTTTCAGGGTCCTTTTTTATGTAAAAAACCGTTTGATTGTCATTTGCCCAAACGATACTACCGTCTGTATCTTCGATTAAATCTGGAAGAAACTCATTCGTTTCATTATTCCGAAAACGTATTTGGTATTTACGTCTTCCAATGAAATCTTCGCTAATGGCTAAGAACTGATCATCCATGGAAGGACTCCAATCGGCTAATTCATAGAATGAATGTCCTTCAGCACGTTCGTTTTCATCTAAAAACACCTTTTCTTCCTCCTTCTCCCAGCGGACAAGAATCGAATAGTCTTTCCCTTCTTGCTGTCTGATTTGATAGGTGTGCTGCTGTAAAATAAAGGGAGAACTAACATCGTTCGGATCAATGCACGCGTCAAATTCATCCACAAGTCCTTGAACAAGCTCATTGATGGGTTTAAAATATGCCTCGCAAAAGGAATTTTCTTCTTGTAAGTTGTCCAATACTTCCTTTGAATCACGTTGATTCATCCAAAAATAGGGGTCGTTGCGTTGGTGTCCATGTTCGATTAAAACATGAGGAACTGTCGTCGCAATTGGTTCAGTAAGCGTTGGTCTTTTGGACATAAAAAGTACATTCGAAGGACAAAAAAGAGGCCATTCTGTGGATGAGTTTGTACAAATTTAGTCAATATCTGCCTTTTATATTTTACCTTTGAATAGTGAAGAAGTTGTATAAGTTATTATTGAATCGTTTACCACGACCATTACTCATCCGATTGAGTTATGTTTTCCGTCTTTTTGCTCCTACTTTGTACCGAGGAAATAAGGTGGAATGTCCGGTATGTGAACGATCCTTTTCGAAGTTTTTATCCTACGGTTCCGACGTGGCACACAGAGAAAATGTGCTTTGTCCGTATGACCTAACCTTGGAGCGTCACCGTTTGATGTGGTTGTACCTCCAACAAGAAAGCAATTTCTTTACAGCGGAAAATTTATCCGTTCTACACGTTGCTCCAGAGCAATGTTTTATTGATCGTTTCCGTGCGCAAAAAAACCTAAACTATTTAACGGGCGACTTAGTTTCTCCCTTGGCAGATATTCACTTTGACCTGCATCAAATCCCATTAGAAGATAACCGTTTTGATGTTGTTTTTTGCAATCACGTCATGGAACACGTTGATGACCCACTTCAGTGTATGCGAGAACTTTTCCGCGTCATGAAACCTGGTGGATGGGCGATTATGCAAGTACCACAAGATTTTTCTCGTGAAACGACCTACGAAGACCCAAGCATTACGAGTCCGGCTGAACGCGAAAAACACTTTTGGCAAAAAGACCACGTGCGATTGTTCGGTAAGGATTACCCACAATGGTTGGAAAAAGCAGGATTCACTGTGACAGAATTTGATTTGAATAAGCATTTTTCTACGGAACAAATCGAGCGTTTCCGTTTGATGAAAAATGAAGTATTGTATATTTTCCATAAATTGTAATCGTATGAAAAAGTTCTTGATTCTGTTGTTATTGCCCTTTATGGGACTTTCACAAAAAAACGTTTTTTTAAGATTGACACCTGTTTTTAATTCTCAGGCCTTTCAAACTCAAACGGTTTATACAGGAAATAATGGCCAAGATGTTTTCCTTGATCATTTCAAGTATTACTTATCAGATATCACCCTCATTCATGACGGCGGACAAGTATTGAATTTAGAGGAAACCGTTTATTTAATCGATGAAACAAACTACACCGTTTATTTGGGCGCACAGTTTGTTAACAACATTGAACAAGTAAATTTCTTGATAGGTGTACCAAAACGTTTCAATACACAAGCTGGTGCGTTAGCACAAGACATTTCAACGTATGATGCATCGAATGCCTTGAGTTTTCAATCTCCGTCGATGTATTGGGGATGGACATCTGGTTATATGCACATGATTGCTGGTGGGAAAGCAGACGGAAACAATGATAATGTTCCAGAATCTTACTTTGAATTACACAACCTTGGTAACAACAACCAGAAAACAGTTACGAATACAAATGTGATTCAAACGAATTCCAATGTTAGCCAAATCGACTTGAATTTTGAGTGTCACATCGATCGTTGGTTGAATGGAATCAATTTAGCGACACTTGGAGTACTTCACGGCGAAACAGGATTGAATGTCTCAGTAATGCAAAATGTCAACACTCAAAATGTTTTCGAACAACCTGCAACAGCTGGAATAGCACCGGTGAATGAAGCGACGGTTCAAGTTTCCTCACAGCAAGGAGCGATTCAGTGTACATGGTTCGGACAAGATACACAAACAGAAATCATCCTTTTAGATCAGTCTGGACGTCAAATACGCAAGCAAACGTTAGGAAATTCAGCCGGACAATTTTCTTGGATTAGCTTGAATCCAGGAATGTATTTCATTCAATATACAGATCAACAAGGGAAAGAACAAAGCCGACAAGTTCTTGTATTCTGATGAAAATCATCCGTTTTTCCGGTCCATTTTTATTGTTAATCGTGATGGGACTTTCCTTCACGAAGTGTAAGAGTCCACTAGATTTAAATGTTGGAATTGTTGTTCCAACGCCAATTGACAATCCACAGTCGGATGCGAAAATAGCATTAGGAAAAAAATTGTTTTTTGACACACGACTTTCCATAGATGGGACCGTTTCTTGCGCGACTTGTCACAAACCAGGCAGAGCTTTTACGGACAATTTAACAGTCAGCGAAGGAATCAAAGGACAACACACGGAACGTAATTCACCTAGCCTACTCAATTCAGCTTTTTTGAAAACAGCGATGTTCGATGCACACCTTGAAACCTTGGAATTGCAAGTCATTGTTCCCATTCAAGAGAAAACGGAAATGGGCCACAACATGAAGGACATGATGAAAGTATTGAGAGCGGATCCGGAGTACCAAAAAGCAGCACAGGAAATCTACCACCGAGATTTTGATGCTTGGGTATTGACTCGAAGTATTTCGGCGTATGAGCGCAGTTTGATTTCCATGAATTCTCGGTTCGATCAATACCAAAAAGGGAACGATCGCGCCATGAATGCAACGGAAAAGGCCGGATGGAAATTGTTTTCTGAAACCTTGTATTGCACGAAATGTCATCCCGCGCCAAATTTCACGACCTATGTTGCGGAAAACAATGGGTTGTATGCATCTTATGAGGGAAAAAGCGATCAAGGACGTTTTCGCATTCACCATGATTCACTGGACATCGGAAAATTCAAAGTTCCTTCCTTGCGTAATTTACCGTTGACGTATCCATACATGCATGATGGAAGTATTGAAAGCATTGATGAGGTATTGGACCATTACGTCAAAGGCGGAAACAGACATCCATTGCAGAACAAAGCGATTGTTCCTTTCAATTTGACGGCGAAAGAACGCAAACAATTAAAAGCCTTTTTCAATACCCTTGTTGATACCGGTTATTTAAACCAATAAGTCAAGAATCCTCCTTATTTTTGTGGCATGAAAACTTCCTCTTCGGACCCCATTTGCGCCTTAGCTACGGCGAACGGCATTGGAGCGATTGCCATGATACGTACTTCTGGACCCCAAGCGAAATCATTCGTTTCGAAGGTATTCTCCAAAGACCTTTCTGTGCAAAAATCGCACACTGTTCATTTGGGTTGGATTTCCAATTTGGAAGGGGATCGCATTGATGAGGTTTTAGTGACTTTATTCGATGACGGAAAAAGTTTTACAGGAGAAGAAAGTGTTGAAATCGCTTGTCACGGTTCCATTTACATCCAACAGCAAATTTTACAAGCATTAGGAAGCGTAGGCTTTCGCATGGCGGAGCCTGGAGAATTTACCCAACGAGCATTCTTAAACGGTCGCATGGACTTGTCACAAGCAGAAGCTGTGGCTGATTTAATTGCCTCACAATCCAAAAATTCCCATGAAATTGCGTTGAAACAATTGCGTGGAAACTTTTCAAGTGAATTGCAAGAATTGCGTGAGAAGTTGATTCATTTTGCTTCTTTAATCGAATTAGAACTGGATTTCGCCGAAGAAGATGTGGAATTTGCCGATCGAAGTGCCTTGAATAACATGGTCGCAGAAGTATTACACATGGTCCGACGTTTAGCTTCTTCCTTTCAATTGGGAAATGCGATAAAAAACGGAGTTCCAGTAGCCATTGTTGGAGCGCCAAATACCGGAAAGAGCACCTTGTTGAATCAATTGCTTGGCGAAGAGCGTGCGATTGTCTCCAACATTGCTGGAACGACACGCGACGTCATTGAAGAAACCTTGAACATCGACGGAATCTTATTTCGTTTAATCGATACAGCGGGAATCCGTGAAACTACCGAGACCATCGAAGCGATGGGAATTGAACGTTCACAGCAGAAAATTCAACAAGCGAAGATTGTTTTGTGCTTAGCCGATGCATCCGACTCCGAAAACCTAGACGAAACTGAAGTGTGGGTAAAAGATCTGCGTGAAAAACACCCCGAAAAGCATGTTTTACTTTTGACGAACAAAGTCGATTTAGACACTTCTCGTTTGACAGACAGCTTACAAATCAGCGCCTTAACCGGCACTGGAATCAGCGAGCTAAAAGAACAATTAGTGACTTGTGTCTTGGGTGATTTCAACATCCAAGAAGAGACGATTGTATCGAACGCACGTCATTATGAATCCTTACAGAATACCGACGAAGCCTTAAGCAAAGCCCAAGAAGGACTGCACATCGGCACCACCGGAGATTTCATCGCGATGGACATCCGCACGGCGATGCGTCACCTCGGAAACATCACGGGTCACATCGATGTGGATACAGATATTTTGGGGTCGATATTTAGTAAGTTTTGTATCGGCAAATAAACGCCGATAAGCATCGATAAACATCCATAACAAAAGATAAACTAAACCCTTGCTAGTCAAGGGTTTTTTGCGTTTTTAGGCTTCCTGTCATTTTTCGTCTTTTGGCGCATTTTGCACCCCTTTTGTTGCTCACCTGTACACCAGATATTTTGAGCAACATGTCAGCAACAAATTCAGAACGTAGAAATTTTTTTTGCAACACCCTGCACCATGTAGCTACATCCTGCTACACGGTGCTAC